>NZ_JAGPXL010000120.1 GCF_018070565.1 Streptomyces sp. B93
GTCAGCCGCCGATGGCGGACATCGGGCGGTCCGGCTGGACGAAGGCCGGGTCGTCCAGCCCCGCGCCCGCCTTCTTCCCCCACATCGCCAGCTTCCAGATCCGGGCGATCTCCTCGTCCGGCGCGTCCGAGCGCAGGGCGGCCCTGAGGTCGGTCTCCTCGGTGGCGAACAGACAGGTGCGGACCTGTCCGTCGGCGGTCAGCCGGGTGCGGTCGCAGGCCCGGCAGAACGGGCGGGTCACCGAGGCGATCACTCCCACCCGGTGCGGACCGCCGTCGACCAGCCAGCGCTCCGCCGGGGCCGAGCCCCGCTCCTCGGAGCCCTCGGCGGTCAGCTCGAAACGGGTCCGCAGCGAGGCCAGGATGTCCCCGGCGGTGATCATCCCCTCGCGCTTCCAGCCGTGCTGCGCGTCCAGCGGCATCTGCTCGATGAAGCGCAGCTCGTAGTCGTGCTCCACCGCCCAGGCCAGCAGTTCGGGCGCCTCGTCCTCGTTCAGCCCCGGCATCAGCACCGAGTTGACCTTGACCGGGGTGAGGCCCGCCGCACGGGCCGCGTACAGGCCCTCCAGCACGTCGCGGTGGCGGTCGCGGCGGGTGAGCGCCTTGAAGACCTCCGGGCGCAGGGTGTCCAGCGACACGTTCACCCGGTCGAGGCCCGCCGCCTTCAGCGCGGACGCGGTGCGCTTGAGGCCGATGCCGTTGGTCGTCAGGGACATCTGCGGACGCGGCTCCAGCGCCGCCACCCGCTCCACGATGCCCACCAGACCGGGCCGCAGCAGCGGCTCACCGCCGGTGAACCGCACCTCCCGCACGCCCAGCGAGCTGACCGCGATGTCGATCAGCCGCACGATCTCGTCGTCCGTGAGGAGATCCGGCTTGGCCAGCCACTGAAGGCCTTCCTCCGGCATGCAGTACGTGCAGCGCAGGTTGCACCGGTCGGTCAGCGAGACCCTCAGGTCGGTGGCCACCCGGCCGTAGGTGTCGATGAGCAC
>NZ_JAGPXL010000121.1 GCF_018070565.1 Streptomyces sp. B93
CTAGGGCCTGTTGTGAAAGTGCTGGTCACAGCCACTCGTTGATGGCTGCGATCAGCACGGTCGCTTCGTAGCGGACGGCGAGTTTGTCGTAGCGGGTGGCGACGGCCCGGTGGCGCTTGAGCCGGTTGATCCCGCACTCGACCGCGTGCCGCTGCTTGTAGTCGTCCTTGTCGAACGTCGGTGGCCGCCCGCCACGCGATCCGCGCTTGAGGCGGTTGCGGACACGGTCCGCCGGAACCGGGATGGTGGCCTTGATCCCGCGTCTGCGCAGGTAGGAGCGATTGCTGCGCGAGTCGTACGCCTTGTCGGCCCGGACCCGGTCCGGGCGCTTGCGCGGCCTGCCGAGCCCCAGCCGGGGAACCCGGATGGCTTCCAGGACCGGCTCGAACTGCGGGGAATCGCCCCGCTGCCCGGCCGTGATCACGACGGACAAGGGCTTTTGCCCCTGCTCGACCGCGAGGTGGATCTTGCTGGTCAGTCCGCCACGGGATCGCCCGAGACCGTGGTCGGCCGGCTCGGCGAAGATCCCGCCGGGCGGCTCCTTCTGGAGGTCCCCTTTTTCGCCGCTCCGGCGGCGTGCTGGTGGGCCCGGCAGACAGTGGAGTCGACGTTGACCTCCCAGGTGATCAGGCCCTTCGCGTCCGCCTCGGCCTGGAGCTGAGTGAGAATCCTCGCCCAGGTGCCGTCCCGCTGCCAGCGCCGGAACAGGTCATAGACCCGGTCCCACGGCCCATAACGCTCGGGCACGTCACGCCACGGGGCACCGGTCCGGGTCCGCCACCGTATGCCGTCTATCAGCTGCCGCCGCGTCCACACCTGCGGCCGACCCGGCTTGATGCCCGTCGGCAGCAAAGGCTCAAGCCGGGCCCACTGGCCGTTCGTCAGATCCCCACGTCCCACAGGACGTGATCATCAACGAACAAGATCCACTTTCGCAACAGACCCTAG
>NZ_JAGPXL010000122.1 GCF_018070565.1 Streptomyces sp. B93
CACCACCGGCGGCAACCAGGCCCGGACGGCCCTGCCCAAGGACGTCGTCCCCGGTGACACGGTCACCGTCCAGGCGCAGGTGAAGACGCCGATCAACTCGGCGTCCGGCAACAAGCGCACCGACTACGTCCTGACCTGGGACCTGCTCGACACCACCACCGGCACCTGGCTCTCCGAGGGCACCGGAGGCATCCCCGGCCTGAAGCAGAACGTCGCGGTCGAGGACCCCACCTCCAACACCCTGGGCCTGGAGAAGTTCTACGCCTACACCGGCAAGAACACCGGCGCCGGCTCGACGGTGATGAACAACCTGGCGGCCGGCAACAGCGTCTGGTCGTACAACGCCGTCAACAACCCGGGCCGCGGGGTCAACACCTTCTTCCGCATCGCCTACAACTCGCTCGACACCTCCGACACCGTCCTCGGCGGTGGCTGGTCCGGGCAGGCGGCGGGTCCGCTGCGGTTGGGTGCGCCGCTGGACTTCCACCCCAATCCGAACCCGACCGAGGTCCGCCTCCCGGACGGTGACGGCACCACGCACGTCTTCCGCAAGCAGGCCGACGGCACGTGGAAGGCGCCCGCGGGCGTCCACTTCCGTCTCACCGCGAAGGCGGGCCTGGACTGTACCCCGGACAAGGACCCGGTCCCGGACGCCTGGACACTGCTGCGCCCGGACGGCACCCGCTTCCTCTTCGGCTGCGACGGCTACCTGACGTCGGTCGTCGACAACGACGGCAACACGCAGACGTACACCTACGAGGAGCGCAAGTCCAACAACAAGCCCACCAAGTTCCTCACGTACATCACCGACCCGGCCGGCCGTCAGTCCCTGACCGTCGACTACTACAAGAAGGGCGACGCGTCGTACGAGTACATCGACGACAGCGGCGCCAAGGTCACCGGCTCCCACCTGACCAACTCCAAGATCTACGACCACATCAAGTC
>NZ_JAGPXL010000123.1 GCF_018070565.1 Streptomyces sp. B93
GTAGTCGGTGCGCTTGTTGCCGGACGCCGAGTTGATCGGCGTCTTCACCTGCGCCTGGACGGTGACCGTGTCACCGGGGACGACGTCCTTGGGCAGGGCCGTCCGGGCCTGGTTGCCGCCGGTGGTGGCGTCGGTGCCGTCGGGCAGTGCCCAGGTGTAGGACAGCGCCCGGTCGGCGGCCCGCCACACGGTGTCGGTGGTGTTGGTGAGCGTGAACTCCACGCTGTAGTCGGAGTTCGGGGTCATCCGCGCCGGAGTCTTCGGCGCGTGGTAGGTCGAGGCAGTGGTCGCGTCGGTGTACGTCACGACCATGCGCGGACGCAGCCGCTTCTCGCCCGCCTCGGAGGAGAGGAACACCGTCCGCTCCTGCTGAACCGTTTCGTCCTGCATCTTCAGCAGGACGCCGCGCTGGGTCGCCGAGCCGCTGACCCAGTTCTGCACCAGGCTGGTGGCGTTCCAGTCCTGGCGGGCGGGGTCGTTGCTCATGGCCGGGACCGTGTCGGAGACCGCTGTGCCGAAGTCACCACCGGGAGTCGTCCAGTTGGTGGAGGCGTTGGCCTTGGTCCAGGTGGCGGTGGCCTCGTCGAAGTCACGGGTCAGCGGGCGCATCTCGTAGACCGCGCCGGAGGCCCCGGTGGTCGTCTGCGTGCTCCACAGCCGCAGGGTGGCGTCCAGGACCCGGGCCGAGCTGGGGATGTCCAGGTCGGGGAACTTCAGCGCCGTACGCGTGGTGCCGTAGGCGGTGGAGTTGTTGCCGACCGTCAGCCAGGGCTGCGGCACCCCGTCGGTGATC
>NZ_JAGPXL010000124.1 GCF_018070565.1 Streptomyces sp. B93
GTAGTCGGTGCGCTTGTTGCCGGACGCCGAGTTGATCGGCGTCTTCACCTGCGCCTGGACGGTGACCGTGTCACCGGGGACGACGTCCTTGGGCAGGGCCGTCCGGGCCTGGTTGCCGCCGGTGGTGACGTCGGTGCCGTCGGGCAGCGCCCAGGTGTAGGACAGCGCCCGGTCGGCGGCCCGCCACACGGTGTCGGTGGTGTTGGTGAGCGTGAACTCCACGCTGTAGTCGGAGTTCGGGGTCATCCGCGCCGGAGTCTTCGGCGCGTGGTACGTCGAGGCGGTGGTCGCGTCGATGTACGTCACGACCATGCGCGGACGCAGCCGCTTCTCGCCCGCCTCGGACGACAGGAACACCGTCCGCTCCTGCTGAACCGACTCGTCCTGCATCTTCAGCAGCACACCCCGGTCGCTGCCGGGGTCGCGCACCCAGTCCTGGACCAGGCTGGTGGCGCTCCAGTCCTGGCGCGACGGGTCGTTGCTCATCGCCGGGACGGTGTCCGAGACAGCGGTGCCGTAGTCGCCGCCCGCGGTCGTCCAGTTGGTGGTGGCGTCGGCCTTGGTCCAGGTGGCGGTGGCCTCGTCGAAGTCACGGGTCAGCGGGCGCATCTCGTAGACCGCGCCGGAGGCCCCGGTGGTCGTCTGGGTGCCCCACAGCCGGACGGAGGCGTCCAGGACCCGGGCCGAGCTGGGGATGTCCAGGTCGGGGAACTTCAGCGCCGTACGCGTGGTGCCGTAGGCGGTGGAGTTGTTGCCGACCGTCAGCCAGGGCTGCGGCACCCCGTCGGTGATC
>NZ_JAGPXL010000125.1 GCF_018070565.1 Streptomyces sp. B93
CGTCGACGAACTCGACGAAGTCGGCGAGGTCACCGAACTCGGGCAGGACGGCGGTGTAGTCGGAGACGTCGTAGCCGCCGTCGCGCAGCGGGGACTTGAAGAACGGCGGCAGCCAGAGGCAGTCCACGCCCAGCCACTGGATGTAGTCCAGCTTGGCGGTCAGGCCCCTGAGGTCGCCGATGCCGTCGCCGTTGCTGTCCTGGTACGAGCGGACGAGGACTTCGTAGAAGACGGCGCGTTTGAACCAGTCGGGGTCCCGGTCCTTGGCGGGCGTGTCCTCGAAGGTGTCCTGGACGGGCTCGTTGACGATCATGTGATGGGTGACCCTCCGATCTGCGGGTTGGACGGTCGCAGGACGGTGAAGACGTGCGCGGGCCGACGGCCCGGCTCAAGGCGCACATAGTTGGCCCTGCCCCAGTGATAGGTCTCGCCGGTGAGCTGGTCGCGCACCGGCACCGACTCGTGCCATTCGAGGCCGAGTTGCGGCATGTCCAACGAGACCGTGGCTTCCTGGGTGTGGTGAGGGTCGAGGTTGACGACCACGAGAACCGTGTTCGATCCGGATCGCTTGCTGTACGCGATCACCGCTTCCTGGTCCGCGTGGTGGAAGTGGAGGTCGCGCAGCTGCCGCAGGGCCGGGTTCTGCCTGCGGATGGTGTTGAGGCGGGTGATGAGGGGGGTGATGGTGCGGCCCTCGTGTTCGGCCGTGTCCCAGTCGCGTGGTTTGAGCTGGTACTTCTCGGAGTCGAGGTATTCCTCGCTGCCCTCTTTGAGGG
>NZ_JAGPXL010000126.1 GCF_018070565.1 Streptomyces sp. B93
CTGAGGCCGCGAGGGAGCCTCCGGGACCACCCGCTGGAACAGCTCCCACAACTCATCCGGCACCAGCCGCTCAACGATCGAAACCACGACCGATAGGCTACCGATCCAAATGAGATGACGTCTAAGCCAGGCCGGGACGGTGATCACCGTGGAAGCGGGTGACTAGCCCGTCAGGAGCGGTGTGTGGAGTGCAGAGGAGGTTCGTCTGATCGGGCCCGCACCGGCTCCGGTCGCAGAGCGGCTGACGGGATCGCCCTGGGCCGCGGACGAAAGCTCGGTGAAGACGGCGAAGACGGCGAAGACGACGAGGACGGCGAGGACGTCTCGACGAAGCCGAAGCCGGCGAAGGAGATTGTCGCGGCCTGCCCGGACTGTCTGGACACGATCGGCAGCGAGCACCCGCAGCCTGGCGGCGACGTTGCGGTCATCCCCCATCCCCAGCCGCGGGGGCGGGGAGTGTGCCGGTGCCGCCGGGCTGCCGGTGAAGTGGGGTGGTGGGGCGGTTGTGTGGGTGGGGGGTGCATGGATTGGGTCCTGCATATATGAAACCGCCCAAGCGGTTTGTTAGTGTGGGGTGTGCGGTGTCCTTGCAGGGTGGTGTCCGTGCCGGGCTGGGTGGTGGTGTGTGCCGGTGCCCGGCGGGGCTGGGGGGTGC
>NZ_JAGPXL010000127.1 GCF_018070565.1 Streptomyces sp. B93
GTGGGAGGGTGCGGGAGGAGAGGGTGGGGGTGACGCTGATGTAGCCGGTGGGTGGGGTGGGCTGGAGGTCGACGGGGGTGGGGGCGGTGTCGGCGGTCTGTTGGTGGTTGTCGGCGGAGCTGGTGGTGCCCAGGGCGACGAGGGTGCCGATGACGAGTACGGCGACGGTGACGCCGACGCTTCCCAGGACGAGGGGGCGTTGGAGGAGGCCGGGTGGCTGGTACTCGTCGTCGGACTGGGGTACGGCCTTGCGGCGGGGGACCTCGACGGCGGGTGCGGCGGGTGCGGCGGGTGCGGCGGGCGTGCCCGGCTCGCTGGGAGCGTCGTCTTCGTCGTCGTCTTCGTCGTCGTCTTCGTCGTCGCGGTGTTGTTCCAGCAGGGTGCTGGAGCCGTCCGGGTCGACGCGGATGAGGGCGGTGTAGCCCGCGTCGGGGTCGGTGATGGAGGCGGTGACGGGGGCGTCGCGGCTGCGGGCGTAGCCGTGCAGGGTGTCCAGGATGGCCACGTCGACCGGTTCACCGGGTACCACCGGTACCGGTACGCCCTCGATCTCGGCGGACCCGTCACCGGAGATGATCACGGGCAGGGGTTCCGTCATGTCCGTCCCTTCC
>NZ_JAGPXL010000128.1 GCF_018070565.1 Streptomyces sp. B93
GGGAGGTGTCGGCGGCCAGGGAGCGGACGGTCGCTTCCGCGCGGGCCTGGGCGTCGAAGGCCCGGTTCACGGCCTTGGCGAGCAGGTCGGCTTCGCTGCCGTTGCGGTGCGTGGGAAGGCGTTCGGTCAGGGAGCCCGCGGCGATGGCGTCGGCGCTGCGGGCCATGCGGACCAGCGGGAGCATCCCGAGCCGCAGCACGACGACGGACAGGCCCAGCAGGGCCAGCAACGTGCCGCCGATCAGGGCCAGTTGGCGTCTGATGAGCGCGTCGGTGGTGGCGTTGTCGACGGACGTGTCGATGGCGAGGATGACCGTCGCCGGTGCCACGGTGCCTTCGGTCGGCCCGCGGTCGATGACCAGTCCGGGGCTGGGAATGCGTACGGCGCTCAGGTCGCCCCCCTCCAGTGTGACGACGCTGCCCGTCGGCGAGGTCAGGCTGAGCGCGGCCAGCTCGTCGGCGGCCCGGGAGGCGGAACCGGTGCTCAGGAGAACCCTGTTGTCCGCGTCGACGGCGACCGTGCCCAGGGGTGTGCCGAGGAGGGCGCCGAGC
>NZ_JAGPXL010000013.1 GCF_018070565.1 Streptomyces sp. B93
GGACGCAGGGGGCTGGTGTGGTGAGGCGGTCGGGGACGTTGGGGTGTGGTTGTTCGGTGGTGGGGGTGGGGGGTGGGGTGTTGGTCAGTTTGGCTTTGAGGCCGTCGAGGAGGCGTCGGTATTTGGTGCGGGCGTCGCCGGTTGGTTCCCAGCGGCCGGCTTCCCAGGCGCTGACGGTTTCTCGGCTGACTCCGACGGCTTGGGCGACCTGGGTCTGGTTGAGCCGGGCTTTGCGGCGGAGTTGTTTGCGTTCGGGGGGTGGGGGCAGGCCGTCGTCGATGGTCACCGAGGCGAGCAGGGCGTCCACTGCGTCGAAGTCCACGATCCCCTCATTCTCTTCACGGGTGCCTCGCATGGGGCTTCACATTCTACTTCTCATCTCGGTGAGGGGTTCGGGTGCCGGGTGTGGTGTGTTTGGCACTGTGGGTGGGTTGGCGGGGGGCGCGCGGGACACACGTATGTGGTGTGTTTCGGTGTGGCGAATGACCGGACCCGGGGGGTGGGTCCGGTCATCCGGGGGTGTGGGTCAGATGCCGGGGCCGGCGACGTAGGTGAAGGCGGCGACTGCGGTGTCGGAGCCGGCGGGGTTGGTGACGACGACGTCGGCGGTTCCGGCGGTGCCGGGTGGGGTGACGGCGGAGAGGGTGGTGGCGTTGATGATGGCGAAGGGGGCGGGGGTGCCGCCGAAGGTGACCGAGTCGGTGGTGTCGAGTTCGGTGCCGGTGATGGTGACGGCGGTGCCGCCGGAGGCGGGGCCGGAGGTGGGGGTGAGTGTGGCGATGGTGGGGGCGTCGAGGTAGGTGTAGGAGAGGCCGTTGTTGGTGCCGCCGGCGGTGGTGACGGAGACGGGGACGGGGCCGACGGCGGCGCCTGCGGGGACGGTCACGCTGAGGGAGCTGTCGGAGTTGATGGTGGGGGTGGCTGTCTCGCTGCCGAAGGACACGCTGGTGGCGGTGGACAGGCCGGTGCCGGTGAGGGTGATGGTGTTGCCGCCGGCCAGGGGTCCGGCGGTGGTGTCGAGGGATGACTTGAAGGGCGCGCCGACGTAGAAGAAGGGCACGGGGTTGCTGGTGCCGCCGGGTGTGGTGACGGTGATGCCGACGGTGCCGGTGCCGGAGGGGGACACGGCGGTGACCTGGGTCGGGGAGACCTGGGTGATGTTGGTGGCGAGCTTGGTGCCGAAGGAGACCTTGGTGGTGTTGGCGAGGTTGGTTCCCGTGATGGTGACCAGCGTGCCGCCGCCGGTGGAACCCTGGTTGGGAGAGACGGGCATGACAACAGTCCTCTGCTCGAACGTGTGGGAAGGGGTGCTGGCGGCGGGGTCTGGCGCGGTGGGTCCGTGTTCCGTCTTCGCGGGGCGTGTTTGAGCATCTCGCTGCGAGGAGGGTGGGGTTGGGGGCCCGGTGCGGCCTGGTCCGCCGTTGTCGGCTGGGGATGGGCGGCCCGCCGATTGGTTACTTCAGTCACCCATGGGGCGGTGGGAGGGACAAGCGGCGCTCGTCTGGCGTCACTCGAATGGAGTAGTGGGGTGTGGGGGTGGTGGGTGTCGGTGGGGCTTCGGTGTGCTTAGGCCATTTGGGTGTCCCTGGGTGGGTGGTCTTGTTGGCGGGGTGGGTGTGTGGGTCACTGGGGGCGGGGCCAACCGGTGGGCCGTTGTTGCCCGTTGTCTGTTGCCCGTTGGGGCCAGGGGTCTCCTTCCTTTCTTTCTTGTTCCGGAAATGACGTGGGCCGCTTTTGGTGTCGGTCTCGCGTGCCCGTCGGCTTCTTCGTTCCTGGAGGCACTCATGCCGCCCGTGGTCAGTTCCATCAGTCCCGCGCAGGGTCCTGTGTCCGGCGGTACGGCCGTCGTCATTACCGGTACGGGGCTGACGGGGGCCACCACCGTGCGTTTCGGTTTTGCGAGCGCGTCCTTCACGGTGGTGTCGTCGACGCGGATCAACGCGGTGGCGCCGCCGGGCAGTTCGGGGTCGGTACCGGTGTGGGTGACTTCTCCCACCGGTTCCAGCAACGTCTCGGTCTACTTCACCTATACGGTGGCCTCCGTTCCGGCGGTGACCGGTCTGTCGCCGTCGGGGGGTCCGGCCAGCGGGGGCACGGTGGTGACCGTGACGGGAAGTTCCTTCCTCGGTGCCACGCAGGTCCGGTTCGGTGCGGTTGATGCGGCGTCGTTCGAGGTCGTGTCCGGGAGTGTGATCACCGCGGTGTCGCCGCCGGGGGTGGCGGGGTCGGTGCCGGTGCGGGTGACGACGCCCGCGGGGACCAGTGCCGCCTCGCCGCAGTCGTACTTCTTCTATGCGGCGGTGCCGGTGCTCACGGCGCTTGCTCCGGGCGTCGGGGGGACGGGTGGCGGGGAGTCGGTGGTGTTGACGGGGTCGGGGCTGTCCCAGGCGAGTGAGGTGCGGTTCGGGGCGGTGTCGGCGGGGTTCAGTGTCGTCTCGGACACGGAGCTGGTGGCTCAGGCGCCGCCGGGGACCGGGCAGGTGCAGGTGAGCGTGGTGACGCCGGGTGGGGTCAGCAATCCGCTCGCCTACGCCTATGTGAGTGGGCCGGTGCTGAGTGGTCTGTCGCCGTCGGGCGGGCCTGCGGCGAGCGTCACGGTGGTGACGTTGACGGGCAGCGGGCTGGCGGGGACGACCGGTGTCACCGCGGACGGGGTGCCGGTGGCGTTCACGGTGCTCTCGGACACCCAGGTGATCGCGACGATCGGGGCGGGGCCGGTGGGTGGGGTCGCCGTGCGGGTGACGACGGCGGGGGGTACGTCGGGCGCGGTGGTGTTCCAGCGCCTGGCGGCTCCGGAGATCTAGGGGGTGCTGCGGCGGCCGGGCTGGTGGCACGGGCTGGGGCGGCTGGGCTGGTGGCACGGGCTGTCGGTGCCGGGTTTCTCACACGATCGGTCTGTTCGGCTGGACCGGGTAGACGCACCGGTGCGGGCGGTGAGCGGCGGAGGGGGTGTCGGGGGGCCTAGCGTGGACGCCATCGGCTTGGAATATTCCCCCCGCATTTTCTGGAGTCGCGTATGCAGCGCAGACATGGCAGACGTATCGGTGGTCTGGGGGCCGTCGCCCCGGCGGCGCTGGCGCTCGTGCTGGCGGCGGCCTCGTCGGCCGTGGCCGCCCCGTCCTCCACCACCCTCACCGCTTCGCCGATGTCGGCCGCGGTGGGCAGTGCCGTCCAGCTGACGGCCGCGGTGAGCTGCGGCTCGGATCCGGGCGGCGGGCTGGGTGTGTCGTTCTTCGACGGCGATGAACTGCTGGAGACCGTGCCGGTGGCCGGTGGGGTGGCGGCGTACCGGGCGACGTTCGCCACGTCGGGCAGTCACACCGTCACCGCCGCCTACAACGGCAACGGCGCGTGCGATGCGTCCCATGGCACGGTGACGGTGCAGGTGTCGCCGTCCGGGTCCTCGCCGTCAGCGCCGCCGTTGCTGGGGCTGCCGGATGTGTGTCTGCTGGCCTGCGGCGGTGTGTTCGGGTTCGGGGTGGGAGACATCCACAACAACGTCGACGTCCGCTGAGAGCCGGGGGGGGCTGGCGGCGGGCGGGCTTGGGGGTGTGTGGGCAACGGCGGGCGTCCGGCGGGCAGGATGCCCGCCGGATGCGTGTGCCCGACAAGGGGAGTTGTTTCTCAGCGGCGCAGGGAGACCGTCGCCCAGATCGTCCGGGAGCCGTCGTCGGCGACGTGGGTGCCAAGGGCGCGGGCGCAGCGGGCGACGATTCCCAGGCCGCGGCCGAAGCCGGAGGTGTGGTGCCAGTGCTGTCGGTCTTCGGGGGCGGTTCCCTGGTCGCGTACTTGGATGCGCAGGTGGCTGCGGTTTCGGCGCAGGTGGGTGGTGATGACGGTGCTGTCGGTGTGGAGGATGGCGTTGGTGGCGAGTTCGGTGGTGACCAGCAGGGCGGTGTGGCGGACGCTGTCTTCTCGGACGTGCTGCTGGTCGAGCCATAACCGTGTGAGGGAGCGGCAGATGGGGACGGCCCGGTCGACTGCGGGGAGGCGGACGGTCAGGGAGCGGGATCGGGGCCAGAGGGGGGGTGGGGGGTGGTCTGGGGGCCTGTCGGGCCACTGCTCGATGTCCTGGGGGGAAAGGACGATCCGGATGCATGCTGGTTCGCTCAACATGTCTTGATTGGTCGTCAACATGTCTGGGTCTCTCCTGGTGCTGTGAGGGTGCAGTCAACAGCGAGAGTGCCGGCGGGGCGTGCGGCCGGTCGTTCGGCAGGCGCGGTGGCATCGCGCAGCTGGTTGGTCCGCCTGTCGCCCCCCTGGTACAAGGCAGCATGGAGTTGGGCAGGCGTCAGCCGGCGCCGGCCGACGCCGGCTGACGGTCCAACTCCTCTCGCGGGGTGCCCATCGCGGCGGCCCGCGGTTCGGCGGCCGGCGTTTCTGCCGGCGCGCAAAATCCCGGACACCGCTTCCCCGGAGAGGACGGGCAGCCCACCGTTGGACGTAACTGTTATCGCTGGGTTGGCATATGGCGGCAACACATACCGGAGAAGCAACACCCAAACGGCGTAAGCGCGAGTGATAATAGCATTTCCTTTGATGCTCTAAAACGCGGTGGTCACATGGCGCGTTTTGCCGGTTAGGCGGGGGTGGACCGTCTGTGGTGTTTCTGATATCGGGGCCCGGCGAGGGCTGAATACGGCCCGGGATACCGACCATTTCATTGCCCCGATTTCCCCGGTCGAAACGAAAGATCGGGCGGCGTGTTTCGGCCACCGTGACGGGTCCTGGCCGGGGGTGGGTGGCCGCCGGTCCGGCGGCGGTGAGGGCGGCCGTCATGCAGGGGGATTCGCGGCTGGTGCTGTACTCCGATCGAGTGACGCGGGCATTGGGCCTCTTGAGATACGAGTTGTACGTGCCGCATTACTTGATTACGAACCGGCGGGTTGCCCATCCCTTTCCGGGAACGTGACAGCTATCCGCTCCGGTCGTCACTCCCAGCACGCAGACACCCCAGCGGCCAGGCCGCGTTCACGTTCCCCAGGCAGCCAGCTCCCCGTGACGGAGGGCGCTGTGGCCGGCGTCGTGATCAATCTGCTCTTACTACCTTTTCAGGGAGTGTCAACATGTTTCGTTCTCGTCTTGCCGCCGCGACCGTGACCGCCGTCATGGCGGCGGGTGTGGTCGCGGGGGTCGCCCCGCTGGCCGCGGCGGCTCCCGCGGAGTCCGTCTCGGCCTCCGCCCCCGCCCAGGCCGCCTCGACGTGCGTCTCCGACCTTCAGGCGGCGCAGGCGTCCAACAACGCGGCCATCGCGGCCAGCCAGGCCAACGACCCGTCGGGCGCGCGCAACCACAACCTGGCCACCGCCACCCACCTGGTGTCGGCGATCGGCAACTGCCAGGGCCAGCCCCAGGTGGTGGGGACCAATGTCCTCGCGGCCACCGCCGCCAACGCGACCGCGCTGGTGTACAACCTGCTCGGTGCCACGACCGCGGGGCTGGGGGCCGAGCAGGCCGCCGCGTCGGCGATCAGTCAGGCTCTCGCCCACGCGTCCTGACCACCACCCGGTCCGGGCGGCCGGCGGACGCCTGATGTCCTGCCGGTCCCCGGCCAGCCGCCTGCCGGGCGGTCTCCCCCCTCTCGTCCGGCGGGCGGTACGGGCGCCCGGCACTCACTGCCGAGGGTGAGTGCCGGGCCCCGGCTCCCCTGCCCTTGCGGTGCGGGCGCTGTGCGGGTCTCCCCCTTCGTCCGCCCTTTGTCCGCGCTTTCGCGCCGTCGGGGGGTGCGCTGCCTACGAGAAGCCGTCTTCCGTCGAACCTGACAGGACATCATGCTGGTTTCGGATTTCTTCGATTCGCTGTGCCGGTCCTTTCTCACGGTGTACCGGTGTCTGTTTCCGTCACCCTTCTTCTTTTCGTTCGACGACGCGGAGGGGAAGTCCTCGCACTACCGCCGGAGCCGAAAATGCCGAGAACGGTCCGAGTGATGCTTTCCGGGGGTCCGGACTGGGCCGAGGTTCCCGCCGTATGGGATGTCTCGTCCGTGGAGTCCGAACCCAAGGTGAAAATTCTGTGCGGGAATGCTTATGAACATTTTGAGTTCTCGGGCTCCTACACCCACCACCAGGGCGAGCGGATGCCCGTCTACCGCTGGTGCCGCCGCACCTATGTGGCCGAATAATCCACATCTGATCCTTAGGGAAATTTCTATGATCGACTTTTCGCCGCGGGCGGCAGCCTCATGAGGCGGCGCACTGGTGTACGGGCGCGGGACGCCGTCGTCACGGGGATCGGGCTGTGCCTTCCCGGACCGCAGGACCCGGTGTTCACCGCCGAGGACCTCTGGGAGGTCGCCTCCAGCGGAACGTCCTGTCTGGTCAAGAAGGGCGTCTACTACGGCAGTGTCAATCTGTCCGAGGAGGCGTTCGCCGAACGCGTTCCGGGTATTCCCGAGTTCTTCTCGCGTCACTACACCGACGCCCACCGCTTCGGGCTGGTGTCGCTGGCGCAGGCGTGCCTGGACGCCGGGCTGGATGTGCGGCGCGATCTGGAGGAGGCCGCCCTCCTGGTGGGCCGTGGCGGGGTGGACGCCAACATCGACAGCTACCTGGCGGTGCTGCGGGCCGATCCGGCGGCGTATCCGGTCGCCGAGGCGCTGGAGATGTTCGTGGCGGCGGAGCAGGCCGTGACCCCCTCGGACGTCGCCCTGGTGCAGGGGGCGCTCACCCGGTCCAGGGCCGCCACCTTCACGGTGTCGTGCGGCTGTGCCTCCTCGGCCCTGCAGATCGGCAACGCGCTGGGCATGATCGCCTCGGGTGAGGCGGACATCGTCGTGGTGACCGGGGTGGACGTCTTCAGCGTCACCATGATCCGCAACATCCAGCGGCTGCTGAGCGGGGCCCAGCAGGCCTACGACGCCATGCGGTCGACGGACATGCCCAGTCTGCTGCCGTCGTTCGACGCCCTGATGCGGCCCTACGACCAGCGTGCCGAGTGCATCAACCACGGCGAGGGGTCCGCGACGGTCGTCATCGAGAGCAGGGAGCACGCCTTCAGGCGGGACGCGCGCCTGTACGGGCAGGTGCTGTCGCAGGTCACCACCCGGGACGGGCTGGCGAACCCGCTGGCCTGCGACGAGACGGGCAAGGCGCTGGTGGCGGCGGTGCGGGGGTGCCTGGGTGACACCTGGGAGATCGGGCAGGTGCCGTACATCCACGGCGGCAGCGACGGCAACGGGGTCGTGACCGCGTTCGAGGCGAACGCGGTCAGGGAGCTGTACGGCTCGGCCGCGGGTGAGGTGCTGATGTCGTCGCAGGAGGGCTGCTTCGGTCACAACGGCGCTCCGGCCGGGTGTCTCGGGGTGGCGCTGACGCTGCTGATGATGGGTCACGGGCAGGTGTGTCCGACCACCAACTGCGAGCTGCCCGCCGAGGGCCTGCCCTTCGATCCGGTGCCGGGGTCGGTGCCGCGGCCGCTCGACTTCGACTACGCGTTCAGCTTCAACTACCAGGTCGGCGGGGTGAAGAGCGCGATCCTGCTGGGCTCCCCCGACATCTGAGAAGCGGGGCCGGCGCCCCGCGGCACCCGCCCGCCGCCCCGCTTCACCGCGCGCTGCCGCGCGTTCCCGCACACACCCCACCGGATGACGCTTCGCACCCCCGGACGACAAGGAGACTTCTGTGGCCCACGGCAAAAACGGCCCCCAGCCGGTGAACGTGCCCATCGCCGTCATCGGGATGGGCTGCCGCCTTCCCGGCGACGTGGACTCCCCGGCCGCACTGTGGCGTCTGCTGGTGGAGGGGCGCGACGCGGTCGGCCCTCCCCCGGCCGGGCGGGAGACGGCCGTTGGCGAGGCGGGCTCCGCCTCCGGGGGGCCTCCGGCGCCGCTGAAGGGCGGCTATCTGGCGGACGTCTCCCGCTTCGACGCGGACTTCTTCGGAGTCTCCGGGCGTGAGGCCGACGTCCTCGATCCCCAGCACCGGCTGCTGCTGGAGGTCGTATGGGAGGCGCTGGAGCACGCGGGGCTGCCGCCGGGACGGCTGGCGGGCTCCACGACCGGGGTCTACACCGGGCTGAGCTACACCGACTACATGGACCAGCTCGCCGGCCGTCCCGGGGAGCTGGAGGGGTCGATCCTGACCAACGGCCACTGTGTCGCCGTAGGGCGGATCTCCTACCTGCTGGGCCTGCACGGCCCGAGCATCGCGCTGGACACGGCGTGCTCGTCGTCGCTGGTCGCCTTCCACCTGGCCTGTGAGGCGCTGGGCCGCCAGGAGTGCGACCTGGCGCTCGCGGCCGGGGTCACGCTCATGCTCGCCCCGCGCATCACCCGGTCCTTCGCCCGGATGGGCATGCTCTCCCCCACCGGGTGCTGCCACACCTTCGACGCCGCGGCGGACGGTTTCGTGCGCGGTGAGGGGTGCGGGGCCGTCGCCCTGAAGCGTCTGCCGGACGCCCGCAGGGACGGGGACCGCATCCTCGCCGTCGTCCGCGGGAGTGCGGTCAACCAGGACGGCCGCTCCGACGGTCTGGCCGCCCCGTCCGCCGCCGCCCAGCAGGCCCTCTACCGCACCGCGCTGAAGCGGGCCGGTGTCGACCCGGCGCGGATCTCGCTGGTCGAGGCGCACGGCACGGGCACCCCGGTGGGCGACCCGGTGGAGTTCGCCTCGCTGGCCGCCGTGTACGGCACCGGTCTTTCGCCCTGTGCGCTGGGCTCGGTCAAGACGAACCTGGGCCATCTGGAGCCGGCGGCCGGGATCACCGGGCTGATCAAGGCCGTGCTGTGTGTGCAGCACGGCAGCATCCCGCCCAACTTGCACTTCTCCTCGTTCAATCCGGCCATCACCGCGGCGGACAGCCGCCTGTTCGTGCCGGTGCGGAACACGCCGTGGCCCGAGAAGGAGCCGGTGCGGTACGCCGCGGTGTCCTCGTTCGGTTTCTCCGGCACCAACGCGCACGTGATCCTCCAGGAGCCGCCGCGCACCGCCCGCCGCGGTGCCGTGCCCGCGCCTCGCCGGCCGCGGACCGCGCCGCCCGAGGTGATCCTGCTGGGCGCCGGGTCGCACCGGGTGCTGCCGGAGGCTGCCAGAAGGCTGGCCGACTGGCTGGAGGGGGACGGCAGCAAGGTCGCGCTGCGGGACGTCGCGCACACGCTGGCGCTGCGCCGCGGTCCGGGGAGGGGGCGGCTGGCGGTCGTGGCCCGGTCCCGGGCGGAGACGGCGGAGGCGCTGCGGCTGTTCGCCGACGGGCTGCCCGCGGCGGGTGTGGTGTCCCGGGCGGCCGATGTCACCGCCCCGCGTCAGCCCGTGTGGGTGTTCTCCGGGCAGGGCTCGCAGTGGCCGGGCATGGGCCGTGAACTGCTGGCCCGGGACCGGGCGTTCGCCAAGGCGCTGACCGAGGCGGACGCCCTGATCCGCAGCGAGGCGGGCTTTTGCGTGCTGGATGTGGTGCGCACCGGGATGCCGGTGGCCGGGTGCGGGCGGATCCAGCCGGTGCTCTTCGCGCTCCAGGTGGCGCTGGCGGCGGCGTGGCAGGCGCACGGGGTGCGGCCCGCGGCGGTCATCGGGCATTCCATGGGTGAGGTGGCGGCGGCGGTGGTGGCTGGGGCGCTGAGTCTGGCCGACGGGGTGCGGGTGATCTGCCGGCGTTCGGCGCTGCTGGAGCGGGTCGCGGGCCGGGGTGCGATGGCCAGTGTCGGTCTGGGCCGCCAGGCGGTGCAGGCGGCGCTGGCCGAGGCCGGTGCGGACGGGGTGTCGGTGGCGGTGCTGGCATCCCCGGGGACCACGGTGGTCTCGGGGGACGCCGACCAGGTCGCCGACCTGGTGGCGCGGTGGGAGGAGGGCGGGGTGGCGGCGGTGCCGATCGCGGTGGACGTCGCCTCGCACAGTGCGCATGTCGACCCGTTGCTGGGTGAGCTGCGGCAGTCGCTGGCGGGGCTCGCGCCCCGGGCGCCGCAGGTCCCGTTCTACTCCACGGTGAGCGAGGACCCCCGCAACAGTCCGCTGCTGGATGCCGCGTACTGGTGTGACAACCTGCGCCGGCCGGTGCGTTTCCACACCGCGGTGGCCGCGGCCGCCGCGGACCGGCATGAGCTCTACACCGAGATCTCGCCGCACCCGGTGGTCGGCCGGTCCCTGGCGGACAGTCTGGCCGAGACGGTCCCCGACGCGGTCGTGCTGCCCACGCTGCGGCGCGGTCAGGACGAGGTGGCCACCTTCCGTACGCAGCTCGCCGCCCTGCACTGCCATGGCGGCACCGTGGACTGGACACCGGTCTGCGGTGAGGGGGTGCTGGCGGACGTGCCGACCCTCACCTACGACCGCACCCGGCACTGGGCCGTGGGCCCGCCGGCCGACGCCGCCGGGCAGCAGGAGACGGCCGGGGCCAGGCAGGCCGCTTCGTCCTCGCCGGGTGAGGGGGCGGCGCTGCCGGGTCTGCGCACCGAGGTGCCGGGTGATCCGGTGCGGCACTGCTGGCACGCCACCGCGCCCGTGCGGCACCTGCCCTGGCTGGACGACCACCGGGTGCACGGCGCCCCGGTCCTTCCGGGGGCGGGTTTCTGCGCGGTGCTGCACACCGCGGCCCTCGGCGCGCTCGGCGCTACGGCCACCGAGGTGGACCTCGTCGACGTCTCCTTCCACGATCTGCTGCGGCTGGACGGCGAGGTGGACGTGAGTACCACCGTCACCCTCACCGGCGGCGACCAGGCGGCCTGTGAGATCCATGCGCGGGCCCAGGACGGTACGTGGCAGCTGTACGGCTCGGCCGTCGCGCGGCGCGCGCTGCCCTCGGGGCGGGAGCGGGCCGCGTCCGTGGCCGACCTGCACCGCAAGCATCCCGTCGCCCTGGAGCCCGCCCGGCTCTACGCCGGTCTGCGGGGCTGCGGCCTGGAGCACGGGCCGGCGTTCACCGGTATCACCGCGCTGCGCACCACCAGCCAGCGCAACAGCTTCTGGGCCGACATCCACCTGCCGGAGGCGGCGCGCACGCCCGGCGCCGCGCTGAGCGTGCATCCGGTGCTGGTCGATCTGTGTCTGCAACTGCTGGTCGCGGGGGCGGGTTCGCAGAGCGCGCCCGCGCCGATCCTGCCGGTCGGGGTCGGTGCCGTGCGGGTCCTGGGCGATGTGGAGCAGGCCGTGCACGCGCATGCGCTGGTCACCGAGGCGGGTGAGACGACGCTGGCGGGCAGTGTGCGGGCGCTGGACGCGCGGGGCCGTCTGGTCCTCGCCCTGGACGACGTGCGCTTCCTGCGTGGCGCGGGCGCCGAGGACCGGACGGTGGACCGGTGGTTCCTGGAGCTGGGCTGGCACCGCGCCCGGCGGCCCCGGACCGCCCCGGCGGCGGCCGGGAACTGGCTGGTGCTCGGCGAGGGCGACGGCCGGGCCGAGGCCCTGGCGGACGTTCTGCGCGCCTCCGGAGCACGGGCCGAGGCGCGGAACGTGCCGCTGGACTCGGGTGATCTGGCGTCCCTGGCCCAGACGTTCGGCCACTACCTGGCCGGCGGGGAGGGTTCCTGGCGTGCGGTCGTCCTGCTGTGCGGGGCGGCGGGGGACGGTGATCCCACCGAGGGCGCGCAGCAGCGTGCGCGGCGGTTGCTGGCGCTGGCGCAGGCCGCTGATGAGGAGCGCGGCACGTGGCGTCTGTACACGGTCACCGGGCGGGCGTTCGCGGTGGACGGGCAGGAGAGCGGGCGGCCCGCGCTGGGGGCGGTGCGCGGGGTGACGCGGGTGGTGGCGGTGGAGCGGCCCGGGCTGCGGCCCACCCTGGTCGACGGGGAACTGGATGAGGACGGGCTGCGGGCGCTGGCGGAGGAGTTGCTGGCAAACGCGCCGGAGGACGAGGTGGCGCTGCGGGGCGGGACGCGTTTTGTGGCGCGTTTGGACCGTGCTCCCCTCACCGCGGCCGAGACGCAGTCGCGTGCGACGCGGACGGTGCGGTTCGGAAGGGACGGGGTGCGGCTGCGGGCGGGGCGGCTGGGTGATCTGGACAGTCTGGAGCCGGTGGTGGCCGAGCGGCGCGGGCCCGGCCCGGGTGAGGTGGAGGTGCGGGTCAGGGCGGCCGGGGTCAACTTCCGTGATGTGCTGACCTCGTTGGGGATGCTCGGTTCCGATCCGCAGGCCGGGGGGCGTATCGGGTTCGAGTGCGCGGGCGTCGTCAGTGCGGTGGGGGCGGGGGTGTCCCATGTGCGGCCGGGGGACGCGGTCCTGGCCGTCGCGCTGGAGGGCGGTGCGTTCGGCTCGTTCGTGACCGTGCCGGGTACGGCGGTGGCCGCGCTGCCGCCTAAGGTGACGCCGGTGGCCGCCGCGGGGCTGCCCACGGCGTATCTGACCGCCTGGTACGCGCTGCGGCATGTGGCGCGGCTGGAGGCGGGTGAGCGGGTGCTGATCCACTCGGCCACGGGGGGCACCGGGCGGGCCGCGATCGCGGTGGCGCGGCTGCTGGGTGCGGAGGTGCTGGCCACGGCCGGTTCCGAGGACAAGCGGCATCAGCTGCGCGCGATGGGCATCCGGTGCGTGATGGACTCGCGGACGCTGGACTTCGCCGAGCAGGTGCGGCTGGCCACCGACGGGGAGGGGGTGGATGTCGTACTGAACTCGCTCAGTGGTCCCGCGGTGCGGGCCGGGCTTGAGTGTCTGCGCCCGTTCGGGCGGTTCGTGGAGCTGGGGGTGCGCGACATCATGGCCGATGCCGCGTTGAGGCTGGGGCTGCTGCGGCACAACATCAGCTTCAGCACCGTAGATCTCATCGAACTGCAAAACCGCAGGCCGCAGTTGCTGGCGACGCTGCTGCGTGAGGTCATGGACCATGTCGCGGCCGGGCGGCTGAAGCCGCTGCTGTGTACGGAGTACCCGTGGGAGCGGGCGGTGGAGGCGTTCCGGCTCATGGCGCGTGCCGGTCACACGGGCAAGATCGTGCTGACGGTGCCCGAGGAGGGCGAGACGACGGCGGTGGTGCCCGGCGGGCTGCCGGTGGTGCGCGAGGACGGCGCCTACATCGTCACCGGGGGGCTGGGCGGGCTGGGGCTGGCGACCGCGCGGTGGCTGGCCGGGCAGGGGGCCGCCCGGATCGTGCTGAACGGGCGCAGGCCTCCGTCGCTGGAGGCGGCCCGGGAGATCGGTGACCTGGCGGCCGAGACCACGGTGGTGCTCGGGGACATCTCCCAGCGGGGCACCGCCGAGCGGCTGGTGGGCGCGGCGACGGAGGGCGGTGTGCGGCTGCGGGGGGTGGTGCACTGTGCGATGGTCCTCGACGACGCGGCGCTGGCCGGGGTCACCGACCGTCAGCTGCGGCGGGTGTGGGCGCCGAAGGTGGGCGGTGCGTGGAATCTGCACCGGGCCACGGACGGTCAGGAGCTGGACTGGTTCGTCCTGTACTCGTCCATGAGTGCGCTGCTGGGCAATGCCGGGCAGGGGACGTACGCGGCGGCCAACGCGTGGCTCGACGCGTTCGCGGCCTGGCGTTCCCGCAACGGGTTGCCGACGCTGGCGGTGGGGTGGGGGCCGTGGGGGGAGACGGGGCGGGCCACGGACTTCGCCGAGCGCGGCTACGAGACCATTCCCACGGGTGAGGGGCTCAAGGCGCTGCACTGTCTGGTGGCGCACCGGCGGGTACGGACGGCGGTCATTCCCGGGCCGCCTGAGACGTGGATTCCGGGGGCGGCGGCCGCATCCAGTCTCTTCGCCCTGCTGGCGCCGGACGGTGCCGGGCAGGAGAAGGAGCAGGAGGAGCGGGTGGCGGCCGGTGGGGGTGCGGACATCCGGGCGCGGATCGAGGCGATGCCCGCGGGGATGCCCCGGCAGCGGGCGCTGGAGGACTATCTGACCGGTCACATCCGGGCGATCCTGCGCACCGGTGGGGCCGCGCTCGACCCGCAGACTCCGTTGAAGTCGCTGGGGTTTGACTCCCTGCTCGCCACGGAGCTGCGGATCCGTCTGGACACCGACCTGGCGGTGCGGCTGGCGAGCAACTTCGTCTGGCAGCATCCGACGATCGCCTCGCTGGCGTCCGCGCTGGCGGCGCACATGGGGCTGGCGGAGGAGGAATCGCCGGGGCGGTGAGGGTGCGGAAGCGGTTGTCGCCGGTTTCCCGGTCGTCTTGTCGAAGCGTGGTGGTGGCGGGCGGCCGGGGAGCCGGCCGCCGCCCTCCCGCTGAGGTGGTGGCGCACACGGCGCGCGGCTGCCGGAGCCCCGCCGTGGGGAGGCTCAGTGACCCGCTGTACCAGGCCGGGTCCAGGCGGGTCCAGGCGGGTCCAGGCGGGTGCCCTTGGGGCGTTCATGGGATGTGGGTGCGGACGTCGGTTGTGGACAGCCATCGCCGGACGTCGTCAATCAGGCTGCGGCTGGCGTGGAAGGCTTCGGCCAGGCCTTCCTGCGGGCTGGTTCCGGGACGTTGGTGCAGGACGACGCCGAGGACGAGGCGCGCCCATGAAAGTCCTGATCACCGGGGCCACCGGATACCTCGCCGGACACTGCGTGGCCGAACTCCTGGCCCACGGCTACGGCGTACGCGGCACCGTGCGCGACCTGCGCACCGCCGACGTCGCCCGTCTGCGCGCGCTGGCCGGGCGGATGGGCGGCGAACTGGAGTTCGTCGAGGCCGACCTGACCGGTGACGCCGGCTGGGCCGAGGCGGCCGAGGGGTGCGGGTACGTCTGGCACGTGGCATCGCCGTTCCCCACCCGCGTCCCGCGCGACGAGGACGAGGTGATCCGCCCCGCGGTCGACGGCACCCTGCGGGTGCTGCGGGCCGCCCGGGCCAGCACCACCGTCCGCCGCGTGGTGCTGACCTCGTCGGGGGCCGCCGTGCACCACGGGCACGACGACGGCCGCGTCTTCACCGAGACCGACTGGAGCGACCTGAGCACGGCAGGCCCGTACGCCAGGAGCAAGACGCTGGCCGAGAAGGCGGCGTGGGACTTCGCCCGCGAGACCGAGCTGGAGCTGGTCGTCCTCAATCCGAGCACCGTGCTCGGGCCGCTGCTCAACGCCGACGTCAACACCTCGGTGGAGCTGATCCGGCGGATCATGCGGGGCACGCTGCCGCTCCTGCCGAAGATCGGCTGGGACATCGTGGACGTGCGGGACCTGGCCCGTCTGCACCGGCTCGCCATGGAGACGCCCTCCGCGGCGGGCAACCGGTACATCGCCGCCGGGCAGTTCATGTGGGCCCGCGAGATGGCGCAGGTGCTGGCCGGCCGCTACCGGCCGCGCGGCTACCGGATCGCCACGGGCACGATGCCGTACTGGCTGATGTGGGCCGTCTCCCGCGTCGACCCGAGCAGCCGCCTGGCACTCACCTTCTGGGGGCGCATGGACCGCAGCAGCGCGGCCAAGGCGCAGAAGGAACTGGGCTGGACCTCCCGGCCACCGTCCGACGCCGTCCTCGACACCGCCGCCAGCATGATCGAGCAGGGGGTGGTCCCCCGGCGGTGACCTCACCGGCAAGCCGGACAGCCTCGAGATCAAGTAGCCGCCGCCGCCACCAGGGGCGGGGCATCACGCGAACTCGGGCCCAGGGCAGTTCACCTTCGCCGGCGGCTCGCCGGAACCGCTCCCGGACGCGGGAGCAGCCGTCGTCGCGCCAGGCGGCGAGCAGGTCACGGACGCCGCGCCCGGGGCCGCTGACGGCCAAGGCGCCCTGGACCACTCGCACATCCGTGCGGGGCAGGCCGGGCGGGTGGTGGCTGGGACGGCGTCAGCCAGGATCACGGTGGCGACCAGGACGACGGCGCCCGGCCGACCGGGATTCACCGGACGGGCGAGTCCGACGGCTTCCTGCTCGGGTACGCCGTACCGGCGGGGGGGCTGGTCACCGCCCGCCGCGCCCATCTGCGCAGCTCACGCTGAGAATACCCACGCGTAGCGCCAGTCGGGACGGTGGGTTCAGGTGGGGTTCAGCGGGGTGATGCCGGTTCCGGCGTACGACTCCGGCTCGAGGGAGAGCACCGTGAGGGGATCGCCCTGTCTGGTCGCCTGCCAGGCGATCGCCGCAGCGTGGGCCACCGGCCACTTCACGCTCGGCCAGCTCATCGCCTCCACGGCGTGGGCCGTGCTGAACGGCACGTTCTCCGCGAACCGCAGGGATGCGGCGTGCTTGCCCGCACCCGCCAGCTGACGCTCGGCAGCGAGGACGGACAGCGACGGGATCAGGACGCGGCCGGTGCCACGGGAGGCTTCGATGTACAGGCCGGTGAAGAACGGATCCGCCCGGTACAGGGCGGCGAGCGTGGTGTGGTCCAGTACGGCCGTCACGTTCATGCGACGGCGCCGCCCTGGTGGGCGCGGATCTTCGCCCAGGCGTCCTGGCCGGCCTGCTCGACCTGCTCGGTGTACTCGATGCCGAGTTCCTGGGCGGCCTCCCGCGCGCGCTGCTGCCGCTCGGCGGCCGTCAGCTCCCGGGCAGCGAGGTCCTCCAGCAGCTCCGTGATGGTGGTGCCGCGCTCCTCGGCGAGGACGCGCAGCCGGTCACGCACCTTCTCGCTGGTCTTGATGCTCGTCGGCTTGCTCATACCGCTGATTCTACCGCCGGTAGAACTTCTCGGGTCGCCGTGCGGCCAATTCGAGGCCGAGTGCCTCACCTGGCCACCCTTCGCCGTACCGCTTGCACTAGACCGTGTCCTATGTGGTGAGGCGTCCGAGCTCGACATGGGGCGGGGTACGTGGAGTTGGATTGTTCCGGACGGGTTGTGGGAGATCGCGAAGCCGCTGATCCCGCCGTCGAAGGTGCGGCCGCAGGGCGGTGGAACGCAGGACATCCCTGATGAGACGCTGTTCGCCGCGATTGTCTACGTGCTGGTGTCCGGCTGCGCCTGGCGAGCTCTGCCGCCGTGCTTCGGGATATCGAAGTCGACCGCTCATCGGCGGTTCCTGATCTGGTCGAGAGCCGGTGTCTGGGGCCGGCTGCACGAGGCCGTGCTGCACCGGCTTGACGACGCCGGCCTCATCGACGTCACCCGCGTCGTGCTCGACACCGCCCATGTCCGGGCCAAGAAAGGGGCGAACACACAGGTCCGAGCCCCGTGGACCGGGGCAAGCCGGGTTCCGAAATGCACGTCCTGCCGGACGCGAACGGCCTGCCCCTCCTCGTCGGCGTCTCCGCGGGTAACACCCACGACAGCGAAGGACTGAAGCCCATGGTGGAGGGTCACCACACGAGACACGACCCCCATCGCAGCCGGTACTTCACGCCCCAGCGCCTGCACGCCGACAAAGCCTACGACTGGGCCGACCTGCGCAGATGGCTCCAGAGCAAGCGCATCGGAGTGCGCATCGCCGCAAGGGCATCGAGTCCAGCAAGCGATTAGTACGACGCCGCCGGGGCATCGAGCGGACGATGTCCTGGCTGTCCGGCTACCGCCGCCTGAGCCCTCGCTACGAACGCAATCCCCGCAGCTACCTGGCCTTTCTCGGACTCGCCGCCGCCCTGTGCTGCTACAAGCGACTCATCCGCCTCACCACATAGGACACGGTCTTAGTTCCCCGCGCCCCCTGAGATGTACGGCCGCGAAGCCGCCACTTCGGAAGTCAACTCGCTGTCAGAGCTGTGCGGGATACCAGATCAGGCTGCGTTGATACGCCCACCGGCCGATGCCGGACGCCAGGACCGTCGCCTTCGAGACCTCCAGCCGCCTTTTGTGACAGAAGCGTTGACCCGGGCAGGTGCAGGATCTATGTTCTGGCCGAGTTTACGAACGACGTTCGAAATACCGGTCCGGACGGAGTACTCCGTGAGACTTGTGCTCGGCCGTCGAACGGTCCTCGGCACGATCACCGGCTCGGCCGCCGCCGCCTTCACCGGTGTCCCGGCCGGTACCGCCCATGCCGCCGTGCCCGCGTCACCCGGCGTCACGTGCCCGAACACCATCGCCGATCAGCGGGCCGCTCCGCACATCTACCAACAGGGCCTCACGTCGGTCCCCGGGACGACCGTCTGGATCCACTTGATCAACGGCAAGTGGTACATCCACGGGCGCCTGGACGGAGAGGAGCCGCATCGCGCTGCCGCTGGACACCTTCTCCCCGGACGCGACGACCTTCCCCGTCAACGGCACCCGCTACCTCTCCCCGGCGCAGCACGACCCGGCCGCCGGTCGGGGCACCAACCTCTGCAGAGCGCGGATGCCCAGAGGCGTGGCGGAGAAGAACGACGGGACATCTCCGACTCCGTCGGCGTCTCCTACGAGTCGCACAGCCTCCCCGGCCGCTACCTCCGGCACTACGACTACCTGCCGCACGTCCAGCCGCTCGGCACGGCGACCAACCGGGCCGACGCCACCTTCTCCACCCAGTGAGACACAGTTACGGTCTGTCACCCCTCGGGCAGCTTCGACGGCCCCTCTCTCGTCACGAAAGGGTGCAAGATGTCTTCCTCCGTCAGCAGACGGCGCCTCCTTCAAGCAGCCGGGGCCACCGCCGCCGCCTCTGCCACCGGCTCCTTCACCGGCGCGTCCCCCGCCTACGCGGCCGTCCCACCCGCGAGGGCTGACATCGGGGTCTCCGCGCACCCCTTCACACTCGGCCAGGTCCAGCTCACCGCAAGCCGGTGGCTCGACAACCAGAACCGTACGCGGAACTACCTGCGGTTCGTCGATGTCGACCGCCTGCTGTACAACTTCCGCGCCAACCACCGGCTGTCGACCAACGGAGCGGCGACCAACGGCGGTTGGGACGCGCCGAACTTCCCCTTCCGCACCCACGCCCAGGGGCACTTCCTCACGGCATGGGCCCAGCTGTACGCCGTGACCGGGGACACCGTCTGCCGGGACAAGGCGAACTACATGGTCGCGGAGCTGGCCAAGTGCCAGGGCAACAACAGCGCCGCCGGTTTCAACGCCGGCTACCTCTCCGGCTACCCGGAGTCCGACTTCACCGCTCTAGAGCAGCGGACCCTGAGTAACGGCAACGTGCCGTACTACACCATCCACAAGACCCTCGCCGGCCTGCTGGACGTATGGCGCCACATCGGCAGCACACAGGCCCGGGACGTGCTGCTCGCTCTGGCGGGGTGGGTCGACTGGCGCACCGGCCGCCTGAGCAGCCAGCAGATGCAGGCCATGCTGGGCACCGAGTTCGGCGGCATGAACGCTGTGCTGACCGATCTCTACCAGCAGACAGGCGACGCGCGGTGGCTCACCGTCGCCCGGCGGTTTGACCACGCCGCGGTGTTCGACCCCCTGGCGGCCAACCAGGACCAGCTCAACGGACTGCACGCCAACACCCAGGTACCCAAGTGGATCGGGGCCGCCCGGGAGTACAAGGCCACCGGCACGACCCGCTATCGGGACATCGCCACCAACGCCTGGAACATCTGCGTCGGCACGCACACCTATGCCATCGGCGGCAACAGCCAGGCAGAGCACTTCCGCGCTCCGAACGCCATCTCCGGCTACCTGAACCGGGACACGTGCGAAAGCTGCAACACCTTCAACATGCTGAGCCTGACCCGGGAGTTGTTCGCGCTGGACCCCAGCCGGGCCGAGCTGTTCGACTACTACGAGCGGGCGTGGCTGAACCAGATGATCGGCCAGCAGAACCCGGCCGACAGCCACGGCCACGTCACCTACTTCACCCCGCTCAACCCGGGAGGCCGACGCGGTGTGGGCCCGGCGTGGGGCGGCGGCACCTGGAGTACCGACTACGGCACGTTCTGGTGCTGCCAGGGCACGGGCCTGGAGATGCACACCCGGCTGATGGACTCCATCTACTTCCGCAGCGACAACACGCTGATCGTGAACCTGTTCGTACCCTCGGTGCTCAACTGGTCGGAGCGCGGCATCACGGTCACCCAGACCACGTCATACCCGAACAGTGACACCACGACCTTGCAGGTCACTGGCAACGTCAGCGGAACGTGGGCGATGCGCATCCGCATCCCGGGCTGGACCACCGGGGCGACTGTCAGCGTCAACGGCACGGTGCAGAACCTCGCCACCACGCCCGGCGCATACGCCACGCTGAGCCGCTCGTGGACCTCCGGTGACACGGTCACCGTCCGCCTGCCCATGCGGGTCGTCATGCGAGCGGCCAACGACAACCCGGACGTCGCCGCGATCACCTACGGCCCGGTGGTCCTGTCCGGCAACTACGGCGACTCCACGCTCAGCTCGCTCCCGTCGCTGAACACGTCCTCGATCACCCGGACCAGCAGCAGCTCGCTCGCCTTCACCGCCACCGCTAACGGCTCCCCCGTCAGCCTGGGCCCGTTCCACGACGCGCACGGCCACAACTACACCGTCTACTGGAACACCGGCGGCAGCACCGTCCGTCTCGCCAACGCGGGCAGCGGTCTGGTCCTGGGCATCCAGGACATGTCGACCGCCGACGGTGGCCGCGCTCTGCAGTGGTACGACTCAGGCACCGCGGACCACAACTGGCAGGTGATCACCGACGGAAACGCGGTCCGCTTCCGCAATGCCCACAGCGGCAAGGTCCTCGGCGTCCAGGACATGTCCACGACCGACGGCGCGACCGTCCTGCAGTGGTCGGACAACGGCACCGCCGACCACCGGTGGACGCTGCTCGACCAGGGAGACGGAACCTACAAGATCCGCAACTCGCACAGCGGCAAGCTGCTCGCCATCGCGAACAACTCCACCGCTGTGGGCGCGTTCGCGGTCCAGGACTCGGACAACGGCACCGCCGACAACCGGTGGCGCATCGTGAGGGACTAGGGTCCGTCTTCAAGCGGATCTTGCCCAGAGCAGGAACGACGCGAGACTGACCGCTGCTTCACAGGAGGTGGCGGTCTTCTCGTATCTGGTAGCGATGCCGCGGAAGCCCTTGAGCCGGTTGAAGCAGCGCTCGATCACGTTGCGCCGCCGGTAGGTCTCCCGGTCGAACCCTGGCGGTCGGCCGCCGTGGCCACCGCGCCTCAGCCGGTGTCACCGCTGGTCAGTCTTCTCGGGGATGGTGTGCGCAATGCCGCGTCGTCGCAGGTAGGAACGGAAGCCTCGGGAGCTGTAAGCCTTGTATGCGGAACCCGGATCCGTTCCAGCAGAGGACGTGCGCAGACACTGTCGTGGCGTTGGCCGGGCGTCACCAGGATCGCGAGCGGGCGACCCCGGCCGTCGCAGGCGAGGTGGATCTTGGTCGTTAGTCCGCCGCGGGATCGGCCGAGGGCGTGATCGTCCGGTTCGTCCTGCTGGTGCCGCCCCTTTTCGGCCGGTGGCGGCGGCGTGCTGGTGAGCGCGGACGATGGTGGAGTCGATCTGGACCAGCCAGTCGATGTCGCCGGCCGCGTCCGCCCGGGCCTGGATCTGCTGCAGGGCTTGGTGAACACGCCGTCGACCCTAGATCACCAGCCGACGTCCGTCGGGTTGGAGGCCGCCACGTCCGCGCCCAAGTCCCCGGCTCCGCCTACGACTTCGACATCGGTGCAGCCGTCGTGCCAGGCACAGGGCGGCTATCTCCGCCTCGACCTCCGCGGTGTCGGCGGCGTGGGTGCGGGCTGCTTGCTCATCACGCAGCACGTGGGTGGGCGGGCTAGCCGGCGGTGAGGACGATCTTGCCGCGGTTGTGGCCGGCGTCGCTGGCCTGCTGGGCCCTGGCCGCTTCGGAGAGGGGGTAGGTGGCGCTGATCGTGGTGACGAGGGTGCCGTCGGCGGCCTGCTGGGCCAGCTCTGCGAGGCGGGCGGCGGAGCGGCGCTGGGGGCCCACGGCGAAGACGACGCCGAGTTCGGCGGCGCGGAAGTCGGCGGTGGTGACGATCCGGTCCGTGCCGCCGCGCAGGGTGATGGAGTCCTCCAGTGCGCCCTTGCCCGCGGCGTCGAAGACGGCGTCCACCCCTTCGGGGGCAAGCTCACGGACCCGCTCGACCAGGTTGTCGCCGTAGACCAGTGCGGTGGCGCCGAGGGAAGTGACGTACTCCTGGTTGGCCGGGCCCGCGGTGCCGATGACTCGGGTGCCGCGTGCGACGGCCAGCTGGACGGCGATGGTGCCCAGTGCCCCGGAGGCACCGTGGATCAGCAGCGTCTCACCGGAGGTGACGGCGAGCAGGTCCAGGACGCGCTCGGCGCCGTCGGTCGCCACGGGCAGGGCGGCGGCGTGCGTCCAGTCCAGAGCGGCGGGCTTGGGTGCGAGGACGGCCGCGGAGGCCAGGGCGTACTGGGCGTAGGAGCCGGTGTCGGACCAGCCGAGGACCTCGTCCCCGGCCTTGAGGTGGTCGACGCCCTCGCCGACGGCGTCGACCACTCCGGCGATCTCGCCGCCGGGCACGGCGGGGAGGGTGGTGGGGAAGACGGCCTCCATACCGCCGGAGCGGATCTTGCCGTCCACCGGGTTGACGCCGACGGCCCGGACGCGCACACGGACTTGGCCGGGGCCGGGCTGGGGGGTGTCGATCTCCGCCTCGTGCAGGACCTCGGTGCCGCCGAACGTGTCGAAAACGATGGCCTTCATGGCTGCTCTCCTCGAAGTGGGGTGCTCCACCGGCCCATTTACGTGGCCAGCCACATAAAAGTAGCACTGCTTATGTGGCTAGCCAAGCGATTGTTTGAGGAGGCCCGGAACTCCCCCACCGGCGGTCAACGCCAAGCCGGTGATCCTGGCCAGGCTGGGGCCTTGGGGGGCGCGGTTCTCGTACTCGCGGCGCCGTGGGCGGCCGGGCCGTCAGCTCGGCCGCGTCGGAGCCGCGTGCGGCCGACATCTCCGCAGGTGGTGCTTCCCCGGCGGTGACCAAGGAACCACCGCCGGGGGCTGGGGCGGCAAACGTCACCGGCAGCCGCCTCTGCCCGAGACAGGCTCAACGCCGCTGTCCGCGGGCGGGAACCGGCGCGGGCGACGGCCGCCACTCCCGCCTGAGCAGGCCGAACACCCATGAGTCGGAGACCTCGCCGTTCACGACGCAGTCCTCCCGCAGCGTCCCTTCCCGCACGAAGCCGAGCTTCTCCAGGACCCGGGCGGATGCCACGTTGCGCGTATCGGCCTCGGCCTGCACGCGATTGAGGTCCAGCGTGCCGAAGGCCCACCGCAGCAGGGCGTGCGCGGCCTCCGTCGCGTAGCCGTGGCCCCACATCGCATCGCCGAGGACGTAGCCCAGCGACGCGCTGCGGTGGTCCGGGTTCCATCCGGTCACACCGCACCAGCCGACGAAGGCCCCGTCAGCGGCGCGGTCGATGGCCACCCGCGCCCCGGCGCCCTCATCCGCCATCTTCCGGCACATCCTGATGAACCGTTCGGCGCGGGCCGGTTCGGTCCACGGCGGGGAGTCCCAGTAGCGCAGCACGTGGGCGCTGCTGTGCAGGGCGAAGAGAGGGGCCGCGTCGGCGTCGGTGAAGGGGCGCAGTCGCAGGCGAGCGGTGTGCAGGACGGGGGTGGGCAAGGTCATGCGCCCCATCTTGTGTCCCCAGGGGGCGGGCGGGACAGCGAATTTGGTGAGTCGCGCTGTCAGATGCGGGCGCAGCCCAGGGTGGGGCTGTAGTGCCTCATCTTGTCGCGGGTCTGCGGGCCGTAGTAGCCGTCCGCGGAGATCCCGTACCGCTTCTGGAGGTCCTCGACGGCGAGGAACGTCTGCGGGCCGTAGAAGCCGTCGACGTCGAGGTAGGAGTAGCCCTCGCAGCTCTTCAGGCTCCGCTGGAGGGCCTTGACGGCCGGGTTCTCCGTGGTCCGGTTGAGCACCAGGTTGCAGGTCAGGGTCTTGGAGCTGCCGTAGGCGGGGACCGTGACGTAGTGGGCGGAGGTGATCGAGACGGCCTTGGTGGTGTTGCAGGTCGGGTACCCGCCGGCCGCGCTCGCGGCGGGTGAGACGGTGACGCCGCAGGCGAGTACGGCGGCCAGGGCGCCCAAGGCGGCGAGGGCGCGGGGCTTGTTCCGGGACGCGTGGGAAGACATCAGGCTCCTCAAGGGGGGATGTGTCGGGCATAAGTGACGGGGGCTGTCAGCGCTGGCGTCCGCGCTGACCCGGTGCGCCGCGGTCGGCGACCGACCGCACCGGCCCGGTCCGGGACGAGGCTGGCGGTTCGGCGCGGCGCCTGGCCACAGGCGGCGCGGAAGTGGCCGCCTTCCGGGACGTCCCGCTCGCTGAACTGCCAAGACGCCGCCCGCACAGTCACCGTGGCGGGACACCTGCGGACCGGGATCGGGTGCGGGCCTCAAGCCGGGGAGGGCGAGGGGGCATCCGCCGGCGTCGGCCGGGACTGGCCATTGTGGGGCCGGTGTGGGCGGCGAGCGTGCTGCGTGCGGGCCGTGTCCCAGCTGGGACGACGCCGTGGGCGGGTGTGGTGGCTGTGCGGTTGGGCCTGGTCGGGGTGTGGCCCGTAGCAGTGCTTCGGTTTCGGGTGGCCGGAAAGCCCCTCCCGAGCCGGTGCTTCCCGCAGCAGCCTTCTGGGCCATGGACATGATGAAGCGAACGGCCGTGGTCGCAACGGCGGCTGCCGGCCTCGCCACCGCGGCCCTGGCCTCGGCGCCCAGCGCCGCGGCCTACGACTACAACGGATGCGCCTGGCCCCGGGTCTGCTTCTATCTCACGGCCGGCAACTGGAACAACGCCAGCCCCACGGCCGCGTACCAGGACGTGACCAGCTCCTACCAGAACCTCGGCTCCCAGAGCCGGGGCGCGGACTACGTCCGCAACACCCGCAACGACGACCGGGCCTACCTGCGCTACATCCGCCACAGCACCGGCGCCACCGAGTACCTCTGCGTCCTGCCCAACCAGACCGCGTACTTCTCCTCCGCGTACACCGTGACGGGCATCCGCATCGACACGGCGGCCACCTGCCCGTGACGGGCCTTACGTGGCGGCGCCGGTGGCGTCCATCGTCATGCGGGCCACATGGAGGGCCAGGTAGGAGACCTCGTCGTCGCTCAGCTGCTGGCCCAGGCGCAGTTCGACGATCGTCGCCAGCTGCTGCGCGGTGCGGGTCGCCTCCGGGTAGTGCTGGCGGATGCCCTTGCCGATCGTGGACTCCTGGCCCTTGAGCTGGCGCCGCTGCTGGATCCGTACGAAGAGGTAGCGCACGTGGGTGATGAACCGTGCCGCGCTCATGGACGCCTCGGAGACGTTAAGGCCGTAGCGTTCGCGGACCACGGCGAGCATCTGCTGGATGACCCCGGTCATCGTGTACGTGAAGGACAGATCGCCCGAGACGAAGCCCGCGTTGACCAGGTGCAGGGCGAGCGCGGTCGCCTCGGAGGCGTCCAGCTTCGGGCTCACGCGCTCGTTGACGGCCCGCAGCAGGCGCTGCGCCTGGGCGTACTCGGCGGCGTACAGGGTCTGGACCTCGGCGCGCAGCGGGTACTCGACGACGATGCCCCGCCCGGCCCGTTCCAGCGCGCCCGCGATGTGGTCGGCGACGGCGATGGCGAGGGTGGGGCGGGTGGATTCGCGTTCCTCGATGCCCACCTCGTGCAGGGCGGTCACGACGGCCTGGAGGACCTCCTCGCTGATGAGGGCGAGGGCCTCGGCCAGGTGGTCGGGGTCACGGCCGTCGACCGGGACGAAGACCCGCTTGACCAGCGCGGGGTCGACGCGTTTGCCCTGGCTGGAGCTGAAGCCGATGCCGCGTCCGGTGAGGATGACTTCCTGGTTCTTCTCGTCGCGCGCGAGGACCACATTGTTGTTGAGGACACGCAGCACCTTCACCGCCGCCCCCCTCCTTCACGTCCGTGCCCCCATCCTTCTGCGGCCTCTTCCGGTCCGGCGCGCACCCGTCATGCTAGAGGGTGGCGCGCCGGACCGGTCGCGGCCGTCACCGCCGTACGGTCACCACCGGGGTGCCGGCGGTGACGTCCTGGCCGGTGTGCGGCTCGACCGCGGTGAGGTCGGCGGTGTTCAGGACGGTCATGAGGGTGACGGTCGGGTGGTTGGCCACGCGTACGGCGCCGAGGTCGACCTCGGCCAGGAGGTCTCCGGTGCTGACGTGCTGGCCGGGCGTGACGTGCACGTCGAAGCCCTCGCCGCGCATCTGTACGGTGTCGATGCCGATGTGGATGAGCACCTCGACGCCGTCCGCGGTACGGATGCCGAAGGCGTGGCCGGTGTCCGCGACCGTGATCAGCTCACCGTCGACGGGAGCGACGACGCGGCCGTCGGCCGGTTCGATGCCCACGCCCTCGCCTAGCGCGCGGGAGGCGAAGACCGGGTCCTCGACCTGGTCGAGGCCGATCACGCGGCCCGCGACGGGGGCGGAGAGGCCGGTGCCGGTGCCCGTCGTCCCGGCGGGGGCGGCGACGACGGGAGCGGTGGCGGTGGTGGTGGCCGGGGCACCGGCGGCCGCCGCGCCGACGGTGACCAGTTCGCGGTCGTCGGCCGCCGCGGTCCCGGTGCGGGTCTCGGTGGCGGCGGCCTCGGCGGCGTCACGCTCGGCGTTGGCCTGGGCGCGCTCCTCGGGGGTGCGGTAGTCGGAGACGTAGACGAGGACCATCGCGGTGACGAAGGCCGCCGTGATCGCGATGAGGTAGACGCCCACCGGGGAGAACACCGGGATGGTCAGTACGGAGGTGAAGGCGAAGGCCTCGGTGTCCACGCCGCCCAGGACGCCCACGATCACACCGCCGACCAGGCAGCCCACCAGCATGCGCGGGTAGATCCGCTTGAAGCGCAGGTGGATGCCGTACAGGGACGGCTCGGAGATGCCGCCGAGCAGGCCCGCGGCCAGGGCGCCGGTGGCGGTCTGGCGCATCAGCGGCTCGCGGTGGCGGATCGACAGCAGCAGCACGCCCGCGGTCGCGCCGAAGCAGGCGAAGTTCCAGGCGCCCATCGGGCCCTGGATGAAGTCGTAGCCGATGGTGTTGATGTTCTGGAGCATCAGCGCGTTCAGCGGCCAGTGCAGGCCCAGCGGCACCAGGAACGGGTACAGCAGCGGGATGAAGATCGCGAAGACGATCGGGGCGTTGTCGTTGAGCCAGGCCAGGCCCTCGCCGATGCCGCTGCCGGCCCAGACCCCCAGGGGGCCGATGAGGAAGGCGGTCACCGGGATCATGATCAGCATGCTGAAGAACGGCACGAAGACCAGCTGGATGTTCTCCGGGAACACGCGCCGCAGGCCCTTGTAGACCAGGGCGAGCAGAGCGACCATCAGCAGCGGTACGAACACCTGGCCGCCGTAGTCGTTGAGCTGGAGCGGCAGGCCGAAGACTTCCGCCACGCACTGCTGGGTGCCCAGCGTGGAGTTGGTGGTGCAGGTGACGCCGGGGATGCCGGAGTCGGGGTTGAGCATGCCGGTGAAGTTCGGGGTCATCACCGCGGCCATCACCGTGGCGCCGACCCAGGGGTCGATCTTCAGCTTCTTGGCCGCGTTGTAGGCGACCATGATCGGCAGGAAGTACAGCACCGAGCGCCACATCGCGTCGACGAACACCCAGGTGGCCGACTTGTCCTCGGCGCGGAAGTCGACCACGCCCAGGGCGTCCAGGACGGAGGCGATCGCGATGATCAGCGAGGCGCCGAGCAGCACGCCCAGCAGGGGGCGGAAGGAGTCGGAGAGGTACTCGAAGAAGTTGTCGAGCCAGGCGAAGCGGCCCCGGCCCTTGGCGCGGACCGCGGCCTTGACGTCCGCGTCGGACTGCGGGCGGGCCGCCCCGGAGCGGCTCATCGACGGCAGGTTGACGATCGTGGAGTGGACGTTCGCGACGGCGCCGCCGATCACGATCTGGAAGCGGTCCCCGGACTGCGGCACCGTGCCCATGACGCCGTCGAGGGCGTCGAGGGCGGTCTGGTCGACCTTGCTGCCGTCATGGAGCTGGAAACGCAGCCGCGTCGCGCAGTGGGTGAGGCTCTCGATGTTCTCCGGTCCGCCGACGCCGCGGAGGATTGCCTCCGCCAGTCCGTCGAGCCCCGGTTCGGGGGTGTTCATGATGCGTCCTTGCATCGCTGGTTCCTGCCGTCCTGCCTAGGTCCGCGATCTCTCCCGCCCGGATCCGGGCAACAAAAAAGGCCCGGGTCGCGCACGCGGCGCTACCCAGGCCTTGCCTCTCCTCAAGCGGTCCACCGGCCGTGGCACCGCGCGGGGCGATGACGGTGGCGACCTCGGAGAGTCACAATCCTGCGATCGAGATCGATCAGGCAACACTGTAGCAGCGGGCGGGGGCGGGGTGGGGCGCGCTGCGCTGTCTCGCTCGTCACTCGTCGCTCGGCACTCGGCCCTCGGCACTCGTCGCTCAGTGAGCGCGGCGCCTGGCGAGGTGGCGGGTGAGCCGGGGGACGGTCAGGGCGGCCAGCAGGGCGGCGAGGGGCACGAGGACGTCCGTCCAGGGGTCGCGGAGCGGTTTGTACGTGGCGGTGCCGTCCTTGATCTCGATGAAGCCGACGGGTCTGGCCGCCGCTCCGCCGCCTCCTCCCCCGCCCTCGCCGCTCTTGTCCTTGCCGGTCCTGTCCTTGCCGACCTCGCGTCCCGCGCCTGCGCCGAAGCCGAAGCCGACCTCGGCGACGGGGATGACGGTGACGCCCTGGGCGGTCACGGGTTCGCCGTAGACGGCGGTCACCGAGGCCCGGCCGCCGAGCTTGTCGGCCAGGCGTTCCAGCAGGGTGACCGAGGCGTGGGCGGCCGTCATGTCGGCCAGGGCGGCGGGAGGTGCCCCCGGCAGCGCGGCGGGGGGTTCGGCCGGGGTAGCGGGGCGTTCGGGCAGCGCGGCGGGGGGTTCCGCCGGGGCGGCGGGGGGTTCAGGGGTGTCCGGGGCGGTCATCGGGGGCCTTCCAGGTCAGGGCGTAGGGCGGTGCCGAGAATGTGGGTCGCGGCCGGGGACGGGACGCGGGTGGCGGGGAAGGGGAAGCGGTCGACGGAGGTCAGGGTGAAGCCGGACGCGGTGAGGGCCTGCTGGGTGTCGCGGCCGGTGTGGCAGCCGCCCATCAGCCGGGGCCAGAGCGTGGCGTCCAGCACGCGCTGGACCCGCCGCATGGCGGGTGAGTCGGCCTGGACGTGTTCGAAGAACCGCAGTTGGCCGCCCGGCCGCAGGACTCGGTGCAGTTCGGCGAGGGCCGCCCGCGGGGCGGCCACGGAGCACAGGGTCAGGCAGAGGACCGCCGCGTCGAAGGAGGCGTCGGGGAAGGGCAGGTGCTCGGCCCGGGCGTCGTATGTCCGTACGGGGACGGGGGCGGCGCGGGCCTGGTGTTCGGCCAGGGCGCGCAGGCGTGGTTCGGGTTCGACGGCGGTCACGCGTGCCACGTCGGGCGGGTAGTGCGGGAAGTTCAGTCCGTTGCCCGCGCCGACCTCGATGACCTCGCCGGACAGGCCGGACAGCAGGCGGCGGCGGTGTTCCGTGACGCCGGCCCTTTCCAGGGCCGGGCCGGCGAGGTTCGCGTAGAAGCGGGCGAAGACCGGGTGCCTGGTGCGCTGTCCCATGGGAAGCGTCTCCCTCTGCGGCCGCGTCCCGGCGGCGGCGCCGGGGCTAACCTGGTGTATGGAGGTACTGCATAGTGAAGTCACTTCACGATATGCCGGAGGGTCCCGTTTCCGCCAGCGTCTCACTGGACCGGCTCTTCGAGCTGGCCGAGGTGCTGGGCGAGATGATGCGGCGCGGGGTGGCGGAGCGCGGCCTGACCACGGCGCGGGCCGGGGTGCTGTGGGCGCTGTTCCACCAGGGGCCGATGACCCAGCGGGTGCTGGCCGACCGGCTGGGGGTCACGCCGCGCAACGTCACCGGGCTGCTGGACGCGTTGCAGGAGGACGGGCTGGTCGTGCGTGAGGCCCACCCGACCGACCGGCGGGCGACGGTCGTCTCGCTGAGCGCGGCGGGCCGGGCGCTCACGGCCGAGCTGCGCGGCGGACGGGACGGGCTGGCCGCCGTGCTGTTCGACGGCATGTCTCCCGGGCAGCTCGATGCCTTCACCGTCTCCCTGGGGCGGGTGATCGAGCGGCTCAGGGGTGCCGGTTCCGCCGGGGGGCCGTGACCGCGGCGGCCTCCTCAGGCCTGTGGTCCTGGTACTGCAACGGTGCTTGTGCTGATTGGTGACCAGTTTCAGGGACTGTGGCCGCGCCGCTTGTAGTGACTGACGCCGACCTGACGTTGTCGTCTGCAACGCCATGTGGGGCAGTGCAGGTGTGGTCGACGGGTGAGGGCCGGCGGTCGTAGTCCGCCGTTCGCCCGGCGGTGCCGGAGTACTGCCGTTGCATGCCCGGCCTCCGATTCCCGGCGGGTGGACTGGCTCCCCGGTGGGCCCGCGGCGGGCGCGGCTGCACCATGCCTCGCGGGCGGGTCCAGCCAGCCGGACGGGAGGCACTCGCACATGCGGTCACTGCCACACGCACTCGTCGATGACGATCTGAGGGTCGGCCGTGCGGGGCGTGAAGACATACCGCAGCCATCCCCGGCCGTGGTCGAAATAGAGCACGTGGGCGCCACCGGGGCGGCTGGACTGGACGGGCTCGACGCTCATGCCGTCGGGGAGGTCAGCGGCCGTGTCGATGCCCCGGAAGTAGGGGTCCCGGGCGATGACGAGTTCGGCCCGGGCGGCGTCGACCAGAGCACGGGCCGCCGACGGGAGGGCGTTTCTGTTGTCCTCGGCCTCCTTCGTCCAGTCGGCCTGCCACGGAGGGCCCATGAACGCGGAGGTCACTGGCCGGGTTCCGCCTTGCTCGCCTCGCGGCGCAGCCGTCCGGCCTGTTCGACAAGGCTCTTGGCGCGGGCGTTGTCCGTGGCGGCGGCCGCCTCGTCCTCCAGGCGGTGCACCTCGGACTCCAGCCGGGGGTCCCGGGCGAGGGCGAACTCGGCCCACCAGCGGGCCATGAACGCAGGGACAGGGGCGAGATCGTACGTCTCGGCGATCTTCTCGCGCCAGTTGCGGTCGAAGTCGGGCAGGAGTTTGGGGGTGTGCTGCGCGATGGCGGCGCGCAGCGCTTTGGGTGTGCGTTCGGGCATGGGGGGGACGGATCCCCGCATGCCGATGGTGGAGGCGGTCATCGGGCGGACTCCTTGATGGCGACCCTACGGGTCAGGCGGCTACGGGCCGGGACGCGGAACCCTCGGAGGCCGGCGGCTGGGTGAGGGCGTCGCGCTGGGCGGTGGTGACCATGCGGGCGTAGGAGTGGATGTCACCGCGGGCGTACGCGGCCAGGAGGGTTTCGCACAGTGCGGACATGGACCGGACGTTCTCGGTCCGGCGCCGTGCGTCCGCGGCGGACCATACGGCATCGGTCGCGAAGACGCTGCGGCCGCGGCGGCCGCCGGCCTGTACGCCGGGAACGGTCCGAGGCAGGGGGAGGGTTCCGGCGGCGTACTCGGTGAGAGCCCGGCTCATGATCCAGATGAGGGGCAGTCCTTCTGACCTGGCGCGGGCCCCGGCGGCCTCCCACACGGTTCTGGCGATGTTGGGGGCGCGTTCGCTCTCCCCTGCTGCCGGCATACCAGGCTCCTGTCCGTACGTCGTCGCGGTATGTAACTACCGATGAGAACGGTAGTACTGATTCTATCGGTGCGACAGGTCCCGCTGCGCCCCGCACAGCGTCCGCTGTCCTGTGAGGCACACGGCAACACTCTCCCCGCGCCGGGCGACAACCGAGGGCCGGCCGTGTCCCTGAACACAGGCAGGCCCGGCTGCCGTCTCAGATTGATGCCTGCGATCTCACACCCGAGCAGGGCAGCGGCGCACCGGACCGAACGCTTCGGCGTCGAAGGTCCCCCGCTGAAGAGCGTCCCCTGTCCGGCGACCGCCGCGGTGGGCCACAGAGGCAGATGGAGACCTCAGCTGCGCCGCCAACTCAAGGCCGTCCGGATGCACTGCTGTGAACTCCCGACGCTCTTGTCCGGCACGGCCGGTCCTGCGCGGCCATGCTCACCGGCCGCCAGGGCGAGCGCCTGCCTGACTGGCTCGACGCTTCCGACAGGACGACTTGCCCAGCTTCCACACCCTCGCCGCCGGCATTGGCCGAGACCGTGACGCCGTCATGGCCGGCCTCACTCTGCCCTGGAACTCGGGCGTCCTTGAAGGCATGTGCCCGCTTGACCTGCATGCCCTTCGGGGAGTCCCTGCGCACCTTCAACCAGCCGCGAGTGCCGTCCATACCCCCGGCGGGTGCTCAGTCGGCTTCAGCCACAACTGCGGTTGAGACTGCTGGTATTGCTGGTCGGCCTCCGACTGCCAGAGGAAGCGACCGTCGGCGTCCGGCCACACTGCCTGGAGCACCGGAATCGGAGGTCTGCGGTAAAAGGAGATCGCACGCCCGAAGAACTCCCGGTACCAGCGCAGATCTGCTGGTTTCAGGACGACCGGATGGTCCTCGATGATGCCGTGGCATTCCCTGCCGCCCTCCGGCAGAGCCCCGGCCGCGGCCTCCTGGCCGAGGGAGTTGAGCAGCACGTGCATCGTCTGGATACCCAGTCCGAACACGGCAAGCTCAGGAACCGTGTGCGTGTGCCAGAGCCCGATCGTGTACGCGAAGCCGGGGCCTTCGTCATCCGCCGGCACCATGACCACGCTCCAGCCATGCTCCTTGACCTGCTCGACAGTCCGCAGGTCCATCGGACCGGCCTCTTCCCGATCACCGTAGTCATGGCAGATCACACAGCGGCAGGAAGGGAGGTCGGGAGGCATGCCGGTGACAGTACCCTGCACATCTTCGGCCACCCACGCTCCGGCTCTTCACTGCTGGGGCGTGCGGGTCGGGTTCGGGCGGGAGGCGGTGAGCACGGTTTCGCTGGGCCGATGCCGCTCCAGGTCCGCGGCTGGGGTGCGGGCCTGGGCGAGTGCCCGGCGGGGCGGCCTCGAGGGCTGGCCGATGGAGGGTTGCCGAAGTTGGTCAAGTGTGGCCGCGTCGCGTCGGCGGCGCGCGGGGCGGCCACAGTGGGGGCGTTGCAGTTCGAGCAGACCGGCCGCCCGTCAGTGCCTGCTGTGGTGGGAGGTCGCCGACGGGACTGTCACGTCAGATCTGAGGCTTCGACGGGCAGTTGGGACAGGCGCCACTCCAGCATGCCGTCGTTCAGGCGGATCGCGCGGCGGCCGCGGGCGGTCAGGAGCCGTACGGCGTCGTAGGCCAGGACGCAGTACTCGCCGCGGCAGTAGACGACGATCTCCGTGTCCTCGGGCAGTTCGTCGATCCGGTCCGCGAGTTCCTCGACGGGGAGGGAGAGGGCGCCGGGGATGTGTCCGGCGCGGTACTCCTCGGCGGGGCGGACGTCGAGTACGACGACGTCCCCGGCGGTGATGCGTGCGTGCAGTTCCTCGCGGCTGACCTCGGCGGCGGTGTCCTCGCCGAGGTAGGCGTCGCGGGCTGCGGGCACGGTGGCCTGGTGGGTTTCGGCGACCTTGCGCAGCAGGGCGAACAGCTGGGCGACGTCGTCGCCGGCCAGCCGGTAGTGGATGCGTACGCCTTCTCGGCGGGTGGCGACGAGGCCTGCCTGTTTGAGGGTCTGCAGGTGGGCCGAGGTGGTGGTCAGGTTCAGCGCGGCCGCCTTGGCGAGTGCGTCGACGGTGCGTTCGCCCTGGGCCAGCAGGTCCAGCAGTTCCAGTCGTTTGCCGCTGGCCAGGGCCTTGCCGCTGGCCGCGAACGCTTCGTACAGCCGCGTCTTCGTCTCGCTCTTCGTCTCGCTCTTCGCGTGCTCCGGCATCTTGGACAAGACATCCTCCATAAATCCATGGATTATTGTAGACGGGTCGGGAGGGTGTGACCACACGCCCCCGTTTTCCGAGATCCGGGAGGACGCCGTGGGCTTTGCGGACGATCACCTCATACCGCTCCTGGACGAGGGGCTCGGCAACAGTGCCTACCTGCTCGACCTCGGTGAGGGGCGCGCCCTGGCCGTGGACGCCAGCCGTGACCTGCGCGCCCTGCACGCGAGCGCCAAGCGGCGGGGGCTGCGCGTGGCGTTCGCCGCGGACACGCACCTGCACGCCGACTTCCTCTCCGGCGCCGTACAGCTCGGCCATGACACCGGGGCGACGGTGCTCGCCTCCGTGGCCGGTCGGCGGGCCTTCGCGCACCGGGCGCTGGCGGACGGGGACGAGGTCGACCTGGGCGGGCTGACGCTGCGGGCCCTGGCCACCCCGGGGCACACCGACGAGCACCTGTCCTTCCTGCTGCTGGACGGCTCCCGCAAGCTCGGGGTGTTCACCGGCGGGTCGCTGCTCGTGGACTCCGCCGCCCGCACCGACCTCCTCGGGCCCGGGCGCACCGGCGAACTCGCCCGCGCCCAGTACCGGTCGCTGAAGCGGCTGGCGGAACTTCCCGACGAGACCGCGGTGTGGCCCACGCACGGCGCCGGGTCCTTCTGCTCCGCCCCGCCCGGCGCCGGGCGCACCACCACCGTCGGCGCGCAGAAGCGGGCCAACCCGCTGCTCGCCGCACCCGACGAGGACACCTTCGTGACCCGGCTGCTCGCTGGCCTGGGCACCTACCCCGCCTACTTCGACCGTCTCGCCGAGACCAACCGGCGCGGCCCGGCGGTGCTGAGCGCCGCCCCCGTGCTGCCCGCCCTGTCCGCGCGGCGGGTCCGGGCCCTGGTGGCGGACGGCGGTCATGCCGTCGATGTCCGTCCGGCCGCCGAGTACGCCGCCGGTCACATCCCCCGCTCGCTGTCCGTCCCGCTGCGCGAGCAGTTCGCCACCTGGCTCGGCTGGCTCCTGCCCGACACCGCGCCCCTGGTCTTCGTCACCGGCGCGGGCCAGGACCCGGGCGAGATCGTCTGGCAGGCGTACAAGATCGGCTACGAGCGTCTCGCCGGCCGCCTCGACGGTGGCATGGAGGCGTGGCTCGCCGACGGCAATCCGCAGACGGCCACCGCGTTCCTCACCGCCGACCGTGCCGCGGGCCGCCCTTACCTCGATGTGCGGCAGGCATCGGAGTTCGCCGCCGGGCACGTCCCCGGCGCGGTGCACATCGAACTCGGCGCCCTGCACGGCGCCGTCGCCGACGCACCGCACCGTCCGGTCGTGGCGTGCGGGCACGGCGAGCGGGCCATGACCGCCGCCAGCGTCCTGGAGCGGGCCGGCCGCACCGATGTCGCCGTCCTCGACGGCGGACCGGCCGATTACACCGCCGCGCGGGGCCAGCGGCTCGTCCAGGGCACGCGGGACGCCCGCCGGTGAACGGCGCCTCCACCGCGGCCGCCACTGCTGCGGCGGACGGCGCCGGGCGGCCCGTGCGTCTCGGGCTGCGGGAGAACCGGCTTCAGTTCACGCTGCTGGTCATCGTCAACGTGTGCGTCGGCGGGCTGGTCGGCCTGGAGCGCACCACCGTGCCGCTCATCGGTTCCGAGACGTTCGGCCTGACCAGCGACCTGGCCGTCTTCTCGTTCATCATCGCCTTCGGCCTGACCAAGGCCGTCACCAACCTCGCGGCGGGGGCGCTCACCGCCCGCTTCCGCCGTAAGCAGCTGCTGGTGGCCGGATGGCTGACCGGCGTGCCCGTCCCCTTCGCGCTCGCCTGGGCGCCCTCGTGGGGATGGATCGTCGCCGCGAACGTCCTGCTCGGCCTGAACCAGGGCCTGACCTGGTCGATGACCGTCAACATGAAGATCGACCTCGTCGGCCCCGCGCGCCGGGGACTGGCCACCGGCCTGAACGAGGCCGCCGGATACACCGCGGTCGGTGTGACCGCCCTGCTCACCGGCTACCTCGCCACCGGCTACGGGCTGCGCCCCGTCCCCGAGCTCATCGGCGTCGTCTTCGTCGCCGCGGGGCTCGCGCTGGCCCTCGTCGTGCGCGACACCGCCGCCCACGTCGCCCTCGAACTCGCCCACCACGCCCGGCCCCTACCCACCGGTGAGGACACCGGCCTCAAGGCCGCCTTCGCGCGCACCTCCTGGCGCGACCGCTCGCTGCGCGGCGCCAGCCAGGCCGGGCTGGTCAACAACCTCAACGACGGCCTCACCTGGGGCGTCTTCCCCCTGCTCTTCACCGACCACGGCCTCGGCCTGGCCGCCGTCGGCCTGATCAAGGGCCTCTACCCCATCCTGTGGGGCCTCGGCCAGATCCCCACCGGCCACCTCGCCGACCGCGTCGGCCGCAAACCCCTCATCGTCCACGGCATGCTCGTCCAGGCCGCCGGACTCGTCCTCGCCCTCGCCCTGCTGGAGCGGCCCCTGCTCGCGGGCCTGCTGTCCGCGGTCGCCCTCGGCCTGGGCACCGCCATGGTCTACCCGGCCCTCATCGCGTCCGTCTCCGACCACGCCCACCCCGCCTGGCGGGCCAACGCACTGGGCACGTCCCGCCAGAACCGGTTCTGGCGGGACGTCGGCTACGCGGTCGGCGCCCTGGTCGCGGGCGTCCTCGCCGACGCCCTCGGCCTGAACGCGACCGTCATCGCCGCCGCCGTCCTCACCGCGGCCTCGGGTCTCCTGGCGGCCCGCTGGATCACGGAGCACCGGCCGGGCGCCCCACCGGCGTGACAGCGCCAGGCTCCCTGCGGGCATGCGCCTGGCCTCCCGTGGGGAGGGCCGGGAGGGCGGCGCGGCCGCGCTCTGCCGGGGGATTGCAGGGCGCGGCCGGGTGCGCCTCCTCCGCCCAGTGCGGCGGAGTGGTACGCGCCGCCAGCATGGCATTAGTTCCGGCCATATGGCAGGGGCGTGACTGGAATTGGCCGTACTGGTGAGTCAGTGGTGGTCGTCTCCCCGGCGGGCGGCGACGTCCTCCAGAGCGCCGGTCTCCGGAACGCCAGTCTCCAGAGCGACATTCTCCAGAGCGCCGGTCTCCAGAGCGACGTTCTCCGGAACGCCGGTCTTCGGGGCCGCCGCTTCGGCGCCGGGCCGGAGGGGTGCGGTGTTCTCCGGGCCGCGCAGGGCGACGTAGAGGAGCAGTGCGGTCATGACGGCGGCGCCGATCGACATGGCCTGCTGCCAGCCGTCCACGAAGGACTGCTGTGCCGCCTGGACCAGGTCCTGGGCGTGGCTGCCGGTGCTGGGGGCGACCTCGACGGCGTTGGCGATGCCCTCGCGGGCGGTGTCCGCGGCGCCCGGGGGGATGCCGTCGAGCCTGCCGTCGATGGCGCCGCGGTAGCCGCCCGCCAGGAGGGCACCGAGCAGGGCGACGCCGAGCGCGGTGCCGAACTCGCGGGTGACGTCGTTGAGCGCGGAGGCCACGCCCTGCTTGGCGCGGGGCAGGGAGCTGGTGATGGCCTCGGTGGAGGGTGTCATCGACAGGCCCATGCCGGCGCCCATGGCGAGCATGCCGGCCAGGACGGACAGGTAGCCGCCGTCGACGGAGACGAACAGGGCCATCAGGGCCAGGCCGAGGGTGGCCAGGGCGACGCCGGCGGTCATGGCGGAGCGGGCACCGATCGCGGCGGCCAGCTTCGGGGCCAGGCCCGAGGCGGTCATCATCATGACGGCCATCGGCATCATCGCCGCCGTGGACAGCAGTCCGGACCAGCCGAGGACGGCCTGGAAGAACGGGAAGAGGACGACGGCGATCCCGGCCTGGACACCGAAGACGACGAGCAGGGTGACGGAGCCTCCGGCCAGGCCGCGCTCACGGAAGAGGCGTACGTCCAGCAGGGACGCGTCGCGGCGGTGCAGTTCCCAGGCGATGAAGGCGGCGGCGGCGAGGGCGCCGACGGCCAGGCCGGCCAGGGTGAGGGGGGAGGTCCAGCCGCGTTCGGGGCCTTCTTGCAGGACGAAGATGAGTCCGGCCACGGCGAGGACGGAGACCAGTGCGCCGGGGGTGTCGAAGGAGTGGGCGGAGCGTTCGCGGGAGTCGGGCACGAAGGTGAGCGTCATCGCCAGGGCGATGACGACCAGGACCACGGGCAGCGCGAACAGCCAGCGCCAGTCGGCGACGTCGACCAGCAGGGCGGAGAGGAACATGCCCAGGATGCCGCCGCCCCCGGCGACGCCGGTCCACACGCCGATCGCCTTGCCGCGCTGCTCCTCGGGGAAGGTGGAGGTGATGACGGCCAGCGTGATCGGCATGATCATCGCGGCGCTGACGCCGGCGGCCGCGCGGGCGCCGATCATCACCGCGGCGGACGGGGCGAGTCCCGCGACGACGCTGGCGGCGCCGAAGACAACCAGGCCGGTGATCAGCATGGGCTTGCGGCCCAGACGGTCACCGATCGCACCGAGCGGCAGCAGCAGGGCGGCCAGGGCGAGGGTGTAGACGTTGATGATCCACAGCACGGTGGTCTGAGCGGCGCCCCACTCGACGGCCATGTGGGTCTGTGCGACGTTCAGCCCGGACACCGAGGCGATGACCGCCATCAGCGCGATCGATACGGCGGTCAGGACCGCGCGCAGCTGACGCGCGTCCGGCGCGCCCCCGCCGCCTGCCGGTGTGGCGGCCGCTGCCTGAGAAGGCTGATGGGTGCTCATGGTTTCCTTCCGGAAAGGGCGTGCAGGCATGCGGGATCAGCGCCCGGGCAGGGCCGGTCGCCGGGTCACTGGGATGGGGCCGCTCACCGCACGGCGTGTCTGGGTGCGACGCTAAACCCGTATTGCACCTGGGGCATACCATGTTGCTCATGACGCAAGAAGATGGGCAGCTGGACAGCCTCGTACGCAAACGGATCCGCGCGCTGCGCGTCGCGCAGGGCTGGTCGCTGGAGGAACTGGCCACGCGCGCCAACCTCAGCCAGTCCTCGCTCAGCCGCATCGAGAACGGTCAGCGCCGCCTCGCCCTGGACCAGCTGGTCACCCTCGCCCGCGCACTGGACACCACCTTGGACCAGCTGGTGGAGAACGCCGCCGACGACGTCGTCATCAGCCCGATGATCGACGGCGCCCACGGGGTGATGCGCTGGCCCATGAAGGGCGAGCCCGGCATGAGCGTGATGCGTCAGCGGATGACGGACCCGCCGCCCGACAACCCGGCCCGCATGCGCGCCCACCCGGGCCGCGAATGGCTGGTGGTGCTGTCCGGCACCGCCGTCCTCATGCTCGGCCACCGGCGTTTTCGCATCGGGACCAACCAGGCCGCCGAGTTCCCCACGATGATGCCGCACGCCATCGGCGCCGAGGGCGGGCCCTGCGAGATCCTGGGCATCTTCGACCGCGATGCCCGCCGCGGCCATCAGAAGGACGCGGGCGCCGAAGACTCAGGGCGCGGTGCGGGTGGTGGGTGATGTTGCGTGGCGGGCAGCCCAGCGGGCCACTGTCTTGCGCGTTCCGCAAGGTTTCGTGCCGAAGGGGCATGACCGGGCTTACGGTGACGCCATGACCCACACGCATCAGCACAGCGACGCCGACCAGGCGGAGATCCTCGATCTGGACGCCGAGGTGCTCGCCGAGCACACGGCGTCCATCACCGCCTGGCTGCCGGTGCGGAGCGCGCCGCGCCAGATCGTCGACCTGGGCTGCGGCACCGGCACCGGCACCTTCGCCCTCCTCGATCGCTTCCCCGACGCGCACGTCACCGCCGTCGACACCTCGGCCGGGCACCTCCAGCTCCTGCGCGAGAAGGCGTGCGCCCGCGGTGTCGAGGGGCACGTACGGACCGTGCACGCCGACCTCGACAGCCCGCACTGGCCCGACCTCGGCACACCGGACCTGGTGTGGGCCTCCGCCTCGATGCACCACATGGCCGACCCCGCCCGCGCCCTGCGCGGCGTCCGTGAACTGCTCGCCCCCGGCGGCCTGTTCGCCGTCGTCGAACTCGCGGGCTTCCCCCGCTTCCTGCCCGCCCATGCCCCCGAGAACCGGCCCGGCCTCGAAGAGCGCGCCCACGCCGCGACCCACGCCTTCCACTCCGAGCACGTTCCGCACCGCGGCGCCGACTGGGGGCCCATGCTGACCGACGCCGGTTTCACCATCGAGGACCAGCGCACCCTCACCGTCACCGTCGAAGGAGAACGCGGCGAAGCAGTCGGCCGCTACGCCCACGCCAGCCTGCGCCGCGTCCGCGCCGCCGCCGCACCCGCCCTCAGCCCCGAGGACCTCGCCGCGCTCGACGAACTCCTGGACCCCGACAGCCCGCACAGCCTTCTGCACCGCGCAGATCTCGCCGTCCGCACCGAGCGCACCGTCTGGGCCGCCCGCCGCGCCTGACATCCGGCGTCACCCACAGCCGCGTTGCCAGAGGGCCCCACCACCCGGCCGTCTGCCAACCCGCCTGTCCGTCTCCTGCACGACGCCTGCGCAGCACCGGGCTGAGCGCGTGGCAGCGGCGCTCCTCGAACCCGAGGTGCGGCACCCGGCCACCGTGACCCCACGGGAATCCATCAGCAGGTGCTGTTTGCCGACGCTGCCGAACGGACATCCTCCCTGCCGTCAGGGGTGGAGCCGTTGGCTTTCCTCACGCCGACCAGCCAGCCGCTTTCGCCGTACAGGGTCACCACTGACCTCGTTCCCCTCCGGCATCTGACGGCAAAACGACTGACCCGGGGCCGCCGGTACCGGCTCCGGACTGCGGTCCGCCGATCGGACCGCACCTGACGCCAATCCGCCCCCTTGTACGGTATTTGAGGTCATGTAGGCGATTCTCCGCTTCCGCCTGCCGAAGCATTCCGGGTCACCTACGGCGCCTGGGATGTCAAGTGTTGACATCCCTTCCGCATCTGGCTGATGATCACCGTTGTCTCACGGTTTCCCGTCAGTCTGCCAGCCGCCACCACGATGGCGTGGTCATTTAGTCGGCTGGCAGCGTCTGGTAATTGCGCTGCGCTTGACCGGGGCCTTTTTCCGTTATCGCCTCGGGACACCTTTCCTGATACCGCTCTCCGACATGCCACCGCTTTCTGGGCGCTGGATTCTCTGCGGCGCCGTCTCGACAGGAAGGCCAGACCTTGCCGGTGCAGTACACCTCCCCCACGGTCCGTCCCGCCTCCTTTGCCCAGCAGCGTCTGTGGTTCCTGGCACAACTGCCGGGCGCGAACGCCGCGTACAACGAGACCATCGCCTACGCCCTGACGGGCCCCCTCGAGCTGGACCTGCTGAGACGCGCCTTCGATCTGCTGACGGAGCGTCATGAAAGCCTGCGCACGCGGCTGGTGGCGGAGGCGGGCACAGTGCAGCAGCACATCGACCCGCCGGGTACGGGCTTCGTCCTCTCCTACGAGGACCTCACCGCCGACGCCGACCCCGCCGCCCGTCTGGCCGCACGCCAACGGGACGAGCACACCGCGCCGTTCGACCTCGCGTCCGGACCGCTGGGCCGCGGCCGCCTGCTGCGCCTGGGCACCGAGTACCACGCGCTGCTCCTCACGTTCCACCACAGCATCTACGACGGCGCCTCGATGAACGTGATGATGCGCGAGGCCGGGCTTCTCTACCGGTCCCTGCTCGACGGCGCACCCGACCCGTTACCCGCACTGGCAACCCAGTACGCCGACCACGCCCAGGCCCAGCACAGGGCCGTGCTCGACGGCTCGCTCAAGGACCAGGAAGAGCACTGGAAAAGGGCGCTGCGTGACGCGCCGCCCGTTCTCGAACTGCCCATCATAGGCCCGCGGCCGGCCGAGCAGGACTACGACGGCGGACGCGTCGAGTTCAGCCTCGACGCCGCCACCACGGCGGCACTGCGGCGTCTGGCCCGCGAACACCGCGCCACCCTGTTCGTGGCGGTCCTGGCCGGCTGGGCCGTGCTGCTGTCACGATTGTCAGGGCAGGAAGACATCGTTGTCGGAACTCCGGTCACCGGCCGCCGCGGTCCCGGCACCGCCGATGCCATCGGCTTCTTCGTCAACTCGCTGCCGGTCCGCGTGGACCTGTCCGGGGCCCCCACCGGATCGGAGGCTCTCGCCCGCACCCGCGCCGTCGTCCGCGAAGCGCTGGCTCACCAGGACGTGCCCTTCGAGCGCATCGTCGAACTGGTCAACCCCCCGCGCAGCGCCTCCCACACCCCCCTGTTCCAGACCATGCTGGCCTGGGTGCCGGACCGGGCCGACCTGCTGCGCATACCCGGGATCGAGGCCCGCCCGCTCCCGATCGCCCTGGCCCCGGCCAAGTTCGACCTCGCCCTGTCGGCCACCGAGTCCCAGGGAAAGGTCACCGGGCACCTGGACTACGCGACCGCGCTCGTCGACCACGCCACCGCCCGGCGCTGGGCGGACCACCTGCAGCGGCTGCTGACCGACCTCGCCCGGTACCCGGACCGGGACATACGCGACCTGGAACTCATGGGAGCCGACGACCGGGCCCGCCTGATCTCCTCGGGCGACGCCGCGGCGGTCGTGCCGCGCGACCCGGTGGCCGCCGCCCTGCGCGCGGCCGACGGCCTCGCCTCCCTCTTCGAGTCGCAGGCCCGCCGGCACCCCACCCGCATCGCGGTCGCCGACCAGGACCACGCCCTGGACTACGCCACCCTCGACAACCGCGCCAACCGGCTCGCCCACGCCCTCGCCGCCCGCGGTGTGCGTACGGGCGACGCCGTGGGGCTGCACGCACGCCGCACCTGCGGGCTGGCCGTCGGCATCCTGGGCATCCTCAAGGCGGGCGCCGTCTACCTCCCGCTCGATCCGCAGCAGCCGCCAGACCGCCTCACGGGCATGGCTCAGGACGCCGCCTGCTCCGTCGTCCTGAGCGACCACGGCCCGCACGAGTGGCCCGCCGACTGGCTCGGCCTCGGCGCCGTCGAGGCCGAGGGAAGCACGGGGGAGCACCCGCCGCCCGACGTCGGCCGCTCCCCCGGCCAGACCGCCTACGTGATCTTCACCTCCGGGTCCACCGGACGGCCCAAGGGTGTCGCAGTCGAGCACCGCAGCGTCCTCAACCTCTTCGCGACCTGGCACGAGCGGATGGGCACCGCCCCCGGTGACATCGGCTCCGCCTGGTCCAGCATCGGCTTCGACGCCTCGATCCACGAACTGCTGCTGCCCCTGACCACCGGCGGTGCCGTACACATCGTCCCCGAGGACCTGCGCGGCGACCCGGCCGCGTTGCTGGCCTGGATGCGCGAGCGCCAGGTCACCCAGGCCTTCCTGCCACCCGCCTATGTCAAGTGGATCGACGAGGATCCCGCCGCCCGGCTGCGCGACCTGCCGCTGCGCACCCTGCTGACCGGCGTGGAGTCCCTCACCGAGGCCGCCTTGCACCGTATGACACGGCACCTGCCGGGTCTGCGGATCTGCTTCGGGTACGGCCCCACCGAGGCGACCCTGTACAGCACCGCCTACTACGCCCCCCGCCCTCTGGAGCGTCCCTGTCCCATCGGTCGGCCGCTGCCCGGCACCCGCCTGTACATCCTCGACGGCCGTATGCGGCCCGTGCCGCCCGGCGTGGTGGGTGAGGTCTACCTGGGCGGCGCCTCCCTGGCCCGCGGCTACCTCGGCCGCCCCGATCTCACCGAGAAACGTTTCCTGCCGGACCCGTTCGTGCCCGGCGCGCGCGTCTACCGCACCGGGGACCTCGCCCGCTGGGACGGGGACCGCCAGGCGCACTACGCGGGCCGCGCCGACGACCAGGTCAAGCTGCGCGGATTCCGTGTCGAACCCGCCGAGATCGAGGCCGCGCTCATGGCCCTGCCCGGCGTCCGCGAGGCCGTCGTCCTCGCGGACCGCGACCCGGCCGGGCAGCCCCGGCTGGTCGCCGCGGTCGGCGGGGCGGGCACCTCGGACTCCGGCGACGGCCTGCGCGCCGCGCTCGCCCGCCGACTGCCCGAGTACATGATCCCCGCCGTGGTGCTCGGTCTGGAGACCCTTCCGCTCAACCGCAGCGGCAAGGCCGACCGGGCGGAACTGCTGCGGCTCGTGCACGAGCGCACCGCCACCCAGGTCAACACCGCCAGTCCACGCGACCACGTCGAACACACCCTGTACCGCATCTGGCAGCGCATCCTGCTGCACCCCGGCATCGGGGTGCGCGACAACTTCTTCGACATCGGCGGCACCTCCCTGTCGGCCATCAAGATGGCCCACGAGGTCACCCAGGCATTCGGCCGACACCTGCCCGTCGCCGAGGTCATGGTGCGGCCCACGATCGAGTCGCTGGGCGCCCTGCTGCGCGAGGACGGCCGCCACCACACCTCCGGCAGCCTCATCGAGTTCCGCGCCGGCACCGGCCCCCGCGTGGTATGCGTCCACCCCGCCGGCGGCACCGCCTTCTGCTACCTGCCCCTGGCCTCCTTCCTGCCCGGACACATCGCTCTCCACGGCATCCAGTCACCGGGAGTGAACCCCGCCGAGGAGGTCCTGCCCACGGTCGAGGCCATGGCGGAAACATATCTGCGCATGCTCGGACCTCTCGGGGACGGCCCCGTCGTCCTGACCGGACTGTCCTACGGAGGTCTCGTCGCCCACGAGATGGGGCGGCTGCTCGGCCGGGCCGGACACCGGCACGTGAGCGTCGTCCTCCTGGACACCCAGGCCAGCGACGCCCCCAGCGCCCGCGAGGCAATCACCGTCGTCGACGCGGCCGAGTTCCGCGACAAACTCGTGAGGTTCAACGGAATGTACCCCGGTATAGACGACGCCCAGGTCGACCGCTACTTCCGGATCTACAACCACAACCGGCTCACCGCCCGCGACCACGTCCCCGCCCCCTCCCCGGTCCGTCTGGTCCTCGCCCAGGCCGTACCCGGCGGCACGGACACCCCCTTCCACGCCGAGGTCCGCGACTTCTGGCGGCGTCGCGCCGAGGGCGCGTTCCACGTCGAGACAGTGGAGTGCGACCACTGGGAGATCCTGGAGGGCACCGGGGCGGCCCGCGTCGGCGCCCTGCTCGCCGCCGAACTGGCCCACCACTCGGCGCAATCCGGCGCGGCCCCTGCTCCGGCCGCCTCCGTGCGGGAGGGACGATGACCCCGCCCGCCCCGTCCGACGCTGCGAGCGCGCTCGCCGCCGCCGTTCTCACCCAGGCCCGCCGCACCCCGGGCGCCACAGCCGTCCAGGACGGCACGCGCACCCTCGACTACGCCGAACTGGACATGCTCAGCGCCCGGGTGACCGAGCGGCTCTGGGCCCGCGGAGTGCGGCCCGGACACTCCGTCGCCGTCGCGCTGCCCCGCTCCTGGCAGCTGATCTGCGTCATGCTGGGCATCCGCCGCGCCGGAGCCACCGTCGTCCCTCTGGACCGGCTCAGCCCGCCCGACCGCCAGCACCACATCCTCACCGACTGCGGCGCCGTCACCGTGATCCGCGACGATCACGGCACACCGCCCGGCCTGCGCCCCGGACCGCTGCTCGATCCGCTGGAGCCGGCCGACCCGCCCGCTCCGGCCGACTCAGCCGCCACCGGCACCGCCACCGGCTTCGTCTTCTACACCTCCGGCAGTACCGGACGCCCCAAGGGGGTCGAGGTCACCGACGCGGGCGTGCTGCGACTGGCCCGCCCCGGCTACATCCGGCTGTGGCCCGGCGCCCGCTACGCCTGCCTGTCCAACCCCGCCTTCGACGCGATCAGTTTCGAGGTCTGGGCCCCGCTGCTCACCGGCGGCACCTGCGTCATCCTCGACGACACCGAGGTGCACAGCCCCAGCCTGCTCGCCCGCACGCTGCGCACCCGCCGCATCGACACGCTGTTCATCACGGTCGCCCTGTTCAACGCGGTCGTCGAGAAGGTCCCCGAGTGCTTCGCCGACGCCTCCCAGGTCCTCATCGGCGGCGAACGGCTCAACGTCCCCCTGATCCGCCGCTGGTACGACGCCAACCCCGCCTCACGCACCCGCCTGCACAACGTGTACGGGCCGACCGAGGCGACCACGTTCGCCCTGTGCCACCCCATCGCGCGGGACTTCTCCGGCGTCACGATCCCCATCGGCACCGTCCTGCCCGGCACCGGCATGCTCCTGCACACCGCGGACGGGCCGCGTGCCGAACCGGGCACGGTCGCCGAACTCCTGCTGTCCGGCGAGGCGCTGGCGCGCGGCTACCGGAATCTGCCCGCACAGACCAGGCGCAGCTTCGTCGAACTGCCCGACGAACACGGCCGCCCCCGCCGCTGGTACCGCACCGGCGACCTCGTCCGGCAGGACACCGACGGCCTGGTGACCTATGTCGGCCGAGCCGACCGGCAGGTCAAGGTGCGCGGCTTCCGCATCGAACCCGGCGAGGTCGAACGCCAGCTCCTGGCCCATCCCGCCGTCCGCCAGGCCCATGTGTGCACCCTGCGCGACCCGTCCGACCGCAACGAACTGCTGGCCTTCCTCGTCCTCGGCGACGACCTCGGCTTCGACGCCTACGAACGTCATCTCACCGCCACGCTGCCGTCGTACATGCGCCCGCACCGCACCCACCTCGTGTCCGAACTCCCGCTGACCGCCAACGGCAAGGTCGACCAGGCCGCCCTGGTGCGCGGCGCCGGGCCGGCGTGGACCCGCACCCACCGGAGCGAGGCCCCCGTCAGCGGCCGGCACCGGCCCGTCCTGGAACTCGCTGAGGAGATCCTCAAGGTCACCGGCCTGCGCCCTGAGGACCGCTGGACCGCGAGCGGCGGTGACTCGTTGAAGGCCCTGCAGTTCCGCTTCGAGATCCTCCAGCGCCACGGCGTCGACCTGCCGCAGAGCCTCGTGCTGCGCTCCGACTTCGCCGCCCTCACCGACGCGGTCCTCGCCCCTGCCGCGGTCGCCGCCGACCACCCGCCGGTCCCCGCCGCCCGCGCTGCCACGGACGCGCCGGCCACCGATGAGCAGGAACGCCTCTGGCTCCTCCACCAGCGCGACCCGGACGACCGCTCCTACGACGTCCCGCTCGTCCTCGACATCGAAGGCCGCGTCGATGCCCGGGTCCTGCGGCGTGCGGTCCGCACGCTCGTCGAGCGGCACCCGGCGCTGCGCACCCGGCTCGTACCCACCCCGGACGGCCTGCGCCAGCAGGCCGAGGAGCCGTACGACCCCTGGCAGGAGGCGGACGCGCGGGCGGGGGAAGGATGGCAGGAAACCGCCGGCCGCTTCTTCGCCCGGCCCTTTGACCTCACCGACCACCGCATGCTGCGGGTGGCCTGGGCGCAGCGTCCGAACGGTGGACTGCTCCTGCTCCACCTGCACCACGTGGCCGTGGACGGCTGGTCCCTCAACCTCCTCTTCCGCGACCTGAGCGAGGCCTGCGCCGAAAGGGGCGGCCGTCCAGCACCCGTCACCACCCCGCTCGACTTCGCCCGCTGGCAGCGGACCTGGCACGCCACGCCGGCCTACGAACACCGCCGCGCCGCCCTGCGCGCCCACTACGGCCACACGCCGGAGGCATCACCGGTGCTGCCCGTCCCCGCGGGCCCGGCCCGGCGGCAGGCGCGGCTGCTGCGCACCTCCCTGGACCTGGTCAGGCGCGCAGCTGTGGACCGCCGGGCCGCGGAACTCGGCCTGACCAGGTTCCAGTTCCTGGTGTCCGCGTTCACCGCGAGCGTGTACGGCGTGACCGGGCAGAGCCGTCCCCTGATCGCCACCCCTGTGGCGAACCGGCCCCGGCCGGAGTTCGCCGAGACCGTCGGCATGTTCGCCAACACCGCGCTCCTCGGCCTCGCCGCGCGCCCGGAGGATTCCCTGGGCGCCCACCTCTCCGCGCACGCCGAGACCGTGCGCACCGTCCTTGAGGGTCAGGACGTCGCGCTCGCCGACGTCCTGACCGAGCCGGCCCTGCGCGGGCGCGCCCCGCTGTTCGACTACCTCTTCGTACTGGAGAACACACGGTTCGAGGCGGTCCGTCTGGACGGATGCGCGATCCGGCCGAGGTGGCCCGAACCCCTGGGCGCCAAGTGCGCCCTGACGCTGTCCGTCGTCGAGCACGAGGGCGGCTTCGACTGCCTGTGGGAGTACCGCGACGACATCGGCGCCGACCGCGCCGAGGCAGCCGCCCGGCTCTTCGGCCAGGCCCTGGACCAGCTGACCACGAACCCCGGCGTCCTCCTCCGGGACCTCGTCACCCCCTACCGCCTGGCTCCGCACGACACCGGCCGCGGCTCCGCCCCGGATCCCGACTTCACCACCGTCGCCGAAGGCTTCGCCTGGCAGAGGGCCCGCACCCCCGACGCCCCGGCCGTCACCGACGGTCGGCGCCGCCTGACCTACGCCGAACTGGACGCGCAGGCGAACGAGCTGGCCGCTCTCCTCAGCGCCCGCCTCCCCGCCGACCCCACCGCGCCGGCGTCCGTGGCGCTCTACCTTCAGCCCTCCGTCGAGCACGTCGTGGCCGTCCTCGCCGCCGCCCGCCTCAACCTCACCGTCGTCCCGCTCGACCCCGCCTACCCGCCGCAGCTGCTACGCCACGTCCTGGGACAGACTGACCCGCTGTGCGTACTGGCCGCCCCCGGCGACCTCGGTCTCCTCGACGGTCTGGCCCCGCCGCACCTGCCCCGGCACCCCCTTGTCCTCGCCGACGCCCCGCAGGCCGCGACGGTGCCCCACCGCCCGGCGGTGCGCCCGCTCTACACCCTGTTCACCTCCGGCTCGACCGGTACGCCCAAGGGCGTCCAGGTCCCCGACCTCACCCTGTGCAACCTGCTCACCTGGCAGCGCACCGAGGGCGGCCTCGCACAGCCCGCCGTCACCCAGCAGTTCTCCATGCTGTCCTTCGACGTCTCCTTCCAGGAGATCCTTACCACCCTGTGCTCGGGAGGCCTGCTGCGCCTGGTCGAACCCGCCTGGCGGCATGACGTCCCCGCGCTGCTGGACCAGTTGGAGGCCGGCGGGGCGGAGCGGATCTTCCTGCCGTACGTAGCACTGCAACTCCTCGCCGAGCACGGGGTGAGCAGCGGACGGTTCCCGTCCCGGCTACGCGAAGTGGTGACGGCGGGCGAGCAGCTGGTGTGCACCGACGTGATCCGGCGCTGGTTCGCCGGCCTGCCCGGTGCCCGGCTGTTCAACCACTACGGTCCCACCGAGACGCATGTCGTCAGCGCCCTGTGCCTGGAGGGCGACCCCGCCGCCTGGCCCGCCCGGCCCGCCATCGGGCGACCGGTGTCGCACGCTGTGCTGCGGGTGGTCGACGAGTGCGGGCTGCCCGTCCCGCCGGGCGTCACCGGAGAGCTGCTGATCGGCGGGCCGATGGCCGCACGCTGCTACCTGGGCGGCCCGGACACCCATCACGACCGGTTCATCGACGATCCCGACGCGGGGACCTTCTACCGCACCGGCGACCTGGCCCACTTCGGCCCAGAGGGCCTGCTGCACTACGCCGGCCGCGACGACGGCCAGGTCAAACTCGGCGGCCACCGGCTCGAACTGGGCCAGGTCGAGGCCGCGCTGCTGCGGTTTCCCGAGATCACCCACGCGGTCGCGTCCGTCGCGGACGGCCGGCTCACGGCGTCCCTGGAGTGCCGGGGCGACGACCCCGACCCCGCCCGGCTCGCCGCCCACCTCGCCCGCTTGCTGCCCGCCCATGTGCGTGTCGCCCGCTTCCGGCGCCTGACCGAGCTGCCCCGCACCCCGAGCGGCAAACTGGACCGCAGGGCGGCCCTCACCGCACCGGGCCACGAGCTGCGCGCCCCCGGCGGCACCGCGAGCGCCCTCAGCCCTCTGGAGCGGAGACTGACCGACCTGTTCGAGGCCGTCACCGGCAAGGCGGTCGCCGTCGACCAGAGGTTCTTCGACGCGGGCGCCACCAGCCTGGACCTGATGCGCTTCCAGCTGAGGTGTTCGGGGCCCGGCGATCTCCCGTTCACCGTTCCCGACCTGTTCGAGCACGTCACCCCGCGCGCACTGGCCCGGCTCCTGGACGGCCGCGCGCGGACCGCCGATCCCGGCCACGGCACAGCCCCTGTCCGGCCGTCCGACGAACCCGTCGCCGTCATCGGCATGGCCGTACGGCTGCCGGGCGCACCCGACCTCGCCGCCTTCTGGGACCTGGTCACCTCCGGGCGGCGCGGCATCGAGCACTTCCCGGCACCACAGGGCAAGGTCGGGGCCCGCAGCCAGATGGCGGGACTCCTCGCCTTCGACCCGGGCCGTTTCACAATCAGCCCGCACGAGGCGCGGCTGATGGATCCCCAGCAACGCCACCTGCTGATGAACTGCGTCGAGGCACTCGCCCACACTGGGCTCGCCGACCCCGGCACCCGGCGCGTGGGCTTGGTCGCCTCCTGCGGCGAGAACACCTACGGCCAGCGGATGCTGCGCGAGGGCGACCCGGACAAGCTGCCCGACGCCTTCCGGCTGGCGCTGCACCAGGAGAAGGACTTCCTCGCCACCAAGGCCGCCTACCATCTGGGGCTCACCGGACCGGCGTTCACGCTTCAGTCCGCCTGCTCCAGCTCACTCGCCGGGGTACACGTGGCCGCCGGCCTGCTGCGGCAGGACGACGCCGACGTGATGCTCGTCGGCGGCGTCCTGGTCGACACCGAACTCACCGGCGGCTACACCTACCGGCCGCAGCACATCTTCTCCCCGGACGGACACTGCCGGCCCTTCAGCGCGAACGCCCAGGGAACCGTCGGCGGCAGCGGCGCGGGCGTGGTCGTACTCAAACCGCTGGCTGCGGCCCGCCGGGACGGCGACACCGTGTACGCCGTCATCACCGGCTCCGGCCTCAACAACGACGGCCACGACAAGCTCGGTTACAGCGCGCCGTCGGTGGCCGGGCAGCGAGCAGCGATCCGTGCCGCGCTGCTCCGCAGCGGTCGCGACGCCACCGACCTCGGATACGTCGAGGCGCACGGCACCGGCACCCGGCTCGGCGACCCCGTGGAGGCGGCGGCGCTACGGCAGGCGTACGGCCTTGCGGACAACGCCCGGGTGGCGCTGTCCTCCGTGAAGAGCCAGATCGGTCATCTGGGCGCCGCGGCAGGCATCGTCGGCCTGGTGCGGGCGGTGCTCGCCGTGCACCACGGGATCATCCCGCCGACGGCCGACTTCGACCGACTCAACCCGCAGATCGACGACGGCGCCTTCCGGGTCCCGGTCACCGCCGAGCCCTGGCCGGGGGACCAGCCGCGCGTGGCCGCCGTGAGCAGCTTTGGCGTCGGCGGCACCAACGCGCACCTGCTGCTGGAGCAGCCCGGCCCGGCGCCGGTCCCAGTGCCGGACCCGGCCGAGTCACTGCCCTGCCTGCCGCTGTCGGGAAGTTCCCCGGCCGCGGTACGCGCCGACGCCCGCCGTGTCGCCTCCTATCTCACGGCACGCCCCGAGACCTACCCCCAGGTCCTGCGCCACCTCCAGGCGGGACGGCCCGCGCTCGCGCACCGCGCCGGGGCGGTCTGCCCGGACGCCGCCTCGGCCGTCGCGTGGCTCTGCTCCGCCTTCGAGGTCACGGCGCCGGACCCGCGCGACCCGGTGCCCGTCCAAGGCCGCGACCCGCACGCGCTCACCCGAGCCTGGGCGAACGGCCACACCATCGACTGGCCCCGCGGGCCCGCGCAGGCCCCCTGGGACTTCCCGCCACCCGCCTTCGACACCACCGAGCACGACTTCCCCCGCGCCGCCATCGCCGCGGCCGGGGCGATCCCCCCGGCCGACGACACCGTGCGCCCTGACCGGCTGCCCGCCGACCAGTGGCTGCACCAGCCCCTGTGGACACGGCTGCGCCGCGCCCGCACCGTCGCCCACCAGCCGCTGCGCACCGCCGTGGTGGTCACCGACGGCAGTGCGGACGCCGGACGGTGGCGGTTCCTCGAGGACCACTACGCCCGGCTGATCGTCGTGCGGGCCACTCGCGACCGGGCCCTCACCCGTCTCGGCGAGGACTGCTACGCGGCCGACCCCGCCGACACCGGGCAGCTGGCCGCCGTGCTGGACACCCCGGCGGTGCGGTCCGCCGCCGGGGTCGACTGGCTGCACGCCCTGCCACTGGCCCTGGGTGAGGTCCTCGACGATGACGTCCTGGAGACGGCCCAGTGGGCCTGCCTGGACACGGTCGCCGCGCTCGCCCGCGCCCTGGCCGACCTCCCCGGCGTCCAGCGCCCCCGTGTCCGGCTGCTGTCCCACGGTGCCCAGCCGGTGACCGGCACGGTCCGTACCCCGGCCGCCGGCCTGCTCGGCGCCGCCCTGGAGGTGCCCCGGCAGGAGCTGGGCGTCCAGTTGCACTGGACCGACCTGCCCACCCACCGTCCGGCCGACTGGGCGGCGTACCTGCCCGACCTGCTGCTCGACGAGACCCTCACCGCGCCGCAGAGCGCCCTGCGCGACGGCTTCTGGTGGCACCGTGTCCTGCAGCCCGTGACCGCGCGCTCACCGGATCCGCTCGCGCAGGTCTCCCCCGGAACGCATCTGGTGCTCGGTGGAACCGGCGGGATCGGCAGCACCCTGGCCGCGCGTGTCTTGCGGCATCCCGGCAACCGGGTCGTCCTCCTCGCGCGCGGCACCGAGACACCCTCCGTGCTCCGTCCCCACCAGGACCGCGTCGCCCTGGTCCAGGCCGACCTGGCCTCGGACGACCTGGCCCAGGTCGCGGCCCGGCTCGCCCCGCACCTGGCAGGGCTCGCCGGAATCGTGCACGCCGCCGGCACGGCCGCCGGTGCCCTCCTCGCCCGCCGCGACCCCGCCGCCGCCCGGCTCACCACAGCAGCCAAACTGCGCGGTGTCCTGCTCGTCGAACGGCTCATCGCCGAACACGGCCCCGCCTACGCCCTGTACTGCTCGTCGATGGCGGCCCGGTTCGGCGGGACCGGCCAGTTCGACTACGCGGCGGCCAACGCCTGCCTGGACGCCTGCGCCCACTACACGCCGCCCGGCGGGACCGACGCCACCGCACGCACCAGCATCGGCTGGGACGCCTGGCGCGAGGTCGGCATGGCGCAGCACGCGGGGATCACCGATGCCCGCCACCACGACCACCTGGCGGTGGCGCTGACCCCCGAGGACGGAGCGGAGCTGTTCGAGCGCGCCCTGGGCCTGCGCCTGCCCCATCTCATGGTCAGCACCACCCCTCTGGACCAGGCACACCACTTCTACGCACCGGCAGCAGCGGCGTCCGCCGCGAAACCAGCCGGCCCCCCGCGCCCGTCCGGCACGCCACAGACCGCTCTGCCCGGGCCGTTCACCGGGGAGGCGACCGCGGGCGCCGGGCCGGCCTCCCGGGCCCCGGCAACCCCCGTCCCCGCCGACCCCACCGCCGGCCTGACCGAGATCGCGCGGAGCCTGCTCGGCGTGGACACCATCGACCCGCAGGCCGCCCTGTACGGCCTGGGCACCGACTCGCTCACCCTGCTGGAACTCCTCGAAGAGGTGAAACGCCGTTACGGCACCGACATCGACCTGTCCCGGCTCAGCCACCGCGTAAGCCTCGCGGAGATCGCCGGACACCTGCGCACCGCGGCCGGTCCGGCCACCGTGGAGGCGGAGGTGTGGCAGCGCGGTACGGGCCGCGAGGTGCTGTGCCTGGTCCATCCGGTCGGAGGTGACATCCAGGCCTACCAGCCCCTGGCCGCCGCGCTGCCCCCGGACCTGACCCTCTGTCTGATCCCCGACCCCCGGCTGCGCGACCCGGGCCTGCCTGCCCACTCCATAGCCGACCGCGCCGCCCCCTACCTGGAGGCCGTTCGGGCGGCCGTCCCCGGCACCGACCGCCGGCTGCTCCTCGCGGGCTGGTCCTTCGGGGCCTGGACCGCACTGTCCATGGCCGCCCTGGCCGAGGAGAGAGGCCACCCCGTCGACTCGCTCCACCTCCTCGACCCGCCGCCGCCCGGCACCGGCGACCGGTACGCCGCCTACGACGACGAGCAGGTGGCCGCGGTGTTCGCCCGCGAGCTGAGCGGCAGCGGCGCCGACCGGCTCACGGCCGCCGGACGCGCCTACGCGGAACGCCTCGCGCGCTGCTGCCGGGCCAACCTCACTGCGATGGCCGGGCACCGCCTGCCGCGGCTCACCCGCACCCCCACCACCTTGTGGCTGGCGCAGCGCCCCGTCCAGGACCGCGTCCTGGCCCCCGCACCGGCCGCACCGGACGCCTGGAACGCGTATCTGACCGAGCCGTACGCCGTACGCCGCGTCGACACCGACCACTACGAACTCCTCGCCCAGCCCCATGTGCGGGCCCTCGCCGCCGCGCTGGCCACGCCTTTGGACGCCGCGCACACCGCCCTGTCCCACCCCGACGGACGCTGAGGAGGCCGCCGTGTCCCACCCCTACGCCCGTCTGCCCGCACGGTCCTTCTGGCGTACCGCCGTCGCCGAGCCCGGCCCCGCTGACATCACCGACCTGTGGACGCCGAAGTTCGCCATCGGCACCAACGCCCCCGTCGTCACCGCCGGATCCTGCTTCGCCGCCCACATCGGACGCGCTCTGCTGAGCGAGGGCATGCACTGGTACGACGCTGAACTCCCGCCGCCGGGCCTGACGCCCGCCGAGCAGGCGGCCCGCGGCTACCGCCGCTTCTCCTTCCGGACCGGAAACATCTACACCGCGGCGGCACTGCGCCAGTGGGTCGGCTGGGCACTCGGCGAAGAGAAACCACCCGAGGAGGTGTGGCAGGACAACGGAGCCTTCTACGATCCCTACCGGCCCTCCGTGGAACCGGACGGCTTCGCCTCCCGGGAGGACCTGCTGGCGGCCCGCGAGGTCACCCTGGCCGCCATCCGCACCGCCCTCGCCAGAGCCAACGTCCTTGTCTTCACCCTCGGCCTGACCGAGGCCTGGCACGACACCGCGACGGACACGGTGCTGCCGACGTGTCCGGGCACCGTCCGCGGCACCTTCGACCCGTCCCGGCACGTCTTGCGCCAGCACACGGTGGCCCGCGTCGTCGACGACCTGACGGCCGTCCTGGCTCTGGCCCGCGGTGTCAACCCCCGGCTGCGCACGGTCCTCACGGTCTCCCCGGTTCCGCTGACGGCGACCGCCACCGGCCGCCACGCCCTGGTCGCCACCACCCACTCCAAGTCGGTGCTGCGTGCGGCGGCCGGCCAGCTCGCCGACGCCTCCCACGACGTCGACTACTTCCCGTCGTACGAGATCGTCGCGGGCTTCCCGTACCGGGCGGCCTTCTTCGCACCGAACCTGCGCACGGTCACCCCCGAGGGCGTGGCCTTCGTGATGCGGCACTTCCTGGGCGCTCTGCGGCCGGGGAGCGACCCGGTGACGCGCTCCCAGCTGCCCGCGCCGGCCCCGGCCACCCCTGTCACCGGCGGAGAGGACCACTGGTGTGACGACGCCGTGCTCGACTACTACAACCCCAGCACCCCGCTTCCTCCTGCTCGGTGACTCCCACGCCGGATGTGTCGGGCGCGCCGCCCGGGAGGCCGCTCTGCCCTTCGTGGGCGGCCCCCTCGGTTCCGGGCGGGATTTCCTCGGGCCGTTCTTCGACGTCGACGGCGGCACGCTCACCTTCCGGGACGCGCACGCGCAGCGACTGTTCCGAGAGTTCCTGGACGCCCTGGAGGTCACCGAGCTGGGCGGGCTCAAGGCGCCGCTCGTGTGCACCTTCGGGCTGAGTGCCCACACCCTGGCCACCCGGCAGAACTGGGACATCCACCGCGACCGGCACGGCACCGTCCCCGAGGCGTTCCTGCGCAGCGCACTGTTCACCGACCTGATCCGGGCGAGCGTCCGCGGTGCGCTCGCCTTCTACGCGCACACGGCCGCCCACGGACTGCGGGTGCTGGCCCCGCTGCCGCCGCAGCGCGTCCCCGGCATGTCCGACCCCGCCGTCTTCTTCGCCGCCCAGGACATCGTCGGCGCCGAACTCGCCACCCGCGGCATCGAGATCGTCGACGTGCGCGACAAGGTCACCGACGGCACGGGACACCAGCGAGCCGCCTTCTGCCAGAAGGACGACACCATCCACGGCAACGACGCCTTCGGCCGCCTCGTCGTAGCCGACCTCCTCGACCACGGACTCTGACCCCGCTCCCCCACCCCAGGAGGTACCTCATGGAGGACTACGCACTGCGAGCCCTGGAACAGCTCACCACCCGCCCCGCCGAGCACTACGACACCCTCACCCTCACACCGCTCACCCCGGTACTGGGCGCCGAGGTCACCGGCCTCGACCTCTCAAGAGAACTGACCCCCCGGCAGGAGAAGGAACTCAAGCACGCCTTCCACGCCCACCACGTCCTCGTCTTCCGCGACCAGGACCTGACCCCCGAGGAACACAAGCGGTTCGCGGGCGTCTTCGGTGGACTGCACCCCGTCGCCCTCCCCGCCGAGGGATCCGACCCGCACATCCTGGACATCAGGGCGGGCAAGGACTCCAAAGCCGTCGCCGGCAACGGCTGGCACTCCGACGGCACCGCCGACGCCGAGCCCTCCCTCGGCTCCACGCTGTACATCACCACGATCCCCGAGGGCGGCAGCGGCGGCGACACCCTGTTCGCCAACATGCACCTCGCCTACGACCTGCTCTCCCCCACCCTGCGGGGCTTCCTGGACGGCCTGACCGCACTCCACGACGGCGCCAAGCCCTGGACAGACGCCGGGCTGACCCCGCCTCCCGAGTACGACGTGCCGCGCACCGAACAGCCGGTCGTCGTCCGCCACCCGGACTACGGCCGCAAGCTGCTCTTCGTCAACGCCCCCTACACCTCACACATCACCCAGCTGTCGCGCACCGAGAGCGACGCCCTGCTGACGATGCTGTACGCGCACATCGCCCAGACCCCGCTCCTGCACTGCCGCGTCCGCTGGCAGCAGCGCACCCTCGTGCTCTGGGACAACCGCAGCGTCCAGCACCACGCCGTGTGGGACTACTTCCCGCACACCCGTGAGGGGCGCCGCGTGGCCATCGACGGCAGCCGACTGCACAGCTGACCAGGTCCCCCGACGAAAGTGAAGGCGCCCCGTGACCCCGCCCGCCGGCCGTGCCGCGTTCCGTGCCGCGCTGCGCGCCCAGCCCGCCGAACCTCCGGACCCGGCCACCGTGGGCGGGGCGGCCCCGCCCGCCTGGGCGTGGCACCTCGCGACCGCTCTTCACGGCCTGCTGCCGTCCGACGTCGCGGACGACTGGGCGGGGCGGCTGCACACCGTCCTCGCCCAGCCCGCTCCCGCGGGCCTGTACGCCGTCCACCGCTGGCAGGCCGGCACGGTCCTGCCGTTGCTGGCCCGCACGGTCCACGCGCAGGACACCGCCGCGGTGACCGCGCTGGCCGGCCTGCACACCTCGGCGGAAAGGGGCACACCCGCGGGCCGTGACCGGTGGCGGCCAGCGCTCACCGCCGTCCTCCTGCGCCTGCATGACGCGGCCTACGACCGGACGAGCGCGTACGCCCAGTCCCACACCGGCGCCCGTGACTTCGCACTGGCCAACGGCTTCTCCGCAGCTGAAGCCGACACCTACGGCCACGAGTACGCACGCCTCAGCAGCGACGCCAACGCGCGTGCCTTCGCCGAGTCACACGCGCAGGCACTCGGCGAGGCCCTCACGGACGCGTACGCTACCGGCAGTCCCGAGGCGTACGCGGACACCTGGCCCGGGGCGCAGGCCCGTGCGGTCGTACGGGCCGTTGCGGGAACCGCGCCGCCGGGCGGCGCCGCGTCCGCCGCCGTCCGCCTGGCAGACGGTCTGGTCACGGCGCTGCGGCCCGGCGAGGACCCAGCATCACGTGGCGCATCAGGTCGCCGCGTACCACCCGCAGACCCCTCACCAGCGCCCGCACACAGGCCGAGGAGAACGGACTGACCCTGTGCTGCGGTAATCGACCGGTTCGGACGCCGCTCATCCATCGCCTCGGCCGGCGGATTCCCCCGATGACGGATCCCTGCGCCTCTCACACCCGGCGGTCCACGAGGCTCTCCGCCCCCAGGGCGTAGCCTTCACCGCCATCGGCTACGGCGGCTGACCTCATAGGGCAACGTCCTATGCGCCCGCGGTGTCCTCGGCCTCCCAGCGAAGCAGGTCGCCTGGTTGGCACTTGAGCACCTCGCAGAGCGCGGCGAGTGTCGCAAAGCGCACCGCCTTGGCGCGGCCGTTTTTGAGTACCGCCAAATTGGCGGGCGTGATCCCCACGCGGTCCGCGAGCTCGCCCACAGACATCTTCCGCCTGGCCAGCATCACGTCGATGTCGACGGCGATCGGCATCAGATCACCTCGTCCAACTCCGCCTGCATCTGCGCCGCTTCCAAGTCGCGCGCGACGGCCTGGGCGAGCAGCATCCGCAGCACGAGCACGATGAGCGCAACCCCCAGGATCGCCACGCCAACCCCGCCCATGATGAGGGTGACGCCCGGGTCGTCCTGCTGGCCGGGCGCGTTCAGGGTCGTGGCCGCGAACCAGGCGAGAGCAGCCGCGACGATCGCTCCGATGGTGACATCCACGTACCGGAAGGCGGCGTGGGAGAACACAGTTCCGCGTCGCACCATCGTCACCAGTCGCCACACACAGACCAGGGCGACCTGGGCCGCCCCGATGCCCAGGATCGTGATCACGCGCAGCGGGGTCAGTGGGAGCGCCCCGTCCTCCGGGTCGCTCCCACTGACCAACGCCCAAACCATCACCGCCTGTACGAACACGGTACCGGTGAGCACCGCTACGAGCACGGCGCGGAGCGCGCCCACCGTCAGCTTTCCCACACCTAGTCCTCCCATCGAGTCGCGATCGGAATCTATCGACTCTCGATAGATCACGCAAGCGTCGAAGGGGCGGGCGAGCAACGGCCTCCGCACCACGGCAGGATGCCGTCACCCCCCTCCCACCGCATGGCGCGCCGGATCGGACACCATGCGAATACGGCGAATTACCGCCCGACAGCATGGGCCACCCGCGCACGGCCAAAGACCGGCTTGCCATTCCAGGCAGCTCACGGAGAATTAGCGCGTCGCAATGCCGTCGCACGGTCACGGCGGTAATGAAGCGGAGCTGTATTCGCGTTTCCGTTTCCAGCGAGGCGCTGCCGGCCGGGGCGGCAGCGAGCGGCGGCAGCACCGAGGGACGGGTCATGTCCGCAACTTCCCTCTGTTTGCGGGGACTTCATAATCTCCAAGACAGGCGGGACAAACGGATCAAGGTGCGGCATTCGAGGAATGCGACATAAATCCGGCGCCCGCTTGAATTTCCCTCAGGCGGGGATCGACGTGGCCGGAGGCCGTCACTAAGGTGTCCGCTGGCACCTGCACGGCACCCCAAAAGGTGGCCTGATGTCTGGTGCCGCAGAGTCGTCCCCGTTCCGCGTTTCCACTCTGGTCATCGAGCGTTCAAAAAAGGCCGTCAGCACCCCCAAGACCTCGCACACTCGTATTCCTGACCGGTCCCGGCAGCGAGCTAGACCAGCCGCCCGCCCGTACCGTCAGCAGACAAAGACGGAGCGATAAAGAGGATGCGGTTCCAGCTGCTCGGGCTGCTCAGCATCGCCGATGGCGAGCATGCCGCCGTCCTTCAGCCGTCCAAGCCGACGAGCCTGCTGGCGGCCCTGCTCATCCACTCCGGCGCGGCCGTGTCGACCGAGTACCTGGTGCGCGCCGTCTGGGACACCGAACCCCCCGCCACGGCGCGGGCCGCGCTGCAGAGCTGCGTTCTGCGGCTCCGGCGGATCTTCGCGAAGTACGGGGTCGCGAACGACGCGATCGAGGCGGTCCCGGGCGGATACCGGATGCGCATGGACCGCGAGAGCCTGGACCTGGTCCGCTTCCGCGACCTGGTCCGCTCGGCGGATGCCACCGGTGACGCCGAGACGGAGTCGTACGTGCTGAAGGAGGCGCTCGCGCTGTGGCACGGGCCGGTACTGGCGAACGTGTCGTCGCAGCTGCTGCACCGCGACGAGGCACCCCGGCTGACCGAGGAACGGCTGAGGGCACTGGAACGCCTGTGTGACATCGAACTGGCGCGCGGGCGGTGCCGCGAGGTGCTGGCGGAGGTCTGGGAGGCGGCGAGACGCCACCCGGAGCGGGAGCGGTTCTCCGAGCAGCTGGCCGAGGCTCTTTACCGGACCGGCCGCCAGACCGAGGCCCTCGCGGAGATCAGGGCCGTCAAGGAGCGGCTCAAGGAGGAGTTCGGGATCGACCCGGGCGCCAGCCTGCAACGCCTGGAACTGGCGATCCTGCGCGGTGAGCAGCTCGGTGTCCCTCAGGTCCCCGCCGTCGCCGCGATCGCGGCGGCCCGCCCGCGGGCGGTGCTCCCGCCGGGCGAGACGGGTGCGCGAAGACCAAAGGCGCCGCTGCCCGCCGCCGCGTCACGGCTCCCCGCTCCCCCGGCGCGGGCCCCCGCCCCGTCGCCGGCGGCGGTGCCCGCACGGCCCGCGGTGCCGGCCGCCGCGGTGGCCCCGGTCCCCTGCTTCACCGGCCGCACGGAACAACTCGACGCCGTACGGCGTGCGCTGACCGCGGACGGTCCGGGAACCTGGCCGGTGGTGATCTCCGGAGCCCCCGGGATCGGCAAGACCGCTCTCGCCCTGCAGGCCGCCCACCTGGCCCGGGACGCGTTCCCCGGCGGCTGCTTCACGCTCGCCCTGACCCGCGCGGACGGCAGTGCCCTCGGCGCCGCCGAGGCCCGGGCGCAGCTTCCGCCCCCCGACGGGGCCGGCCGCCGCCTGCTCGTCCTCGACGACGCGGTGGGCTCGGAACAGATTCGCCCCCTGCTCCCCTCCCCCGGCGAGGGCGTCGCGGTGGTGACCAGCCGGCGCGGCCTGGCCGGGCTGATCGCCACCCACGGCGGGGCCGTGCACCGTCTGGACACGCTCACCCCGCAGGAGTCGCACCAGCTGCTGATCAGCATCCTGGGCGCCGAGCGGGTCGCCCGGGAGCCCGAGGCGGCCCGTGAACTGGCCCGGGTCTGCGGTCACTTCCCGCTGAGCCTGCGGATCGCCGCGGCCCGTCTGCTGACGCGGCCCGGCCTCGGCATCGGCGAGGGCGCCGCGTGGCTGGCCGCGGACCTGCCGGCCAGGCTCTCGCTGGCGGACGAGCCGCTGATGTCCGTGCCGCACGTGTTCGAGGCGGCGCTGCGCCGGCTCAGCCCCGAGCTGCGGGAGGCGTTCGTGGTGCTGGCCCTCCGGGGCGAGGGCCAGCGAACCGCCCGTGCGGCGCCGGAGGTGCCGGAGGAGGTCCTCGAACAGCTGGCGGACGCCGGATTCGTCGAGGAGGGCCCGCCCAAGCCGTACCGCATCCACGAACTGCTCAGGGTCTACGCGCGTCAGCGGGGGGCGGTCCCGCCGCCGCGCACGGGCGCCACGACGGCCCCCGGCTGACCACCGCGACCACCCGCCGACCAGCGCTCTCACCCGGCCCCGTCCAGACCAGACGCCCGGCCGTCCCTCCCACCCGGCCCCCACCCAGAGGTGACACCAGCATGCCCACCGCACGGTACGAAGCAGTCGCGGCGTCCCGCCCCCGCATCCGGCGCGACGTCCTGTTCACCGAGACCCCCGACGGCGTCCTCTTCCACAACGCCGACGGCGGCTTCCGTCTGACGGCCAGGTCGGCGTACCGCTTCGCCACCCTGCTCGTGCCGCACCTCGACGGTGACCACACCGTCGCCGAGATCTGCGCCGGGTTCGGCGACCGGCAGCGGGCGATGGTCGGCGAACTCGTCAGCACCCTGTACGAGCGGGGCTTCGCCCGCTCCGTCGCGCCCGGCTCCTCGCCGCGGGCGTTCGACGGACCCGAGCCGTCCGAGGACGTGGCGCGGCGCTACGCGGCCCAGATCGCCTACGCCGACCACTACGCCGACGATGCCGCGCGGCGCTTCCAGCGCTTCCGCGACACCCGGGTGGCCGTCGTCGGCAGTGACCTCGTGGCACGGTGGTGCGTGCTGAGCCTGCTGCGCAACGGCAGCGCCGCCATCGGCGTACTGCCGCAGCTCGGCCTGGAGGGGATCACCGCGGAGGCGGCGGCCGCCGGCGCCGACGGATGCCCCGTCGACATCGGCGAACTCGCCGCCCGCGCGCCGCTTTCCTGGGCCGCCTTCGAGGGATACGACGTGGTCGTCGTCACGGGCGGACCCGAGGCGGGCCGCGGCGTGTTCGAGCTGCTGCGGGCCGGGGTGCCCGCGGGCCGCACCCTCCTGCCGGCCTGGTCGTTCGGCCGCCACGCCATCGTCGGTCCGCTGATGTCGGCGCAGACCACGGGCTGCTGGGCGTGCGCCGTGCTGCGCCTGGGAGCGGGCGACGGCGCCGCGCCCGCCGCAGACGTGTGGAGTGCCCTCGCCCTGGACCTGCCGGCCGCGGCGCAGGCCCCCGCGGCCCGCCCCGGCCGGCCGCTGGCCGCGATGCTCGGCAACCTGCTGGGCTACGAGGTGTTCAAGACGGCGACGGGGGCGCTGCCCGCCGAGACGGCCGGGCAACTGGTCATCCAGGACGTGGAGTCCCTCGACGTCATCTCCGAACCCCTGCTGCCCCACCCCCGGTGTCCGTGGTGCGCGGACGCCACCGAGGCGGACCTCACCGGCATCGACCTGGCCCGCCCGGACACCGGCGGCGGCGCGCTGGCGCTGCCCACCGTCGACACCGCCCGCGAGGCGGACGCCCTGGTGGAGGAGCTCGACCGGCGCTCGGTGCTGCTGCGGCCGCACACCGGTGTGTTCACCGGCTACGACGACGAGACCATCACCCAGACACCGCTCAAACTCAGCGTCGTACGGCTCGGCCTCGGCCACGGCCGCGCCCGCCGCGTCGGCGCCGCCGACGTCCACCACGTGGCGGGCGCCCGGCTGCGCGCCCTGCACCGCGCCGCCGAAACCTACGCCGAGCACGTCGTCCCGCACCGCGGCACCAGCGCGCCGGAGCCGGCCGTCCGCCTGGACCCGGCGGTGTTCGGCACCTGGAGCGGCGCCGGGGGCGCGCGTGGCGACGTGCGCGGCTGGGCCGCGGCCACCTCCCTGCTCACCAAGGAGCGGTTCCTGGTGCCCGGTGAGGCGGTGCGCCCGTTCGGGGACGGCAACCGCGACCGCCTCTTCGAGGCCACGAGCGCCGGTATGAGCGCGGCGGCGAGCGCGGCCGACGCCGCCGCGCAGGGCCTGCTGTCGGCCCTCGCCCACGACGCGCTGCGGCGGGCCCTGCGCGGCTCCGGCGTGCCGGAGATCGCCGTCACCGCCGACGCCGACGAAGCCGGTCCCGAACTCGTCTTCCTGCTGCGCTCCGCCGCCCACCTCGGCGTCGAGGCGGAACTGCTGGACCTCGGGGAGCGGGAGCGTACCGGGGTGGCCGTGGTGCTGGCCCGGGCCGGGGCCCGCTGGACGGTCGCGGCCGACCTGTCGTACCCGGCCGCGGCCTCGGCGGCGCTGCGTGACCTGCTCGGCCGGGTCCAGCTGGAGCGGCAGGGCCTGGCGGGAGAGATCTCCTGGGGTGATCCGCTGCTGGGCGACCTCGACCCGCGGGCGCTGGCCGTCCGGGGCAGCGTGACCGCCCAGGGGGCGAGCGCCCCGTCGTGGGCCGGCGTGCTGCGCCTGCTCGGCGACCAGCGGCGGGACGCCCTGGTGGTGCCCACGGGCTCCGCCGACCTGGAGCGTGCCGGTGTCCACGTGGTGCGCGTCCTGCTGACGTCGGAGGCCCGGCATGCCGACTAGCGTCACGGACCGGAGAGCCGTCCACGAGCCGGGGGCGGTCCGGCTGATGACCGGCCTGCTGCGAACGGCGCTGCACGGTCAGGGCCAGGGCGGCATCGCCGTGTCGGTGAGCGCGCTCGGCTTCGGTGACGCGTTCGCCGAGGGCGGCGGCCCGCTCCCGCCGAGCACCGTCCCGGTGCACCTGTACGGGCGGCAGGCCGTCGTCGGTCCCCTCACTCCCGGCGCCGGGGCGCCGTGCCCGCGGTGCCTGGCCAGGCGCTGGCAGGCGGTGCGCTCGGTGGCGCTGCGCGACGCCCTCGAACTGGGCGGCGGCACCGAGGAGGCGGGGCCGTGGCCGTACGCCGTCCCGTTCACCGGTGAGGCGCTCGCCTCGCTGGTGGCGCGGGCGCACGCGGCCCCGGTGCGCGGGCCCTTCCCGGACGTGCACGTACTGGACCTTCAGACGCTGTCCGTGCGCAGCTACCCCCTCGTGCCCGACCCCCAGTGCCCGGCCTGCTCCCGGCCCGTGCCCGACACGCCCGAGGAGGCCCGTCTCGCCCTGGCTGCCGCGCCCAAGCACGCGCCGGGGACGTTCCGGCTGCGGGGCATCGAGGCGTACGGCATCGACGTGGCGGCGTTCGCGAACCCGCTGTGCGGTGCTCTGGGGCCGTCCGTCGTCCACGACGTGTCGTCCACGTCCACGTCGGCGGCCATCGGCTGCTTCTCGATGCGCTCCGGACCGTACCTGCGCGAGACCTTCTGGGGCGGGCACGCCGGCTCGTTCGCCGCCTCGGCGCGCATCGGGGTCCTCGAAGGACTGGAGCGGTACGCGGGCATGCGGGCGCGGAGCAAGCGGACCACGGTGCGCGGATCGCTGGAGGAGTTCGGCGCCCACGCGGTCGACCCCAGGCGGGTGGGCCTGTACTCGGACGCCTTCCACCGGGAGAACCCCCACATCGTGCCGTTCGCCCCCGACCGCGAGATCCCGTGGGTGTGGGGCTACTCCCTGCGGGACCGCGAGCCCCGGCTGGTGCCCGAGGTCCTGACGTACTATCACGCGCCTGGTCTGGAGAACCGGTTCGTCCAGGAGAGCTCCAACGGCTGCGCGTCGGGCGGCTGCGCCGAGGAGGCGGTCTACTTCGGCCTGATGGAAGTCGTCGAACGCGACGCCTTCCTGCTGGCCTGGTACGGGCGGCAGCCGCTGGCGGAGATCGACCCCGCCACCAGTGCCCGGCCGGCCACCCGGCACATGGTGGACCGGCTGGCGATGTACGGCTACCGGGCCCGCTTCTTCGACACCCGCATCACGTTCCCGATCCCCGTCGTCACCGGCGTCGCGGAGCGCACCGACGGGGGCCTGGGCCGGATGTGCTTCGGCGCGGGCGCCGGGCTCGACCCGGAGTCCGCGCTGGACGCGGCGCTGTGCGAGATCGCCACCGACGCGGTCAACCTGCCGGGCAGGTCACAGCGCGAGGAGGCACGGCTGCGCGCCATGGCGGCGGACTTCTCCCGGGTGACCGCGCTGCACGACCACCCGCTGCTCTACGGCATCCCCGAGATGGGTGTCCACGCCGACTTCCTGCTGCGTGCCCCGGCCACCCGGCCGCCGCTCGCGGTCGGCGACCTCCAGTGGCCGGATGCCAGCGGCGCGCCCTGCTCACCGGATTTGCGGGAGGACCTGGAGCGCTGTGTCGCCGCGGTCGCCGCCGCCGGCTTCGACGTGGTGGTCGTCGACCAGACCCTGCCCGAGCAACGGCTGCTGGGACTGCACACCTTCAGCGTGCTCGTTCCCGGCCTGCTGCCGATCGACTTCGGCTGGTCGCGGCAGCGGGCGCTCGGCATGCCCCGGCTGCGCACCGCCCTGCGCGAGGCGGGACTGCGGGAGAAGGACCTGGAGGCCGCCGACCTCAACCCGGCCCCCCATCCGTTCCCGTGACCGCGCCCGCCCGCACCGCCGCCCGCCCCCACGCCAGACAAGAGGAGACCTCCGTGGGCTACGCCCATGAATACGCGACGGCCATCATGCACCGGGGCCGCATCCCGATGGAGCCGGCCGACTTCGTGCCCGACTGGGCGGACCGGCCGCGCAAGGCGAAGTACTACCCGGGCGCCGAGTCGTTCCCGCTGCCCGACACCCCCTACCCCGCGCACGCCACCGTCGCGGCCGGCTGCCTGCCGGACGGCCCGCCGCCCACGGCACAGCCCTTCACCCTGCCCCTGCTGTCCGGCATGCTCCAGGACTCCTACGGGCTGGTGGGCAGGCGCCTGGGCGTCCAGGCCAACACCGACCTCGCCGCCCTGCCCCACTACACCCAGGCCAACTGGTCCCGGGGCACCGCCTCCGGCGGCGGCCTGTACCCGGTGAGCGTCTACTGGGTCTCGGGCCCGTCCGGGCCGCTCACCCCCGCCGTGCACTACTACTGCCCGCCCCGCCACTGCATGCAGCGGCTGCTGGCGGGCGACGTCAGCGGCGAGGTGCGCGCCGCGCTGGGAGCGTACGGCCCGGCGACCGACCAGTACCTGGTGCTGGGCGTGAAGTACTGGCAGAACGCGTTCAAGTACAACAGCTTCTCGTTCCACGCCGTGAGCATGGACGTCGGAGCGCTGCTGCAGACCTGGCACATCTGGGCGCGCGCCCGCGGGCTGCGCCTGGCGCCCGCCCTGTGGTTCGACGAGGCACGGCTGGCCCGTCTGCTGGGTCTGGACGGGGACGAGGAAGGGCTGTTCGCCGTCGTACCGCTGCTCTGGGACACACAGCGGGCCGCCTCGACCACATCCGCGGCGGAAGGTGCCGCGGTGCGCCGACGGGAGGTGGAGCGGTCGCGGACCGTGCTCGCCTTCGACACCCTGCACCGCATCCACCGCGCGACGGCCGGGCACACGGGCGACCGGCCGGCACCGGGCGCCCTCGGCCCGTGCGCGCCGGCCGCCCGCACCGGGGCCGCCGCGCCGGTCACGCTGCCGCCCGCCGCGTTCCCCGAGGTCGACGTGCGCACCGCCCTGCGCTCGCGCCGCAGCAGCTTCGGCCGCTTCGACGCGACCGTCCCGGTGACCGCGCGGCAACTGGCCGCCACGCTCGCCGCGTGCGCCCGGACCCGGATCGGCAGTGACGCCGAACCCGAGGGCACCCCCGCGCTGGCACGGCTGTACGCCTTCGTCAACCACGTCGAGGGCGTCGAGCCGGGCGCCTACGCCTACGAAGCCGGCACGCACACCCTGCGGCTGGTGACACCGGGCGCGCCGGGCTCGTTCCTCCAGGACAACTACTTCCTGTCCAACTACAACCTCGAACAGAGCGGGGCGGTCATCGTCCCCGCGGTCCGCACGACGGCCGTTCTGGACGCCGTCGGGGACCGGGGCTACCGCCTGGTCAACGCCACGGTCGGCGCGATCGCGCAGACCTTCTACACCGCGGCGGCCGCGCTCGGCCTCGGCGCGGGCGTCGCCCTCGGCTTCGACAACATCTCCTACACCGAGCGGCTCGGTCTGGAGGACACCGGGGAAGCACCCTTGCTGATCATGCTGCTCGGCAACGAGCGGCCGCACCCCGCCGACTTCCACTGCGACCTCGTCTGACCGGGAGCTGCCATGACACCGACAACCAGCTGGCAGCCCGGCCGGCGCTTCCTGCTGCGGGTGGCCGGGCTGCCCGTGGAGAGCGTGCACGGCCTGCGCTGCCCCGACAGCGTCCGCTGGGCCGAGGACGTGCTGGGCGCCGAGGAGCACCTGCGCACCAAGGGCCGGGAACTGAGCGACGTACTCCACGCGCTCGTCCCCGCCGCCGAACGGGCCTTCGACAGCGACGGCGGCGGGGCGCGCCGTGGTCTGCTCGCGCTGCGCCGGGACGTGTTCAACAACCGGCTGCCCCGGCCGGACGCGTCCGCACTCGGCCTGATCGAGGCGCTGGACGCCACCGCGGCCGAGGGGATGCGGCAGTGGCTGGACGGCCGGCGCGCGCTGGAGGAGCTGTACCGGCGGGGGGCCGCGCTGCTGGACGGGGAACTCGCCCGCACGCGCGCCGCGCTGCGTGCGCTGCTGGAGGAGGACCGGCTGCGGGCCGGGCTGCTGCTGGCGTCGCCGACGCTGGAGGCACGCCTGGAGCCGTACGCGCGCCTGGGCCCCGGGACGCGCCCCGACAAGCGGCTGCGGAAGGTGGAGCGTTCGGTGCTGTCGTACCTGTACCGCACGGCCTGCAAGACCAGCCCGTTCAGTACGTTCACCGGCGTCGCGCTGGGCACCTTCGACGAGGGTGACGGCGCCGGGGTGCGCCTGCGCGGGCGGTGGCGGGGCCGGGTACGGCTGAACGTCGTCGTGCTGGCCCGTTTCGCGGAGCAGATCCTCGCCTCCCCGGCGCTGCGCGCCGACCTCCCCGTCCGGCTCGCCCCGGGCTGGGGCGGCGACGACCAGCGCGTGCGGTACGTGCGCCGCTGGGTGACCGCGGGCGACGACGACGCGGCCGTCACCTTCGACGCGGTCAAGGACCGGCTGTTCTTCCTGCGGCGCAGCGGGGCGCTGGACCGGCTCCTGGGGCTGCTGAGCGAACGGGACCTGCGCTACGGCGAACTGGTGGACTGGCTGTGCGCCGAGTACGGCGCGGACGGGGAGGACACCCGGCTCGGTGAGTCGTACGTGTCGGCGCTGGTGCAGCTGGGGATGATCCGCGTGCCGTGCCTGGACACCGACGTGCACGCGGCCGACCCGCTGCGCGGTTTCTGCGACGCCCTGCGGGAGCTGGAGCGGCCGTGGGCGGCCCGCCTCGGCGCGGAACTCGGCGCCGCCGCCTCCCTGATCGACGCCTACCCGGACGCGGCCACCACGGAACGCAGGCACCTGCTGCGCCGGCTGCGGGCCTGCCTGGGGGATGCCCAGCGGCTGCTGGGCGCACCCGAGGTGTCGCTGCCGCAGACCCTGCTCTATGAGGACGCCGACGCCGGCGATGACATCTCCTGCGGGCTGGGCGCCTGGACCGGCGCGGACGGGGGTGCGCTGCGCTCCGTGGAGCGGATCCTCCCGGCGTTCGACCTGACCCTGCCGCAGCGGCTGACGTTCAGGGGTTTCTTCCTCGCCCGCTACGGCAGGGGCGGCCGGTGCGACGACCTGCTCGGCCTCGTCCACGACTTCCACGAGGACTTCTTCGAGCAGTACCTGTCCTTCACCGCCAAGCGTGTCCCCTTCGACGCGGACGGCGAGTACGTGCCGGAGGAGAACTGGCTGGGCCTTGCGGAGATCAGGGCCGTGGACCGGGGCCGGCGGGCGTTCATCGGCCGGATGCGCGCGCTGTGGGCGCGGCACACCGGTGAGGCCGAGGTGGTCCTTGAGGACGCGCACCTGGCCGAGGTGGCGACCGAACTCGACCAGCTGGCGGCCCCGTTCACCCCGCAGAGCCACCACCTGCAACTGGCGGCCGGGGACGGTGAGCCGCTGCTCGTGCTCAACCGCTCCTACGGCGGGCTGTCGTTCCCCTTCAGCCGCTTCACGCACGTGTGGGACGAGGGCCCCGGACCGGGCGTCGCGGACCTGCTGCGCGAGCAGGCCGCGGCTCTGACCCCGCCCGGAGCGGTCCTGGCGGAACTCACCGGCGGCCCGGTGACCAGCAACCTCAACCTCCACGGGCGCCTGACCGACTACCAGATCGTCTGTCCCGGTGAGACCAGCAGTGTTCCCGAGGAGGACCGCATCCACCTGGACGACCTGTACCTGCGGCACGACGAGGCGGAGGACCGCCTGGTGCTGCGCTCCACGCGCCTGGGCCGCGAGGTCATCCCCGTCTACCTGGGCTACCTCGTGCCGCTCGCCCTGCCGGAGACCGCGCGCACGCTGCTGCTGCTGTCGCCGACGTCGATGGCGCCGCTGGACGTGTGGGCCGGGGTCCCGCACGGCCCGGCGCACCAGGGCGTCACCCGCCGCCCGCGGGTGCGGCACGGCAACCTGGTCCTGGCCCGGCGCTCCTGGTCCACGACCGCGGCGTCCCTGCCGGTCCGTCCTGCCGGTGCGCCGCAGGAGGAGGTGTTCCTGGCGTGGCGGCGCTGGCGCCGCGAACACGGCCTGCCCGCCCGGGTCTTCGCCACCGTCTCCCACGGTCCGCGAGGTGGTGTGGGCGCCAAGCCGCAGTACGTCGACTTCGACAGTTTCCTGTCGCTCACCGCTTTCGAGGCGCTGGTGAAGTCGCGGGACGACCGGGTCGAGCTGCGCGAGATGCTGCCCGCGGAGAACGCCCTGCACGTGGTGTCCGGGCGGGGCCGTCATGTCGCCGAACTCGCCGTCGAGACCTTCACCGCCACCCGACGCACCGAGGAGGACACCTCATGTCCGAGCTGACCCGCTCCCCGGGCGCGTGGCAGGCCCTGCACGTCTTCTACGCCGCCAACCCCCAGCCCCTGCTGGTGAAGTGTGTCGGGCCGCTGGTCGCCGACCTCGACGGCGACGGGCTGCTCGCCGGTCACTTCTTCATCAACTACTGGCTGGAGGGCCCGCACGTGCGGCTCCGTCTGAAGCCCGCCACCGAGGAGGCGGCGCCCGAGGTACGCCGCAGGGCGGAGGAGGCCGTGGACGCCTTCCTGCGCGGCCGGCCGGCGCTCTACGAGGTCGACTCCGGTTTCCTCAACGAGTTCTACAACACGCTCTTCCAGATCGAGTTCCCCGAGGGCGACCGCGGCGACTTCATGGCCGAGGACGGCCGGATGCGGCTGCGCCCGAACAACTCCCGCTCCTGGGAACCGTACGAACCCGAGTACGGCAAGTACGGCGGTCCGGCGGGCGTCGCCCTGGCGGAGTGGCACTTCGCGCACTCCAGCGACCTCGTCATCGACGCCCTGGGCACCATGAACCTGCACCTGCGGACCGTGCTGCTGGGGACGTCGGCGCAGCTGATGATGGTCATGGCGAGCTGCTTCCTGACCGACGACGAGGAACTCGCCGGCTACCTCCAGCGGTACTACGAGTTCTGGCACCGCGCCTTCCCCGGCACCGGCTTCATCGGCTCTGCGGAGTACGACCGCCACTACGCCGAGATGGCGCCCCGCCTCGGCCGCCGCTTCGGTGAGATCCGCCGGGCCGTCGCCACCAACCGGCTCGATGCGCTGCCGGCCTTCCTGCGCGGCTGGGCGGCGCACTGCCTGGAGCTGCGCCGCAGGGCCGCCGCCCTGGCCGAGGCGGGCGAACTGGTCTTCCGCTCCTGGGACGGCAGCCGTGACGAGCGGGTCAGCGACCCTGCCCTCGCCCTGCCGCTGCTGCTGTCGCCGTACATGCACATGACCAACAACCGGCTGCATGTGACGATCCGCGACGAGGCCTACCTCTCCCACATCCTCGGGCGGGTCCTGCGCTCCGGCACAGCCGGCGCCACGGAGGCCGCCTCGTGAGCGCGGAGAGGACCGGGATGCCGTTCACCCACCGTCCCCGGCTGCGGCCGGGCATCCTGCTGAGCGCGCCGGTGCTGCGCGGCCCGGCCACCGTGCACCTGATCAGGGACCCCGCGGACGGGTCCGCCTTCGAGGTCGGGCCGAAGGAGTACTTCCTCATCTCCCGGCTGGACGGGGCCAGGAACCTGGAGGAGATCGGCGAGGAGTACGCCCGCGCCTTCGGGCGGCGCCTGGGAGAGGCGAACTGGCGGCAGTTGCTGGGGCTGCTCGGCACCAGGGGGCTGCTGGTCGGCGCGCCGCCGCGCCAGGCGCCGGCCGCGCCGCCCGCGCCGCCGCGGACCGGCAGCCTGTACCGGGGCAGCTGGCGCCTGGTCGCCGACGCCGACGCGCTGACCGCGCGGATGCACCGCGCGCTGCGCCCGCTGCTGCGGCGGCGGGTCGTGCTGCCGCTGCTGGCGGCCTGTCTGGCCATGGAGGCGGTCCTGGCCGCGCAGCTGGGCACGCTGGTGCGGGACACCGGGTGGCTCTTCCACCAGCCGGTCGCGCTGCTGGCCGTGTTCACCCTGCTCTGGCTGAGCACCGGCGGCCACGAACTGGCGCACGGTGTCGCGGCCCGGCACCACGGCGGCACGGTGAGCGAGATCGGCCTGCGCTGGCGGCTGCCCGCGGCGATCATGTACTGCCGGGTCGACGACTACCGCTTCCTCGGCAGCCGCCTGCACCAGCTGGCGGTCGGCGCGGCCGGCGCCTTCGCCAACCTGCTGTTCCTGCTGCCCTTCGCCCTCTGGTGGGCGGCGCTGGAGACGGGCGATCCCACCCGCCGGGTGCTGTCGGGGCTGCTGCTGCTGGGCAGCGTCCAGGCACTGGTCAACCTGCTGCCGCTGCCCCCGCTGGACGGGTACACCATGCTCTCCCACGTGCTGGGCGTGTCCCACTACGCCCCGGAGAGCGGGCGCTACCTGCGGCTGCGGCTGCGTGACGGGCGGGCCGCGGCCGGCTACCCGCGCCGGGCCCGGGTCCTGTACACGGCCTACGGGATCGGCTCGTCCGTTCTGGTCCTGCTGATCGCGGCCGCGGCGGTCACGGCCGCGCTTGTCCTGCTCACCCCCTGACGGGCCTGTTTGTTTCGAGGAGTCGTTGCATGACGGAGACGGAAACCGTGCCGGCGGACCCCGGCGACCGGGCGGGGGACGCCGCCATCCACGTCAAGGGGGTGAGCAAGCGCTACGGGAGCCGCCAGGCGCTGGACGGCGTGTCGCTGCGCGTCGCCCGGGGCGAGTTCTTCGGCCTGCTCGGACCCAACGGCGCGGGCAAGACCACCCTGGTGGAGATCATGGAAGGCCTGCGCCGGGCCGACTCGGGCACCGTCGGCGTACTGGGCGCCTCCCCCTGGCCGCGCGATGCCGCGCTGCTGCCCCGGCTCGGTGTCCAGACCCAGTCCTCGGCGTTCTTCGTGCGCCTGACGGCACAGGAGCACCTGGCCACCGTCGCCGCCCTCTACGGCGCGGGCCGCGCGGCGGTGGAGCGGACGCTTCAGGCCGTGGCCCTGACCCAGCAGCGCGACACGCGCGTGGAGGACCTCTCCGGAGGGCAGCGCCAGCGGCTGGCCATCGCCTCCGCCCTGGTCCACGACCCCGAGCTGATCTTCCTGGACGAGCCCACCGCCGCACTCGACCCGCAGGCCCGCCGCGACCTGTGGAACGTCCTGCGCGCGCTGAAGGAGGCGGGCCGCACCATCGTGTACACCACGCACCACCTGGACGAGGCGGAAGCCCTCTGCGACCGGGTGGCGATCCTGGTGGACGGCCGCGTCGCCGCGCTGGACTCCCCCCGGGGGCTGGTCGGCGCCGCGGGCGCGGCGACCTCGGTGCTGCTGCCGCCGGACCGGATGACCGTGGCGCAGGCGCAGGAGGTCGAGGGCGTGGACCGCGCCGTGCTGAGCGGCGGCAGCCTCGTCCTGGAGACGCGGGTGTCGGGGAAGGTGATGTCGGCGCTCGACGCGCTCGGCGGGCTGGACGGCGTGCAGACCCGCACGGCCACCCTTGAGGACGTCTACCTCAAGCTCACCTCCCCCGCCGCGGACGGCGCCCGGCACACCCCGCAGACCCCGCAGACCCCGGACAGGGAGCACCAGACATGAGCGCATACGGGGCACTGACGGCGGCCGGCTACCGCTCCCAGGTCCGCGACGCCTCCGCCCTCTTCTTCACCTTCGCCTTCCCGCTGGTCTTCCTGGTGGTCTTCGGGCTGATCTTCAGCGGTCAGGAGGTCGAGGAGACCGGCCGGCCCTACATCTCCTACATCGCGCCCGGCGTGCTGTCGTGGGGCGTGGGCAACGCGGCGGTGTTCGGGATCGCGTTCACGCTGATGCAGTGGCGCCGCGACGACCTGCTGCGCCTGATCCGCATGACGCCGACGAGTCTGCCGACGGTGCTCGCCTCCCGCTACGTGCTGGCGCTCGCCATCGGCGCCGCCCAGGCCGTGGTGTTCGTCGCGGTGGCGCTGCTGCCGCTGTTCGGGCTGGAACTGGGCCCCCGCTGGCCGCTGGCGCTGCCCGTGCTGCTGTTCGGCATCACGGCGTTCCTCTCGCTCGGGGTCATCATCGGCTCGTACGCCGACACGCCCGAGGCGGTCGCCGCCATCGCGAACTTCCTGATGGTGCCGATGGCGTTCCTGTCCGGCTCGTTCCTGCCACTGGACATGATGCCGTCCTGGCTGCAGACGCTGTCGCGGGTGCTGCCGCTGCGCTACTTCAACGACGCCGTCTCCGCGTCCCTGACCGGCAGCGGCGGCCTCGGTGAGGTGGCCGCCGGATGCGGCGCCCTCGCCGCCTTCACCGTCGTCTTCGCGGCCGTGGGCCTGAAGACCTTCCGCTGGAGCAACCGGCCATGACGACCACCCTGGCACATCAGGGCGTGCCCCTTCAGGAAGCCGGGCGGCGGCTGCGGGCGGCGCTGGCCGAGCGGTGCGCCCCCGGCCCGGGCCCCGAGGTGGTGCTCCTGGGATCGCGGGACGTGCGCGAGGACCCGCAGGCCCCGGTGCGGCCCGCCGCGCTGGTGCACCTGACCTCCCGCGAGGTGCTGGTGGGGCCGTGGGGCGGCGACGCGGACGCCGCGGCGTGCGGGACCTGCCTGGCCATGCGCTGGCAGCGGCTGCGCTCCCGTACCGAGCGGGACGCCCTGGAGACGGGCACGCCGTGGAGCCTCGCCCCGCACTGGCCGCGGCACCCGGCGTTCGTCGCGGACGCGGTGCACGCCCTGTACGAGGCAGTCACCGGCTCCCCGGCACCGGTGCCGCCCGGACCGACGCCCGCTGACCGGGCGCTGCCGCAGGTGTCCCGCCTGGACGTGGCGACCCTGACCGTGCGCACGTTCCCGCTGTACGCCGACCCGCTGTGCCCGCACTGCGGGCCCGGCGGCACGGACAGCCCCCAGCAGGCCGAACTCGCCCTGCACAGCAGGCCGAAACCGGCCGGGGACGGCTACCGGCTGCGGCCGGCGTCCTCCTACCCGCTGGCACCGGCGGCCCTGGCGAACCCGGTCACCGGCCTGCTCGGCGCCGGGACCTGGCTCAACGTCACCTCGCCGACCACCGCGCCGGTCGCCGGCAGCGTGTTCATGCGCGGCTACGCGGGCCTGACCGACGTGACCTGGAGCGGCCAGGCCAACGCCTTCGCCGCCAGCCGCGACCTGGCGTTCCTGGAAGGCCTGGAGCGGTACGCCGGCACCCACCGGCGGCGCGGGCCGAAGCTGCTCCACGCCTCGTACAACAGCCTGGGCGAGACCGCGCTCAACCCCGCCGACTGCGGCTTCTACACGGCGCGGACCTACCGCGACGACCCGCTCGTCGACCCCTTCGACCCCGACCGGCCGATCCCGTGGGTGTGGGGCTACTCCCTGCGCGACGAGCGTGCCCTGCTGGTCCCCGCCCGCCTGGTGCACTACAGCGCCGGGGTGGCCGCGGACAACTTCGTCTTCGAGTGCTCCAACGGCTGCGCGATCGGCGGCTGCCTGGAGGAGGCGGTGCTGGGCGCGCTGCTCGAACTGATCGAACGGGACGCCTTCCTGCTCGCCTGGTACGGCGGCACCCGGCTGACGGAGATCGACCTGGCCACGGCCGGCGACCGCACCGTCCGAGCCATGATCGACCGGGCCGCGCTCCAGGGGTACGACGTGCACGCCTTCGACAACCGGATCGACCTGGCCGTGCCGGTGGTGACCGGGCTGGCGGTACGCCGCGACGGCGGGCCGGGCCGGTACTCCTTCGGCGCCGGCGCCTCGCTGGATCCCGCCTCCGCGCTGGAGGGGGCCCTGTCGGAGGTGCTGACGTACATACCGCACCTGCCGGGCCAGGTGCGCGAGCGGCAGGGCGAACTGGAGGCGATGGCCGCCGACTTCAGCAGGGTGCTGCACCTGAAGGACCACGCCCAGCTGTACGGCCTGCCCGCCATGGCGGTGCACGTGGCGCCGTACCACGAGCCCCGGGCGGTGCGGCCGATGGCGCAGGTGTACGCGTCGTGGGAGGGCTCCGGCCGGCCGCGCACCGGCGACCTGGCCGACGATGTGGCCTTGTGCCGCGACGAGTTGGTCCGGGCCGGGCTCGATGTGATCGTCGTGGACCAGACCACGCCGGAGCAGCGGCGCATGGGGCTGCGCACGGTGTGCGCGCTGGCTCCCGGGCTGCTGCCCATCGACTTCGGCTGGTCGCGGCAGCGCGCGCTGGACATGCCCCGGCTGCGCACGGCGGCCCGTCGCGGCGGGCTGCGCGACACGGACCTGGAGGAGGGGGAGATCCGCCGGGTGCCGCATCCGTTCCCCTGACCCGTCGCACGGTGACGGCCGGGCGCGCTCCCGGGGGACGGAGCGACGCCCGGCGCGCCGGGGCCCGGCGGTCAGGCGCTGCAGGAGGTGGTGCTGGTGGTGGAGGAGCAGGTCGAGGTGGAGGAGCAGCTCGTGGAACCGGCGAGGACGACCTCGCTGGCGTCCGAGTAGTCCGAGATCTCGAAGGTCTCCGACTCCAGTTCCAGGATCTCGTCGGCGAGGGCGGCGAGAGTCGACTTGTCGGCCATGGTCACTCCTGAGGTGAGGTCACCCCCGGGCGGGTCCCGGGGTGTTCGGCCCCTTCATTGCAGCGGTCGCCGCTGACGCATCCGGGTGCCGTCCGCTGTCAGGGCGCTGTCGTGCGGTGACAGCGCCCTGACAGCGGACGGTCACCGGGACGCCGGAGCATGTCCGGGTGAACACAGCGGCGGCCCTTCCCCCGGACACGTACGGCCTGGTCCTGCGGCAGTTGGACGCCGCGGTACTGCGCCCGCTCACCGTCTTCGCGATGGACCTCCACCAACATCCGGAGCCCTCCGGTGAGGAGGTGCGTACCGCGGCCCGCCTCGCCGACGCGCTGGCGGCGCAGGGGTACGCGGTGACGCGGGGTGTCGGCGGTCACGGTGTGGTCGGCGTCCTCACCAACGGCGAGGGTCCGCGTGTCTACCTGCGGGCCGAACTGGACGCCTTGCCGGTCCGGGAACGGACCGGCCTGCCCTACGCCGCCCAGGGCCCCTGCATGCACGCCTGCGGGCATGACCTGCATACGGCCGCGCTGCTCGGCGCCGCGACGCTGCTGGCCCGGGCGCGGGCGCACTGGCAGGGCACGGTGGTGGCCGTCGGCCAGCCCGCCGAGGAGACGCTGACCGGCGCGCGGGCCATGCTGGAGGACGGTCTCTACGCCCGCTTCGGCCGCCCCGACGCGGTGCTCGCCCAGCACAGCGCCCCGCTCCTGGGCGGCATGGTGGCCCACGGGTACGGGCAGCCCCTGCTGGCCGGCAGCGCCGAACTGGACGTCACCCTGCACGGCCGGGGCGGGCACGCCGGGGCGCCGCACCTGACCGTGGACCCGGTACTCGCCGCGGCGGCGGTGGTCCTGCGGCTCCAGGGCATCGTGTCCCGCGAGAGCGCACCCGCGGAGCAGACGACCGTCACCGTCGGCCGGCTCCAGGCCGGCGCGCACAGCGGCGTCGTACCGGACAGCGCCTCGCTCGGCATCACCGTCCGCGCGCTGCACCCGGCCTCGGTGGAGCGTCTGGTGGCCGCCGTCGAGCGTGTCGTACGGGCCGAGTCGGCGGCGTCGGGCTGCCCGCGGGACGCCGGGATCACGGTGGTCTCACGCTCCCCCGCCCTGCTCCCGGACCCGGAGGTGACCGCGCTGGCGCGCGAGGCCCACCGGCAGGTGCTGGGCGCCGAGCGGGTCGTGCCGTGGGCGCCGTCGATGGCGACGGAGGACTTCGGCCTCTACGGCGACGCCGGCCGGGAGATCCACGGCTGCGCCGGGGTCCGTCTGGGCTACTGGATGGTCGGCACGGTGGGGCCCCGCCAGTGGGCCGCCACCAGCGGCACGAGCACCGCCGAACGGCTCGCGTCCCTGCCCCCGAACCACTCCCCCGCCTTCGCCCCGCACCTGCCGCTCGCCCTGCCCTCGGCGACCAGGGCCCTGACCACGGCGGCGCTCGCCGTGCTTCACTCCGACACATGGTCCATGGTTTCCTGAATTCAGGATCTCGTGTACTTTCGGGGGATGCTGACCGCTGCCTCCGACATCGAGGTGCTGGCCCGGTTCGGGCGCGCTCTCGCCGACCCGATCCGCTGCCGCATCCTGCTCGCCCTGTGCGAGAACCCCGCCTACCCCGCCGGCCTCGCCGACGCCATCGGCATCTCCCGCACCCGGCTGTCGAACCACCTGGCATGCCTGCGCGACTGTGGCCTGGTCGTCACCGTCCCCGACGGCCGCCGCATCCGCTACGAACTCGCCGACGCACGCCTCGGCCGCGCCCTCGGCCACCTGCGCACCGCCGTGGTCGCCGTCGAGACCGACCGCGCCTGCCCGGACGCCGGCGAGAAGGGCTGCTGCTGACCATGACCGCCGAGACAACGGTGTTCCCCGGCCCCGCCCCGGCCCGCCGTGAAGCGCTCACCCGCCGCATACGCCTGCTCGTCGCGGCCACCCTCACCTACAACATCGTCGAGGCGGCCGTCGCCCTCACCGCCGGCACCCTCGCCTCTTCCACCGCACTGATCGGCTTCGGCCTCGACTCCGTCATCGAGGTCTCCTCCGCCGCCGCGGTCGCCTGGCAGTTCTCCGCCTCCGACCCCGCCCTGCGCGAGGCACGCGAACAGGCCGTCCTGCGGATCATCGCCACCTCCTTCTTCGCGCTCGCCGTGTACGTCACCGTCGGCGCGGTCCGCGCGCTGGCCGGGAGTGGCGAAGCAGAACGCTCCCTTCCCGGCATCGTCATGGCCGCCCTGTCCCTGGCCGTCATGCCGTTCCTGTCCGCGGCCCAGCGCCGCGCCGGGCGCGAACTGGGTTCCGCCAGCGCGGTCGCCGACTCCAAACAGACGCTGCTGTGCACGTACCTGTCCGCCGCGCTCCTGGCCGGTCTGGTTCTCAACGCCGCCCTCGGCTGGTCCTGGGCCGACCCCGCCGCCGCCCTCGTCATCGCCGCCGTCGCCGCCAAGGAGGGCCGCGACGCCTGGCGGGGCAAGGGATGCTGTACGCCGTTGACAGCCGCCTCCCCCCACCGGCGGCGCGGGACGGACACCGGCTGCCGCCAGAGCCGCGCCTGCTGACTTCACTCAAGAGCTTGGTGGGAGACAGGAGCAGGTTCACTGCCGTACAACGGGCCGCCGGGCCGCTCAGCAACGCCAGCAGCCAGGCGGCACGCTCACCGCAGGACGTCTCCGGCCGCCAGGAACGTCTCCAGTTCGCCGCGCGTCGGCAGCAGTTCGCAGTCGCCCGGCACAGACACCGCGTAGGCGCCCATCGCGCAGGCCGTCCGCAGGCGCTGGACCCCATCGGCGCCTCTCAGGCGTTCGGCGAGGTATCCGGCCACGAAAGCGTCACCAGCTCCGACGGTGTCGACGACGGCGGAAACAGGCAGTGCCGGCTCGGCGTACATCGCGTCTTCGATGCGGGCGGTGCATCCTCGGGAGCCGGTCTTGACGACAGCCTCCCCCGGCCCCATCGCCGCGAGGCCCAGAGCCAGGTCCTCGGGGGTTTCGGCGGGTGAACCGAGGACGAGTTGGGCCTCCTCGACGCCGGCGAAGACGATGTCCGCCTCCGCGACGAGCCGTTGCAGCTCACGCCGGGCGGTGTCACGGTCCCAGAGCTTGCTGCGGTAGTTCACATCGACGCTGACCGGGACGTTGTGCGCCTTCGCCGTGGTGACGGCGTGCCAGGTGGCCTGGCGGGCGGAGGCGCTGAGGGCCGGCGTGATGCCGCTCAGGTGCAGGATCGCGGCTCGCTGGACAGCCTCGGCGGGAATGTCACGGGGGGTGAGACGGGAACCTGCCGATCCGGTGCGGTGGTAGTCGACGTGGACCACGCCCGCGGCCCGGTGGTGACGGATCATAAGGCCGGTGAAGGAGGTGTCGCGGACCGCGAAGGTCCGGACACCCTCAGCACGCAGACGGCGTCCGACGAGGTCTCCGGCCGCGTCGCTTCCCACGCGGCCGATCCAGGTGACCGGGGCTCCCAGGCGCGCGGCGCCGACGGCCGTGTTGCTCTCGGCACCGCCGATGCCGAAGGTGAGATCGCGCGTGTGCTCCAGGGTGCCGATCGTGTTGGCGGTGATCAGCCCCATCGTCTCTCCGAACGTGAGCAGGCCACCCGGGGTCTGCGGGGTGTGCGCGGTGCGGTGCTGGGTCACCGCACTGTCCTGGCTTCGCAGACACCCGCGAGAGCACGGCGGCCACGGTCCGCGAGGCCGCCGTCGACGCCCTCTGCCGCTGCCGCGCCGATGAGTGGTGTGCCAAGGCCCACGGCGGACGCTCCGGCCGTGATCCACTCCGGGATGTCGGTCAGCGAGATCCCTCCGGTGGGGATGAGGGGTATGCCGGGGAGCGGGCCGTTCAGGTCCGAGAGGTACCGGGGCGAGACGGCCGAGGCGGGGAAGAGCTTCACGGCGGGCGCTCCGGTGCGGTAGGCGGCGTGGATCTCGGTGGGGGTGAGCGCGCCAGGGTAGGCGGCCATGCCCGCGGCGCGGGCGGTCCGCACGACGTCGGGTGCCGCGACGGGTGAGACGACGAAAGCGGCGCCGGCGTCAGCGCACTCCTGCGCCTGGCTGCCGGTCAGGACCGTTCCCGCACCGATGAGGGCGTCCGGGCCGTAGGCGGCCGTGAGGTCCCGTATGCAGCGCAGAGCGCCGCGTGTGGTGAGGGTTATCTCAAGGGCGTGGATGCCGGCGTTGAGCAGTGTCTCGGCGATCGCCGGGAAGTGCGCGGCGGTGGGGGCCCGCAGGATCGCGATCACTCCGCGGGTGACTATCTTCTCGGTGATCGGGCAGTGCGGCTGCGCGGGCGTGGGAGTGGGAGCACCGGTCACTTGGGGTTCGTGTCCTGTCTGTGGTGAGGGGCGGGGTGCCGTCCCCCTGCGGGAGGGCGCAGGGGGACGGCACCGGCCAGCGGGCCCGTGGCCCGGGGCGGGGCCGTGGCGGCGGCTGCCGGTGGTGGCTGTAGCGTGCTGTGAGGTGCCGGGCCCCCTACTCCGGGGCCCGGCACCGTCCTGGGTCAGGAGTGGCTGACCTGGAGCTTGTAGACGCTCACCTGTCCGTAGTTGGTGCTGCTGCACGGGGAGGAGTTGCCGCAGTTGGCCTGGGTGTAGCCGCCGGCCTTGAAGTAGTTCCCGGACGCGGTGTGCGGGATCGTGGTCTGCAGCACGCCGTTGTAGTAGACCTTGATCTGGCCTCCGCTGACCACGAACTTGCCCTCGAAGACCGTGTTCAGCTGGTAGTTGCTGGTCACCAGCTTGTGGTGGGTGTCGTCGCCCTTGGTGATGTAGAGGCTGGTGCCCTCCAGGCGGAAGACGGTGACGTCGTCGTCGCCGTCGTGGATCTGCGCGCCGACGACGTGCGGCTTGTCGTTGGGGAGCTTGTTGAACGCCTCCCGGAAGGTGAGGGTGTGGGTTCCGGAGGTGGCCGACCAGGAGGCGTTCTTGGTGCCGTTGTCGGTCATCTCCCGCAGTTCCGAGCGTCCGTAGCTGGAGTTGGGCGTCGTGACCGCGTTGACAGCCGACCGGAACTGGACGCCGGTGCACCTGGAGTTCACGGTGAACCAAGGGCTGGACGAGAAGGTCGCCAGCGCGGGCTGCTTGACCTCGGTGGGCGAGCCGCTCGATCCGGTCGGCAGCGTGACCTTCCAGTTGGTCAGGTCGAGCTGCTGGGCGGGATAGTCGCAGGGGGCTGCGGCGGTGGCGGTGCCCGCGGTGGCGAGCGGGACGGTCAGGGCGGCCAGGGCGGAGAGCGCGGCCACGCCTGCCGTGGCGAGGGTACGCTTTCGGGTGCGGCTCATGTCTGCTGCTTCCTTACGTCGGTTGTGTCGGGTTTCTTCTTCTGCGGTCAGCAGGGGCGCGACGGCTCGTACTCGTCCCCGAAGGTTCCTGTCGCGTCGCCGCCGGTGTTGCCGGCCAGGGTGTTGCCACACACCCGGCCCTGCGGGGTGGCTTCGAACTTGACGCCCCCCGCAGCGTTGGAGAGGAGGACATTGCCCACGATGTTGTTGCGCGTGCCGTCCGTGGGGGTGTCACCACCGACCCGGATTCCGGCTCCGGCGTTGTCGTAGGAGCGGTTGGCCCGGAAGGTGTTGCCGCTGCCGCGCGCGTCCAGTCCCGCGGAGTTGGGGTCGCGCTGCCCTGTGCAGTCGTTGTGCTCGACCAGGTTGGCGGTGGAGTTCTCCTTGATGTCCACGCACTCGTTGCCCTGGGTGTCGATCCGGTTGTGGTGGATCCAGTTGTCGCGGCTGATGTCCGGCCGGTCGTCAGGGGCACCGTTCAGGCCCTGCTGTTCGGGAGCCGTGCCGAGGTAGACGCCCTCGCCCACCTTGCCGCCGTCGGCGAAGCGGAAGTCCCACACCCCGCATCCGGTGATCCGGTTGTGGGCGACTTCGGCGCGGGTGACCAGGTAGCGCAGTCGTACGCACTCCTCGCCGGCATTGCGGAACGTCATGCGGGTGACGCGCAGACCGTCCACACCGTCTCCTGGTGTCAGGCTCATGACATACAGCAGTTTCTTGCGGTATCCGGACATCTCGGCAGCGTCACCCACCAGTCCGTCGAGGGTGAACCCCGTCAGCCGGACGCCGTCGTGCCGGATCTCCCCGATCGCGCGGCCCGCGCCCGTTCCCTGGACCACGGCGGACCGGGGCCCGCTGAGGGTCACGCCGGGCGCCCGGCTGACAAAGTCCTGGAGGTACCGTCCCGGCGCCAGGCGCACGGTCGTTCCGGGGCCCGCCACGTCCAGGGCCCGCTGGATGGTGGCGAAGGGCGCCTTGCGGGTGCCGGCGCTGGTGTCGCTGCCGCGCGGTGAGACGTAGACGTCGTGGCCGCCCCGGGGCACGGCGGCAAACGCGGCGGGCACGGACGCTCCCGTCACCGCGAGCAGCGCAGCCGCCAAGACGATGTACCGGGTGATTCTCATGCTGGTGTCCTCGTGGTCGTGGGTGCGTGCAGGGAGAGGGCCAGGAGCAGGGGGAGGGTGGGCCCGAGCAGCAGGGGGCCGAAGGGAACTGGCAGTACCGCCGGCGGCACGAGCACCACGGCGAGCAGGAGGGCCAGGCCACGCCGGGGTGAACCGAAGGCGAGGACGGCCGCACGGCGGCGGAGGCCGCCGTCGGGGTCGACCGCGGTCCCGGCGGCGAGCGACAGGGCGTACACCGCCACCGCCGCCAGCAGCACGAGCTGGACCGGGAGCAGGACGAACGCGGCCGGACCTCCCCGGCCGGCGAGGAAGAGGCAGTTCGTCACGAGGACGGCGGTCAGGGCGCTGGCGACGAGCCCGTCTCGCCACAGAGCGCGCCAGCAGCGCGGGAAGGCGCGCAGCGTCCCGGTGAACGGGCGGCCGCCACCGTCACGCCGCCAGTCCTGCAGTGCGACCGCCGCCGCGGCCAGCGCCGGGAGCCAGGTGACGACGCCGAGTGCCAGCAGGCAGAACGCCGCGCCCGCCAGCGCCGGCTGTGCGACGAACTCCATGGCGCGCAGCGCACCTCGCTCCCAGCCCTTCACGATCCGCTCCTATGCGCCGGCGGTCTGGACGGGCAGCACGCCTGTGAACGGCTCGTCACCCTGGAGTCCGACCGCGCCGTCGATCTCGACGCGGCGGGCCCGTACGGCGGCGACGCGCGTGCCGGAGAGGAGGACCGCCGCCGCGTCGGCGCTGACATGGTCCGTCTCGATGGTCCCCGTGCGGGGGGCGAGCAGGACGAGCTCGCGCTCGGTGCCCTGGCCGACGGACACCCCGTGTCCTTGGTCCGAGGGCACGAGCACGGCCGGGACCGGCTGCGGGTCCAGCGAACCCGCGCTGTCGAGAACCGTCAGGAAAGTGGCAGTGCGGGTTCTCGGTGTGGTGAGGCCCAGGGTGTGCAGCGTCTTGCCGACCTTGAGACTGGGAGTGCTGGAGGTGGGGTTCGCCTCCACCTCGGTGCGCCGCTGAGCGGGTGTGGCGTCGGTGGGCAGCAGCAGGGTGAGCCGAGCGCTGGCGGGACCGGACTCCAGGCGCCAGCCGTCGGGGGCCAGTTGTGTCGTGGGCCAGTCGGTGTGCAGCAGATACGTCCACTCGCGTGGTGCCTCGGCCTGGAGTTCGTCGAGGATGATCACGCGCCCCAGTGGCGTCACCACCAGTGTGCGGTCGACGCGTCGTACGCCGAGCCGTTCGGGGAACATCGCGGCGGACTCCGCCGTGGCGTGGGCGAACCCGTCCTGGGCGAGCACGTCACGCACCCGCGCACGGCGCTCTTCGGGTATCCCCTCGTACACGTGGTAGCGGCCCTCGTCCGCCCATCCTTCCCCGTCGACGAGGATGAGGTTGTGGTGTGCGGCGCGCTTGTGGTTGCTGTACCCCTCGTCCACGGCGAGGAAGGCGCCGTGCGAGTGGAGGACGAAGGCGCCCGCGTCGGGGTGGTGGTGGCCCGCGCTCATCGCGTCCCAGCCGCCCGCGGTCTTCAGCCGGTGCCCCTCGTCCCAGGCCCGGTGGCCACCCCCGGGTGCCGCCTTGAAGCTGACGCAGGTGGCGGCACGGTCCCATCCGGTGCGTGCGGTGATCTGCCCGAGGTCGGGGAAGTACGCGGTGACGGGCTCCTCGTCGGGTGCTACGGGGGTGACCCGCGGGTCGTACCAGAGCAGTTCGAGGAAGGCTTCGGGCATGACACCGGGGCGCACACCCGACTCGTACGCCTCACGCCAGAAGTGCCGCTCCGCCACCAGGTTCCCCAGCCACTGCGCGGTACCGTCCTGGTAGGCGGAGGCCAGGCGGTAGTAGAGGGCGACGCTGTGGCCGCTGCGCCGGTCATGGCAGTCGCCGTGGTCGATGATCTCCTCGAAACCCGGCACGCTCTGGTGCAGGCGCCAGCGCGTGGTGTTGCGCAGGAAACCGCCGGCCGACCACAGGTCGGCCTTCTCCTGGTGCTGCACGAGGTCGGTGTGGATGGCCAGCCAGGGCACGCCGTAGCGCCAGTACACCACCCCTTCGGAGTCCGAGCCGTCCTCGGGGAGCATCTTGAGGACTGTTTCGAGGTTCGCCCGCGCCGCCTTGGTCCATTCCGAGCGTCCCAGCGCGTAGCCCGCGGCGGCGATGCCGGTCCAGCAGATCCAGTTGTGGTTCTGCCAGTACGCGCTCGACCACCAGCGGCCGGTGGTCTCCTCGGCGAACGAGTGCAGCCGCTCCCCCTGGAGTTCCAGCTTGGCACGCAGGAGCTCACGCCGTTGCGGCTCCAGGTCCTCCCCGAGCCAGGAGTACGCCAGGGACAGGCCGTGCAGCAGCCAGCCGGCGTCCAGGTCGTGGTCGGGCATGTGGGCGCGGCCCCAGTGCGGGAACGCCGTACAGGTGGAGATCCAGCGCCATGCCTCCTCCAGGTACCCGCGCTGCCCGGTGAGCCGGTAGGCGAGGGCCAGGTTGGCGGCGGCGGGACCGAAGTAGGTGATGCTCGCCTCGGGGTGTTCCGTGGGCGGGTTCTGGCGGCGGTACCAGTCGCACTGCTCGTACAGCCTGCGCCACTGGGCGGCGTGTGTGCCGCTCAGCTCACCTCGCAGTGAGTCGAGTCGCCCCTCGAGAAGCAGCATGCGGTTTCTCACGCTCCGATGGGATGAGTGGCCACGGTTCCGTCGGCCAGATCTATGTGGACGGTGTGTTCCGACAGACTCACCCGGCGGACGGGTGGAGCCTCATCGGCGGACTGGTAGACGGAGGCGAACACGGCCCGCCGTCCGGTGAGGGACCAGTCGACGCCCTGACGGGCCCGCGAGGGGTCGTCGGCGGGACCGGGATGTGTGACGACGGTGAACTCCGCCGCGGGCCGCGCCACGTGGCAGCCCATCAGGACGGCGGACTCGCCGTCGCCCCAGACCGTACGGGCCCGGTCAGAGCCCTGAGCGGCCACGTCGAGATCGGTGGCCGGACGCAACTGGGCGGTGAGCCTGCGTTCGGTGTCGGCCTCCAGGACGAGGATGTCGAGCAGGTAGCACCGGCCCGTGACGATCCGCCGCCTCGCCGCCACCCCGTCGTACGCCTGATCGCACCGGCCGGTGTCGCCGTCCAGCACGGCGTCGCAGGGCCGCTGTTCGGCGTCGTCGACGCGGAAGGCGGGATGCGCTGCCGTACTCGCGTAGTACTTCCGCAGGCTCCGGTGCGCGTACGGGACCTGGCCGGGGTCCGGCTGCCAGGCGGTGCCGTCGTCGGCGTAGAGGTAGAGCGAGAGCTTGTCCTGGTGTCCGTGTCCGCCGCCGTGGGGTCCGGCGTCCAGCAGGGCGTGGACACCGGCGGAGCGGAAGACGGCGTACCCGGCGTCGGGGAAGGCACGCCGCGGCGGCGGCGCGGGCAGCGGGAAGCCGGGGAACCACCTGTCCAGGTCCGCGGGGAGCGGGGTGCTCGAGTGGCGTTCCGCGGCCTGCGCCACGGGCTTCAGCGGAGCGTCGGCGAAGAGCTGCCCGGCGAGCGCGGCCACTTCCCTGATCTCCGCCGCCTGTGCCGCACGCCGGTAGGGCCCGTCATGCAGGGCGGGCAGGGTTCCGTCCGGGGCGGCGACGCCCGCCAGCGCCGAGACCATCGCGCCCAGTACCGCCGTCATGTCGTCCGGCAGCTCCTGCGGCCGGGCACCGCGCAGTGCGAGCAGATAGGCGTGCAGGACGAAAAGGTGGTAGTAGGTACTCCCTTCCCACTCCCAGCCGTCCGCGTGGACCGCTGCCCCCATGTGGGCGCCGAGGCCGTGCTCCTGCGCGAGGCGTACGGTGTCGGTGCCGGCGCCGGAGATCACGTCGGCGGCAGCGCGGCAGGAGATCTCCGCGGCGGCGAGCCAGGCCGTGTAGTTCGAACGCGCCTCCCCTTTCCGGAGAAGCTCGCCCCGTGCCGTGCCGGCCGCCTTCTGGAGCGATGCGAGGAAGGGCACGAGCGTGTCCAGACCGGCAGCGGCGTCGTGGTGCGCGGCGAGCGTGCGGGCCGCGTGGGCGATGTTGACCGCCCAGATGGCCTCGGTCAGCGCCTGGTGGAAGAGCCGTCCGCGCAGCATCCAGTCCGCACCGCCGGTGTGCGTGTCCGGCAGTCCGGCGTAGAGCTGCGCGTACTGGTGCAGCACCGCGACGGCCTCGCGGCGTTCGGCGGCCGGCCCGGCGGCCAGGTGCCGCAGGCGCCGGGCCACCTCCTGGTGTGCCAGTACCGTCCGCGCGCCCCGTACGGCGTCGGTGTCCATACGGCAGCCGTAACGGCAGGGGGCACCCGTGGCGGGGAACGCGGCGAGCAGGTCACCGTGGCCGAGTTCGACACCGTGTGCCGGGCAGACGTAGGCGTGCCACCACCCGCCGGCCTCCCGCGGGACGGTCAGCGCGGCCATGCGCCGCCGCCGATGTCGAAGGTCGCTCCGGTGATGTACCCGGCCTCGTCGGAGGCGAGGTAGACGGCCGCGCCCGCGACGTCGTCCACGGTGCCCGCCCGGCCGATGGGCAGCTTCTCGATGATGCCGCGCTGCGCCTCGGGCGCGGTGAACGTGCCGTGGAAGGCGGTGTCGCCGATGTACCCGGGAGCGAGCGCGTTGACCGTGACCCCGGCACCGCCGATCTCCTTGGCCAGTCCCTTGGCGAAGCCGATCACGCCGGCTTTGGCCGCCGCGTAGGCGGCGGCGCCGGGACCGCCGCCGTCGTGCGCGGCCTGCGAGGCCATGAGGATGAACCGCCCCGCGGGTCCGGCCTCCCTGACGTGGGGCAGGGCGGCCCTGCAGGTGCGGAAGGCGGACAGGAGGTTGACGTCGACCACGCTGCGGAAGTGGTCCTCGCTCATGTCGGAGACGGGGACACGCCCGACGAGGTGCCCGGCGTTGGCCACGACGACGTCCAGGCCGCCGAGGAAGGCGACGCTCTCGTCGACGAGGCGGACGACGGCTGCCGCGTCCGTCACATCCGCGGCGACGGCGGTGGCCTTCCGTCCCAGCGCGTTGATCTCGGACACGACCCGCTCCGCCGGTCCTGCGGAGCGGCCGTGATGGACGATCACATCGGCGCCCGCGCGGGCCAGACCGCGCGCGACTGCGGCGCCGATGCCGTGGCCGGCGCCGGTGACGAGCGCACGGCGCCCTGTGAGGTCAAAAGGCATGAGTATTTCTCCGTGGATATGTCTGTGCCTGGATATGTCTGTGCCGTGGGTATGGTCAGGCGGATGATGCCGTGGATACCGCCAGGTGGGCGCCGGGCCTATTTGATGCCGGATGTGGCGAAGCCCTGCACGAAATACCGTTGAGCGAGCAGGAACAGCGCGACCATGGGGACGGTGGCGAGCGTCGTACCGGCCATCAGATAGGCCCAGGCGTTCTGGTCGGCCTGCTGGAAGGCCGACAGCCCCACCTGGATGACGCGCAGGTCCGTGTCGGTGGTGATGATCAGGGGCCACAGGAAGTTGTTCCAGCTGCTCTCGAAGGTGAGCAGACCGACGGTGGCGATGGCCGGTTTGACCAGAGGCGTCATCACCCGGGCGTAGATACCGAACTCCCCCATGCCGTCGATGCGGGCGGCCTCCTCCAGTTCACGCGGCAGCGAGAGGTAGAACTGGCGGAAGAGGAAGATGGCGAACGGGGTCAGTGCGCCGGGAATGATGAGTCCCCACCACGAGTCGAGCCAGCCGTGCCCGCCGCGCCCGAGATAGTCGTTGCCGCCGAAGAACGGGATGCCCTTGGCTATCAGGTACTGGGGCACGATCTTGGTGTAGGTCGGGATCATCATCGTGGCCAGGACCCCCATGAAAATCAGGGTGCTGCCGCGGAACGCGATGCGGGCCAGGGCGTATCCGGCCATGGAGGCCAGGGCCAGGTTCAGTGCCGTGTGGCCCAGGGAGATGAACAGGCTGTTGCGGAAGTAGGTACCGAAGGGCGCGTACTCCAGGGCCTCGGGGTAGTTGTCCCAGTCCCAGACCTGAGGCAGCAGGCGAGGGGGATAGGAGGCGAGGTCGGGGTCGGTCTTCAGGGAGGTGATGATCATCCACAGAAACGGGATGACCATCACCAGCGACACCGTGACGAGCACCAGGTGCAGCGCCCCGCGCCGCAGCCGCCGGGCGAGCAGTGGTCTGCTGGTCAGCGGATTCATCACGGTCACGCCGCCGGCGGAGAGCTTCTCAGCGGACATCGTCTTCCTTCCCGGTGAGACGCCGGCTGATCAGCATCAGCACCAGCAGGAACGCGAACAGCACCACGCTCTGCGCACAGGCCGCGCCCATGTTGAACTCCTTGAACGCCGTGCGGTAGATCTCGTACGTCATCACGGTCGTCGAGTTGCCTGGCCCTCCGTCGGGCGTCAGCACGTACAGCTGGTCGAACGCCTGGAAGGAGTCGATGATCGACACCACCAGGACGAAGAACGTCGCCGGTTTCAGCAACGGCAGAGTGATCGAGAAGAACTGCCGCACCTGCGACGCACCGTCGATCCTCGCAGCCTCGTACACGTCGTCCGGCATGGCCTGCAGGGCGGCCAGGTAGATGAGCATCTTGATGCCGATGCCCTTCCAGATGCTCACCACGATCACGGCGGCCAGCGCCCAGTCCGGGTCAGCCAGCCAGGCCGGTCCGTCGATGCCCGCCCATCCCAGCATCGTGTTCACCACACCCAGGCGGGGTTCGAACATCCACATCCAGACCAGGGCGATCGCCACGGTCGCGGTGACATGAGGCATGAAGACGGCCGTCCGGTACCAGGCCGCGCCCCGCATCTTCACGTTGAGCAGGAGCGCCAGGACCACGGCGATCGCCATGGCCACCGGCACGGTGAAGAAGGTGAAGACGACGGTGTGCCAGATGGAGGAGTTCCACGTCGGATCGCTGAAGATCTCCTGGAAGTTGTCCAGGCCGTTGAAGTCGACCGTGCCCGCGAGGATGTCGTAGTCGGTGAACGCCAGGGCGAAGGTGGCGACGACGGGGATGCCGATCCACCACACAAGGTGGATGACCGAAGGTGCCAGCAGAAGGAAGGCAACCCGGCGCCGCTCATGACCGAACTTCCGCCTGCGCCGCGGACGTTCACTGCGGCGCTGCGACGCCGTCGGACCAGTGGATCGATGCACCGATGTGTCGGGGCGCTGTGCCGTGTCCACGGCCGGATGCCTGGCCACCGGAGTCACGCCCCCTTGGCGATGATGCCCTCGGCCGTGTCGGCCAGCCCCCGCAGGGCATCGGCCGCGCTCGACGAGCCGAGCAGGGCACTCTCCAGGGCGGGCTTGAACTCCTCCCGGATCTCCAGCCAGGTCGGCACCCCGCCCTCGGAGAAGGCGTGGTCGAGGTTGTCCACCGCGAACGAGACCAGCTTGTTGCTCTTGACGTACTCCGAGTCGGCCGCGGCGAGCACCGCCGGGATGTTGCCGCGCTGCTCGGCCGCCTGCGGTGACACCTCCTCCCCGGACAGGAACTCCACCAGGGCCTTGGCCTGTTCGGGGTGCTGCGTCTTGGACGACATCGTCGCCAGCGTGCCGCCCTGGAACAGCGCCGGGCGCTGCTGGCTCAGCATGAACCCGGCGACCTTGTCCTCGGCGATCAGCTCCGGCGCGCTCTCGGAGATCTGCCGCCACATGTCGTTGTGGCCGATCATCATCGCCGCCCGGCCCTGGACCAGGGGAGCGACGACAGCTCCCTTCTGGGTGAAGCCGTAGTCCTCGATCTTGTCGGTGCGGATGATGTCGACCATCCACTGGAGGGCGTCCACCGCCTGGTCCGAGTCGAAAACGGGCTTCCCGTCGGCGAACAGGTCCCCGCCGTAGGCCCACATGACCGGCAGGAACGTCTGACGCAGGTCGTTGCTGAGGATGTCCACTCCGGCCCGCTTGAGCTTGCCGCCCTCCCGGACGGTCAGCTCCTTCGCCATCTCCTTGAGCTCCGCCAGGTCCCTGGGCGGCGCGCCGATACCCGCCTCGGCCAGGATGTCCTTGCGGTAGATGCCCATGCGGGTGTCGAGCAGGATCGGGCGTGCATAGGTCTTGCCGTCGTAGATCCCGGGCTCCACCACCCGCGGGTTGTACAGGCGTTCCAGCTCGGACCGGCTCGTGCCGAGGTCGGCGAGCACGCCCTTCTCCACGAAGGGCGGGATCCAGCCGACTCCCATGAGCATGACGTCGTAGGGCCGGCCTCCCACGATCGAGGTGGCGAGCTTCTCGTTGAGCTTTCCGTACTCGGTGTAGTCCACCTGGACACTGACGCCGGGGTGGTCCTTCTTGAAGTCGGCCAGCAGCGAGGTGAGCAGCTTCTGCCCGTCGGCCCGGTCGAAGATCGGGGTGAGCAGACGCAGCGAGGCGTCACCGCCGCCGCCCTCCTGGGGCGCGGGGCCGCCGCAGGCGGACAGTGCGGTACCCGCTGCCGCTGCGGCGCCCAGCCCCAGGAGCCTTCTTCTGGACAGGGGTGAGGTACGTGTGCGCATAGGGGACTCCCGGCGACGAGGTACGTGCTGAACGGGCGGCGAGCTTGCAATCTGACCAGTGCATCGATTTACTGGTGTTTCGATGCACGAGACTAGGAACGGCAGTACGGGCTGTCAACATCTCGGAAACATTCGGTTTCCATTCACAGGGAGAAGTCAGTGGCCGGGGTAACGATCTACCAGGTGGCTCGGGAAGCGGGAGTGTCCCCGAGCACGGTCTCCAACCTGCTCAACGGCCGGACCGGCAAGATGCTGCCCGAGACCCGCTCCCGGGTGGAGTCGGCGATCCGGCGCCTCGGTTACCGTCCCAACCGCGCCGCCCAGCAACTGCGCACCGGACGAATCCAGATGCTCGGGCTCATCGTGCCGTCGGTGGCCAACCCGTTCTGGGGCACGTTCGCCCGGCACCTCGAAGCGGCGGCTCTGGCAGAGGGGTTCTACATGCTCCTGTGCAACAGCGAACGCGACCCGGACCGGGAGCGGCGTTACGTCGAGGAGCTGTGGGGCGACGGCATCGGCGGCGTGGTCCTGTGCTCGTCGCTGCCCTCTCTGGACCATGTGAAACCGACCGTGGAGGCGGGGCTCGGACTGGTGGCCTTCGACCGCACCGCCCAGCCCGGGGACCCGCACCGCGTGGTGAACATCGGAACCGACAACGTCCTCGGCATGCGCCTGGCAACAGAGCACCTTCTGGAACTGGGGCACACCCGCCTGGCCTTCGTCTCCGGCTCGATCGGGAGCGTCAACCGTGCCGAGCGGTACAGCGGCTTCCGGCAGGCCCTTGACTCCGCCGGCCTGCCCAGGTCAGCCGGCCTCGTGTGGTCGGGAGCCGACACGGTGGACTTCGACGACCGCGACACCGCCGAACTCGGTCGCGTCGCGGCCCGGGAGATCCTCTCGGTTCCCCGTCCGCCGACCGGGATCGTCGCCATCAACGACATGTGCGCGCTCGGCATCATCGCGGGCGCGAGGGAAGCGGGGCTGGTGGTCGGCCGCGACGTCTCCGTGGTCGGCTACGACGACATCATGCTGGCAGGAATGGCCATGCCCGCCCTGACCACCGTGCGGCAGCCCGTGGCCAAGATGGCGGCGACCGCGTTCGCCAGACTCCGGCAGGTCATGGACGGCGACAGCGGCGACGCCGGCCACTCGATCCTGCACCGGCCCACCTTGGTGGTGCGCGAGTCGACCGCGGCGCCCTTCACACCACCGGCGGCATAGGCGGGCCTGCCCCCTCTTCCGGGCTCGACCGAGAGGACGCTGGCGGCCTTCGCGGCGTGCCGGCTGCCACTGGCCCGTGGCGGCTGGAACCCTGCGCAGCGCGAGCCCGGGGACGACTCTCGCGAGCCCGGCCACCGCCGTCGCGCGTCCGTCCAAGACGAGACCGCCGGACGCTCCCGGGCGGGACCCCGCACCGCCAGCCGAACAGGTTCCCCCGCCCGCGCGCACCGGACGACGACCAGGAGGCGAACTCCCTTGCACACGGAACCCGGAACCGGTTCCGCCCCCGCACCCCGCACCCGCCGCTCAGCCGGCTCTCCCACCCCCAAAGCCGCGTTGCTGTCCTCGCTGAAGGTCAGGAACTACCGGCTGTTCTTCCTCGGACAGGTCGTCTCCAACAACGGCACCTGGATGCAACGCATCGCCCAGGACTGGCTGGTACTCACTCTCACCGGTTCCGCGACAGCCGTCGGCGTCACCACCGCCCTGCAGTTCCTGCCCCTGCTGCTCTTCGGCCTGTACGGCGGCGTCCTGGTCGACCGCCTGCCCAAACGCCCCATACTGGCCGCCACCCAGGTCGCCATGGCCCTGGCCGCGCTCGTCCTCGCCGCTCTGACCCTGACCGGCCGTGTGCAGGTCTGGCACGTGTACGCCGCCGCCTTCGCGGTCGGGGTCGCCACCGTGCTCGACAACCCCGCCCGTCAGTCCTTCCTCTCCGAGCTGGTGGGCCCGCACCTGCTGCGCAACGCGGTCGGCCTCAACTCCGCGAACTTCCAGTCCGCCCGTCTGATCGGCCCGGCCGTCGCGGGACTGCTCATCACGGGCGTGGGGACAGGGTGGGCGTTCCTCCTCAACGGTGTCTCCTTCGCCGCACCCCTGACCTGCATGATGCTGATGCGCTCCCGGGAGCTGTACGCCGTGGAGCGCGCTCCCCGCGGGAAGGGGCAGCTGCGCGAAGGGCTGCGCTATGTCGCCGGACGCCCGGAACTGCTGTGGCCCATCGTCCTGACCGGCTTCTTCGGCACCTTCGCGCTCAACTTCCCGGTCCATCTCTCCGCCTTCGCGGACGAGGTCTTCGAGGCCGGGGCGGGCGCCTTCAGCCTCTTCAACACCCTCGTCGCGGCAGGCTCCCTGGCCGGGGCTCTGCTCGCCACCCGCCATGAGGCCGCCCGCCGAAGAGTCCCCTTCGCCGCCGCACTGTGCTTCGGCGCCCTGCAGACCGTGGCCGCCGCCGCGCCGTCGCTGTGGAGTTTCGCTCTGCTCATGGTCCCCCTGGGCCTGTTCGCCATGGTCGTCAATGTCACCACCAACGCCACGATGCAGACCTCCACCGCCCCGACCGTACGCGGCCGGGTCACCGCCCTGTACATGATGGTGCTTCTGGGCGGCGCGCCTCTCGGCGCCCCGGTAGTCGGCTGGACCACCGACACCTACGGCGCACGTGCTGGCCTCGCGGCGGCCGGAGCCGTGGCGGTGGCCACCGCCACGGCGACCGGGCTCCTCCTCCTCAGGGCGGGCAGCCACCGTGTGGCCGTCGGGTGGGACAACCGCCGCCCACACCTCCGTGTCATGCCACGCGAGCCGGACAGCAGGCCGGGAGCACCGTCGTGATCCGGAAACGGAGCCTTCTGCGACCGCCGGACCGTCTCTCGCACCCGGCCGCTGAGGAACACCTGGCTCATTCGTCGTCAGGCTCGTCAGGAAAATCCGGCGAGATCCCGAAAGCGACCAGAGCCAGGCCACGTGGGGATGCCGGGGACCAGGGAAAAGTCCCCCGTACAGCCAGCTCGACGCGCCGCCGCGCGATCGCACTCCTTCGCCCGGTTCGCCACGGCCGTCGATCTCGCCTCCGGCCGCTGGGACCTGGCCCGCCTGCATCTGTTCACGCTGTCCGACGGGACCCGGGTCAGCCCCCTGGACTGGTGGGACGACGAGGCCCGGACGGCACCATGGATGGCCGTCCCACCAAGCTGAGCAGGCTGCGGGCTGGCGAGGAGTTCGCCTACGTCTTCGGCATGGGCGGCGGCTGGACCCGCCTCGGCACGTGACGGATGCGCGCATCGGGCCCCCTCGACGAACTCGGCGAACTGCCCGACCGCCCGGTTCCCTACTGGGGCTGGGGCAGCCCCCCGGACCAGGAAGCGTCCCGTGCTGAGCTGAGCACTGCGGACCCATGCCCGTGGTGCGGGTCAGAGCAGTCCTGGGACGGCCGAGGCCCTGCACGAGTTCTGCGGCATCCGCGTCAAGGAACGGGCGCCCTGCGTCCAGCAGGCCGTCGACCGGGGCGAGGTGCCCGCGGACACCGATGCCCACGCGGTCATCCGCGCGGTCTCCGCCCCCTCTACTACCGCCTGCTCACCACCGGCGACCGCCTCGACGAAGCCGCCGCACTCCAGGCCGCCGAGGCCGCGGCTGCGGCGGCGCGCGCGGGGGCGTACCGGCGGGGCGGCGAAGAGCGCGGGTAGGCGCGGATGTCCGGGCGATGCCCCGCACGGCGTTCCGTCGCCGTCAGATGTGCGGTGCGGTGGCTGGACTGCCGCGCTCTTTCGTACGTACGAGCCACGGGTGACGCTCTCCTGATCGGCCGGCCGGGGGGCCTTTCGCGCTGCCAGACTCACCGGAGGGAACACGTCGGCGGGGCGTGGACGGGGCGGGAGCGGCGAGGCAGGGTGGGCGGGACGGAGTACGGTACGGCGGGCCGTGCCGCGCCGGAGGGGACGGGACCGGGAGATGGCGGTCCCGGCGGGCCGAAGCGGGCGGCGGGTGCGGGGCCGCGGCACGTGGCCTGTGTCATGGACGGCAACGGCCGTTGGGCGCAGCGGCGTTCCCTTCCCCGTACGGAAGGGCACCGGGCCGCGGAGAGCGCCGTGGTCGACGTCATCGAGGCGGCCCGGGGCGCCGGGGTGGAGTGGCTGAGCCTGTACGCCTTCTCCACCGAGAACTGGAAACGCCCCGGCATCGAGGTCGAGTTCCTGATGCGTCTGGTGCGCCGGGTGGTGCGCAAGCACGCGCCGCTGCTGCTCGCGCGCGGCATCCGCTGCCGTTTCCTCGGGGCCGCCGATCCGCGAATCCCCCGCGGTCTGGCCGAGGACCTGAACGACCTGGCGGAGCTGACCGCCGGCAACCGGGGGATGACCCTGACCGTCGCCTTCGGCCACGGCGGACGCCGGGACATCGTCGAGGCCGCACGCTCCCTGATCCGCAGCGGGACGCCCGCCGACGAGGTCAGCGAGCAGCTCTTCGCCAGTCATCTGCCCTTCCCCGACACCCCGGACGTGGATCTGGTCATCCGCACCAGCGGCGAGCAGCGCATCTCCAACTTCATGCTCTGGCAGGTCGCCTACGCCGAGTGGGTCTTCCCCGAGGTGCTGTGGCCGGACTTCCGGGCCCCCGACTTCATCGCCTGCCTGCACGCCTACCGCAACCGTGACCGCCGCTTCGGCGGCACCCCCGACCGGACGAACGGAGCCCCGTGACGACCACCGACACCGCGCGATCCGCCGAAGCCGCCCCCGACGCACCCCTGTTCGGACCGGACTCGCGGTTCAGCGCCTTCTTCGACGACCCGCGCTGGGCGCTGGCCATCATCCGCGCCACCGTGCTGGAGGCCGCCCACCCGCAGATCGGCGCCGCCCTCGTCGACAACTCCACCTTCGTCGCCCACCCCTGGCGCCGGCTGCGCAACACCTTCCTCAGCATGCGCCGCATGTTCGGCGCCGACCCCGCGCTGCGCGAGCGGGAGGCCGCCCGGCTCAACCGGCTGCACGCCCGGATGAGCGGCTCCGACTCCCGCGGCCGCGCCTACGACGCGATGGACCGCGCCACCCGCGCCTGGGTGGTCGCCACCCTCTTCGAGAGCGCCGTCACCATGTGCAGGCTGAGCGGCCAGCCGCTCGACCAGGACACGATGGAGCGGATGTACGCCGAGTACCGGGCGTTCTTGGCCGCGCTCGACGGCGACGCCTCGGAACTGCCCGAGGACCTGCACGACTTCTGGCCGTACTTCGACGGGGTCGTCGCGCACGAGCTGGAGAACACCGACGCGGCACGCGTCATCCTCTACCGGCTCTTCGACCACCTGCCCGCGCCCGCGCTGCTCGACGGCGCCCCGGCGCTGTGGGCGGCCGGACGCGCTGTCGTCGGCCCGCTGCTGGGCGCCATCACCGTCGCCTCGCTGCCCGAGCCCTACCGGCGGCGGGCCGCACTGCCCGACATGCCCGGCGCCACCACCCTGATGCAGGGCGCCTACCTCGCCGCCGGGCTCGCCCGGTTCCTGCCCGAACGCTGGATCAACGCCGAGACCATCATCGAGACCCTCTCGCTGGCGCCCGGCAGCGACGACCCCCGCGCCCACACCGTGACCGCCCTGCGCGCCCGCATGAAGCGGGCCTCGGCCCTGCTGCGCCTCCTCACCCCGCTCGGCGGCGAGGACGGCCCGGACCCGGCGCCTTCGGCCGACGCACAGGAGAACCGGCGCTCGGCCCGGGAGTTCTTCCGCAAGGTGCTGGACCAGACCGGCGACGGCCACCTCGACTGGCCCGACCTGGCCGCCATGGCCCGCGAACTCGCCACCCGCCTCGACCTCGACGAACCCGAGGAGAACCGGCTCTACGACGCCTTCGCCGCCTGGTGGCGCGAACTCCAGGGCGCCCTCGACACCGACGGCGACGGCCGCGTCAGCGCCGAGGAGTACGCCGCCGCCGTCCCCGCCCTCGCCGGGCCCGCGCTCATCCGGGTCGCCGAGGTCCTCTTCGACGTCACCGACAAGGACGGCAGCGGGAGTATCGACGCCGACGAGTACCGGGCCCTGTTCCGCACCGCCTTCCGGCGCGACCTCGACACCACCGGCGGCACCCTGGGCCGCAGCGCCTTCGTGGGCGACTTCCTCTCCTTCATGGCGGGCCGCCGCACGGGCACCGCCTACGATCCCCTCCTCGCCGATTCCTGAGAGCGTGACCGTCCCGTTGCGGCGGACAGCGGGGAGAGACGCTCGTCGAGCGCACCGGCCTCCGAGGAGCGAGGACCACCACGGGCTCTCGCTCTTCCGGTCACCTTCAACGTCACGCACACGGCAGGCGGTGTCACCTGACGCCAGCCCGGCCGGAGTGTCATGACGCGCTCAGCACGCTCTGGCTGAGATGCCCGAGGGAAGGGCGGGCGGCCCGACCCGTACGTACGACAGGGGACCTTTGGGCTTCGTTGCCGTCGCCTCCCGGCAGCGACACTGGGCGCATGGACACGACGGCCACCGCTCCCCTCGCCGAGGTGCTGCGGGACGGCTACCGCAGCCGACTGCTTGAGCGCTTGCAGGAACGGGCCGGCCCCGTCGAGGGCAACGTGGACCTGCCACTCCACACCGTCTGGTCCGGGCGGACGAGCTACCGCCTGGACCGCCCCCTCTGGTCCTCACCGGCGGATAGGCCGTGCGCGCCCCCGGCCTGGTCGAACGCTCCAGCCGGGACCTCGACGTCGGTCTCAGCGCACGCGGACGGCGGATCACACACGTCCAGACCGATCCGCTCAGCGGCCGGGTTCCCCGTCACCGATCCGGACACCGGCGAGGAGTACGAGGCCGACGTCCTCAAGGAGGCGTTCCGGGCGCCCGGCCAGACCCCCTGCGGAACCCGTTCTCTTCCTCGACGACGTGATCGGCGCCACGGTCCGTGTCCTCACCGGCCGCGGCACCGTCCATTTCGCCGTCCCCAGGTTCAGGGACGGCAGTTCCTTCCGTACTGGCTCCCGGAACGCCGCTGCCGGGCGGAGCCGGCCCTGATCCCGGCGGTCACCGCCGCCTGCGTGCCCGGGGTCTCACGCCAGGGTGGAAAAGCCCGCCGAATTCCCGGGGTCCTGAACGACACGCCGCGAAGGGATTTGAGAGGGTGGGGAGCATGGATGTCGAACGCAGGAACAACATCACGATCACGGGAAACCCTCAGGGGCGTACGGTGATACTGGCGCATGGTTTCGGCTGCGACCAGAACATGTGGCGGCTGACCCTGCCCGCCCTGACCGACAGCTACCGTGTGGTGCTTTTCGACTACGTAGGATCAGGAAAATCGGATCCGTCTGCATTCTCCGAGGAGAAATACGCCTCGCTGGACGGATACGCCCAGGATGTCATCGACATCTGCCGGGCACTTGACCTGCGCGACGCGGTGTTCGTGGGGCACTCCGTCAGCGCGATGATCGGTGTACTGGCTGCCGCGGCAGCCCCGGAGCACATCGGCGCCCTGGTGATGGTCGCCCCGTCCCCGCGGTACATCGACGACGACGGCTACCGGGGCGGGTTCAGCGCCGAAGACATCGACGAACTCCTTGAGGCGCTGGAGTCGAACTACCTCGGATGGTCGGCGGCGATGGCACCGGTGATCATGGGCAATCCGGACCGTCCCGAGCTGGGTGAGGAACTCACTGCCAGTTTCTGCGCCACGGACCCGGACATGGCGCGCGTTTTCGCCCGGAGCACGTTCCTGTCGGACTCACGGGACGACCTGAGAAACGTGAAGGCGCCGACGCTGATTCTGGAGTGCGCCCATGACGTCATCGCGCCCCGGGAGGTCGGGGCCTTCGTCCACCAGACGGTTCCCGGTTCCCAGCTGGTGACACTGGACGCCACCGGGCACTGCCCCCACCTGTCCGCGCCGGAGGCCACCAACGGCGCGATAACCGCTTTCCTGGCGCGCCTGCAGTGATGTGCCCCGCCGGGCGGGAACCGGACCACACGGGTATCTCAGCCGCAGTGGTCGCCGCCCTGCTGGAGGAGAGCGCCGAGGAACTCTACGAAAACGCGCCATGCGGATACATGTCCACGCTGATGGACGGCACTATCGTCAAGATCAACGCCACACTGCTGAACTGGCTGGGCCTCCGGCGAACAGCGGTGGTGAACCATATGAGGTTCACCGACCTGCTGACCGTGGGCGGCAAGCTCTACCACGAAACGCATTTCGCCCCACTGCTGCAGATGAAGGGCGAGATAAGCGGTATAGCGCTGGAGATCAAACAGGCCAACGGCGGCCGCGTACCCGTACTCGTGTCCTCTGTCGTCAAGCACAGCGGCACAGGCGAGCCCTTGCTCATCCGCACCACCGTATTCGACGCCCATGAACGCCGCGCCTACGAGCAGGAACTCCTGCGAGCCCGCAAAGCGGCGGAACAGTCACACAAGGACGCCGAGACCCACCGCGCCCGCTTGCAGGACGCCCTGGCCGTGCTCCAGCAGTCACTGCTGCCCGCCACCCTGCCGCCGCTGCCGGGGATGGAGGCAGCCGCCCACTACCGCACCGCCTCCCCGGACCGGCTCGGCGGCGACTTCTACGACCTCTTCCCCATCGGCGCCGGGCGCTTCGCCTTCTTCCTTGGCGATGTCTGCGGCAAGGGACCCAGAGCGGCCGCCGTCACCTCACTGACGCGCTACACGCTGCGCGCCGCCGCCCTGCACAGCCCCGATCCGGTATCCGCCCTGACCACGCTCAACCAGGTACTCCACCACCACTACACCGGCGACGACCCACGCTACTGCACCGTCATCTTCGGCATCCTGGAGCCCGACCCCGCAACCGGTCAGGCGACCGTCCGTCTCGCCTCGGGCGGGCACCCTCCCTCCGTCGTCCTGCACGCCGACGGCACGGCCGCTTTCCTGCCCACTCCCGGCGGACTCCTCGTCGGCGCCCTGCCCGACGCCCGTTTCACCGCAGCGTCGGCCGTCCTCGGCCGAGGTGACACCCTTGTGCTGTACAGCGACGGTCTGACCGAAGCCCGCACCGGTGTCGGGCGCACCTTCTACGGAGACGAGGCTCTGCTCGAGTTCGCCACCGGCCACGCCGGCGAATCCCCCCGGGATGTGGTCCAAGCGCTGGCCGGTCTGCTGGACAGCTTCGGAAGCGGCCTTGACGACGACGCCGCCCTCCTCGCGCTCGGTGTCCCCGCTGCCAGCGGCCCGGCCTGATGCCGCTCGCACTCCTGGGACACCCATCCCTCACACCAGGAGCATCCGGTTCCCGGCTGCCGCGCAGGCACCGGCGAAAGGAGCCCGGAACCGGTGAAGGCCTCGGCGGTCCCTCAGCCCCTCTCCCCTACCGCTGCGGGCCCTGGTCCAGGGGGCGCCCCGGTCCGGCCAGGGACGGCCCGTCGCGCTCTCCGCTCCGGCCTGCGGATGGCCCGCGCTGTCGGACGCGGCGTGGTACCGCGGCCTGGGGGGCATGTCGCTGCGGCCCGGGGGTGCGGTGTCCGGCGCACGCTCCCGGCCACTGTCCGCGGTGTCGCCCGCGAGCAGGACGGGGTCCATCATGACCACGGCCGAGGCCAGGACGAGGAAGATGACCGGGCCCAGCAGCATGGGCAGCAGCAGGGAGGTCGGCGTGGCCCCGCCCGCCGTGCTGGAGGCGTTGTGGAGGTGGACGCTGACGGCTGCCATGCCGGTGTAGTGCATGCCGGAGATGGCCACGCCCATCACCAGGCTCGCGCCGAGGGAGGCGGCGAAGCCCCGGACGGACACGGCCGCCCACAGCGCGGCGACGGCGGCGCCGACGGCGATGGCCACCGAGACGGCGACGATCAGGACGTCGTAGCGGATGCTGCCCGCGAGGCGCATCGCGTACATGCCGAGGTAGTGCATCGCGGCCACGCCCAGGCCGGTGAGCGTCCCGGCCGACAGGAGGGTGGCGGTCCCGGCGCCCCGGTAGCCGACGACGAACACGCCGACGCCGACCACGACGATCGCGACCGCCAGACTCAGTACCGTCAGGCCGACGTCGTAGCGAATGGACGCCTCCCGCGCCTGGAAGCCGGTCATGGCGATGAAGTGCATCGTCCAGATGCCGCAGCCGAGGCACGCCGCCCCCAGGGCCAGCCAGCCCGGCTTCCAGCCCTGCCGGTAGTGCACGCACCGTGCCACGCAGCGCAGCCCCAGCGCGCTGCCGAGGACGGCCATCAGGTACCCGGCGACCGGCGTCACCGCGCCGTAGCTGAAATCGTTGATCGTCCCGTTCATGATCTCCCACAGACGTACGTCCCCCGCGGAGAGACCCTGGTTCACGCCCCCCCGGGCAGGAAACTCTGGTTCATCCGGGAGTGGAGTGAAAGGCCTGACAGGCGAAGATAGGTGAACGTTGTACTTATGTGATACTTAAGTGTCCGTCAGTTCACGGCTCCTCCACGAGCCGCCACCTGGTCATCTGACGCCCCCGACACCCCTGACTCGGCTCCCAGGCGCACGGCCCGCCGGTGCGTCCCGCGCCGCCCGTGCGCGGGTTGAGCAGGGTCAGCCAGCGAGCGAGCCGGTGAAGATCTGCCACGCCAGGAGTGACTTCGCCACGAGGCTGAGGACCAGGTAGGCCTTTTCACCGTATGCGTAGTCGGACCACCGTCCGGCTCCGCGGTACTGGAGCCATTGGTTGAGGCCGAAGCTGAAGAAGAGGACGGCCTGGACGAGAACGATCCCGTACACGAAGCCGGGGACGGTTTCGGCCGCGACGACGTTGTACGCGATCGAGATCCACGGTGTGACGCCGACCAGCGTCCCGAACCAGAACGGCAGCATCGTGGTCACCGCCCGCCCCGGCGGGTTCATCAACTCCTCGACCCAGCCGAAGAGGATCATCCCGGTGTTGGCGCCGACGACGGCGATGACGGCGCTGATGTTGGTGATGCCCGCGTAGAAGCCGATGAGGAGCACCATGAGGCCTGCGCTCAGCGCGTACTCCAGCCACCGGAAACGGTTGATGCCACGTCTGAGGTCGCGTTCGTAGACACGGCGGCACACCGTCGCTGTCACCAGGTGGTCCGCCGCCGCGAGGACGAGGAAGACGGCGACAGCCCAGCCGACCGGCACGTCGAACAGCGCTTCGGGGGCGGGCGCCTTTGTTCCCGGCGGCCCTTCCGGAGCGGAGGAGGTGACGGTGATCGAGAAGTCTCCGGCGAGGAGGACGATCGCCACGGCCTGGACCAGGTGCAGCAGCGCGAGTCCCAGATTCCACCTCCGGAGCCCGGCGAGGCGCCCGGGAGTGACACCGGCGGCCACCGGCGTGCCGTCCTCTCGCTTCACGGTTCCTCCCCAGTGGCCGACGCCGGATTGGTCAGCATGGTGGTACCGGCCCGGCCGGGAATCACGGCAGTCACGCCATCGCCCCGCCGGAAAGTCGCCCAAGTGGCGTCCAGGTCCGCCGTACCGCTGGCTTCCGGGACAGGCCCGCGGTCTCTTCTCGCCGGTCTCCCCAAAACGTGAGGCAGGAGTTCATTCATGGCCGGATCGGCTTCCGGCGGGAGCGGAAGGGAAAAGCCAGCGATACGTGAACCGGTTTCGGCGCTTGCCCCTGTCGGGGTCCCGGAGTTTTCCGGTGCGGCGGCGGGACCGACGGCAGTCCGGGCGATACGTCAAAGTCCCCAGCCCGCACGCTGTCCGGAGGAGCAGCTCAGGAAAGCGCGTCCGTGCGGCGGCACGGGTGCGGGAATCCGGTTCTCGTGCCCGCTGGAACGGCCAGGAAACCAGGGAATTCGCTTGCGTGTTCTCGCGGGCAAGGGGCACGAGAAGCGTCGGAGGTTGATAACTATGGTTCCCCTGCTTCTCGTCCTGCTGCTGGCTCTCATCCTGTTCGGCGCTGGCTTCGCGCTGAAGGCGCTGTGGTGGATCGCGGTGATCGTTCTGGTGGTCTGGCTGCTCGGCTTCGTCGTACGCACCGCGGACAGCGGCGGCCGGAAGGGCCGCTGGTATCGCTGGTAGGCGCGCTCGGCGCGCGCTGACCGGTCGCCCGGTGAAGCCGTGCCGGTGAACCGTCCGGCACGCTCACCGGACGGTTGCTGACCTGCGGCGTCGTCTCCCCCTGACGCGAGGGGGAGACGACGCCGCAGGTGTGCCTGGCCGCCACTAGCGGTGCGTCACGGGGGCGTCGGCTTGCGCGCCTCGGGGTTCCCGGGGCCGGGCGGCGGGGTCCTGGGCCGCGCGCGGTGCGGGCTTCTCGGGGGCGTCGGGCCTGTCGGCGAGCTTGAGCCAGACCACTCCGGCGATGACGAGGGCCAGCCACAGGGCCTTGGCTCCGGTGAGTGTCTCGTCGAAGAAGACGGGTCCCAGCAGTGCCGCTCCGGCCGAGCCGATTCCCGCCCAGACGGCGTAGCCGATGCCGACGTCGATGGTGCGCAGGGCCACGCTCAGCGCCCACAGCGTCAGCAGGAAGAACACGACGGCGACCAGCGACCACTGCAGGCGGGTGAAGCCGTGGCTTCCCCCGACGGAGAGTGCGTAGCCGATCTCGAATCCTCCGGCGAGGAGGAGCATGAGCCAGGAGTTGGCTGCCGGGCGGCCGTTGTCGGTCATGCGTGTGAGTCCTTTCCCGGGATGAGGAGGGGGCGGGGTGCGTCAGGCGGCGGCGCCGCTGAGCTGGAGGCCGACGACCCCGGTGATGATGACGGCGATGCCCAGTGCCTTGCGCCAGTTCAGACGCTGGCCGAACAGGAGCACACCGAGCAGGGTGATGCCGACGCCTGCGACGGATGTCCAGATGGCGTAGCCGACGCCCACGTCGAAGGTCAGCAGTGCCTTGCTGAGGAAGAAGGTCGCGATGGCGCCGCTGACCAGGGTCGCGGCGGTCCACTTGCGGTTGGTGAAGCCGGCCGCCTTGCCGGCCGAGATGGCGACGGTGATCTCGAAGAGGGTGGCGACGGCGAGGTAGAGCCAGTGCATGAGGTGTCCTTACGTCGTAGGTGGGTTGGTCGTGGGGCCGGCGCGGTGCGCTGTACGGCGGTGCGTCGCCGGGCGCGGCGGCAGAGCCGCGCCGGGTCAGCAGCCGTCGGTGCCGCAGGCCGCGCCTCGGGCGATCGCCAGTTCGGCCTGGGCGTCGAGTACGGCCCTGCGGATGTCCGCCGCGGCGGGGACGCCTTCGAGGCGGTGCCGTTCGCCGACGATGATCGTGGGAACGACCGAGATGCGGTGCTTCTGCGCGGTCCGCAGCGCCTCCTGGTGTGCCCGCGCGTAGGTTCCGGACTCGAGCGCCTCGGTGAAGCGGGCTGGGTCCAGGCCCAGTTCCGCCGCCAGGCCGGCCAGGACGTCCACGCGTCCGATGTCCTGGTTCTCCTGGAAGAAGGCCCGCAGGACCCGGGGGGTGTACTGCGCGGCCCTGCCGTGCTCGGCGGCGTACTGGTAGCCCTCGAAGGCCAGCCGGGTGTAGGGCTGCGGTGAGACGGTGGGCAGGGTGATGTCCACTCCCAGCCGGCGGGCCATGGGGTAGACCGAACGCGCCCAGACCGCCGGCAGGTACTCGTCCTCCGGCCGCAGCGTCGGGGTCGGATGAGGCCTCAGCTCGAAGGGCATCCATTCGATCGCGGCATCGAGGTCGTGGGTGGCCTCGTGCAGGGGTCCCTCGGCGAGCATGCAGAACGGGCACACGTAGTCCGACCAGACCCTGACGGTGACCTTGCCGGTCTCTGCCTCGGTCACATCTGCCTCCCGTGGGTGGAGAGATACTCTTCGAACGGTTTGGTCCCCCCGGGGACCTGCAGCGAGGTGACCTTGAGCGGCCAGGTCGCCGGGTCGCGGGCGAACAGGGAGTACGAGCCCGAGTAGTCGAAGCCGTACTGTGCGGCTGTCCTGCGGTCCACCGCGTAGACGACGTGGCTGACGCCGAAGTACAGCGCGGCCATGTAGCACAGGGCGCAGGGTTCCCCGGAGGCGATCAGCGTGGCCCCGGCGGTGGCATCCAGTCCGTGCGCCGCCGTGGCGGCGCGCAGCGCCACCACCTCGGCGTGCGCGGTGGGGTCGTTGTCCTCCCGCACCCGGTTGAAGCCGGTAGCGAGGACCTGCCCGCCGTTGACGACCACACCGGAGAACGGGATGCCGCCGTTGGTGACGTGTTGGTGGCTGACGCGGACCGCCTCACGGACGTAGTCGGCCAGCTCGTTTCCCTGGATCTCAAGGTGGGACATCATCGCTCCCCCTCTCGCCCTTGCGCCGCGGGCCGCACAGCCAGCGGCACCGGCCCCAACCGGGACTCGAAGGACCCGGCCACACGATGGCGGCGGGTCCTCCTGCTGCGCGCTGTGCGCCTCCGCCCGGTTCCCTCAAGGCATCGCCCCTCGGGAAGCGAGCGGCAGCGGGTGCCGCAGCGGCATGGGACATACCACTCTCGGAAGTCTTCACATTTGCTTGTACTTGCATATTAAATCCGGCTCCCGGGGACCCGGCCAGGGAGCTCGGCACGGCATTAAGCTTGCATGAGCATGTATCTTGTTGTCAACGTCCGCCCGAGAGGAAGCCGCCCATGAACTCGATCCCCCCCACGCCGGCCGCCTCGTCCGACCAGGCCATGTGGGCGAAGGTCCTCACCCTGCACGCGTACGTGGAGCGCCAGCTCACCCAGGCCCTGCAACGCAGGCACGGAGTCGGGCTCTCCGAGTTCCGCGCCCTGGAATGCCTCGTCCACGCCGACGAGGGCGAACTGCGCATGCAGGACCTCGCCGACCGGGTCGGCCTCGGGCAGAGTTCGGTGACCCGGCTGGTCGGGCGGCTCTTCGCGGCCGGCTTCGCCGTCCGCGACCTGTGCCCCGACGACAAGCGGGGCGTCTACGCGGTGATCACCGAGGACGGCAGGAGGCGCTACACCGACGCGCGCGCCACCTACGCCGACGTCCTGAGCGCCGCCCTGAACGCGGCGGGTGCCACCGCGGAACTGGCCCCCACCGTCCAGGCGCTGCGCAGCGCCCCGTGAGCGGCTCCCGCACCCCGCGCGCCCGGGTCAGGCGCGGGCGCGGCCCCGCGCGACACCGGCGCCGCGGCGGAACGAAGCGTTCAGTTCACCCGTCGGCCAGCCCCGTTCACCAGGCGGCCTCATCCCGTCCCTGACGTGAGGGACGTCACGCGAACCACTCCAGGTACATGCTTGACTAAGCATTGACTGACGGTACGGTTATTCGCGGCTCAACCACAGGGAAGCGAGCGGACCGGCCTGTCCGGCGACGGACGCCGGGCTCCGCGCTCTCTGCGGCGCCTGTTCATGCGGCGCCCCCTGAGCCCCCGCCCTGGTCATTTCCGCACGGACAGATGCATGATTGGGGGAGCTGTGCCCTCACCGCGCCTTCGCGAGGCGATAGCCGCACACGCCCGGCACCAGCCGGACCGGGCAGCCCTGGCCCACGGCGGCCAGCAGGTGACGTACCGTCAGTTAGACCGGCTGATCCAGGAGTTATCCGCCTCCCTGGACAGCCTCAGGCTCGACCGGCGGTATCCGCTGTGCGTCCCCGCCCACAAGACACCCGCGACGATCGCCCTGCTCATCAGTGCCTGGCAGGCCGGTTACGCGACACTGACACCCTCACCCGAACTGGGCCCCGCCGCCCGCACGGCACTCACCGCCCAGGCCCGGTGCTCCCAGGTGCTGACCACGGACAGCCAGGGGAACCTGCACGCCGTCCCCGTCCCGCGGGACGAGCAGGCCGCCCGCGGTTTCGACCCCGCGGACCCCGCCGTCACTCCCCTGCTGCTCACCACCTCCGGCTCCACGGGCACCCCCAAGATCGTCCCCGTCCCGGACGGCGCCTTCGACCGGTTCGCCGACTGGGCCACCGGGCACTTCGGACTCACCCGCCACGACACCCTGCTCAGCCACGCCCCCCTGAACTTCGACCTCTCCCTGCTCGACGTGTGGACCGCGCTGCGGCTGGGCGCCCGGAGCGTGCTCGTCGAACACGGACTGAGCACCGACGCCCGCCATCTGAGAGACCTGATCACCCGTCACCAGGTGACCTTCGTCCAGGGCGTGCCGATGCTGTACCGGCTGCTCACCGAGGACAGCGCCGCCAGCCCCGCCGTCCGCACCGTGCTCTTCACCGGGGAGACACTGCCGCCGGCGCTGCTGCGGCGGCTCGGCGCGGTCTTCCCCCGCGCCACGTTCCACAACGTCTTCGGCTGCACCGAGACCAACGACAGCTTCCTCTACGAGGCCGACCCCGGCCGGGCCGACGGGCCGGTCCCCATCGGCCGGCCGCTGCCCGGGGTCCGGGCTCTGCTGGTCGACGGCGAGGGCCGGGTGCTGGACGGTCCCGGCACGGGGGAACTCCTCGTCAGTACACCCTTCCAGACCTCCGGCTACCTGGAACGCGCCCGCAACGAAGGAGCCTTCGTGCCCGCCCCCGACGGCGGCGGGCAGGTCTTCTACCGCACCGGCGACCTCGTCACCCGGGACGCCGACGGCCTGTACCGGCTGCGGGGGCGCACCGACTTCCAGGTCAAGGTCCGCGGGGTGCGGACCAATGTGCAGGAGGTCGAGAGCGTCCTGGCGGCCCACCCCGACGTCGCCGAGGCCGCAGTGGTGGCGATACCCGACGCCGAGGCCGGACACCGGCTGCACGCCCAGGTGACCCGCCGGCCCGGCAGCTCGCTCACCTCCCTGCGCCTGCGCTCGCACAGCGCCGCGCACCTGCCCCGCCACGCCATCCCCTCCTCCGTGCACGTGAGCGACACCCCGCTGCCGCGCACCCCCACCGGGAAACCCGACCGAAGTTTCATCAGGGCATCACGACAGAAGGAGACAGCGGCATGACCGCCCTGGCAGACGAGATACGCGACTACATCGTCAGCGAGTTCCTGGACGGCGAGGACACCACGGACCTGACCGCCGACTTCGACCTGATCGGCAACGGAGTCGTCGACAGCCTGGGCGTGGTCCGGATCGTCTCTCATCTCTCCCGGACCTACGCGATCCCGGTCGACGACATCCCGCTGGCTCCGGACAACTTCCGCAGCATCGGAGCCATCACCGCGTTCGTCCAGAGCTCCGCCAAGACCGCCGCCTGACCCAGGCACACAGACCCAGCACCAGTCCCGCAGCAGACCGGAAGAGGCCTCCGGTCGGCCTGAGCCGCAGCGAGGACCTTCCGGCAGGGCCGGTAACACACGAGGAGACCGCCATGATCGTCCGCAGCACCAGCGAGATCGCCCCTGTCGAGTGGGGCAACGGCACCAGCCACCGCCTGCTCACCGAGGCAGACGGCATGGGCTTCACTGTGTGCGAGACCCTGGTCCGCAAGGGCACCACCAGCGCCCTGCAGTACCGCCGCCACCTCGAGGCCTGCTACTGCACGGGAGGCTCCGGCGAGATCGCCACCCTCTCCGGCGAGCGCTACAAGATCACCGAGGGAACCCTGTACGCGCTCGACGAGAACGACGCCCACTACCTCATAGCCTCCGACTACGAAGATCTCAGACTCGTGTCGGTGTTCAGCCCAGCCCTGCGCGGTGACGAGAAGCACACCCTGTCCGCCGACGGCTTCTCCCAGTACTGACTCCCCTCCTGCCCCGGGGGCCCTGTGCCGCTCGCGGCGGCGCCGGGCCCCCGGGCCCCGACCAGCCACGTACCGGAAAGGCCGCACCCTCATGACACCCACACCGCCCGCACCGCGGACCAGCACCCGGCCGGACCCCTACACCCTCACCGCCCCCTTCGCCGAGGAACTCAACCAGGACATCGAGGAATGGGACACCCGCGCGGCGTTCCCCTGGGACAAGTGGAAGACCCTCCAGCGCTGCGGACTGCTCACCGTCCCCTTCGAGACGCGGTACGGCGGCCGCGGCGGCACCCTGACCGACACGATGCGCGCCCTTGAGGGCCTCGGGTACACCTGCCGGGACTCGGGCCTGGGCTTCTGCGCCTCCACGCAGATCGTCAGCGTCGGCGTCCCCTTGCAGGCCTTCGGCTCCGAGCAGCTCAAGTCCCGCTTCCTGCCCGGGATCGTCTCCGGCGACCTGGTCACCGCCCACGCCATCACCGAGCCGGACCACGGCTCCGACGCCCTGAACATCTCCAGCACCGCCACCCGCGACGGCGGCGACTACGTCATCGACGGCGGCAAGATGTTCATCACCAACGCTCCCATCGCCGACCTCTTCCTGCTGTACGTGCGCACCGGCCCGCCCGGCCCCTTCGGTCTGAGCGTCTTCCTCGTGGAGCGCGACACCCCCGGTCTGCGGGTCGGGGACCCGCTCACCACGATGGGACTGCGTACCTCTCCGCTGAGCCAGGTGACCTTCGACGGTCTGCGCGTACCCGCCACCCGGCGCATCGGCCAGGAGGGCGCCGGCTTTCTGATCCTCGACCACGTGATGAAGCGTGAGGTCCTTCTCTCCTTCTCCCTCACTCTCGGCGAGATGGAGCACCGCCTGGAGCGAGTACTGGAGTACGCGAAGAGCCGGCGCCAGTTCGGCGAACCGATCGGCGCCTTCCAGAGCGTCGCGCACCGCATCGCGGACATGAAGATCTCGGTGGAGACCGCCCGCAAGTGGCTTGCCGACACCGGCGCCAAAGTGGAGGCGGGCCAGGACGCGGCCCTCGACGTCGCCGCGACCAAGACCGTGGTCAGCGAGGCGAACAAGCGCACCGCCCTTGACGCCGTCCAGATCTTCGGCGGCCAGGGCTATCTCGTCTCCACCGGCATCGAGCGGGACGTCCGCAACGCGATCGGCGGAACCATCTACTCCGGCACCAGTGAGATCCAGCGCAACCGCATCGCCTCCCTTCTTGGCCTCCAGGCCAAGAACTGACGGAAGGAGAAGACCGTCATGAAGACACCGACACCTGACGACGTTCACCGGCTCACCGCACCCACGAGCTTCCTCGACCACGACAGCGAAGCCGTCCAGTCCTTCATCGACGAGGTGGTAGACGACCGCGGCACCAGCAAGCGCCGGCTGGCCGTCGACCTGTACTACGCCGTCCGCGACGACGTCTTCTACGAGGTGTACGGAGCCGACCTGTCACCGCGCGGACTGCGGGCCAGCACCACCGCCACCACCCGCAAGGGCTTCTGCCTGCACAAGTCGGCCCTGTACGCCGCGGCCTGCCGCGCAGTGGGCATCCCCGCCCGCGTCCACTACGGCGACGTGCGCAACCACCTCGCCTCCGACCGGCTGCGCGCCCACATCGGCGGAGACGTCTTCTTCCACGGTTTCGCCTCTGTCCACCTCGACGGCCGTTGGGTCAAGGCCACCCCGGTCTTCAACAAGATCCTGTGCCGGCTGTACGGCATGAGGCCACTGGAGTTCGACGGCACCGCTGACAGCGTGCACCACCCCTTCGACGACCAAGGCCGCCAGAGCATGGAGTTCCTCGCCGACCACGGCGGCTTCGACGACGTGCCCTACCAGTTCGTGATGGACAGCATGCGCCGCAAGCACCCCGGCTTCCTGGACGCCTCCGGTACCGGCACCGTCCCGGGCGGCTCCCTGGCCGCCGAGGCAGCCGCCTGACCCGGCCCCCGCACACCACGGAGACCCCCACGAGGAGACACCGCGATGAACACCATCCGAGCCCGCAAGGACGGCTGGGAGGCGCAGGCCCGTATCGGCGTCGTCGTACCGCACGCGGACGTCGGCCCGGAGGCGGAGTTCCAGGCGATCGCTCCCGAAGAGGTGTCCGTGCACGGCTCACGCGTCCACTTCGGTGCCATGCGGGCCGGCGGCGAGATGGACCCGAAGATCCCGCACGACCCGGTCCGTGCCTTCGTCCAGCCGCCCCACATCGACGACGCGGTGGAACTGCTGGCCGCCTCCCCCCTCGACGCGATCGCACTCGGCTTCACCAGCTCCGCCTACGTTCTCAGAGCAAGCGGCGAGAAGTCACTCCTCGACCGGCTGGCGCGCCGTGCCCGCGGCATCCCGCTCACCTCCACCACCGTCGCCGCCGTCACGGGCCTCACCGCCCTGGGCGCCCGCAAGGTGGCCGTCGTCAACCCGCCGTGGTTCGACGACCAGCTCTCCCGGCTGGGCGCCGACTACTTCACCGAGCAGGGCTTCACGGTCGTCCACCACGGCCCGTGCGGCCTGCCCAGCGACCAGAAGCTCATCACCCCCCAGGCCCTGTCGGCGTGGATCCGCACCACCGTCGCCGGACACCGGCCCGACGCCGTCCTGGTCGCCGGGAACGGCATCCGCGCGGTCGGTGTCATCGACGCCCTGGAGCAGGACCTGCATCTCGCCGTCCTGACCGCCAACCAGGTGCTCTTCTGGCACGCCCTGCACCTGGCCGGCGCCAGCCGGACCGCCCGGAAGATCACCGGTTACGGACAGCTCTTCGACACCGAACCCGGGAGCGCCGCCTCATGACGATGCTGCCCGCCGAGGGCTATCTCGCCCTCTTCGGCACCCTGGAGGAAGGCACCCGCAGCCTCCCGCTGGTCTGCTGGCGAGACGACGGACGGACCGTCCACGGTCTGGTCCTGCACCGCGGGGCACTGCGCCGGGCCGAACACCTGCCGGGCTTCCGCCGCTACGCCCGCGCCAACGAGACCGCCCCCGCCCGTGAGGAATCCGCCCGCTACGCCGACGCGCTGTGCTGAGACAGCAAGGCCCCGTCCGAAGGAACGGACCCTGTCACGCGGCACCAGCCGACGGCTGACCGGCTGTGCCGTGTCCACGGGCGCGTCAGCCAAGACGGCGCGCCCGTCGCAGCCGGACGGCAGCCACCTCCCAGTACCCCGACAGCCCTGGCACGCACCGGCAGAGCCGCCTTGGACGGGGCCGCATGACTATCCTGGGAAAGGGACGGTCCTGCTCGCGGCGAGCGAGAAGGGAGCCGCGTGGTGACTGGGCGGACGGCCGGCCGGACGACGGCAGGCGACCACACGCTCCGCCAGGCGCGGGCCGCTGCGGCCCGGGAGGCGTGGGCCGATGCCTACCGCCTGCTGCGCGGCCTGGACGCCGGCCTCCTCACCCCCGACGACCACGCCGCCTTCGCCGATGCCGCATGGTGGACGAGCCGCGTCGAGGAGTCGGTCGTCCAGCGGACGCGGGCGTATGCGGGGTACGTGGCGGCGGGTGCCGCGCGGCGGGCGGGCCTCATGGCCTGGCTGCTGTTCTACGAGCACCAGCTCGCCGGACGCACGGCCGTGGCGGCCGGCTGGCTGCACCGGGCCCGAGGACACCTGCGCGGTGAACCGGAGTGCGTCGAGCAGTGCTATCTCGCCTGGGTCGACGCGGAGGAGGCCCAGCGGCGCGGCGCCTACGACGAGGCGATGGCCGCGGCCCGCCGCATGGCCGCCGTCGCCCGGCGCTGCGGCAGCCCGGACCTGCACACCATGAGCGTCCAGGCCGAGGCCGCCGTACTGGTGGCCCGGGGCCGGGTCGCCGACGGCCTCGCCCTGCTGGACGACGCGATGTGCTCGGCCACCGCGGGCGAACTCAGCTCCTTCTTCACCGGCTGGATCTACTGTCTGGGCCTGCAACAGTGCATGGCCTGCGCCGACCTCGAACGGGCCGCGCAGTGGACGGACGCGGCCATGCACTGGTGCGCCGCCATGCCGGCGGAGAACAACTTCCGGGGACTGTGCCGGGTGCACCGCGTGCAGGTCCTGGAACTGCGCGGCGACTGGCCCCGGGCCGTGTCCGAGGCCGTGCGGACCTGCGAGGAACTGCTGCCCTACGAGCGGCGGGCGGCCGCCGAGGCGGTCTACCTGACCGGCGAGATCCAGCGGCGGCGCGGCGACCTGGCCGCCGCCGAGGAGTCCTACGGCCAGAGCCACCGCCTCGGCCTCGATCCGCAGCCCGGACTGGCCCTGCTGCGGCTGGCCCAGGGCAGGCCGGAGGCCGGTGCCGCGGCGCTGCGGCGGGCCCTGGCCGGTGCCACGGACCGGCTCGGGCGGTGCCGGCTGTGCGCGGCCCAGGTGGAGGTCTGCCTGGCACTGGGCCGGCTCGACGAGGCCCGCGCGGCGGCCGCGGAACTGGAGTCCCTGGCCCGGCAGTGGCAGCGGCTGCGCGGCTCGCACACCACCGTGCTGCACGCCGGTGCGGCGGCAGCGGGCGGCGCGGTGGCGCTGGCGGAAGGTGACCTCCCGCGCGCGCTGGACCTGCTGCACCGGGCGCTGGCGCTCTGGCTGGAGCTGGCGGTGCCCTACGAGGCGGCCCAGGTGCGCATGACGCTGGCGGCCGCCGACCGTGCCGCGGGCGACGAGGAGGGGGCGCGGATGGAGCTGCGGGCCGCCCGGCAGACCTTCGGGCAACTGGGCGCCGTACCGGACACGCGCCGGGCGGCGGCCCTGCTCGCCGATGCGCGCCAGGCGCGGCCGGGCGGGCTCACCACGCGGGAGATCCAGGTGCTGCGGCTGGTCGCGGCGGGCCGCACCAACAAGGCGATCGCCGCGGAACTGGTGATCAGCGAGCACACCGTGGCCCGGCACCTCAACAACATCTTCGCCAAGCTCGGGGTGTCCTCCCGGGCCGCCGCCACGGCCTACGCCTGCACACACGCCCTGACCTGAGGCGCATGGGCCGTTTTGCCCATGCCCGGCCCACCGCACATGGGCACTTCGGGCGATGAGCGCACCCCGGCCGGCGGCGTAGACCTGGAGTCGTACCCCCTGCCGCGGTGCGGGAAAGAAAAGGCGGTGGCGGCCATGACCACCTACACACCGACCCTCGACCACCAACTGCTTCAGCGGCTGCGCGGTGCCGTACGGGGCGACATCGTCGAGCCCGGGGACGCGGACTACGACCAGGCGCGCCGGGTCTACAACGCCATGCACGACAAACGGCCCGCGCTCGTCGTCAGGGCCGCCGATGTCGGCGACGTCGTCGCCACGGTGGGCTTCGCCCGCGACCAGGGCCTGCCGCTCGCGGTGCGCGGCGGCAGCCACAGCGTGCCCGGCTACGGGACCTGCGAGGGAGGCGTCGTCCTGGACCTCGTGACGATGCGCGGCATCCGCGTCGATCCCGGGGCCCGCAGGGCACGGGTGGAGGGCGGCTGCACCTGGGCGGACGTCAACCACGCCGCGCACGCCTTCGGGCTGGCCACCACCGGCGGCATCGTGTCCACGACCGGTGTGGGCGGGCTGACGACGGGCGGCGGCATGGGACATCTGGCCCGGCGCTGCGGTCTGGCCTGCGACAACCTGGCCTCCGTGGACCTCGTGACCGCCGACGGCTCCTTCCTGACCTGCACCCAGGAACACCACAGCGACCTGTTGTGGGCGGTGCGCGGCGGGGGCGGGAACTTCGGCGTCGTCACCTCCTTCGAGTACCGGCTGCACCCGGTGGCCACCATCCTGGGCGGGCCCACGTTCTACCCGCTGGACGGCGACGTGATCCGCCGGTACCGGGAGCTGGTCACCGAGGCCGACGAGCGGCTCGGCGCGGTGTTCGTCGTCGGGCTGGGACCGCCGGTGCCGTTCCTGCCCGAGCGCTGGCACGGACGGCCGCTGTGCGGTGTGGTCGCCTGCTGGACGGGCCAGGAGGACGAGGACGACCGGATCCGGGACCGGCTGGCCGCCCTCGGGCCGGTGATCGGGCGGCACCTGGAGCGCATGCCGTACCCGGTGATCAACACCCTCTTCGACGACCTCGTGCCCGCCGGTCTCTTCCACTACTGGAAGGGCTCCTTCACCCAGGGCCTCCCCGACGGCGCCATCGACGCGTTCGTCGAGTACGGCACCACGACCCCCTCCATCCAGAGCGTGACGGTCGTCTTCCCCGTCGACGGCGCCTGCCACCGGGTCGGCGCCCGGGACACGGCGTTCTCCTACCGGGACGCCGACTTCTCGATCGCGCTCAGCCCGACCCTGACCACCCGGGCGGACTGTGAGACGGCCAAGGACTGGGTCCGCGCCTTCCACCGGGCGCTCGCACCGCACTCCATGGAAGGCGGCTACGTCAACTTCATGGACGGCGACGACCAGGACCGCGTACGGGCCAACTACCGGGACAACTACACCCGTCTGCGAGCCCTGAAGCAGCGCTACGACCCCGGCAACCTGTTCCGCCTCAACCACAACATCGCCCCCTGAGGAAGCGCGCGCGGGCTCCCCGGCGGCGCGGGGTCAGGGGGTGCGGGCGTCATGGTCCTCGCGGTGGGCGAGGACCTCGTCCATGTGGGTCTGGGCCCAGCTCCTGAGTCCGCGTGTCATGTGGTGCAGGGAGAGACCGAGGCCGGTCAGCTCGTAGGAGACGGTGACGGGCACGGTCGGCGTCACGGTACGGGTGAGCAGGCCGTCGCGTTCCAGCGACCGCAGCGTCTGGGTGAGCATCTTCTGGCTGACCCCGGCCAGGAGCCGGGAGATCTCCGAGTAACGCATCGCCGCGGGCGTGTTTGTGGATGCCGCGCCGGGCCGGCCGGGGCCGTGGTCGCCGCCCAGCGCGCACAGGACCAGGACGACCCACTTGTCCGAGATCCGGTCGAGCAGCTGTCTGCTGGGGCACTCGGCCAGGAACGCGTTGTACTCCGCCTTGGCCCGCGCCCTCTTCTGGGCCGCTGTCCTCGTCGTCAAGGGTCACACCTCTCACCGGTAGGCGGGTAACGCACTCGAAGGTGCCTGCTTCCCGCTGGGGAGCTTCTCTCCCATGCTGGTGCAGGGAGGCCACCGGGCGCCACTCCTCCCCCCCTCCCTCGAGTTCACGACGAAAGGCACCGCATGAGCACCCCCTCCCCCACTCTTCCCGGCGGCACCTGGACCCTGGGCGACCTGACCGTCACCCGGTTCGGCTACGGCGCCATGCAACTGGCCGGTCCCTGGGTCATGGGGCCGCCCGCCGACCGCGACGGCGCGCTGGCCGTGCTGCGCGAAGCGGTGCACCTCGGGATCACCCACATCGACACCAGCGACGCCTACGGGCCGCGCGTCACCAACGAGTTGATCCGCGAGGCACTGCACCCCTACCCCGCCTCGCTGCACATCGTGACCAAGGTGGGCGCCACCCGCGACGAGCAGGGCGGCTGGCCCGTGGCCCGGCGGCCCGAGGAGCTGCGCCGCCAGGTCCAGGACAACCTCACCTCGCTGCGGCTCGACGTACTCGACCTGGTCAACCTCCGCCTCGGCGACGCCGAAGGCCCCCGGCCCGGCTCACTCGCCGAGGCGTTCGGGACGCTCGCCGAACTCCGGCGGCAGGGCCTGATCCGCCACCTCGGCCTCAGCAACGCCACCGAGGAGCAGGTCACCGAGGCACGCGGCATCGCCCCGGTCGTGTGCGTGCAGAACATGTACAACCTCGCCCACCGCCACGACGACAAGCTCATCGACCGGCTCGCCGCCGACGGCATCGCGTACGTGCCCTTCTTCCCGCTCGGCGGCTTCACCCCGCTGCAGTCCTCGGTGCTGTCGGCGGTCGCCGCCCGGCGGGAGACGACCCCGATGTCCGTCGCGCTGGCCTGGCTGCTGCAACGCTCCCCCAACATCCTGCTCATCCCCGGCACGTCGTCGACGGCGCACCTGCGCGAGAACATCGCCGGGGCCCAACTCGACCTGTCGACCGAGGACTTGGCCGAGCTGGACGGCATCGGCCGCTGAAACGACGGGCGCCGGGACGTCAGCGGACCAGGAGCAGCGCGAGCACCACGAGGGCCAGCACCGCCACGGCGACGGCCGCGGCCCTCCCCTTCGCCGCCCGCGTCAGCCGTCCGACGACCCGGAGGCGTCCGCCAGGGCCGGGGAAGACGTAGAACTCCCGGCGGTGGGGGCCGGTGAGTTCGCCCCTGGCGACGGTGATCCGCCGCAGGTCGACCCAGTACGCCCGCTCCCTCTCGTGTGCCCGCAGTTTCGCCGGGCGGCGCAGCACGGGTTCCACGGCCGCCCGCATCTGCGGGGACAGGTCGTCCGGCAGCGGCTCCCCGCCGGCCAGGAGGGTCACCTGCCAGTCGCCGGTGTCCAGTTCGGAGCGCACCGCCCGGGGGCGCTGCTGCGGCGCGGGAAGCGGATCGGAGTCGAGTCTCCAGGTGATCAGGCCGCCGGTCCACGTCGTCAGCGACCCCTGGCCCGCGCAGGTGCCGCACGCCGTGGTGCCGCGTTCCCCGCAGTCCTTGCAGGGGGCGCGCCCCGTCGCCTTGCAGGAGGAGCACCTGGTCCTGCCCCAGCCCCGGCAGCGGGGGCAGGCACTCTCGGCCGTCCCGCACCCCTCGCAGGTGACGCGGGGCGCCTGCGGTGTGGCCGGGCCGGGTTTCGGGGGCCGCGGTGGCGGGCCGGGCGGCTTGCCCCCGTGTCTGAGGTACTGCGTGCAGGCACGGACGCCCTCGCACGCGGAGCAGACCTCGGCGGGTTCGCAGGCCCGGTGTCCCTTGCCCTCGCAGCGGGCGCACTGCCGTCTGCCGTTGTCGCAGCCGCACGCTGCGCGGTGCACGGTCCCACGCCTGACCAGCTCGACCGACTTGGTGACCGGCACTTTGGGGGCGGCGAGGGGATAGCCGTTGATGTCGTCGTAGACGGGCCGGTCCGCGAGGTCCACGTCTCCGGGGGCGTGCCGGATGCCCTCGGTCCGGGACTCGATGCAGCGGATGACCTCCCCTTCGAGCAGGTGCCAGCGGCTGAGGGTGACGTCCTCGGGACGCAGCCCCTGTTTTCCGGTCCGGCCGTGACGCCCGAGATACGCGCTGATCTCCCCGCGTATCCGCTCGTCCGAGAATTCGCCTGCCACAGCGGCACCGCTCCCCCCGGGTCGTGTTCCCGCTCCACACGGCGGGGAGCGGGCGGTGCGGAACGGCCTCAGTGTGGCCGCACCGGGGGCTGCGCGAAAGGGCGCACGCCCCGGGGCGCGGGGGGGTGCCGGTCAGGGCCGGTGGGCACGGTGGGGCCCGGCCCAGCCGGTGAGGGCGACGACCTGCCGTGCGATGTCGACGACGAGCCGTCCGTCCGTCGCCACGCGTACGGCCTGCGCGGGGGCACGCTCGTCCAGGAGCCGCGCCTTGCGGATACTTCCCGCGAGTTCCCGCTCCAGTTCCGAGCCGCGTTCTCGTCCCGTCAGACGCTCGCGGGCGGTGGCGTCGGAGGCGGTGAGCAGGACCCGTACGATCCTCACCCCGGGCCCCATCGCCCGCTCGAACATGCCCGTCGCCTCGGGCAGCACGCTCAGGGTGTTCGTGTAGACCAGGCGCCGGTAGCCGCGCCGGGCGAAGTTCGCCCACACGGCGGTCAGGTTGCACTCGGTGATCTGCACGCGGTCGGGGTCGTTCTCGGGGGCCGGGTGGACGTGCCCCATGAAGTCACCGTCGATGACCGCGTGCGCGACCGCCTCGGAGCGCAGGATCGCGGAGACCTCCCAGCCCACCGTCGTCTTGCCGACGCCGGCGCGTCCTGCGATGAGCAGTACCTGCGGGTGCTCCATACCGTGCAGCGTGCCAGCGGGCGGGCGTCCGGCGCGAGCCGGTTTCGTTGGGGCCGGGGCCGTCCGGTCGCAGTTCGTGGCGTGCCGGGGCCGTGGGTTTCCCGGTGCGGGTCGGATGTGCTGGTGGTACGCCGCTGGTGGCCGGCTGCCCGGCGGGCCGGCGAGGCCCCGGTGAAGACACCGAGGAGACCGGACACCGTGGTGCCGGGTGGGGGGAGGGCGGTTTCGTTTTCTGGACGGGGGCGGGGAGGAGGTCTTCGTTTCCGGAGCCACTGCGGGTTGCGGGCGGGGGCATTGTGAGGTGATGGGATACGGCCTCTCAACTGCGAAGACCACGTGTATGCCAGAGCAGAGCAACCGGATCGGCGAGGTCGCCGCCCTCGAGGAGGAGATCGCGCAGCTGCGGCGCGCCGTCGTTTCGCCCGCTGTCATCGACCAGGCGATCGGTGTCGTGGTCGCCTACGGCGGTGTGCGTCCCGACACCGGCTGGGACGTTCTCAGGGAGATCTCCCAGCACACGAACACCAAGCTGCGCGAAGTGGCTGAGCATCTCGTGCAGTGGCCGCACTGCCAGTGGCTGCCGCCCGGGATACGCCGGTGCCTGGATGCCGCGCTGGAGCGCCGCACGCCCTCTCCCGGCCGGGAAGGAGAGGGCGTGGAGGGGAGATAGGCGGCCGGTGGGGGCCTCAGCTGTGCAGGGTGTGGGAGGGGCTGGTGCCGTAGGCGTCGCGGTAGAGCGCGGCGAAGCGGCCGGGGTGGGCGAAGCCCCAGCGGGCGGCGATGTCGGCGACGGTGGCGCCGCCGAGCGGGTCGGCGGCCTGGAGGTCGCGGTGGGCGTGGGCGAGGCGGGTGCGGCGCAGGTAGGCCAGCGGGGTGGTCCCCAGGTGGCGGCGGAAGGCGTACTGCAGGGCGCGGACGGTGACATGGGCCGCGGCGGCGATCTCGGCGACGGTCAGGGGCTGGTCGGCGTGGTCGTCGATGTGGGCGACTGGCGCGGCGCACGGTGGCGGGGCGGGCGTCGGTGCGGTCCTGGGCGCGGGGGTCGGTGGCGGCGGTGTGCGGGAAGGCGGCCAGCACGCTGGCGGCCAGGAGCTGGCTGCTGGCCGAGGCGACCAGGGGCTGCTGGTAGACGGCCGGGTCGCTGAGCACGTGGTCGCGCAGGTGGATGATGGTGTGCTTCAGGTGGCGGGCGGCGGCCGGGGAGTGCGGGCGGTGCCCGGTCAGCCGTACCGGTTCGGCCTGCGGTCCGGCGTCGGTGGCGGCCACCTGGTCCAGCAGGCCGGGGTCCAGCATGGTGATGTTGTAGCGGGCCGCGTGGACGCGGCCGGCGTAGGAGAGTTCGGGCGGGGCGAACATCACCATGTCGCCGGGGCCGAAGGCGTCCCGGACGCCGTGGAAGACGTGGTCCTGGATGGTTCCCTCGTGGACCATGCACAGGCAGATCTTCCCCAGCGGTGTCACCGCGTAGCTCATGTCGAAGTCGAGGTCGATCTCGTCGACGCTGACGGACGCCATGTCGTCGCGGCGGATGCGGGCCCTGCTGGCCTCGGGGGTGCTGCTGCCGATCCGCATCCGCGCGTAGGCGCGGCTGAGGAAGTCCTCCGTGACGTTGAGGTCGTCGCTGTCGAACAGCAGCGTGCCCATTACCGCATCACCTCTGGCAGAACGGACGACGGCACCCCTTGTGGGGTGCCGTTCCTCGTCTGCCCTGGGTGCGGGGAGACATGCGTGCGGCCGGGACTACCGGTAGCGGATGTGCAGGTGGTTGTCGTGGTTGGGGTAGCTGGTGGTGAGGCCTTCGGCGATCAGCTGGGGGTCGTTGAAGAAGATCAGGTCGATGTGGCCGGGGGCCTTGGCGCGGATCTCCTGGACGAGGCGGCGGGTGGCGGCGCGGTCGTAGGCGGTGGACTGCCAGGTGATGCGGGCGGCGGTGCACTGGGCGGAGTCGGTGCGGATGGGCCATACGTCGATGTCCATGCCGGTCTCGTGGCTGGCGTGGCCGGGGATGTCGCCGCCGTGTTCGAAGCCGGCGTCGCCGACGGGGAGGCGGCCGTTGCCGGTGGTGGCGAAGGCGGTGGCGGCGGCTTCGAGCTGGCCGACGGCGCCCGCTGTCGCCCAGTGGGCGTTCGCGTTGCCGTCGGGGCTCTGCGCGCACATGGTGCCCGCGCCGAAGTTGATGTTCTCGTAGTGCCAGAGCAGGTTCTTCCAGGTGGTCGGTCCGGCGACGCCGTCGACGCCGATCCCGGCGTGGGACTGGAAGGTGCGCACCGCGGTGTGGGTGGCGGGGCCGAAGGCGCCGTCCACCGTGAGGCCGGCTGAGCGTTTGGCGTTGAGGAGGGCTTGGAGGGCCTTCACGGCGGGGCCGTTGTCGCCCTGGCGGACGGTGACGGCGAGCGCGCTCCAGGTGGCGGGGCCGACGATGCCGTCCGCGGTCAGGCCCTTGGACTGCTGGAAGCTGACGGTGGCGCTGCGGGTGCCGGTGCCGAAGACGCCGTCCACGGTCACCGTCCGGCCGTGCGCGGCCAGCAGGTGTTGCAGGGCGACGACGTCGGTGCCCCGGTTGCCGCTGCTGGTGAGGGGGAAGGCGGCCTGCGGGAAGGCGTGCGCGGGCAGGCCCGCGGCAAGGAGCAGGCCGGTCAGGGCGGTGAACAGGGTGATGAGGCGGGCGAGTTGTCTCATGGCGGTCGGGTTACCTTCCTGACTGGAGGGCGCTCCAGGTGGCGGGGCCGACGATGCCGTCGGCGGTCAGGGCGCGGGTGGACTGGTAGTCGCGGACGGCCTGGGTGGTGCCGGAGCCGAAGACGCCGTCGATGGCGACGGTCCGGCCGAGGGCGGCGGTCAGGGCGCGCTGGAGGCGGGTGACGGCTTCGCCGGTGGAGCCGTTCTGGAGGGTGGGGGTGGTGCCGCGGGCCAGCAGCGCGGTCCAGGTGCGGGGGCCGATCACGCCGTCCGCGGTCAGGCCCTTGCCGGTCTGGAAGGCGCGGGTGGCGGTGGTGGTGGCGGGGCCGAAGACGCCGTCCGGGGTGCCGGGGTCGTACCCGGCGGCCTTGAGCAGGCACTGGGCGGCGGTGACGCGGGAGCCGGTCGCGCCGCTCTGGAGGGTGGTGTACGCGGTGAAGTCGAGGTTGGCGGTGGTGCAGGTGGGCGGGGGCGGGGTGCTGCCGGTGGCGACGTCGAGGTAGTCGCGGTCGATGTTGATGGAGTAGCCGCCGTAGGACTCGGTGACCTCTCCGGCGTACTGGTGGATGCGCTGGTGGCCGAACCAGTGGGTGGCGGGGACGTAGGAGCCGGTGTTGGTGTCGGCGGCGCCGTTCCACCAGGCGTAGAAGATGTGGTCGACGCGGGTGTAGGCGCTGTTGTCGTACTCGCTGGCGGCGTCGCGGATGCCGGAGGCGGCGCTGGAGTAGAAGCCGGAGAGGTAGCCGTCGGCGTGCAGGCGTTCGCTCCAGCCGGAGAGGTAGGACAGGACGGCGGTCTTGCAGGCGGTGGTGGAGTTGTAGGCCTCGATGTCGCTGTAGAGGGCGCTGCCCGCGGGGATGCCCAGGTTGGCGGCGGCGGTGACGGCGGCGGCGGCCGCGCTGGCGCCCTGGGACTTGGCGGTGGCCGGGTCGGTGGACATCTTCAGGGAGTAGCTGGTGCAGGGGGCCTGGCGGCCGACGTCGATGGGGATCAGGTGCCAGCCGTTGTTGGTCTGGGTGGTCACCCAGCTGGCGGTCAGGTTGGGCTGGGCGCAGCCGCGGAAGGAGCCGCTGATGTAGACGCCGACGGCGCTGTAGGGGGAGCTGGTCTGCCAGGCGTTCATGGCGGCCGTGGAGGGGGCGGTGCAGGCGTCGAAGCCCTTGCCGAGGTAGGTGCCCGGCTGGGGTGCGGCGGCGGCCAGGGTGGTGGGGGGCTGGGCGGTGCGGGGCAGTTCGGTGCGGCGGGCGGCGGGGGTGAGTTCGGCGGAGGTCAGGACGGTGCGTACGAGGCTTTCGGTGTGGGGGGTGTGGGCGGCGGTGACGAGGACGCCGGCGTCCTCGACCGCGACCTGGATGGTGCCGTTGCTGGAGGGGGCGGCGGGGGCGGTGGCCCTGCCCCGTGGGGTGCGGGCGGTCGCGGGGGTGGTGCGGGCGGCGGAGCGGGTGGTGATCGGTTCGATGACGAGGCCCGCGGTGCGGCCGATGACTTTGGCGGGGCAGTCGTTGTCGTCGGCGGGCTCGCCGAGGTAGATGGTGGGGGTGTCCAGGCGTGGGCAGGCGCGGGGGGTGTCGGCCAGGTCGACGACCCGCCAGTGGGCGGGTGCCTCGATGCGGTAGCCGTGGTAGGTGACGGTCTGCCGGGCCTCGGGGTCCTCGGGGGCGGAGTCCGCCCGGGCGGGCCCGGGGGCGGCCAGCGCGCCGGTTGCCGCGAGCAGCGCCAGCAGGGCCGTGGTGGCGCGGGCACGCCGGCGGGTGGGGGTCGGCATCAGGGCCATCGGGGCGCTCCTACTCGGTGGGGGGCGGGCTGGGTCGCCGGGCCCGGTTCCGTGTATGCCATGTTCACGACAACCGAGAGGGGTGGTCGGGCCGTATGCCGCAGCATCACGTCTCCGCCCCTGGGTCCCGGCTGTCCCGCGCTCCCCCGGCCCGGGGGTCCGAGCCGAGTGTGGCGTCCCGGCCGTGACGCTGTCCACACCGTCACCAGGTGCCACAGGACCAGACCTCCGGCACAACGCCGGTGCTGCGAGGGGGTGTTGGGCGTTCGGGCTGGACGAGCACCCCACTTCCCCGCCCGGGCCACTCCCCCGCCCGGGCCCTTCCCCCCGTCCGAGCCGCTGATCCGCCCGAGCCGCTCACCCTCCCGAGCCGCTCACCCTCCCGAGCCGCTGATACGCCCGAGCCGCTCATCCGCCCGCTTCCCGCGCTCCGGTCGCCCGGCTCAGCGCCGCGGCGAGGCGGACGGCGGTCTTCTCCCCGGCCCGCTGCCTGATCAGGCCCTCCTTGGCCGCCGCGCGCAGCCAGATCTCCGTGCTGTCCTCGTCGACCTTCAGCACCCGCGCGGTCACCACCACCGGGTTCATCCCGGCCGCACCACCGCCCGCGACGACGCGGATCACCTCCTCGTCCTCGAGGGCGGCGACGGGCACGGTCCCGGTCGCCCGGCCTGCCCGCCCCAGCACCCGGGAGACGCGCGCGACCGTGTCGTCGAACGGCAACGGGGCCAGCAGGTCGATCTCGTGGACGTTCTTGGTCATCAGCCGGGCCACCATCCCCACCAGGCGGCCGCTGCCCCCGCTCACCGCGCCGAGAGCGGCAAGCTCGTCGGCCAGGATCCGGTCCTCGCTCTGTTCCACGTCCCCACGCTCCCCACCCGATCGCCTCCGCGGGTCGCAGCAGGCTATCCGCCGGGGGTGCTCACGGTCTCAGCGCGGCGCCAGGCCCGTCGCCCGGCCCGTCGCCCCCCCGTGGGGAACTCCTGGATGCCGATGGCCCGCAGCAGTTCCAGGCGCTCGCGGGTCTCGGCGTCCGCCGGGGTGAGCACCAGCAGCTGTCGGCCCTGGCCGGTCGGGGCCAGGAGGGTCTCGCAGTCCATCACCAGGCGGTGTCGCCGCTGCGGTGCCCGGCCGCCGCGCACAGGTCCGCCACGAGCTGGCGGGCGTGGCGCTCGCGCTCCTCGGGCGGGCTGACGGCCCGGGCGGCGGGGTCGGTGAACCAGCGGTACGCGACACAGCGGCGGTCACCGGTCAGGCCGGTGTGGTCGCCCATGCGCAGGAGGGCGGCCCGGTTCTGGGCGAGGGCCTCGCCCAGGTCGGACAGCACCAGGGCCGGGGGGGCGCCGAGCAGGTCGAGCATGCGGATCAGGCCGGCGCGGGCCAGGCGGGCCACCGCGTCGGCCGTCGGGGGCCGGTGGCCGGCCAGGTGGAACCGAGCCGGTCCTCGATGTCAGTGCCGGATGACACCATCCGGCCATGAGCGGCGAGTCTTTCACCTGGCAGGAGTTCCTGGGACGGTGGCAGCGGGAGTGGGTTCCCCGCGCGGACGACGAGGAAGACGGGGGCAGTTGGGAGAGCGGGGCGGGCGGGGAGGTGGGCGCCGGGCCGGGCAGGCCCGGGGCGGGCGAGGCGGTGATCGTGGCGGCCGAGGAGCGGCTGGGGCGGCGGTTGCCGCCCTCGTACCGGGAGTTCCTCGCCGTGAGCGACGGCTGGCACGTGGACCAGACGGCCGGGGTCTACCGGCTCGGCGGTGCCGCCGACATCGACTGGTTCCGGGACCCGTTCGGCATGACGCCGTTGTACGAGGAGAACCTGGGCGACGACCCGCGCGCGGAGGACGTCCTGCTGGCCGGGATGTGGCGGCGGGCGCTGCGGCTGGAGACGGACTCCGACATGTCCCACGCCCTGCTCGACCCGGGCGACGTCGGCGCGGACGGCGAGTGGGCGCTGTACGTGTACAAGGGCTGGGGCGGTGAACTGCCGGACCGCTACCCGTCGTTCCGCGCCTACATGGAGGCGATGTACCGCGGTTTCCACTGCGACCGGGCGGAGCGGGACGACTTCGTGAACGCGACCACGCGCGCCCAGGACGCCCGGGTGGACCGGGCCCGTCTGCTGGCCCTGCGCGGACGGTACGAGGAGGCGCTGGCGCTGCTGGAGGAGGCGCGGTCCTTCGGACGGCCCCGCAGCGCCGTCCTGCTGAACCAGCTGCGCCAGCTGCTGTCCCCGCACGGCCCGCAGGACTACGGCGACCTGGTGGCCGACCCGCGCTACCTGCCGGAGGTCCTGCCCGTGCAGGCGATGGCACCGGCACGGGGCGAGTGGCGGCTGGGCGGGGACGGCCACTGGCTCGGGATGATGGCCGCACGCGGGGCCGACCGGGACGCCGCCGAGGCCGTCCTGAGCGCGCTGCGGGAGGGCACCCACCGGTACGCGCCTGACGGCCGGTGGGGGCGGGCCGTCGCCGAGGCCCGGGAGTCGGCACGCTGGGGGTCCAGTGACGCCGCGTGGCGGGTGCTGCTCGAGGCGCTGCCGCGGTGGGAGGCGCCCGGGCCCTTGCTGATCGCCCCGGTCGGGCTGCTCGCCGATCCGGTCCTGGGCCCGCTGGTCACCCCGGAGCGCGGCCGGGCCCTCCTCGCCGTCGCGCGGGCCGGGCAGCGGGGGCCCGCTCGTGTGCCGGGGCCCGCTCTCGACCCGCCGGGCCTGGTCTGGCTGACGGAGCCCGCGGCAGACCGGCGGCCCGGGGACGGCTACCGCGGCATCTGGGTGGAGGGGATCGACCCGGCCCGTCTGCCCGCCCTGATCGGTGAGGAGGGCGCCGCACTGAGCGCGCCCACGGAGCCGCGCAGGGCGTCCTGGCAGGCGCCCCGGCCGCACGAGCGGGAGGGCGTGGAGCTGTGGGAGGACCGGGCCGTGGTCGCCGTCGGCCGCACCGCCGAGGGGTGGGCCTTCGCCTTCGACGGCCACGGTCACCGCCGTCTGGGCACGCTGTTCCGCTCCCCCGCCGCTGCCGCCTCCGCGGCCGGGCGTGCGGTGGTGGTGTGGCGCGAGCCGAGCCGCTCGTCGACGGAGGAGCACCGGGCCGCGTTCCACCTGTCGGTGGCCGAACGGGGCCAGGAGCTGTACGCGTTCACCGTGCGCGGGGGTGAGATCGAGCGCTCCGGCGTCATACCGGAGGTGCTGGACCCCGTACGGCTGTTCCGCCCCGAGGACGGTGAGCTGGAGTGCGAGCGGCGGGTGCTGGAGGCGCTGCAGGGCGAACTCGGGCTCTCGCTGCCGCGGTTCGCGCTGACCGTGGGCAGGCTGCACACCTTCACCACCCGGTCGTGGACGCGGGCGCCGGGCGCGGGTGAGGGATTCGCCTACGCCTGCCTCGGGTCCGGGCGGAGCCTGTCGTGACGCCGGGGCGGTTCAGGACAGGGAGAGGAAGAGTTTCTCCATCTTCTGGGTGTCGAGGCTGTCGGCGCCGCCTTCCTGGGTGAGGCACTGCTTGAGGCCGCTGGCGACGATGGCGAAGCCGGCGCGGTCCAGTGCGCGGTTGACGGCGGCGAGCTGGGTGACGACGTCCTCGCAGTCGCGTCCTTCCTCCAGCATGCGCACGACGCCGGCGAGCTGGCCCTGGGCGCGCTTGAGCCGGTTGGCGGCCGACCGCACCTGGTCGGCGGGGAGCTGGACCATGGGGGTTCCTCTCGGCGGGCCGGTCGGGGACCGGCCGCGGTCACTGGCTGGGGCTCTGGGCGGTGAGGGAGGCGCGGACCTCGTCCATGTCGAGTTCACGGACGGCGGTGATCACCTGGTCCAGGGCCTGCGGCGGCAGGGCGCCGGGCTGGGAGAAGACCAGGATGCCCTCGCGGAAGGCCATCAGGGTGGGGATGGAGGTGATGTCGGCGGCGGTGGCCAGGGCCTGTTCGGCCTCGGTGTCGACCTTGCCGAAGACGATGTCGGGGTGGGCCTGGGAGGCCTTGTCGTAGACGGGGGCGAACATCCGGCACGGTCCGCACCAGGCGGCCCAGAAGTCGACGAGGACGATGTCGTTGCCGGTGACGGTCTCCTCGAAATTGGCGGCGGTGAGGGTGACGGTGCTCATGCGGCGGTTCCTTCCGGTCCGGGGAAACGATGACGACAAATACCCCCTGGGGTAGTCAACGCGGGGAGGGGGCGGCGCATTCCGCCGGGCTCTCACGCCGCCCTTCGGGCCGGTGCGGCTCTTGCCGGGCAGTGCGGCGCCCTCAGGTCCCGCGCACGGCGCGGCGCAGGGGGCAGCGGGTGACGAAGCCGTAGCAGATGCCCGCTCCGGCGCCCAGGGAGGCCAGGGCCGCGAGGACCGGGACGGCGAGGTGGGCGGGGGCCTGCTGGAGGAGGACGAAGGTGCCCATGGCCAGGACGAACCAGGCGAAGAGGCGGGACAGGACGTGCGCGGGGACGCGTCCGGCCAGCCGGGCCCCGGCGAGGCTGCCGAGGACCGCGGAGCCGGTGACGGCCAGGGTCAGGGACCAGTTGATGTGGACGGCGGAGAGGTAGCCCGCGAAACCGGCGGCGGACTTCATCGCGATGACCAGCAGGGAGGTGCCCACGGCCACCGGCATGGGCAGGCCGCCCAGCAGGGCGAGCGCCGGGACGACGAGGAAGCCGCCGCCCGCGCCGACCAGACCGGTGGCCAGGCCCACGGCCGCGCCGTCCAGCAGGACGCGCCCCACCGGGAGCTGGGTGTGGGCCCGGCCCGGGCCGGTGCCCCGGCGGCCCCGGAGCATGGCCGCTGCGGTGACGATCATCATCACGGCGAAGGCGACCAGCAGGACGGCGTCGGGGATGTGGCCGCCGATCAGTCCGCCGGTGTAGGCGCCGGCCATGCCCGCGGCCCCGAACAGGACGCCGGTGCGCCAGCGGACCCGGCCGCCACGGGCATGGTTGACCATGCCGACGGCGGAGGTGACACCGACGACGAACAGGGAGGTGGCGATGGCCTCCTTGGCGTCCATGCCCGCGACGTAGACCAGCAGCGGCACGGTCAGGATCGACCCGCCTCCGCCGAGCAGGCCGAGGGAGACGCCGACCAGCAGCGCGAGGACCAGGACGAGCGTCAGCGTCATGGTCCTCACCTGCCGTCGGCGAGCTGGGCGACGGCCTTGCGCGGGTCGAAGGACCGGGTGCGGTTCCACGGCATGCGCGACAGCAGCACGCCCATGGCACAGGTGTTGCTCAGGGCCGCGAAGGCCAGTCCGCCGCCGACGAACGCGGACAGCGCCTGCAGGCCGGGAAGGACGAAGCTGCCGAGGGCGCCCACCAGGACCAGGGTTCCGGCGACCAGGCGGACCTGGCGCTCCATGTCCCAGCGTTCCTGGCCGTAGTTGGTGGGGGCGCCGGACTTCTCCCAGGCGGACATGCCGCCCGCCAGGACCGCCAGGCCCGGCAGACCGGCCTCGGCGAGGGCGCGTTCGGCCTGTCCGGCGCGCTGGCCGGAGCGGCACACCAGCACCACGTCGGTGTCCAGGTGCCGGGTCAGTTCCTCGCGGTGCTCGCGCAGGGTGTCCAGCGGGACGTTGTAGGAGCCGGGGATGTGCGCGCCCTCGAACTCGGCGGGGGAACGGACGTCGAGCAGCCGCGGCGGGCTGTCCGAGTCGAGGCGGGCGCGCAGTTCGTCGATGCTCAGGCCGCGGGGGGTGGTGGGGGTGCTCACGCGTGGGTCTCCTGTCGGGGGGTGGCGGGGGGTGCGGGCAGGGAGGGGAGGGCGCACAGGCCCGCCTCGTGGGCGTTGTCGAAGCTGTCGTCGACGGCGACGACGTCACGGCCGCGGGCGCTCAGCAGTGCGGCGGCGATCCCGGCGCGGTAGCCGCCGGCGCAGTGCACCCAGACGCGGCCCGCGGGAATCTCGTCGAGGCGGCCCGGCAGCTGGTGGAGGGGGATGTGCAGTGAGCCGGGTAGGTGCGCCTCGGCGCGCTCCTGGTCGCGGCGCACGTCGAGGACGACGAGGCCGTCGCCGCCGGGGGCGGCCTTCAGGTCGGCGAACGTGGCGCGTGGGTAGGAGGCCAGCGGCTCGCCTCCGGCCCAGTCCCCGGGTGTGCCGGTGGCCATGGCGGCCGGGCGGTCGATGCCGATGCGGACCAGTTCGCGCTGGGCCTCGGCCACGTCCGCGGCGCTCTCGCCGAGCAGGGTGAGCGGCGTGCCCCACGGGATCAGCCAGCCCAGGTAGGTGACGAACTGGCCGTCCAGGCCGAAGTTGAGGCTGCCCGCCAGGTGCCCGGCGGCGAAGGCGGTGCGCTCGCGCAGGTCGACCACCCACTCACCGGCCTCGATCCGCCGCCGCAGCTCAGCCGGGTCCGCCACGGACGGCGCGGACAGGTCCGCCTTGCCGGGCCCGGCCGCGTTGGCGGGGCCCATGTGGGCGTAGTAGGCCGGGAAGGCGTCCAGGCCCGCGAGGAGCTGCTCGACGTAGGCCTCCTCGCCGGCGGTGAGCGCGGTGTTGGTCCGCTTCTCCTCGCCGATGGTGCTGGACAGGCCGGTGGCCTGGGTGGCGGAGCAGAACGAGCCGAAGCCGTGGGTGGGGTAGACGGCGGTGTCGTCGGGCAGTTCCCGGGCCAGCCGGTGCGCCGAGTGCCACTGGGCCCGTACCAGGGTGTCGGTGTGGTCCGGGCCCAGCAGGTCGGGGCGTCCGGTGGTGCCGTACAGCAGGGAGCCGCCGGTGAACACGGCGATCTGTTCTCCGTCGGCCTCGAGGGCGTAGGACAGGTGGGTGTGGGTGTGGCCGGGGGTGTGGATCACCCGCACCCGCAGGGTGTCGCCGACCTCGACGACCTGGCCGTCGCGGATGGGGGTGCGCTCGTAGGAGACCTCGTCGTCGGCGTTGACCAGGTACTGGGCGCCCGTCTCGCGGGCGAGGGCGAGGCCGCCGGTGACGTAGTCGTTGTGGATGTGCGTCTCGAACACGTGGGTGATGCGCACTCCGGCGGCCTCGGCCAGGGCGGTGACGCGGTCGTGGTCGCGCTGGGGGTCGACCACCAGGGCGACCGAGCCGTCGTGGGCGAGGTAGGTGCGGTCCCCCAGGCCGGGGGTCTCCACGGGCAGGACGGTGATCACCGCGTGTCCTCCGGGGGCGGTGGGGGTGTCGCCGGTGACGGCGGGGCGGCCCGCCTCGATCCAGGCGGCGGTGCCGCCGCTGACGCTGTGGGCGTCGTAGCCCAGGCCGCGCAGCAGCGAGGTGGCCTGGGCGCTGCGGCCGCCGCTCTGGCAGATCACGTAGAGCGGGCGGTCCTTGGGCAGTTCGGCGAGGGCCAGGGGGAGGTTGGGCAGCGGGGCGCAGCGGGCGCCGGGGACGTGGCCGGTGCGGTACTCGCCGCTGCCCCGGACGTCGATGACGGGGGCGCCTGCGGCGTGTGCCTCGGCGAACCGCTGCTGGTCGATCTCGGGAACCATGCGGGGGGACTCCTGAATTCGCTTACCTTCACGAATACCCGGGGGGGTATATCGGAGCCCAACGGTAGCAGGATCGGGTTTATGCCCCGGGGGGTATTCGGATGAGACGCGGGTCACACCTGCGGGGCGCTGCCGCCGGGACGGCCCGCGCCGTGCGGGGCGGGCGCGTTCGCGCTTCGGCGGGGGGGAGGTGGCGGTGCGGGGCCCGGCGGGCGCGGGCCAGCACGCACGGCCCGGCGCAGTACGGGGTCCAGGGCCGCCGGTGAGTTCAGGGCGCCGCGTGCCGCGCGCGCCAGGCGGCCGTCCGCGTCCCGACGGGCCCGCCCGGGCGGGGAGTCAGAAGGAGGCGCGCCCGGCGTCGGCGGCGGGGCCGTCCTCGCGGTGCAGGAAGGTGGCCAGGAGGTCGCCGACGGGGTGGCCGGCCTCGGCCGGGTGCCGCAGGGCGACGGTGGGGTCGACGGTGTAGCGGTTGCGGCGGCCGACGCGGGTGCGGGTGAGGTATCCGGCCGCTTCGAGGTCGGCGACGATCAGCTGCACGGCGCGTTCGGTGATGCCGATCAGGTCGGCGACGTCCCGTCCGCGCGCGTCCGGGTCGCGGGCGAGGGCGATCAGGACGCGGGCGTGGTTGGTCAGGAACGTCCACCGGTCGCCGCGCGCGGCAGAGGGCTGGCTCATGCCTCTCATCGTACGAACAGGACTTCCTGCGACCAAGAAATTTTCGCGAAAAGTTATTGACGAAAAAGTTTTCGCGTAATTTCTGGCGGGCATCAGGGTGGCGGGGAACGCCATCGCCCGGGAAAGCCGATCAGCCTTGACTTCCTCCCCTCCTCAGAAGGGGGATTCCTACAGCTCGCGCCGTAGGGGTTTCTGCTTCGTCGCCGACTGCCCGCCCGGAGTACTCCGTTGAGGTCTTGCACCAGCCCCACAGACAGAAGCCGTCAGCCCGACGGCCAGAATGTTCTTCGCCGCGTTCACGTCCCGGTCATGGACCGTCCCGCAGGCGCACGTCCAGGTGCGGACGTCGAGCGGCATCCTGTCCCGCAGAGTGCCGCGGACGGAGCACAGCTTGGAGGAGGGGAACCAGCGGTCGATCGCGATCACTTCACGGCCGTACCACTTCGCCTTGTACTCCAGCAGACTCCGGGACTCCGACCACGCGGCATCACAGATGGCGCGGGCCAGACGGCCGTTCCTCACCATGCCCCGGACGGCGGGGTCCTCGATCACGATCGTTTGGTTCTCACGAACGAGCCGAGTGGTGAGCTTGTGCAGGTGGTCACGCCTGCGGTCGGCGATGCGGGCGTAGATCCTGGCGACCTTCCGGCGTGCCCTGGCCCGGTTCGCCCCGTCCCCCTTGGCCTTGCGGGCAAGCTGTCGCTGCGCCTTCGCAAGGCGGGTACGGTCGCGGCGCTCGTGCCGGGGGTTGGAGACCTTCTCGCCAGTCGAAAGGGTCAGCAGGTGGTCGAGCCCGACGTCGATACCGACGGCCGCGTCGGTGGCGGGGAGCGGCTTGACGGACGGGTCTTCGCACAGCAGGGAAACAAACCAGCGTCCGGCCGCGTCCTGCGACACCGTCACCGTGGACGGCGACACCCCTTCCGGGAGCGGACGGGACCACACGATGTCGAGCGGCTCCGCCATCTTCGCCAACGTCAGCCTGCCGTCCCGGAACCGGAAGTTGGCGAACGCCCTCTGGAGACGGCGCAGGGCCTGTTGGAGCGGGACGCAGGAGACGTCGTTGAGATACGCGAGTTCCTCGGTCTTCTTCCAGGCCGTCAGCATCGCCGACGTCTGGTTGGGGTTCACCCGCTCCTGCCGCGTCCACGCTTGCGTACGCGCCGGGGTATCCACGAAGGAGGGAATCGATGAATGAAATGTCGTTCGCCGTCCCGCTGTGGATGTGGGCCGCGGTCACCGTCGGCATCGGTGTGATGCTCGCCGTCGACCTGGTCGCCCACCGCGACAACCACGTGATCGGCTTCCGCGAGGCCGCGCTGTGGAGCACGCTGTGGATCGCCGTCGGCCTGGGCTTCGGGCTGGTGCTGTGGGCGTGGCAGGGCGGGGAGGTGTCCTCGACCTACTACGCGGGCTATCTGATCGAAAAGGCCCTGTCGATCGACAACGTCTTCGTGTTCGCGCTGGTCTTCTCGTTCTTCGCCGTGCCCGACGCCTACCAGCACAAGGTGCTGTTCTGGGGTGTCATCGGGGCGCTGGCGGCCCGGCTGGTGTTCATCTTCATCGGTGCCGAACTGCTGCGGGTGTTCTTCTGGACCGCCTATCTGTTCGGCGCGTTCCTGATCTGGACCGGCTGGAAGATGGCCGTCTCCAAGGACGAGGAAGTCCACCCCGACCGCAACCCCGTGGTCCGCCTGGTCAGGAAGCTCGTCCCGACCGATGCGAGGTTCCACGGCGACAGGTTCTTCATCCGCGTCAGCGGCAGGCGCGCCGCGACCCTGCTGTTCGTGGTCCTGGTCGCGATCGAGGCCACCGACCTGGTCTTCGCGGTCGACTCCGTCGCCGCCGTCCTGGCGATCACCACCAACACGTTCCTGGTGTGGACCGCCAACGCCTTCGCCGTCCTGGGCCTCAGGAGCCTGTACTTCTGCCTGGCCGGGCTGCTGCGCCGCTTCCGGTACCTGCACTACGGGCTGGCGGTCCTGCTCGCCTTCGCCGGGGTCAAGCTCATCCTGTCCGAGACCCCGGTCGGCAAGCTGCCCATCCCCCTCACCCTGGGGGTCATCGCCGTCACCATCACCGTTTCCATCGTCTGGTCCCTGATCGCCACCCGCGGCCACAACGGCGGCCCCCCGCACCCGGCGGGCGCTCCGGACGGCACCGCCGGACCCGCCAGCGCGCGGCCTGGCGTTCCCGCGGCCTCCCGCCACCCGGAGGAGCCACCGTCAGGGGCGCCCTGAGCCGTCCGTTCAGGCGGGCGAGGCGGCGGGCTACGGCCCGGGGCGCGGGGTGACGCCGTCGAGGAGGTTGGAGACCAGGGCGGTCACGAAGTCGTCGGTGACCGGCTCGTCCGGGATCAGCATCCGGTGGTAGACGGCGCCCCACAGCTGGTCGACGAGGACCTGCACGTCGACGTCGTCGCGGATCTGGCCCTGCTCCCTGGCCCGCAGCAGCCGCTCACCGGCCAGGCGGCGGCGTTCGGAGGAGTACAGGGCGCGGAAGGCGGTGGCCAGGTCCTCGTCGGTCTGGGACTGGCCGACCAGTTCGGTCACCACGCGCCCGGCCGGGGTGCGGGTCATGACGTGGACGAAGGCGCGCAGCTGGTCCAGGAGGTCGGCGCGGAGGTCGCCGGTGTCGGCGAAGGCGAGGGTCTCCTCGACGGCGTGGAAGTAGCCGTCGAGGGCGAGGGCGCCCTTGGAGGGCCACCACTTGTACAGCGTCGTCTTGCTGACCCCGGACAGTCTGGCCACCCGTTCGAAGGTCAGGTCGGCGATGCCCTCCGTCATCAGCACCTGGCCGACCACGCGGAAGACGTCCGCGCGGACCTCGTCGGCCGGGCGGCGCCCGCGCCCGCGGGCCGGACGCTCACCGGTGCCCTCGGCCTGCTCGGTCACATCGTCTCCTTCGCGTTCGCCCCTGGACCGGGTCAGTCTAGGAAGCCGGGCGGGCTCGCCTGGGGCCGGGCGCGCGGTCACCCGATGCGCAGGTCGGCGATGAGACCGTCGCGCAGCCGGAAGGTCAGCCGGCCGGTGCCGTTGTAGCCGTTGCCGGTCACCCGGAGCCTGACGTCCCAGGTGTCCGGGGCGCTGCCGGGGCGCAGGCCGAGCGGTTCGAAGCGGGCTTGGACGCCGATGTTGTCGGTGCGGTCCCAGTCGGCGACGCCGTCGCGGCCGCGGTAGTCGCGGCCCCAGTCGTTCAGGTGGGCGTCGGGGGTGAAGGCGGTGACGAAGGCGGCGGAGTCGGCGCGGTTGGTGGCGTCGATGAACGTGCGGATCGCGGGGGGCAGGTCGGGGGTGGGCATGGTCACTCGCTCCTTGGCTCCTTGGGTCCTTGGGTGTGGGGGTGCGCTGGGGGTCAGGCCTGTGCCGTCTTGGCGTGGAGGAGGCCGCCGAAGCCGAGACGGGTGACGAAGTCCTCCTGGGCGCGGCGCATGACCTCGTTGACCTCTTCCACACCGGCCTGGCTGAAGTCGACGACGGTGCGCAACGGGCGGCTGCCCGCCGGGAGGCCCAGCACCCGGACGATCTCCTCGGCCACGGCACGGGGGTGGGCGTCCGCTCCGGGCGGGAACAGCCCTTCCGTGGCCTGCTCGTTGCGCGCCACCATCGCGTCCAGTGCGGCGTAGGCGCGGCTGCGTTCGGCGTCACCGGCTCGGCTGGCGCCTGGGAAGTGCTCGGTGCCCTGGGTGAAGGGGCCCGGCATCACGATGGTGGTCTCGATGCCGAACTGCCCCACCTCGTACGCCGTGGCCTGGGCCAGTGCGTCGGCGGCGGACTTCGAGGCGACGTAGGGGCCCAGGAAGGGCGGCACGACCACCGAGGTGGTGCTGCCGACGTAGAGCAGGGTGCCGGAGCGGCGGGCGCGCATGTGCGGCAGGACGGCCCGGTTGACGCGCTGGATGCCGACCGTGTTGACGTCCAGGAGGCGCTGGACGTCCTCGGGGGTGAAGGCCTCGGCGTAACCGACGTAGAGGTGTCCGGCGTTGTGGACGACCGTGTCGAGGCGGCCCGCCTCGTCGAGGACGGTCGCGACGGCCGCCTCGGCCGAGGCCTCGGAGCGCACGTCGAGTTCCACGACGCGGATGTCCTGGCCTTCGCGGCGGGCGAGGTCGAGGAGTTCCCCGGCGTGGGCGGCGTTGCGGCCCCGCAGGTCGCGCATGCTGGCGTAGACGGTGTGGCCCGCGGCGGCGAGGGAGCGGGCGGTGAGGTTGCCGATGCCGGTGGCGGCGCCGGTGACGAGGACGACGGAGGACATGGGGCTTCCCTTCAGAGGGCGTGTGGTGGGCTGCTGGTGGGGTCAGGCGAGGCCGCCGTTGGTGTAGAGGACCTGGCCGTTGACCCAGCGGGCGGGGCCGGCGAGGAAGGCGACCGACTCGGCGACGTCCTGCGGGCTGCCCAGCCGCTCCAGGGGGGTGGCCTTGGCGAAGCCCGCGACCGTGGCCTCGTCCTTGCCCTGGAGGAAGAGCGGGGTGGCGACCGGGCCGGGGGCGACGGTGTTGACGGTGATGTCCTTGCCGCGCAGTTCGCGGGCGAGGATGAGGGTGATGCCCTCCACGGCGGCCTTGCTGGCGACGTAGGCGCCGTAGGCGGGCAGTTGGGTGCGCACGACGGACGTGGAGACGTTGACGATCGCGCCACCGGGGCGGACGCGGCGGGCGGCCTGCTGGGAGACGACGAAGGTGCCGCGGATGTTGGTGCGGTGCATCCGGTCCAGGTCGTCCAGGTCCAGGGTGGCGATCGGCGCGAGCAGCATGATCCCGGCGGTGTTGACCACGACGTCGATACCGCCGAACGCCGTCTCGACGGCGTCGAAGGCGGCGGCCATCGCCTGCTCGTCGGCCACGTCGCCGCCGACCGCGACGGCCTGTCCGCCCCCTGCGGTGATCTCCTCGACGAGGACCTCGGCCTTGGCCCTGTTGCCGGAGTAGTGCACGGCGAGGGCGAAGCCGTCCGCGGCGAGCCGCTCGACGACGGCCCTGCCGATGCCGCCGGAACCGCCGGTGACCAGCGCGACGCGGGGGGCGGGGGTGGGCGTGGTGGTGGTCATGGGTTTCTCTCCTCCGCAAGATGTGGACGCTGAGTCCATATAAGCAGAATATGAACGCGGCGTCCACATCTTGGGGTTCATTCCCCGGAGGTCCGCTACCGTGGCTCCGCATGACCGTCACCGGCACGGACATCACCGAGGACCTGATCCGGGACCTGCTGCGCGAGCAGCACCCCGATCTGGCGGACCGGCCGCTGAAGCTCGCAGCGCTCGGCTGGGACAACCAGGTGTGGCGGCTCGGCGACGACCTCGCCGTACGACTGCCCTGGGCGACCGAGTCCGCGGACGCGCTGCTGCGCAAGGAGCACGCCTGGCTGCCCCTCCTCGCCCCGCGCCTCCCGCTCCAGGTCCCCGTGCCGCAACGCCTCGGTGAGCCCTCCGCGCGGTTTCCGCGGCCCTGGCTCGTCACCACCTGGGTGCCGGGCGAGCCCGCCGACCGCGCCCCCGCCACGCGCGCCGCGGAGGCGGCCGTCACCCTTCGATCTACCGCAGTGCGACGGGCGAGGCGCTCGTCCGCCGCTGGTGCTGCGACCAGCTCGACGCGTGGGCCGTCGCGCACGAGCGGCGTACGGTGACCGCGCACGGTGCCCGGACCCATGTGGTCCTCGCCGGAGAGGGTGCGAGGACAGTCGTGTTCGTCCCGGGCACCAACTTCAACGCCGCAACGTCCCTGCCGCTGGCCACGGCCCTGGTCGCCGCCGGGTACCGGGTCCTGCTGGTGGACGTGCCGGGCCAGCCCGGCCTCAGCTCCGGCGAACGCGCGCCCTCCGGCGGCCGGTTGTCCTGGTACGGGGCGTGGCTGGGCGAGGTGGTCGAGGAGGTCTCGTCCGAGCCGGTGGCGGTGATGGGGCACTCCTTCGGCGCGGCCGTCGCACTGTCCGCCAACTCGCCCCTGATCAGCCGGCTCGTCCTCGTCTCGCCCGGCGGGGTGACCAGGCTGAGGCTGACCCCCACGGTGCTCGCCGCCTCGGCGGCCTGGTTCCTGCGACCCTCGCCCACGCACAGCGCCCGGCTCCTGCGCGCCATGCTCGCCCCCGACCATCAGCCTCGTACGTACGGCGTACGTACGGAGCTGGTGCACTGGTTGACTTCCTCCCCCGCCTAAAGGCGGGGGATTCCAGTGGTCGCCCGCTGGGGTTCCTGCTTCACCGACGACCGCCCCGTCCGGGAGGGCTCCCGTTGAGGTCTTACACCGTCTCCACAGGCAGACACCGCCAGCCCGGCGGCCAGAATGTTCTTCGCGGCGTTCACGTCGCGGTCATGCACCGTGCCGCAGTCACACGTCCACTCGCGGACGTTCAGCGGCATTCTCGCCGCGACCGTGCCGCAGGCCCCGCACAGCTTGCTGGACGGGAACCAGCGGTCGATCACGACGAGTTCGCGCCCGTACCAGGCGCACTTGTACTCCAGCATCATGCGCAGGTCTGTCCAGGCCGCGTCCGAGATGGCGCGCGCGAGCTTGCCGTTCTTCAGCAGGTTGCGGACGGTGAGGTCCTCGATCACGACCGTTTGGTTCTCACGGACGAGACGAGTCGACAGCTTGTGCAGGAAGTCACGGCGCCGGTCCGCGATCCGCGCGTGGACCCTGGCGACGCGACGGCGGGCCTTCTCCTGGTTCGCCGAACCCTTCGCTTTCCGCGACAGCTCCCGCTGCGCGCAGGCCAGGCGGGCACGGTCACGCCGCTCATGCCCCGGGTTGGTGATCTTCTCCCCGTGGACAGGGCCACCAGGGAGGTGATCCCGGCGTCCAGGCCAACCGTCGCTGTGGTGGCGGGAGCCGGGGTAATCGTGTCCTCGCACAGCAGGGACACGAACCAGCGTCCCGCCGCGTCGCGGGACACGGTCACCGTCGTGGGCTGCGCACCCTCCGGGAGCGGACGCGACCAGCGGATGTCCAACGGCACGGGCATCTTCGCCAGAGTCAACTGCCTGTCGCGCCACGTGAAGGCGCTGCGGGTGTACTCGGCCGACGCCCGCGACTTCTTCCGGCTCTTGTAGCGGGGGTACTTCGCACGCTTGACGAAGAAGCTGACGAGCGCCGTCTGGAGATGGCGCAGCGCCTGCTGGAGCGGGACGGAGGACACCTCCGTCAGGAAGGCCAACTCCTCGGTCTTCTTCCACTGCGTGAGCGCGGCGGAGGACTGCACGTAGGAGACGCGGCGCTGCTCGCCGTACCAGGCTCGTGTGCGCTCCTCCAGCGCCTTGTTGTAGACCAGGCGGACGCAGCCGAACGTGCGGGACAGCTCAGCCGCCTGCTCGTCCGTGGGGTAGAAGCGGTACTTGAACGCCCGCTTCACCTGCTGCGGCACGCCTCACACCGTATCGGATTCCGTGTGAGCGGCGGCTGTCGGCCAGTGTCCGGTGGACGCTGCATCGCCCTGACGGCGACTCGCCTCTCCCTGCCCTGCTCCGCAGGAACTTCGTTTCCTCCCCGGCCTGAAGGCCGGGGTATCCACGAAGGAGAGTCCCGATGACACTGGTCGCCCGGCACGCACGCTCCAGCGGGGCGCCCGGCGCCGCGGTCCTGCCCACGCGGCCGGTCCCCCGCCTGGTCGTCACCGGCGAGCACGACGTCTTCCTGCCGGCCGGGCGACTCGTCACAGCCGTACGCGGCAGGCTCGGCACCGGCGTGGACGTCGTTCCCGGCACCGGGCACCTCGTGGTCGAAGAACGCCCGGACTACCTGTCCGCCTTGCTGGAGCGCCCGTAGCAGCCTGCACCCGACACGGATGGGCGGCAGTCGGCTTCAGTTCTCAGGTGCACTCAGGTCGCTCCTCGGGGAACAGGGGGAACGATCACAGGGGGACGCGTAATGCCAGCCTTGCATTAGCCCGCGCATGCAACTATTGTCTTCGCATGTAAAGGGCGTACGCATATCCGCGTGCCGCTCGGACGACGGGGCCACCCGCCCCCTCCCCCACACCCCGCAAAGGCACTTTTCATGTCCCTCCAGCACATCCTCCCCGGCCGCCTCGGTTTCGGTACCGCTCCCCTCGGCAACATGTTCCGCGCGATCCCCGAGGAGGAGGCCCGCGCCACCGTCGAGGCCGCCTGGGACCACGGCATCCGCTTCTACGACACCGCCCCCTTCTACGGCGCCGGTCTCGCCGAGGAGCGGCTCGGGGAGGTCCTGTCGGCCAAGCCGCGCGACTCCTATGTCCTGTCCACCAAGGTCGGCCGGGTCATCCTCGACGAGCACGAGACGGACGTGCCCGACTTCGGCGAGAAGGGCGGCCTGTTCGAGCACGGCAACCCGAACAAGATCCTCCACGAGTGGACCGCCGACGCGACCGAGCGTTCCATCGAGGGCAGCCTCAAGCGCCTGGGCACCGACCGCCTGGACGTCGTCTGGGTCCACGACATCGCCCAGGACTTTCACGGCGATGTGTGGCTGAGCAAGTTCGAAGAGGCCCGCACCGGGGCCTTCCGCGTACTGTCCCGGCTGCGTGACGAGGGCGTCATCAAGGCGTGGGGCCTGGGCGTCAACAGGACCGAGCCGATCGAGCTGACCCTCGCCCTCGACGAGCCGCAGCCCGACGGCTTCCTGCTCGCCGGCCGCTACACCCTCCTCGACCACGGCCACGCCCTTCAGCGTCTGCTCCCCACAGCCCAGAGGCGGCACGTGGACATGATCGTCGGCGGACCGTACAGCTCCGGCATCCTCGCCGGCGGCACCCACTTCGAGTACCAGCAGGCACCGGCCGAGATCATCGAGAAGGTCGCCGGACTGAAGGCCCTGGCCCAGAAGCACGGCATCTCCATCAAGGCCGCCGCCCTGCAGTTCTCCCTCGCCCACCCGGCCGCCGCCGCCGTCATCCCAGGCGCCACCCGCCCCAGCCGCATCGCCGAGGACGTCGCCGCCCTGAACGAGACCGTCCCGGCCGCGTTCTGGACCGACCTGCGCGCCGCCGGCCTGGTCAGCCCGGCCGCCCCTCTCCCCCACAGCATCTGATCCCCCCCACAGCAGCAGGAAGAAACGATCATGGCTTCCACGTCCGTCTCCCGTATCGTCCCCGCCTCGCCCGACCAGGTGTGGAGCCTCATCGGCGGCTTCGACGCCCTCCCGGACTGGCTCCCCTACATCCCCGAGAGCACCGCGCTCGAAGGCGGCCGCGTGCGCCGGCTGAAGAACCCCGAGGGCGAGGTCATCACCGAGCGCCTGGTGGACTTCAACGAGGCCGAGCGTCGCTACAGCTACGCCATCCTCGAGGCGCCGTTCCCGGTCAACGGCTACGTCTCCACCCTCCGGGTCCACCCGGTCCCCGGCCGCGACGACGTCGCCGAAGTCCAGTGGTCCGGACGCTTCAACCCCGACGGCGCCACCGAGACCGAGGTCGTCGACCTCTTCACCGGCATCTACGCCGACGGGCTCGAGGCCCTGGACAAGACCCTCACGGCCTGACACAGGGGCCATCCACAGGTGCCCCCGGCGCCCGGCTGCACAACCCGCTTACTACCGGCAGGAACTGCGTGGGAACACATGCGCGGCCTCGGCGAGCGCCTCCGGCCGTGATACGGCCCGGCCCGCCCATGAACTCGGCGCGGACAGCACCCGCCTCCCGGAGGGCTCACCCCCCCCTCCTGTCGTCTAGAGATGGCAGGCCAGCCCAGGGCCGGCTATCTGGTTGCGTAGAGCGCCTCCAGGTCGATCAGGAGCAGGTCGTCGCGGCTGGCCGCGGACTCGGTCAGGTCCGGGTAGAAGCCGTGCAGGGAGAACAGGGCCAGGGTGGTGCCCGTGGTGTCGTAGCCCTGTGCGGTGAGCAGGGCGCGGATGTGTTCCAGGCGGCGCAGGTCGCCGGTGCCGCGGCGGGCCGCGGTGGCCTTGGCCTCGCCGAGGAGGGCGATCCGGGCGCGGGGGGCCTGCGGGCGTTCGCCCAGGGCCAGGGCGATGACGTCGACCTCGTGCTTGGTGCGGGCCGCGGGGTCCGCCACCTCGGTGGTGCCGACCGGGCCGGGCGGTCCGCCCGGGAGCAGGGTGTGGGCGTACCGGCGGGTGAAAGTGCGGATGACGGGGTCGGCCAGGGTGATGACGGGGTGGCGGGGGCGCAGGATGTCCTGCTCGCGTTGGATGTAGCCGGTGGACTGAAGGACGTCGAGCGGGTGGGTGACGGCGTTGCGCTGCCGTTCCAGTGCCGCGCCGATCCTGGTGGGGGTGGTGGCGCCCTGGGCGATCGCGGTGAGGATGTCGTAGTAGAGGGTGTGCTGGGTGATCCGCGGGTCCTCGCGCAGCAGGTACTCCGTCTCCGTGCGCGAGTACACCGCCCTGCCCGGGTCCAGGAGGGTGCGCGTCAGCCAGGAGTCGAAGCCGTCGTTGGGGTGCGGGCGGGCGGCCACCGGCCGGTAACCGGGAGCGCCGCCGAGGACGGCGTCCACCCGCAGGGCGGTCAGCGGGTCGTCGATCTGCCAGAACGCACGGCTGGCCCGGTAGTCGAAGGCCTTCAGCCTCAGGTCGATCACCGCGCGGCCGCGCAGCGGTTTGGTCCCCGACAGCAGTTCGTGCATGACGCTCGTCGCGGACCCGCACAGGATCACCCGCGCTCCGGGTCCGGCCCCGGTGCCCCGCTGGCGCTCGTCGTAGAGCTGCTGGAGCAGGCCGGGGATCTCGGGAGAGTGCTGGAGGAGATACGGCAGCTCGTCGATCACCAGCAGCGGAGTCCGTGAACGGGCGGTGACCTCCAGGGCATTGGAGAGGACCTCACGCCAGTCGGCCAGCCGCAGGGTGCCGGGCCGCAGTCCCGCGTGGACGGCGAGGGCGTCGCTGAACCGCTGGAGCGCGGGCAGCCGCCCTTCCTCCCGCACCGCGGTGACGTACAACCCCCCGACCCGCTCCGAGAGCGCTTGGAGCAGATACGGCTTCCCGTGCCGCCTGCGTCCGGACACGATCCCCAGACGCATCGCCGGGTCCGGATCGGTGACGAACTCGGTGAGCAGTTTGCCGCCGTTACGGTCCATATCAGAGGTTTCTGTCATGAATCGGGGCGCTGTGCCGTTCAGCTCACGGGGGAAGCACGCGAACCACAGGAGCACCACATGAAGCACCGCATCGTCGTCCTGGGCGCCGGGTACGCCGGGACCTATGTGGCCGGGACCCTGGCCCGTCGGCTGTCTCCGGCCGATGTCGAGATCACCGTGGTCAACGCCGAGCCGGACTTCGTCCAGCGGCTGCGGCTGCACCAGCTCGCGGCCGGGCAGGAGATCGAGGCGCGCAAGCTCGCCGATGTCTTCGCCGGGACGCAGGTCCGGGTGCGGCTGGCCCGGGCCACCGCCGTCGATCCCGAACGCCGGGTCGTCGCCGTGACCGACACCGACGGTGGTGGCGGCGGCGGCGAGATCGGTTACGACACGCTGTGTTACGCGCTGGGCAGCCATGTCGCCGACCACGGCGTGCCCGGCGTGGCCGAGCACGCCTTCGACGTCACCAGCCTGCCCTCGGCGCTGCGGCTGCGGGAGCGCCTGGACCGCCTGGAGGGTGCGGGCGGGGGCGGGAGGGGGGTGGTCGTCGGGGACGGGCTGACCGGGATCGAGACCGCCACCGAGATCGCCGAGTCCCGGCCCGCTCTGGCGGTGGCGCTGGTCGCCCGCGGTGAGCTGGGTGCCGCCCTCTCCCTGGGGGCGCGGGGCCACCTGCGCCGGGCGTGTGAGCGGCTGGGCATCACCGTCGTCGAGCACACCTGCGTCGAAGCCGTCGAAGCGAGGCGGGTGCGGTGTGCCGGGGGCGCCGTGCTGGAGGCGGAGGCGACCGTGTGGGCGGCCGGGTTCACGGTGAGCCCCATCGCCGCCGACAGCGGGCTGAAGGTCACCGACAGCGGTCAGATCGTCGTCGACCGCACCATGCGCTCGCTCTCCCACCCCAGCATCTACGCCGCCGGTGACAGCGCCCACGCCATCGGCGACAACGGACGGCCGCTGCCGATGTCGTGCGCCTCGGCCGGATACACCGGACGGCAGGTGGTCGACGCGGTCGTGGCCCGCCTGACCGGCCGCAGGGTCACCCACACCAGGCTGTCCTACCTGGGCAACCACATCAGCCTCGGGCGGCGCGACGGCATCATCCAGCTGGTCGACGGCCAGGCGCGGGCGAAACCGTCGTACGTGGGCGGGCGCAAGGCCGCACGGGTGAAGTCGGGCATCCTCAAGGGCTCGCTGTGGGCCGCCTCGCATCCGACCTTCGGCCTGCCCGTGCGCAGGCGCCGGCTGGCCGCCACGCCGCCGGTCGCGGCCACCGAGAAGGCGGTCGTGTAGCCGCCTAGGGTGGTTTTCCGTGGACAGCACCGCCACCGACCGTTTCGACGCCAGCCGGTTCGAGGCCAGCCGCGACCGGCTGGCCTCGCTGGCGTACCGGCTGCTGGGCTCCGCCGCCGACGCCGAGGACGCCGTGCAGGACGCCTTCCTGCACTGGCAGGCCGCCGACCGGCGGCGCATCCGGGTGCCGGAGGCGTGGCTGACCAAGGTCGTCACCAACCTGTGCCTGGACCGGCTGCGCTCGGCGCGCGCCCGCCGCGAGCGCACCGTCGGCGCCTGGCTGCCCGAGCCGCTCCTCGACGGCGACCCGATGCTGGGCCCGGCCGACACCTTCGAGCAGCGCGAGTCGGTCTCGCTGGCCGTGCTGACGCTCATGGAGCGCCTGACGCCCCTGGAGCGGGCCGTCTACCTGCTGCGGGAGGCGTTCTCCCACAGCCACGCCGAGATCGCCGAGATCCTCGACATCACCGAGGCCGCGAGCCAGCAGCACCTGCACCGGGCCCGGCGCCGTATCAGCGCCGAGCGCCGCCGCGGCGAGGAGGTGGACCCGGCATCCGCCCGCAGGATCGTCGAGGAGTTCCTGGCCGCCGCCTCCTCGGGCCGTACCGACCAGCTGGTGGCGCTGCTCACCGACGACGCGGCCGCCCTGTCCGACGGCGCCGGGCTGGCCGAGACGCTGCTGCGGTACGACACCCCGCGGCGCGTCGCCGCCGTCGTACGGGCCGGTTTCAAACCCACCCCCGCCAAGCGGCGCTTCGCCGGGGGCGCGCCCGCCATCCACTACGCGCGCGTCAACGGCGCCCCCGCCTTCCTCTTCGTCCTCGACGGGCAGGTCATCGGCGCCGTCACCTTCGACATGGCGGGCGAGCGGATCGCGATGGTGCGCGGCATCGCCGCCCCCGCCCGCCTCGTACGCCTGGCCGAGGCCTGGCGGCGCCACGGACCGGACACGCCGCTCATCGACCGGTGGTGATCCGGTACGGGGCCGTATCCGGCGCTTGACGGCCGCTCGCAGTGACGTCGCGGGTGTCTCGAACGCCGCTGGAACGGGTGCGGCGGGCAGCAGTGCCGCGGGGTGTGGGCGGGGGGTCGGCCGGGGTCCGGGGCGGGGGCTTTCACCTGGTGTTTCGTGCCGGGAGTCCGGCGGCGGCGGGACGGCTTCGGGGCCTGTCGGGGGCGGGGGCGCGGGGTGGGGGCGCGGGGGAAGGCATTGTCGCCGGTGGCCGTCCACGCTCCATGATGCTGTGACGACACAGCGGGGGTCAGTCGGGGGTCGAGCCCGGGGACACGTACGGCCGGGTCCTCAAGGGCGGGCGCCGCCCGCCCGCCGGTCGCCTCCCGGCGGGCGGCACACGGGCATGCCCCGGGGCGTCACGCCACCGCACCGACGAGGAGGACGAATGCCCGTTGCCGAAACGGAAGACGTGTACGCGGCCATCGAGGAGACCGCCGCCCTGCTGAACGTGGAGTGCGCGCCGGAGAAGGTCCGGCCGGTCCTGGAGGCGTTCGAGCCGTTCGAAGGCGGGGTCATCTTCAGTGCGACGGCCGGTGAACGCGGCGGCGACCTCGACCTGACCATCCAGGTGCCCCAGGCGATCCCCGACCCCTACGCCCACGCCCTGGAGCACGGCCTGCTGCCGCGCACCGGTCATCCCGTCGGCTCGCTGCTGTCGGACCTCGACGGCCGGGGCATCGTCGAGGAGTACCTGATCGACTTCGGGGTCGTCGGCGGCCTCAACAAGGTCTACGTGCACTTCCCCCGCACCATGCAGGGCGTCTCCGCGCTCTCCTTGGTCCCGTCGATGCCGCCCGCGCTGGCCGCCAACGCCGGCTTCTTCGCCCGGCACGACCTCGACGGCGTCGCGATGATCGCGATCGACTACCGGCACGAGACGGTCAACCTGTACTTCCCCACCCCGGGCGGGATCGAGCCGAAGACCGTCCTGTCGATGCTTCAGGACATGGGGCTGCCGGAGCCGGAGGAGGAGCTGCTGGAATCCGTCCGCAAGTCGTTCCGGGTCTACTTCACGCTGGGCTGGGACACCTCGCGGATCGAGCGGATCAGCTTCGCCCGCCCGCTGGACATGCCGCTGATCAAGGCCCGGGTGGAGCCGGAGTTCGTGCGTTTCCTGACGGGCAGCCCGTACACGTACGACGGTGAGCGGTTCAGCATCTCGATCGTGAAGTGGGCCCCCGACGGCCAGTGGTTCAACGCCGGCTCCTACTACCAGTTCGGGCCGCTCCAGCGCGAGGTGTTCAAGAAGCTCCGCGGCGGGTCGTGACCGGCGTCCACCGGCCGCTCCCCCGCTCCCCTTCTCCCTCTCCTTGATACTTCTACTTCTAGGAATTCAGCGATCCCATGACTGAGCCACGTGCTGAGGCAAGTGTCCGTGTCGTCGACGACTTCTACCGTGCCCTCCAGGCCAAGGACCTCGACGCGTTCGCGCGGCTGTGGGCGGCGGACGCCGTCTACCGGGTGCCGGTGACCCCGGACGGTGTACCCGGTCAGTTCGCCGGGCGTGAGGCGATCGTGGCCGGACTCGGCGGGTTCTTCTCGCTGTTCGGCGAGGTGCGCTTCACCTGGGACGCGGAGGCGATGGCCGACCCGCGGCGGGTGCTGGCGACCTGGGAGATGGAGATAGAGCTGCTGGCCGGGGGCACCTACCGCAACCGGGGCGCCTCCATATTCCAGCTGGAACAGGGCCGGATCGCACGGTTCACCGAACATGTCGACACCGCCGCGTTCCTGGCGCTGTTCTCCGCCCGCGCCGCCACCGCCCACCGCTTCTTCGGCCTGCTGGGCGAGGGCGACCTGGACGCGTGGGGCGAACTGTGGCATCCGCAGGCCACGTTGAGCGCGCCCTACGGCCCGCCGGGAACCGTCTCACCCCTCGAGGGCAGGGACGAGATCGTCACGGCGTACCGCAAACTCCTCGCGGGATACGAGGCGTTCGGCATCGAGGTGACGGGGGTGCACGCGGCCGTGAACTCCGACGCGGTGTGCGTGCAGTACCGCCCGCACACCCGCGGCGCCGGGCAGGCGGGCAGCGGTGAGCGGGCCGCGGTGCTGCGGTTCGAGGACGGGCTGGTCAGCTCCTGGCACGACTACGCCGCCGGTGCGGCGGGGTCGGCCGGTGGTGTGGGATGACCACGGTGGACAAGGACTTAACCGCTGGTAGCACCGGTGCCGATCCGCGGCGCTGGCTGGCGCTGGCCGTGCTGGCGGCCATGCAGTTCATGCTCATCATGGACATCACCGTGGTGAACGTCGCCCTGCCCGACATCCAGACCAGCCTGGACTTCTCCCCCGGCGGTCTGGCCTGGGTGGTCAACGCCTATGTGCTGGTGGCCGGTGGCTTCCTGCTGCTGGGCGGGCGGCTGGCGGACCTGTTCGGCCGCCGCCGGATCTTCATGGCCGGGGTGCTGGTCTTCGGGCTGGCGTCGGCCGCGTGCGGTGCCGCGACCGTCTCCGGGATGCTGGTCGCCAGCCGTTTCGTGCAGGGGCTGGGCGAGGCGCTGGCCGGACCGGCGGCGCTCGGGCTGATCCCGGTGCTGTTCCCCGACCGCAAGGAGCGCATGAAGGCCCTGGGCATCTGGGGCGGCCTGTCGGCGGTGGCGGGGGCGATCGGCGCGGTCGTCAGCGGCATGGTGACCGACCTGGTGAACTGGCGGTGGATCTTCTTCATCAACATCCCCATCGCGGTCCTGGCGCTGGTGATGGTGCCGCGGGTGATGCCGGAGAGCCGGATGGCCCGCGACAGCCGCCGCCTGGACACCGTCGGCGCCGTCACCGCCACCGGCGGTCTGGTCGCGGTGGTCTACGGCCTGCTCCAGGCCGCCGAGCACTCCTGGGGCTCCGGGCGGGTGCTCGGGCCGCTGCTGGGCGGCATCGCCCTGCTGGGGCTGATGGTGGCGTGGGAGGCCCGCACCCCCGACCCGATGATCCCGCTGCGGTTCTTCACCAACCGCACCCGGGTGGCGACCAACGCGGTGAGCGTGGCCATCTTCGCGGCCTTCTTCACGTACATGTTCCTGTTCACCCTCTACGTGCAGCAGGTGCACGACTACTCGCCGATGAAAACCGGGCTGGCCTACATCCCGCTGACCCTCACCGCGCTCATCGGCGCCGGCGCCTCCACCGTGCTGATGCCGCGGATCGGGGTGAAGGCGGTCATGACCGTCGCCTTCTTCGGCGCGGCGGCGGCCCTGTTCATCGCCGCCGCGGGCTTCGCGCCCGACGCGTCCTTCACCAGCGGGTTCCTGCCCGGCCTGGCCCTGTTCGGCTTCTTCAACGGCCTGGCCTACCCGGCCCTGGTCAACGGGGCGCTGCACGAGGTCACCGGCCAGGACTCCGGGCTGGCCTCCGGTGTGCAGACGGCGATGCAGCAGACCGGCGCGGCCCTGGGCCTCGCCACGCTGGTGCCGTTCGCCTTCCGCTACGTCGACGAGCATGTCGCCGACGGCACGCTGCCGCGGGTGGCGCAGAGCGACGGGTACGCGCTGGCGTTCCGGATCGGGGCGGTGGTGCTCGCGGTCGCGGCGGTGGCCGTCGTACTGGTGCTGGAGAAGGTGGACGGCCAGATGCGCGACCCGATCGCCGAGGCCGCGGAGGCGGCCAGCGGCGCGACGGTGGGTGAGCGCTAGGGCGGTAGGTGGGCGGTGCGGCCTGCGGGTCCTGCCGGTATGGCGTGCGTGTCCTGCCGCTGCGGCGCGTGTGTCCTGCCGGTGGGGCGCGTGCGTGTCCTTACCGTCTCGATGCGGCCGGAGCCGCGCCCACGCGGATGTGGAAGCACTCGCGTGGGGCACCGGCCGCCGCGGGCCGGAAGCAGGAGCGGACGACGCTTCCGGGGCCGGCCGTGGTCATCTGGGTGTAGACGTAGGTCTGCGCGTCGACCTCGTCGACGGTGCGTGCCTCGCGGGCCGGGCCGCCGACCGTGATGTGGGTCCGGTCACCGATCCGGGTCCCCCACATACGGGCCCAGCTCGCGCCGCAGCCCGCGCTGTAGCGCAGTTCGACGTGGGCGCCGGTGGTGGTGCGGTACGTGGTGAGGGTGTCGGCGTCGACGGCGCAGACCATGCGCATCGGGTCCCGGCCCTCGCAGGCGGCCCCGTGGCAGCGGGGCGCGAGGACGTACCCGGAGGAGGCCGGGCGCGGCTGGTCCGCGGCGGCGGTCCGCTCCAGAGCCGGCAGTGTCAGCGCCACTCCCCCGGCGATCACGGCGTACACCGAGGCCAGTGCCACCAGGAGGGCACGCCCGCGCAAGCGGGAGCGTTCGGCGCCGGTTCGCGGCCTCGGCGGTGGCTGCCCGGGCTCCGGGCCGGGGGGCGGGGCGGGGCGGGGGTCCGCCGCGCGGCCGCTCCACTGCGACTCGGCGATGTCCCACAGCGCGAGCAGCCGTCCTTCCGGCTCGCGGGCGATGCGGCACAGGGCCTGGACCGCCTGGCGCGGGGGCATGGCCTTGCCGTTGAGGTAGCGCTCCCAGGACGACTTGCTGTAGGCCGTGCGCCCGGCCAGCGCGGCCAGGCTCAGTCCGGTACGGTCCTTCAGCTCCCGCAGGGCCGCGGTCAGCCGGGGGTGGGCGGCGCTCACTGGGGGGCCGCCTGCCGCAGCGCCCGCCAGGTGAGCGGGCCGATGACGCCGTCCGCGGTGAGGTCGTACCGCAGCTGGAAGCGTTTGACGGCGCGTTGGGTCAACGGGCCGAAGATGCCGTCGACGTCGCCTGGTGAGACGTCCGCCCGGCGCAGCAGGCACTGCGCCTCGATCACCGTCGGCCCGATGTCGCCGTACGCCACGATGGCGTCCTGCGTGCGGCTGTGGCCCGCGTACCAGCGGCCGTCGCTCCGCTCGGGCCGGCAGGTGTAGAGGGCCGGGAGCACGGAGGCGGGGTCGGGTGAGGTGCCGACCACCATGTCGACGGAGTCGCCTTCGGCCGCGGACCGCGCCTTGGCCAGTTGTACGGCCAGGACGAGCGCCACCGAGACGGACACCACCAGGGCCAGCGTCTGGGCCACGACGGCGATCCGCAGCCAGCGCCCGTACGGCTTGGGCGGCGTGGGCTGGTCTCCGGGAGGCGGTGGTGCGGCCCGGGGGGTGGCGGGGGTGCGGCCCCGCGCCCACTGTGCGGCGGCGATCTCGTGGAGGACGAGCAGCCGGGCCGGGTCCTGGCCGCCGAGGCGGGCCAGGGCCTGGACGGCCTCCCGGGGCGGCAGCGACCTGCCGTTGAGGTAGCGCACCCATGACCGGGCGCTGTAGCCGGTCTTGGTGGCCAGTTGCCGCGTGCTGAGTTCGCCGCGGTCCTTGAGCTTGCGCAGTTCCACGATCAACTGGGTGACCTGTGGGTGCAGTCCGCCAGGCAGCTCTTTCCAACGCGACAAGCTCTACCCCATCCCCCGTTCGGGGTCGCCGCACCCCTGGCCCTGTGGCCGGATGCCCCCGTGTGCCGGGCCCATTCTGCATCACGGCGATTCACAGGTCCCCGGTTCCCCCGCCCTGCCACGGAAGCGAGCGGCGCCCGCCGTGCCCGTCCCGCCGAAGTGACTCGGCTGGCCGCGTTGGGGCAGGTCAGCGGGTGGGGCGTCCCGGGACGATGCCACTTTCGTCTCCGCTGTGGCCGGGCGTCGGGCCGCACGCGCAGTCTCGGTGCGGGGCTGGCCTGTGCGGCGCGGGCCCACAGCGCCGGAGGGTTCAGGCCACCGGCACGTCAGCACGCTAAGAGAGGAAGCCCTCCTTTTGGTCACCATCCGGCCCAGACGCGACTGGCTCGAGAAGGCGCAGAGCTTCGAGGTCCTGTCGTCCATGGCCTACAACTACTCCGTTGACCACGGCGTCAGTTACGCCGCCGCGGTGGAGGCGGTCATCGCCCGGCTGAGCGTCCCCCGGAACCTGACCGGGGGCGAGTGGACGCCCTGGAAGGGCGGGGTCTTCATCCACTACGTCGGCGCCGGGCGGATCAATTCGGCCAGCTGTGCGGACTGCCAGTACGAGATCGCCGAGATCTGGACGGACCACTACCTCGGGCAGTTCGGCGACCTGGCCTACAACTTCGTGGTCTGCCAGCACGGCAACATCTACCAGGGGCAGGGCTTTGTGCGGGGCGAGGCCAACGGCGGCTACGCCGCGGGCCAGGACCCGGCCGACCCGACGCTGAAGGCGCAGCACATCAGGGTGCCCACCTACGGGCAGGTCGGCCGTAACGCCGCGTTCTACTCGATCCTCGGCCTGGTCCGCGGCAGCGACGCCCCCAGTGCGGCGCTGCGCGGCTCGGTCAAGGAACTCGTACGCTTCCTGCGTACTCACGACAACCCCAACCTGCGGGCGGGCAACCTCCTGTACCCGCACCAGCACGGGGATGCCACCGAGTGTCCGGGGCCGCTGCTGCCGTACACCAGGGACGGTTCGCTGGATCCCGGTTTCGTGGTGCAGCCGCCGATCGCGGACGTGTCGATCATCCCGCGCAGCGGGTGGGGGGCGCGTCCGCCGGACTGGGACGTGGCGGTGCCGCGCTCGGAGCGGGTCGGGTTCACGGTCCACTACTCCGCCGGGCCGACCACCCAGACGGTGCGGCAGATCCAGAACTTCCACATGGACGGCCGGGGCTGGCCCGACATCGGCTACAACTTCCTGGTCGACAAGTACGGGCGGATCTACGAGGGCGTCGGCTGGGACCACCGCGGCTCGCACGCGACCGGCTACAACACCACGCACATCGGCTGCTGTTTCATCGGCAGCGACGGGGATGCGACCGAGGCGGCGAAGGCGTCCATCCGGGCCCTGTACTACCACGCGGCGAGCGTGTACGGCCGGACCCTGAACGCCACCTACCACAGCGGCCTGCCCGGCGCGTCGACCGCCTGTCCGGGCAACGACCTGCGCAACTGGGTGCTGGGCGGCATGGGGGCCACGGACATCGGCATCATCGTCGTCACCCCGGCGCCGAGCACGTCGACGGGGCGTAGCGACATCCGTTCGGTGCTGTCCCAGCAGTGGGCCGTGAACCTGCTCGGCTACGCGCCGAGGCTGGTCGAGGACGGGGTGTTCGGTCCGCTCACCCTGGCCGGGGTGAAGTGGCTCCAGGGCGTCGTCGGGGTCGGCCAGGACGGTCTGTGGGGTCCCAACACCGAGGCCGCGTACAAGACCTATGTCGGCGGTGGCGGCAGTGGCGGCCGGACCGACATCCGCTCGGCCCGCTCGCAGCAGAGTGCCGTCAACGGGCAGGGCTACACCCCGGCGCTCGTGGTCGACGGGGTCTTCGGCCCGGCCACCCTGGCCGGGGTGCAGTGGCTCCAGGCCCGGCTGGGCGTGGACGCGGACGGGAAGTGGGGGCCCCTGACGGAGGACGCCTACATCAAGAAGGCCGGCGGCGGCTGGTCCAACGGGGCCAACACCACGATCCGTTCCGTGGCCCAGCAGCAGACGGCCGTGAACGCGCTGGGCCACACCCCGGCGCTCGTGGTCGACGGCGTCTTCGGCCAGTACACCTACAACGGTGTGTGCTGGCTTCAGGACAAGGTCGGCACCCTGGCCGACGGGCTGTGGGGCCCGGCCACCGAGTCGGCGTACGGCGCCTATCTCGGCGGCGAACGCCTGGTGGTGGACGGTGTCTTCGGCTTCGCCACCACCTGCGCCCTCCAGCGTGCCGTCGGGGTGGAGCCGGACGGTGTGTGGGGGGTGGCGTCCAAGCGGGCCACCCAGCGGCATCTCAACCTGTGGGCGGACGCGGGGCTGGTGGTGGACGGCGTCTTCGGCACCGCCAGCGTCCAGGCCATGCAGCGCCACCTGAACACGATGATCCGCGCCGGACTGAGTGCCGACGGGGTGTGGGGCGCGGGTACCACGCGGGCTGTGCAGACCGCGCTCAACCAGGGGAAGTTCTGAGATGCGCCACTGTGAGGAGGAGCCCGTGACCTCGACGGGCAGCGAGAACACCAAGGGGCAGGGGAGCATCGCGCAGGGCGCGTCGTCCCCGGGCACGGCCCGCCGTACGCTGCTGACCGCGGCCGCGGCCACGGCGTGGGCGGTGGCGGGCGCCCAGGCCGCGTCCGCCGCGCCCCGCCAGGGAGTGGGCGGGCCCGGGGCGGGGGGTGCGGCGAGGGCGGTGGCCGCGTCGCCGTTTGGGGCGGTGGCCGCGACGACGGCCGACGAGGTGAGGGTGCCGCGGGGGTTCCGGGCCGAGGTGCTGGCCCGTTGGGGTGATGCCCTGACCCGTACGGCGGAAGGGGGCACGGGGCAGGCGGCGCGCGTCGGCAGCCACCACCACGGCGCCGAGTTCTTCCCGCTCGCCCCGGGCAAGGGCCTGCTGGCCCTCACGCACGAGGCGGCGCCCGGAACGCTGCCCGGGGCGGACGGGGCGCGGCTGGCCATGGCGGCGCAGGGGGTCACCGTCGCCGCCGTGCGGCAGGACGCGGGCGGTGCCTGGAGCCTGGCCGGTTCGCGGTTCAACCGGCGTCTGACGGCCGACACCCCGGTGCGGCTGTCCGGCCCGGCCGGTGGCCGCCACGGGCGGGGTGTGCTCGCGCCCGCGGCCACCGGCGTCACGCCCTGGGGCACCCTGCTGATCGCCGAGGAGAACGCCAACGCCGCCTACGGCACGTCGGATGCCGGCTGGCGGCGCGAGGAGACCGCGGCGCGCTACGGCTTCGCCGCCCACGGTTTCGGGGCGGCCTGGCACACCGCCGACGCCCGGTTCGACCTCGCCGACGAGCAGGCGCGGCCGATGGACCACGGCTGGATCACCGAGCTTGACCCCCGCGCTCCCGCCGCCGCGCCGGTGAAACGCACGGCGCTGGGCCGCTTCTGGCACGGCTGTGCCACCGTGACGCAGACCGGCGACGGCCGGGTGGTGGTGTACAGCACGGACGCGGAGGACGGCGAGTACCTGTACCGGTTCGTCGGCGCCGCGCCGTGGCGCGCGCTGCGCCGCCAGGGCCGGGACCCGCTGGACGAGGGCACGCTGTACGTCGCCCGGTTCGGGTCCTCCGGGGAAGGGCGCTGGCTGCCGCTGGCCTTCGGCACCGGACCGCTGACCACCGGGAACGGCTGGCGTGACCAGGCCGACGTCCTGCTGCGGACCCGGCTCGCCGCCGACGCGGTCGGCGCCACGCCGCTGGCCCGGCCCGAACGGGTCGCCGTGCACCCGCGTACCGGGGAGGTGTACCTCGCCCTGGTCGGCGGGACGGCGTGCGGGGGCTGTGCGGGGGACGCGGACAGGGCCGGGGACGGTTCCGGGGACCGGGGTGCGGGCCCGGGTACGGGTCCCGGTGCGGGGGCAGGCTCGGGCGCGGGTGCCGCTGCGGGCCCGGGTGGGGGCCGGTACGGGCGGATCCTGCGCTGGAGGGAGGACGGGGCCGTTGCGGGCGCGGCCGGCGGCTTCGCCTGGGAGGTGTTCCTGTCCGGCGGTGATGCCGCCCTCACCCCGGCCGGGGTGTTCGCGGCACCGAAGAACCTGTGGTTCGACGCGGACGGCCACCGGCTCTGGATCTCCACCGGCATCCCGGGCCACCACCTCGCCGACGGCGACGACCCGGTCTACGCCCAGGCGGGCAACAACGCCCTGCTGGCCGCCGACCCCCGCAGCGGCGAGGTCACCCGCTTCCTGACCGCTCCCCGCGGCGCCGAGGTCACGGGCGTGTCCGCCGCGGAAGACGGCGACACCCTGTTCGTCAACATCCAGCACCCCGGCCAGCGCACCCGGGCCTGGGGCCACCCCACGGCCGCCGACCCGTGCGCGGTCAGCAACTGGCCCGACGGCCCGTCCGCGTCCCGGCCGCGGTCGGCGACGGTGACGGTCCGGCGGGCCTAGCCCCGCCGGGCCGGGCGCGAGCAGACTCCGTCCCCGTGCCCATGGGGCCCGCCGCACCGGTCAAGTGCGGCGGGCCACGGTGATGCAGCCGACCAGGGGGTGAGCGGTTGCGCTGGGATGCGTGCCCGGAACGTCCCCGGTGGCGTGCCGGCCGCGGTCCTAGGTGATGATCGGGTTGCAGTGCTTCTCCAGGAAGAGGCCCCCCTCGAACAGTTCGGCGCAGGCGCTGCCGATGTTCTCGGCGAAGCTCTGGTTGACGGAGACCTGGTGCCACCCGCTGTACTGCGGGCCGATCCAGTGGCGGTTCTCCACCCAGATCATCCGGCCCGTCTGAGTGAGCAGGTAGACCTTCAGCGACGGGTTCTCCACCGGGCGGGCACCGCCGAACTCGCCCTTGAACCACTCGATGCTGCGCACACTCGTGGCCTTGTAGGTCGCCTTCACGGCGACGAGGGGGTCCGCGTGGGCGGGGGCGGGGGCCGTCAGCGGGGCCGTGGCGGCCAGGGCGCACAGGGCGGCGGCCGGGGCGAGGTTCCGCAAGGGACGCATCTTTCCTTCTCCTGTCGGGTCGGTGGGCGGGGCGGCCGGGGCGGCGGCGTCAACATGGCCGTGGACACCGGTGTGTTCACGGCCCGGGCCGGTCCGCGGCGCCGTTGCGGCAAGTCTGCGACGGAAGTCCCCCCTTCTCGCCCTGATCCCGCTTGCTTCCCTGATGTCGGGATAAATACAGTCCTGACCTGCTGGGACGTTCCTGTCCCGGGACTGGAGCGGGGCAACGGGACACCGTTGCCGGACCATGCGGGGAGACGCCGTCGATGACCGAACCCGGGCGAGGGGACCATGTGAGCGCGGCACGGCGGCTGGGCGGGGCCTTGCGTGGCCTGCAACAGCGCTCCGGCCGCACGCTGCGGGCCCTGGAGGAGCAGGTGAACATCAGCGACTCGTCGCTGTCCCGCTACTTCCGCGGCGACACCGTTCCGCCCTGGCCCGTCGTGCGTGACCTGTGCCGGGCGCTGGGCGCCGACCCCAGTGAGTACCGGGCCCTGTGGGAGGCGGCCGGCCGTGGGCGGTCCGAGCCGTCACCGGACGCCGCCGCCTGGGAGGCGCCGCGGTCCCGCGCCCGCCACCGCCGCCTGCGCGCCGCTCTCACCGGCCGCTGGGGCGTCGCGGTCGCCGGAACCCTCACCGGGCTGCTGGCCGGTCTCCTCCTCGCCTCACTCGTCCGGCACTCCCCCTCCCCCGCCCCCGCCGACCGTCCGGTGCAGGGCGTGGCTCCCAAGGCGCGCGGCGGGCAGCCCGGGGACGTCTCGGCCAGCCTGCCGAAGCCGTCCGACGAGCAGCGGATCTTCGTCAGCCGGGCCACGGGGAACTGCCTGGACGACAGCCTCGACCAGGATCTGCGCGCCTACCGGTGCAATGGGATGTCCTACCAGCGGTGGACCGTGCGCTCCTCCGCCGACGGCACCCGCCAGCTCCGCAACCACGCCACCGGCAGGTGCCTGGCCGACGGCGGAACCGGCCCGCACGCCCTGCCCTGCGACCGTTCCGCGGCGCAGAAGTGGACGCTGCTCGCCCACGAGGACGAAGCGGTCGGCCTCAGGAACCAGACCACCGGCAGATGCCTGGACGACAGCACCATGGGCCTGCGCGCTCGGCCCTGCGCCGCGACGCACCACCAGAAGTGGGCCTGAGGCAAGGGACGAGCACCGAGCGGACCACCGGGGCAAGGGGTCCGTGGGCCGCTGTCGATCCGGGCGGGTCCCGTTCGACGTCAGGGTGTGCGGCACCGCGCCGCACGACCGACGTCCACGGGACCTGACGAGGAAAAGACATGAACCAGCTACTGAGGGTGATGAACTTCAACGTCTCCAGTGACGGATTCGGTGCCGGTGAGCACCAGAGTCTGGAGCGGCCGTTCGGCTGCGAGCATCCCGAGCGGCTGTTCTCCTGGGCCGGGGCCACGGCGAGCTGGCCCATGCGCACCGACCCCGGGGGCAGCCGGGGTCTGGACGACTACTTCACGCGGGACTTCGCGCGCAACATCGGTGCCGAGATCATGGGCCGCAACAAGTTCGGGCCCCAGCGCGGGCCCTGGCAGGATCACCAGTGGCGGGGCTGGTGGGGGGAGGAACCCCCGTTCCGTACGCCGGTGTTCGTGATGACGCACCATGAGCGTCCGTCGTTCACGCTCGGTGAGACCACGTTCCACTTCGTCGGCGGTGACCCGGCCGCGGTCCTTCAGCGGGCACGGGAGGCGGCGCGGGGCAGGGACGTCCGGCTCGGCGGCGGGGTCACCACGATCCGGCAGTTCCTCGACGCCGGCCTCGTCGACACCCTGCACGTGGCGGTCTCGCCGGTGAAGCTCGGGGAGGGGCTGCGGCTGTGGGAGTCCCCCGATGAGCTGCGCGACCGGTTCCATCTGGAGGTCGTGCCGAGTCCGAGTGGTGTGACGCATCATCTGTTCTGGCGGCGGTGACCGGCGGTGTTTGGGCCCCGCGGGCGTCAGGTTGTGGCGCGGGTGCGTTCCTCCTGCGTCAGCGGGGCGGCCTCCAGGGGTGGTTTCCTGGGGCCGAACAGCATGGGGAGGAGCATGTCCGGGGAGAACAGGCGGGTTGCCGGTCTCTCCATGCTCATCACGTCCAGCAGGGCGCCCAGGGCCCGCGGGTTGGCGGCTCCGGTCTCCACCGCGCGGTCCACGAAGCGGGCGAGGAGGGTTTCCAGGAGCCGGGGCGGGGTGTCGGTCGCGCCGGGGTAGAAGACGTCCTGGCCGACGGCGAGGTCCCAGGCGGCGGCCACGGGCCGGGTGGCCGCGCGCTGGAGGCGCCGGGCGGTGCCCGGGGCGGTGAGGTCGGTGGTACGCAGGACGTCGCGCAGGGCGAGGGCGCCTTGGGCGGCGACGGTGAGGCCGTGCCCGTAGACGGGGTTGTAGGAGGCGACGGCGTCGCCGAGGACGGTGAATCCGCTGGGCCAGCGCTGCATCTTCTCGTAGTAGCGGCGGTGGTTGGCGGTGGCGTGGGTGGTGGTGACCTCGCCGAGGGGTTCGGCGGCCTTGATCAGCTCTCCGATGACGGGGTCGCCCAGGCCCAGGGCGAAGTCGGTGAAGGCGTCCGGGTCGCTGGTGGGTTCGCCGCCGCGGGTGCCGGAGAGGGTGACGATCCACCGGTCGCCCTCGACGGGCAGGATGATGCCGCCCCGGCCGGGCGTCTTGGCGGGGTTGGCCTGGACGTTGACGAGGGGGAAGTCCGTGCCGGCGGTTCCCGGTGGGGCGCGGAAGACGCGGGTGGCGTAGACGAGACCCGCGTTGACCTCGCGTTCGGTGACCGGGGGCAGGCCGAGTTCGCCCAGCCATCTCGGGGCGCGTGAGCCGCGGCCGGAGGCGTCGATGACCAGGTCGGCGGGCAGGGGCAGTTCCTCGTCGCCGGTGTGGGCGCGCACGCCGGTGACGCGGGTGGAGTCGCCGGTGAGTCCGAGGACCGTGGTCCGCTGGCGCAGGGTGATGCGGGCGTCGGCGAGGACGTGGTCGCGCATCACGGAGTCGAGGAGGTCGCGGGAGCAGACGAGGTTGTGGTGGTGGGTGGCGGTGAAGCGGCGGAACCAGACCTCGTTGGGGGCGCGGGAGACCATGTCGCGCATGATGTGCACGAGGCGTCCGCCCCGCTCCACGGTGCCGGCGACCAGGCCGGGCAGCAGGGCGTCGAAGGCCCGCACCCCGCCGCTCCAGACCAGGTGGGCGTGGCGGGCCTGGGGAACCCCGCGGCGGGATCTGGGGCCGTCGGGCAGGGTGTCGCGTTCGAGGAGGGTGACGTCGGCGAAGTCGGCCAGCGCGGCGGCGGCGAGCAGGCCCGCGGCGCTGGCGCCTATGACGAGGGTGGTGGGGCGGCGGGTGGGGGTCGGGTCAGGCATGGGAGTCGAGGCTTTCTGTGTTCATCACCCGCTGGCGGATGTCGTCGAGGACGTGCGGTCGTTTCAGTACGGCGGAGATGGCGTCGATGTGGTCGCTGACCTCGGCGCCGATCTGGGCTCCGGTCTCGGCACTGGTCCGGGCACCAGTCTCGGTGCCGGTCTGGGCGCCGGTCTGGGCGCCGGTGGAGCGCGGAGCGTTGTTCCGGGAGGCGTCGACGGCGTGCTGGACGGCGAGGGCACCGGCGATGGCGCGGGCCCGCTCCGCACCGTGTCCCGCGGCGACCGCGGTGTCGTACGCGCGCTGGTGGAGGGCCGGGGCGTAGTGAGGGGCGAGCAGGCGCAGCGCGTCGTGGATGTGCTGCTGGCGCTGGATGAGGCGGAGGTCGAGGGGGGCCAGACGGCCGAAGCGGGCCGGGGCCGCGCCGGGTTCGAGGATGCGGACGACGCGCCACAGGTGACCCAGGCGCCGGTAGTCGCGTTGGTCGCGTGCCCAGCGGGTGAGGAACGGCCCGGCCTGCGGGACGATGAAGCCGAGTGCGACCAGGATCGCTTCGAGCAGGGCGAACGGCGGTGCCGCGTAGGTGCTCAGGCCGTCCAGGTCCCGGCCCGCCCAGCGGGCGCCGACGGCGATCAGTTTGGTGATGTCGAAGGCGAGCCCTGACAGGAAGCCCAGTTGCAGCAGGACGACCCCGCTCTTGAGCCAGAGGTTGGCGATCTGGGGGAACCACGTCCACAGCAGGTAGGCGGCGACGAGCGAGGACACCATGTGGGCGACCAGGTAGAGGAGGATGTGCTCGCGTATCCACGGCGTGCTGGCGTAGTAGGTGTCGAAGTCGTAGATCCGGGGCGTGGGCGCGTCGGCCAGCAGGAAGGTCACCCAGAGGGCGACGACGACACCGGCGTAGAGGGCGTAGATGCGGCGCATGCTGCGCCGGCGGCGCGGTGAGGGTTCCTCCCGCCACCGCATGATCATGGTGAGGCCGGTGGCGCAGAACGCGGTCAGGAACGAGTACGCCCAGGGTGCGGCGATGTTCGCGACGCCGGTCAGCCGGTTCAGGCGGTCGATGTTGACCGGGGTGATCACGACGAGGACGGCCGTGGCCCAGGTCAGCAGCAGCGTGGTGGCCCGCACGTCGGGGTCGCGCCAGGCGCGCACGAAGGTCGGGAACTTGAAGGCGAGCGCGACGGCCAGCAGGACGGTCGGCACGGCGTAGGGGATGTGGAAGTGAGGGCTCGTCACAGGATGCGGCCGCCCCGGTTGAGCAGCGACAGGTTGATGCGCCCTTCGACCGTCGTCGGGCTGACCGGGCCCTGCGCGTAACGGCCGGTCATCCAGGTGCGCACTTCGCGGCCGAAGAGCAGCCCGAAGGTCTCGGCCTGTATCTCGTGGTCGTCGGCGAAGTCCGCTCGGGCCGCGACGGCCAGGACGGCTTCCCGGGGTACTTCTGCCGTCTGAAGGACCTGCTGGGCCGCGCGGCGCAGCGCCTGGGGGGTCTGGTCGGTGTGCGGTGCCCGGGCGGCGGCCGGCAGGCCCGCGACGTGGTGGCCGCAGTCGCCCTGTTCCTCGTGCCATAACTCGTGGCCGAGGATGACGACCTGGGACTCCGGCACCGTCGCCTCCTCGACGACGATGATGGAGCGGTCCCCGCAGTCCAGGCGCATCCCCGACACCGGGACGTCCGGGGGGAAGGAGCGGAACACCAGCTGGATCGGGCGGCCGGTGCGCACGCTCATCGCGCGGCAGAACGCGTGCATGACGGCTCTGGGCTCGGCCGGTCTGTGGACGAACGCCGACGCCTCCCCGCCTAACGCGGCCAGTAAGCCCCGCATCGCTCTGGTGCTCACCGGCGATCGTCCCCCTCCTGCGGGAGGACCGACCGCATGACGCCTTCGAGCACCCGCTCCAGCTGATGGCGCGTCAGGGAGCCGTGGGCCCGCAGGTCGGCACTCTTGACGCCGTAGCGGTCCAGGAGCGCCTGTACGGGGTCGGAGGCGGGGTCCTCCAGGGTGTGCAGGGCGGGCAGGAGGGCGCGGTTGAGCGCGTCCTGCGCCGAGGCGGTGAAGAAGGCCTCGCCGTCCTCGACGCCGAAGAACTCGACCAGGCCGTGCAGGAACTCGACGCTGGGCACCTTCTTGCCGTCGCACACCTGACGCGCCCAGTACTCGGACACCTCCAGTTCCCGGGAGATCTCGGCGACCAGGTCGGACATCCTTCTGCCGGTGCGCTCCAGATGCGCGGCGGCAAGTCTCCTCAGGCGGGCGCGGACCCGGTCGTTGACCGGCTCCGGTGGTGCGCCGCCGCCGCGCAGCAGGGTGCGTACGGTGTCCTCGGTCAGCGCCGTGCGGGCCGCCAGGGCCGCCGGGTCGAGGTACTGCGAGCGGTCGGTGCCCTGTTGGGCGAGCAGGGCGTCGAGGCGCTGAAGGGTGTCGGCGAGTCCAGAGGGTGCCTGCACCGATGTGCTCCCGGAGCTGATGGGCCAGTGGTCAGTGACTGTTGCGCGGCAGCCTACGCCGCACCCCCCGAACACTCAACGATCGTTCACTGGTTGACATCTATCGTTGACAGCGGTCGTTCCTTGACGTGGATCTTGTCCTGGCTGAAAGTACTGGGGCCCGCGGCGGTGCTGTACCGGTGGCTCGGGCAGGGGCATGCCGCGGAGGACGAGGACGATCACGATGCCGCGGCCGAGCGTGCCTACCGGCAGGGGCTGGCGCTGGCGCCGGACGATCTGGGGCTGCTGGTGTGCTACCTGGAGCTGTGCCTGCGCGCGGACGCCTTCGACCATCCGGGCCGGGCGGGGCGGGTGGCCCCGTTGCGGGCGCGTATCGACGAGCTGGCGCCCGCCGGGTCCGCGGAGCGCCAGCGCGCCGATGACGCCCTGGGCTGGGCCAACCGCGGGTACTGGGACGACCTGGCCGCGGCGGCGGGCAGCGGTGAGCTGTGGCAGGCGGAGGCGGCCGAGCTGAGTGAGCGGGTGACCGGGGCGCTGCGCGGCGGCTCCACCGGTACGGGGCCCGCCACGGCCACGGCCACGGTCTCGGGTGAGGATGTGCGGCAGGCCGAACTGGCCGCGGCGTTGGAGCTGCTGACGGGCCGGGCGAACGCGCCGCTGCGTTTTCTGCTGGCCCACCGCACCGCCGCGTACGTCCTCACCTGCCTCGCGGCGCTCGGGGTGAACCAGCTGCTGGTGAGCACCGGTGTGGTCACCTTCAGCCCGTGGGGCTGGCTGCTGTGGCTGCCGCTGCTGGCGGCCGAGGGCAAGCTGCGTGCCGCCCGCCGGCTGGCCCGTGAGCGGGTCGTCGCGCGGATCGAGGAGCGGCACGCGCGGGAGGCGAAGACGCAAGCGGAGGCGGAGAGCCTGAAGGGCTGACAGACAGGGGGCGGTGCGGGCGGCCGGGCCGTCAGACGGCGGTCCGGTCCTCCCGCGCGGCGGGCCCGGTGGTGTCGTCGGGCTTGGTGTGGAGGATGTCGCGGGCCTGTTCCGCGGCGCGGACGGTGCTCTCGGAGACGAACGTCAGGAAACGGGCGATGCTTTCGAAGCGGACGCCCGCGGGAGTGCGGGGGCCGAGGACGCCGACGCCCCGGCGGGCGATCTCGCCGACCTGGGCGATGGCCCGGGCGCTGGCGATCATCGACTGGTACATGACGTCGTCGTCGACGACATAGCGTTCCCGGCGGCGTTCGTCGCGTTCCCGGCGGACCATGCCCTGGCCCTCGAGGAACGCGATCGCCTTGGAGACCGACGCCGGGCTGACGTCGAGGCGCTGGACGAGTTCGGAGGCGGTCAGGCTGCCGGAGTCGGTGATGCTGAGGGCGGCCATGACGCGGGCCATCATCTTGGGCATGCCCGAGGCCATCATCGTGGTCGTGAACATCTCCTCGTACGCGCGGACCGCCTCGGCGTCGCGTCCGTGGGGCTGCGGGCGGGCCTGCGGGGCACGGGGGGCGGCCTGCTTGCGGCGGTGGGCGCGGTGTTCGGTGGCGCGGTGGGCGAGGTCGGCGCGGTAGGCGGTGGGGCCGCCGTTGCGCATGACCTCGCGGGTCACGGTCGAGGTCGGGCGCTGAAGGCGCCGGGCGATCTCCGCGTAGGCGAGGCCGTCGGCCAGTCCCAGCGCGATCTGCTGCCGTTCCTGCTGGGTGAGCCTGCCTCCCGGCATCGCCTTCTCCTCCGTGCTCGCCCGGTGGCCTTCTGACAGGCCGTGACCTGACCCAGGCTAGCGTTCACCTCCAACTCATTGCAATGCCTGGAGTGCGAGCGTTGCGTTAGGTGACAGCTCCATTGCAATGAATTCACTCAAGTGACCTGTAGTTATGAGCTTTTGCTGCAACAAGCTTGTTTCCATAATTGAGAACGCAACGTAGTGTTTCCGGTGTCAGAAACGACGAGCTCGAGGAGAGCACCATGCAGAAGTTCAACACCCCGGCCCCGATCTCCGCCGTCCTGAACGTCCCCGCCGGGCAGCTGCGCCTGATCGCCGCCGACCGGGCCGACACCACCGTCGAGGTCCTGCCCGCCGACGCCTTGGCCAGCCGGGACGTCAAGGCGGCCGCGCAGGTCCAGGTCGCCTACCACGACGGCGTCCTGCGCGTCGACGTCCCCGAGCCCAGGAAGCGGCTGACGGGGCCCTCCGGCTCCGTCGAGGTGACCGTGCAGCTGCCCGCCGGGTCCCGCGTCGAGGCCACGTCCTCCCGCGGTGTACTGCGGGGCGTGGGACGGCTCGGCGACCTCGACTTCGAGAGCGCGCAGGCCACCGTCAAGGTCGACGAGGCCGCCGGCGTCCGCCTCGCCCTGAAGGACGGCGCCGTCACGGTCGGCCGCCTCACCGGCCCCGCCGAGATCAGCACCCTGCGCGGCGACCTCACCGTCACCGAGGCCGCGGGCGGCACCCTCACGCTGCGCACCGAGCAGGGCGACATCACCGTCGGCGCCGCCCGCGGAACCTCCGCCGCCCTCGACGCCCACACCTCCTACGGCCGCATCCACAACTCCCTGAAGAACGACGGGACGCCCGGCCTGGCCATCCACGCCACCACCACCCAGGGCGACATCACCGCCCGCAGCCTCTGACCCTCCACCCCTTGCAAGGGAGCACCCTCCATGACCAGTTGGGCCATCGCCGCCAGCGGGCTGCGCAAGTCCTACGGCGACAAGAGCGTCCTCGACGGCATCGATCTGCACATCGCGGCCGGGTCGGTGTTCGCGCTGCTCGGTCCGAACGGCGCGGGCAAGACCACCGTCGTGAAGATCCTGTCCACCCTCATCACCGCCGACGGCGGGCAGGCCCAGGTCGCGGGCCATGACCTCGCCGCCGACCCGCAGGCGGCGCGGGCCGCGATCGGGGTCACCGGGCAGTTCTCCGCCGTGGACGGGCTGATCACCGGGGAGGAGAACATGCTCCTCATGGCCGACCTGCACCACCTGCCCCGCGCCGAGGGGCGGCGCGTCGCCGCCGGCCTGCTGGAGCGCTTCGATCTCACCGACGCCGCCCGCAAGCCCGCCGCCAGCTACTCCGGCGGCATGAAACGCCGCCTCGACATCGCCATGACCCTCGTCGGCAGCCCCCGCGTCATCTTCCTGGACGAGCCCACCACCGGTCTCGATCCCCGCTCCCGCCACACCATGTGGCAGATCATCCGCGAACTCGTCACCGACGGCGCCACCGTCTTCCTCACCACCCAGTACCTGGAGGAAGCCGACGAACTCGCCGACACCATCGCCGTCCTGCACCAGGGCCGCATCGCCGCCGAGGGCAGTGCCGAACAGCTCAAGCGCATCGTCCCGGGCGGGCACGTCCGCCTGCGCTTCACCGACCCCGCCGCCTACCAGCACGCCGCCGCCACCCTGCACCAGGCCGCCACCCGCGACGACGACGCCCTCACCCTGAACCTGCCCAGCGACGGCAGCCAGCGCGAACTGCGCTCCCTGCTGGACTGGCTGGACACCACCGGCATCGACGCCGATCAGCTCACCGTCCACACCCCCGACCTCGACGACGTCTTCTTCGCCCTCACCAGCCCCGACCAGCCCACCGACGACTCCCCCGCGAAGGCAGCCCGATGAGCACCCTCCCCCTGGCCGTGCGCGACTCCGCCACCATGCTGCGCCGCAACCTCCTGCACGCCCGCCGCTACCCCTCCATGACCCTCAACCTGCTCCTCACCCCGGTCATGCTGCTGTTGCTCTTCGTCTACATCTTCGGCACCACCATGAGCGCGGGCATCGGCGGCGGCGACCGCTCCGCCTACATCGCCTACCTCGTCCCCGGGCTGCTGCTGATGACCATCGGCTCCACGACGATCGGCACCGCGGTGTCCGTCTCCAACGACATGAACGAGGGCATCATCGCCCGCTTCCGCACCATGGCGATCCACCGCGGGTCGGTGCTCTTCGGGCACGTCGTCGGCAGCGTGCTCCAGGCGATCGTCAGCGTGGTCCTCGTCGGCGCGATCGGCGTGGCCATAGGCTTCCGCTCCACCGACGCCACCGCCCTGGAGTGGCTCGCCGCCCTCGGGCTGCTCACGCTGGTCGCGCTGGCGTTCACCTGGATCGCGGTCGGGATGGGCCTGGCCAGCCCCAACGCCGAGGCCGCCAGCAACAACGCGATGCCGCTGATCCTGCTGCCGCTCATCTCCAGCGCGTTCGTCCCCGTCGACGCGATGCCGGGCTGGTTCCAGCCGATCGCCGAGTACCAGCCCTTCACCCCCGCCATCGAGACCCTGCGCGGCCTGCTGCTGGGCACCGGGATCGGCAACAACGGCTGGATCACCCTCGCCTGGTGCCTCGGCCTCACCGTCCTCGGCCACCGCTGGTCGAAGTCCCTGTTCGACCGCGACCCCAAGTGAGGCAGCCCCCAGTCAACCCAGCCCCAGCCCCAGCCCCAGCCCCAGCCCCAGGGCGGCGTTCCCCGGCAGCACGCCGGAGCACGCCGCCCTGCCGGTGTTCCGGCTCACGCGCCCCCGACGCCCCGGCCCCCAACCCCCCACCGCTTTCGACTTTCTGAGGACAAAGCATGGACGGCGGCGGCGAAAGTCCTTACCGTCTTGCTCGCAGCCGCTCCCCCACGCACCGCACCGCCCCGCACTCCCCCGCACTCCCCCGCACATCCAAGGCACCCGTGCACCTCCCGCACCCCAGGCACAGCGCGACCCCGCCGTCCCCGGGCCGTGGGCATCCGTCCGCGCCCCAGCGCCAGGAGGAAGAGTTGAGTCAACGGCCGCACCACCGGCCCCGCAGACACGCCGCGGGCCTCGCCCTCACCGCGCTCGCCGCCGTCATCGCCGCGGGCGTCACCCCCGCCGCGGCCCAGAGCGCCCAGAGTGCCCAAGGCGCCCGGGCCGCCGCCGCGGACGTCCCGCCGCAGGAACCCGGAGTGACCTTGCGCGTCTTCGACGTGCAGGTGCCCCTGAAGCAGCTCTGTGAGCTGAAAGCCGGCCAGACGCCCAACGTCGACAAGCTGATGCCCACCATCGACTGGACGTCGGACGCGGACTTCGGCATGAGCAGCAACTTCATGACCGAGGTCCTCGCCAACCTCACCGTCCCGCAGGACGGCGCCTACGCCTTCCGTCTGATCAGCGACGACGGCTCACTCCTGACGATCGGTGAGCGGGAGGTCATCGACCACGACGGTCTGCACGGCGCCGAGCCCAAGGACGGCACCGTCGAACTGAGCGCGGGTCTGCACCCCTTGCGCATCGAGCACTTCGAGGCGGGCGGCGGCCAGCAGATCACCCTCCAGTGGAAGCCGCCCGGCGCCGCGGACTTCACCCTGGTGCCCGCCTCGGCGCTGAGCACCGACGCCGACGTCGTGCGGGTCACCGCGCCCGGCCGCAAGGAGTGCGTCGGCGGCCAGGACAGCCCCGGCGACGGGCTGCCGCTGGCGGACGTCCACCCCAACTACACCCTCACCGACCTGCGCCCGGCCGGTTTCGAGCCCAAGGTCTCCGCCATGGACTGGCTGCCGGACGGCCGCCTCGCCCTGACCACCTGGGGCGAGAGCCAGACCAGCGACGGGGAGCTCTACCTCCTCGACAACGTTATCGGCGACACCGGCCCGCAGCAGGTCACGGTCAAGAAGGCCGCCTCCGGGCTGAAGGAGCCCATGGGCGTCAAGTACGTCGACGGCAAGCTGTACGTGTCGGAGAAGCACCAGCTGACCGAGCTGACCGACCGCGACGGCGACGACGTCACCGACGAGAAGCGGGCGGTCGCCTCGTGGCCGTACGGCGGCAACTTCCACGAGTTCGCCTTCGGGCTGCTCTACGACAAGGGCAGCTTCTACCTGAACCTGTCGGTGGCCATCAACTACGGCGGCGCCACCACCGATCCGCAGCCCGCCGGCGGCGGCCGCGGCACCACCATCAAGGTCGACAGGGCCACCGGCAAGGTGTCCTACCTCGCCGGCGGGCTGCGCACCCCCAACGGCATCGGCTGGGGCCCGGACAAGGGCCTGTTCGTCACCGACAACCAGGGCGGCTGGCTGCCCTCCTCCAAGCTGCTGCACATCAAGCAGGACCGCTTCTTCAACCACTACACCCGCTACGCGGACGGCAGCGTGGGCCCCTTCGACGACCAGCCGGTGACCCGGCCGGTGCTGTGGCTGCCGCAGAACGAGATCGCCAACTCGCCCAGCACCCCGCTGATGCTGACCAAGGGCCCCTTCGCCGGGCAGATGCTCTTCGGTGACGTCACCTACGGCGGTCTCCAGCGCGCCTTCCTGGAGAAGGTCGGCGGCGAGTACCAGGGCGCGGTCTTCCGCCACAGCCAGGGCCTGGAGGCGGGCGTCAACCGCATCAGTGTCGGCCCCGACGGCGCGCTCTACGCCGGCGGCCTGGGCGCCGACGGCAACTGGGGCCAGGAGGGCAAGCTCCGCTTCGGCCTGCAAAAGCTCACCCCCAACGGCACCAACGCCTTCGACATCCACTCCGTGCGCGCCACCGCCAAGGGCTTCGTGCTGAAGTACACCCAGCCGCTGTCCGAGGAGACCGCCGACAAGCTCGCCCAGAGCTACGAGGTCCGCCAGTGGCGCTACTCCCCCACCCCCGAGTACGGCGGCCCGAAGATCGACGAGGAGCCGCTGACGGTGTCGCGGGCGGTGCTGTCCGACGATGGCAGGCAGGTCCGCCTGGAGATCCCGGGCCTGAAGAGCGACCGGGTGGTGCACATCCGCTCCCCGCGCCCCTTCGCCGCCGCCTCCGGTGAGACGCTGTGGAGCACCGAGGCCTGGTACACCCTCAACGCGATCCCCGGCAAGAAGACGCCGGTCACCGTCTACGAGGCGGAGGAGGCGGCGCTCAGCGGCGGCGCGGGCGTCAACAAGGACCACACCGGCTACTCCGGCGGCGGCTTCGTCGACCGCTACGGCACCCCGGGCGCCACCACCACCTTCCGCGTCGACGTCCCCAAGAAGGGCGCCTACGACGTCGGGCTGCGCTACTCCAACGGCCCCGACCCCTTCCGCGGCGACAAGAGGATCAGCCTCTACGTCAACGGGTCCAAGGTCCGCCAGACGGTGCTGCCCCCGACCGAGAACTGGGACACCTGGGCGACGCGCACCGAGCGGCTGACGCTGCGCGCGGGCGCCAACACCATCGCCTACCGGCACGACGACGGCGACGACGGCCACGTCAACCTCGACATGCTCCACCTCGACCGGCCGGGCGAGCGGATCGCCCTGTTCGACGGCGGCAGCCTCTCGCAGTGGCAGCACACCGACGGCCGCGCGGTGCAGTGGCCGCGCACCGGCGAGGGCTCCATCGAGGTGTGCTGCGGGGACATCCGCACCAAGCAGAGCTTCGGCGACCACCGCCTGCACGTGGAGTTCCGCGTGCCGAAGCTCCCCGACGACGTCACCGGCCAGGACCGCGGCAACAGCGGCGTCTACCTCCAGAACCGCTACGAGGTCCAGATCCTGGACTCCTACGGCGTAGAGGCCCTCGCCGACAACGAGGCCGCCGCCATCTACCAGCAGAAGGCGGCCGACACCAACGCCTCGACGGCGCCGGAGACCTGGCAGAGCTACGACATCGTCTTCCGCGCCGCGCGCTACGACAGCGCCGGACAGCTCACCGAGAAGGCGCGGGTGACGGTGGTGTGGAACGGTGTCACCGTCCACGACGACGTCGCCCTGAACGGGCCGACCGGCGGTGGCATCGCCGAAGGCACGGCCACCGGACCGGTCAGGCTCCAGGACCACGGCAACAAGGTCCGCTACCGCAACGTCTGGATCGAACCGCTGAACTGACCCCCCGCCACGTCCGGGGTCAGGCGCGGGCCGTGCCGGTGGACTCGCGCACGATCAGCTGGGGCAGGGGCACCCGCACCGTACGGGCGGGTGCCCCGTCCAGCAGGCTGACCAGTTCCTTGGCGGCCGTGCGGCCGAAGGCGACACTGTCGCGGGAGAGCGCGGACAGCCGGGGCCTGACCATGCGGCACAGCGCCGAGTCCTCCCAGGCCACCACCGACACGTCGCCGGGGACGGTGTAGCCGAGTCCGGCCGCGGCGGCGATCCCCGCCACCGCCATCACGTCGTTGTCGTAGATCAGCGCGGTGGGGGCGGCCGGGCGGCTGAGGACCTCGCGGGTGACGGCCGCGCCCTGGGCGTCGGAGTAGTCGGTGGTCACCGAGCGGACCTCGTCAAGGCCGCACCGTTCGGCCTCGGCGCGCAGGCTGCGCACCCGGCGCTGGGTGTGGGCGAGGCCGGGCAGGCCCGCGATGTGCAGGATGCGGCGGTGGCCAAGCGCGTGGAGTTCGTCGACGACGGCGGCCATGGCGCCGGCGTCGTCCGCCCAGAGGGTGGACAGGCGGGTGTGGGAGGCCTCGGGGGCGCCGCCGATGACGACGGCGGGCAGGCCGAGTTCCTCCAGCAGGGCGGGGCGGGGGTCGTCGGTGCGCGGGTCGACCATGAGGACGCCGTCGACGCGGTGTTCGGCCCACCATCTGCGGTAGACCGCGCATTCGTCGTCGATGTCGTCGACGACCTGGAACAGCAGCCCCAGATGCCGTTCGGCGAGCACCTCCTGGATGCCGGAGACCAGCTGGAGGAAGAAGGAGTCGACGCCGAGGGTGTGCGCGGGCCGGGCCAGGACGAAGCCGACGGTGGCCGTGCCCTCCCCGGACAGCTGGCGGGCCGCCGTGCTGGGGCGCCAGCCGAGCTGTTCGGCGACCCGGCGCACCCGGGCGCGGGTGACCTCAGAGACGCCGGGGCGGTCGTTGAGCGCGAAGGAGACCGCGCTCTCGGAGACCCCGGCGCGCTGCGCGATGTCCTTCATCGTCGGCCGGCGCGCGGGCGAACGCTTCCCTGACAACGCCTCCCCCTCTTCTCACTAAAGCGCTTGAGTGATCACATCCTAAAGCGCTTTAGTCGTTGCTGGCAAGGAACTTCTCACATGGGCTCTGACCTGCGTGTTTACTGAATGGTAGGGGGATCGTTGGGCTAATCCATTGACTTTTTCCGCGAGCAGGATGCAAGGTCTGCCCCTGTACCCGTGGCCGGCATCGTCGCCGTGACCCGCCGTGTAAAGGAGTCTCCTGCCGTGCGCCTCTTGCGAAGAATCCTCGCCACCGCCGCGACCGCCGCGGTCCTGCTCCCCCTCAGCGCCTGCGGCAGCGGCGACGACGGCTCGTCGGGGGACGCCTCGGGCAAGATCCAGGGCGAGATCTCCTTCCAGACCTGGAACCTGAAGGCGAACTTCAAGTCGTACTTCGAGGGCGTGATCGCCGACTTCGAGAAGCAGTACCCGGGCACCGAGGTGAAGTGGATCGACCAGCCCGCCGAGGGCTACGCCACCAAGCTCAGCGCGGACGCGGCCGGCGGCACGCTGCCCGACGTCGTCAACGTCTCCCCCGACCTGGCCGCCCCGCTGGCCCGCGCCGGGCTCGCCCTGGACCTGGACAAGGACCCGGCGGCGGCGAAGTTCAGGGACGAGTACCTGCCCGGCGCCTGGGCCAGCAGCCAGATGCCGGGGATGGAGGGCACGTACGCCTTCCCCTGGTACCTCAACACCGGCCCGCTGTTCTACAACAAGGCCCTGTTCAAGAAGGCGGGCCTCGACGCGGAGCAGCCGCCGAGGACGTACGCCGAACTCTTCGACGCCGCGCTGGAGATAGCGAAGCGCACCGACGGCAAGGTCGCCACCCTCGCCAACGTGCCCACCATCGAGGACTTCGGCCGCTACGGCGTACCGCTGATGAACGAGGAGGGCACCGGCTTCGCCTTCAACGACGCCAAGGGCGTCGAACTGCTCACCCAGTACAAGAAGCTGTACGACGCCAAGGCGCTGGATAGGCAGGCCCTGACCGCCACCCCGGAGTCCTCCGGGCAGAAGTTCCTCACCGGCGCGGTGGCCATGAACCCCGGCAGCGCGCTGGACCTGGAGAACTTCAAGACCCAGGCGCCCAGCCTGTACGAGAACATCGGCATCACCGACCAGATCACCACCACCGGGCACGTCAACATGTACGTGCAGAACGTGATGGTGAACGCCCAGTCGAAGCAGAAGCCGGCCGCGGTCGCCTTCGCGCACTTCGTCACCAACGCCGAGAACCAGATGGCGTTCGCCAAGCAGGTCGCCATCTTCCCCAGCACCAAGGGCTCCCTGGACGATCCGTACTTCACCCAGGAGGACGGCACCGACGAGACCCGGGTGCGGGTGGCCGCCGCCAAGTCGCTGAAGACGGCCGTGAACTACACGCCGGTGCTGTTCAGCGACCAGATGAAGACCGAGCTGCGCAACGAGGTGGCCAAGGCGCTCCAGGGCAGGCAGAGCCCCCAGGAAGCTCTTGACAACGCTGTCAAGGCTGCTGACCGGCTGCTCCAGCAGGGCTGAGCGGCGATGGCCCCCTCCACCGTCTCCTCCGGCTCCCGGGTGCGGCGCCAGCTGCCCTTCAGTCCGTGGCTGTTCGCCGCGCCCGGGCTGCTGGTGACCGCCGCGTTCGTGCTGTACCCGTTCGTCTCCACGGTGGTCAACGCCTTCACCGACCGCCGCACCCTGGTGGCGGGCGAGTTCGTGGGCCTGGCCAACTTCCGTGAGCTGCTGGACGACGACATGTTCTGGATCGCCCTGCGCAACAGCACGCTGTACGTGCTGGGCGTGGTGCCCGCGCTGGTGGTCCTGCCGCTGCTGCTCGCGCTGCTGGTGCAGCGCAACATCCCCGGCATCGCCTTCTTCCGGTCCGCGTTCTACACCCCGGTCGTCGCCTCGATCGTGGTGGTGGGCCTGATCTGGGTGTGGCTGCTGGACGACCGGGGCCTGGTCAACTCGATGCTTGAGCTGCTGGGCGCCGGCCCGGTGGGCTTCCTCAGCGACCAGTGGCTGCTGCTGGTGAGCGCCATGGCGGTCACCGTGTGGAAGGGCCTGGGCTACTACATGATCATCTATCTGGCGGCGCTGGCCAATGTGCCGCGTGAGCTGCACGAGGCCGCCGCCGTCGACGGGGCGGGAGCGGTGCGCCGGTTCTGGACCGTCACCGTGCCCGCGGTGCGCTCCACGATGGTGCTGGTGGCGGCGCTGTCCTCGGTCGCCGCGTTCAAGGTGTTCTCCGAGGTGTACCTGATGGCCGGGCCCACCGGCGGGCCGGCCGGTGAGGACACCACCCTGATCATGCTGATCCAGCGCACCGGCACCGGGCTGAGCGGCCGGGTCGGCTACGCCTCGGCGATCTCCCTGGTGGTCTTCGTGATCACGGTGGTGCTGATGCTGCTGGTGCTGCGCGCGGACCGGAAGGACGAGTCATGAGCCTGACGACGCGCAAGACGCGTGCCCAGCCCGCCGCGGCGCCCGCCGCACCCGCCCCGGCGGTGCCCGACGGGCGGCGTGCGCGGCGCCACGACCGGGACGGGCGGCCGGTGAGCGCCGGTGAGCTGGTGCTGCGCTACCTGCTGCTGGTCGCCGTGCTGGCGCTGACGATCGGCCCGTTCCTGTGGCAGCTGTCGACCTCGCTGAAGGGGCCGGCGGAGGACATCTACAGCTCGCCGCCGTCGTTCCTGCCCGACGATCCCACGCTGCACAACTACGAGCGGGTCGCCGACACCATCCCGGTGTGGGACTACGCGCTGAACTCGCTGAAGGTCGCCGCCGCCAGTGTGGTCACCAACTGTGCCGGTGCGGCGCTGGCCGGGTACGCCCTGGCGCGGCTGCGGTTCGCCGGGCGCCGCACGGCCAGTCTGGTGTTCGTGCTGGCGATGCTGGTGCCGGTGGAGAGCATCATCATCGCCCAGTTCACCACCATGCGGGACCTGGGCCTGAACAACACCCTGGTCGGTGTGGTACTGCCGGGCGCGGTCGGCGCGCTGAACGTGCTGCTGATGCGCAACGCCTTCCTCAGCGTGCCGCACGAGGTGGAGGAGGCGGCCTATGTCGACGGCGCCAACGTCTGGCAGCGTTTTGTGTACATCGCGCTGCCGTCGGTGAAGGGCACCCTCGCGGTCGTCGCGATCTTCGCGTTCATGGGTGCCTGGGACGACTTCCTGTGGCCGCTGATCGTGCTGAGCGACCCGTCCAAGTTCACCCTGACCATCGGCCTGAACTACCTGCACGGCACCTTCGCCAACGACCAGCGCCTGGTCGCCGCGGGAACGATCATCGCCGTGGCTCCGCTCATCGTGCTCTTCGCCTGCCTCCAGCGGTACTTCTTCCGCGGTGTGGGCGAGGGCGCCGTCAAGGGCTGAGCCCCGCCACCCCCCAGTTCCAAGGACCTTCCCCATGCCCCCTGCCGTGCGCTTCGGCGTCAACTACACCCCCAGTGAAGGGTGGTTCCACCACTGGCTCGACTTCGACCTGGACTCCGTACGCGCCGATCTGGACTCCATCGCCGCGCTCGGCGTGGACCACGTCCGCGTGTTCGCGCTGTGGCCCTACTTCCAGCCCAACCGCACCCTGATCCGGCCCCGCGCGGTGCAGCAGCTGATCGCGCTCGCCGACGCCGCCGCCGAGCGCGGCCTGGACGTCAACGTGGACGGCCTCCAGGGGCATCTGTCCAGCTTCGACTTCCTGCCCGCCTGGACGCGGACCTGGCACCGGCGCAACCTGTTCACCGACCCGGCAGTCGTCGACGGGCAGGCCGCCTACCTGCGCACCCTGGCCGCCGCGCTCGCCGACCGGCCCAACTTCATCGGCATGACGCTGGGCAACGAGATCAACCAGTTCTCCGCCGGCCCGCACCCCGACCCCGACCCGGCCACCGCCTCGCAGATCGAGGCCTGGCTGACGCGGATGCTCGCCGCCTGCGAGGAGGGCGCGCCGGGACGGCTGCACCTGCATGCCGAGTACGACGCCACCTGGTACCAGAGCGACCAGCCCTTCACCCCCGCCCAGGCCGCCCGGCTGGGCGCGGTGACCGCCGTGCACTCCTGGGTGTTCAACGGCACCGCCCAGCGCTACGGCCGCACCTCGGTGCCGGCCGAGCACCATGCCGCCTACCTCGTGGAGCTGAGCAAGGCGTGGGCCGGGCGGCCGGACCGGCCGGTGTGGCTGCAGGAGGTCGGCGCGCCCGCCCCGCTGGTCCCGGCCGAGCACGCCGCCGCCTTCACCGAGGCGACGATCAAGGCGGTGCTGGACTGCCCCGACCTGTGGGGGATCACCTGGTGGTGCTCCCACGACGTCTCCCGCGACCTGGCCGACTTCCCCGAGCTGGAGTACGGCCTGGGCCTGCTCGGCAGTGACCGGCGGGCCAAGGACACCGCCGCGGTGCTGGCCGCCGCCGCCCGCGCCGCGCACCCTGCCCCGGCGCCGCGCACCACCGCCCTGGTGGTGCCCGCCGATCCGGCGCTGCGCGGCCGGCTCGCCCCGGGCGGGCCGGTGTTCGAGGCGTTCTTCCGGCTGGCCGCCGACGGGGCCCGGCCCACCACTGTCCTCGACGAGCGCGCCGCGGACGCGGAGCACCTGCGCGCCCGGTCCATCACCGAGGTCGTCACCGCCGGTCAGGTGCTGCCCGCGCCACGGCCGGGCGCCCTCGCCTGAACGCCGTACCCGTCCGATCCTGGTAACCACCCGCTGCCGCACCCACCCCTTCTCCTGGAGCACCCCGCATGCATGACGACCGCGCCCTCGTCGAAGCCCGCCTCAAGCGTGTCCTGGACGAGCGCATCCGCCCCGCCGTCTACCCCGAGTCCGTGCCCCTTGAGGTGGCGGTGTGGCACGCCCCCGGCGAGCCCGTGCCGGTCGCCGAGGGGCTCGCCGCCGCCGGTCAGCCGATCGAGGTCGGCGCCCGCTGGGGCGCGCCCTGGGGCACCAGCTGGTTCACCGTCACCGGCACCGTCCCCGAGCGGTGGGCGGGCCGGACGGTGGAGGCGGTCCTGGACCTCGGCTTCGACGAGAACATGCCCGGCTTCCAGTGCGAGGGCCTGGTCTACCGGGCGGACGGCAGCCCGGTGAAGGGCCTCAACCCGCGCAACCAGTGGGTCCGCGTCGGCGCGCCGGTGGCGGGCGGGGAGGAGGTGCGGCTGCACATCGAGGCCGCGTCCAACCCGGTCATCCTGGACTACCACCCCTTCCTGCCCACCCAGCTGGGCGACAAGGAGACCGCGGGCAGCGAGCCGCAGTACCGGCTGGCCCGGATGGATCTGGCCGTCTTCGACGAGACGGTGTGGCAGCTGGTGATCGACCTGGAGGTGCTGGGCGAGCTGATGGCGGAGCTGGCGCAGGACTCCGCGCGCCGCTACGACATCCTGCGCGCCGTCGACGCGGCGCTGGACGCCCTGGACCTGCAGGACATCGGCGGCACCGCCGCGGCGGCCCGTAACCGGCTGGCCGGGGTGCTCGCCGCGCCCGCGGTGCCCTCCGCGCACCGCATCAGCGCGGTGGGGCACGCGCACATCGACTCGGCGTGGCTGTGGCCGCTGCGCGAGACGGTCCGCAAGGTGGCCCGTACCACCTCCAACATGACCGCGCTGCTGGACGACGAGCCCGACTTCGTGTTCGCGATGTCGCAGGCGCAGCAGTGGGCGTGGGTCAAGGAGCACCGGCCGGAGGTGTGGGCGCGGGTGAAGAAGGCCGTCGCCGAGGGCCGGTTCGTGCCCGCGGGCGGGATGTGGGTGGAGTCGGACACCAACATGCCCGGCTCGGAGGCGATGGCCCGGCAGTTCGTGCACGGCAAGCGGTTCTTCCTGGACGAGTTCGGCATCGAGAACGACGAGGCGTGGCTGCCCGACACGTTCGGTTTCGCGGCGGGACTGCCGCAGATCATCAAGGCGGCCGGGTCGAAGTACCTGCTGACGCAGAAGATCTCCTGGTCGCAGACGAACAGGTTCCCGCACCACACGTTCTTGTGGGAGGGCATCGACGGGACGCGGATCTTCACCCACTTCCCGCCGGTGGACACCTACAACTGCTCGATGAAGGGCAGCGAACTGGCCCACGCGCAGAAGAACTTCAAGGACAAGGGAGTGGCCCGGCACTCGCTGGCCCCCACGGGCTGGGGTGACGGGGGCGGCGGCACCACCCGGGAGATGGTCGCCAAGGCGGCCCGGGTGCGTGACCTGGAGGGCTCCCCGACGGTGGTGTGGGAGACACCGTCGGAGTTCTTCGCCAAGGCCGAGGCGGAGTACCCCGATCCGGCGGTGTGGGTGGGCGAGCTGTACCTGGAGCTGCACCGGGCCACCCTGACCAGCCAGGCGGCAACCAAGCAGGGCAACCGGCGCAGCGAGCACCTGCTGCGCGAGGCGGAGCTGTGGGCCGCGACCGCCGCGGTGCGCACCGGTTTCCCCTACCCGTATCAGGAGCTGGACCGGATCTGGAAGACGGTGCTGCTGCACCAGTTCCACGACATCCTGCCCGGGTCCTCCATCGCCTGGGTGCACCGCGAGGCCCGCGCCACCTACGCGCGGCTCGCCGCCGAGCTGGAGGGGATCATCAGCGGCGCGCAGCGGGCGCTGGCCGGTGAGGGCGGCCTGGAGCTGGTGTTCAACGCCGCCCCGCACGAGCGCTTCGGGGTCGCCGCGGGCGGCGCCGCCGTTGCCGCGGTCGGCGGCGGCACGGCCGTCACCGCCCGCGCGCAGGGCGGTTTCGTCCTGAACAACGGGCTGCTGCGGGTGGAGATCGACGCCGGCGGGCTGGTGGTGGCCGCCTACGACATCGAAGCCGACCGCGAGACGATCGCGCCGGGACAGGCCGCGAACCTGCTCCAGCTGCACGCCGACTTCCCCAACATGTGGGACGCCTGGGACGTGGACGAGTTCTACCGCCACACCGTCACCGACCTCACCGACGCCGACGAGGTCGCGGCCGGGGCGGACGGGGTGTCGGTGCGGGTGGTGCGCTCCTTCGGCGCCTCCCGTGTCACCCAGGTGCTCACGCTGGCGCCCGGCGAGCGGCGGCTGGTGATCGACACGGCGGCCGACTGGCACGAGACGGAGAAGTTCCTCAAGCTCGCCTTCCCGCTGGACGTGCACGCCGAACGCTACGCCTCCGAGACCCAGTTCGGGCACGTCCACCGGCCCACCCACACCAACACCAGCTGGGAGGCGGCCAAGTTCGAGGCGTGCAACCACCGCTTCGTCCACCTGGAGGAGCCCGGCTTCGGCGTGGCGCTCGTCAACGACTCCACCTACGGCCACGACGTCACCCGCACGGTGCGTGCCGACGGCGGTACGACGACCACGGTGCGCGCCTCCCTGCTGCGCGCCCCGCGTTTCCCCGACCCCGAGACCGACCAGGGCGTACACCGTTTCCGGCACGCCCTGGTGCCCGGCGCGGGCATCGCCGAGGCGGTGCGCGAGGGCTGGCGCATCAACCTGCCCGAGCGGCGTCTGGCCGGAGGGCGGGAGGTGGCCCCGCTGGTCGGTGTCGACCGGGACGCGGTGGTGATCACGGCGGTGAAGCTCGCCGACGACGGCAGCGGCGATGTGGTGGTGCGCTTCCACGAGGCCCACGGCGGCCGGGCCCGCGCCACCCTGACGGCCGGTTTCGACGTCACGACGGTGACGGCGACCGACCTGCTGGAGCGCCCCCTGCCCGGCCCGCACCCGTCCGCTGACGGCACCCGCATCCCGGTGACCCTGCGCCCGTTCCAGCTGATGACGCTGCGCCTGGCCCGGGCCTGAGGCCGGGGGGGGGCAGGCGGGCCGTCGGTCGGTGCCGAGGCGGCCCGGCTGCTGCTGGGCCGCGGCGCCGCAACCGGCGGCGGCCGGGGTCAGGGCCCGCGGCCACGGTCTGCGCGCATGCCCGCCGCGGCGGCGGGTACGACCCCCTGGCGCGCGGAAGCGTTACGGAAGCGGCTGATGAGTGAGGGGTGCCGGAAGTGATTCGGAAGCTACAGGCGGTCGCGCTGGACTGTGCCGATCCGGTGGGGCTCGCCACGTTCTACGCGGAGCTGCTCGGCGGGCGGGTGGTCGCTGACGCGGAGGATCCCGACTGGGTGGAGGTGCACGGGTTCGAGGGGACGCCGCTGGCCTGCCAGCGCGTGGACGGCTACCGGGCGCCGCGCTGGCCCGGCCAGGAGCGCCCGCAGCAGCTGCACCTGGACTTCGACGTGGACGACCTCGACGGTGAGGAGAAGCGGGCGCTGGCCCTGGGCGCGACCGTGCTGGAGCGCACCGACCAGCTGCGTACCGAGGCCAACTGGCGCGTCTACGCGGACCCCGCCGGGCATCCGTTCTGCCTGTGCTTGCACTGAGCGCCGCCGCCCGGCCGTGGCGGCCCCTGTCGCCCGGCTCGAAGGACCCGCGGCTGGTGGTGGACGACACCGAGCAGGGGCATGTCCCGTTCTCCGTGGTGGAGTTGGCGGGCGGCGCACTGGTGGGCACCGCGACGCTGTGGGGCATCGACACCCACAGCCGGCTGGCGCACCTCGGGCTGGGGCTGCTGCCGTCCGCCCGCGGCAAGGGCTACGGCACCGGTGTGGTCGCGGTGCTGTGCCGCTACTGGCCTTTCCAGTCGGTTGCGGTGCGCCAGACCGCGCCGCGGGCCGAGTCGATCGGCACGCGCCGTGGCACGAACCGTTCGCACCGGGGGTTGTGGCAGGGGCCCGCGGTCCACAGGGGCACGTAGACGCCCATGGTCTTGTGCCGTTCCACGACGGTGTCCACCGGCTGCTTGCAGGAGCGGCACAGGTAGGGGGCCGGTGGGGTCGCTCTGCGTTTCCGGTCGCTGTTCATAACAGCCACTTTACCGTCGTTTTATGTATTTTTGTGAGTTCTTTGACCTTCTTGTGGGGCCGTGCCGGTGCCGGGCGGAGGGCGCAGCAGGCTGAGCGCGATGGAGACGGTCAGCACGGTGGCGATGACGGCGAGGCTGAGGAGTGAGGGGATCTCGGGCACGGCGGTGCTGATCGTCTTGTGGGACGCCTGGAGGATGAGCTTGACGCCGATGAAGGCCAGGATGAGCGCCAGGCCCTTGCTGAGGTAGTGGAAGCGGTCGAGCAGGCCGGCCAGCATGAAGTACAGGGCGCGCAGCCCCAGGATGGCGAAGGCGTTGCTGGTGTAGACGATGAAGGTGTCGCTGCTGACGGCCAGGACGGCGGGCACGCTGTCGACGGCGAAGACGAGGTCGGCCGCCTCGATGGCGGCGACGACGGCGAGCAGCGGGGTGGCGACGCGCCTGCCCGCCTGCCGGACGAAGAAGTGGTGGCCGGCGTAGTCGTCCTGGACGGGGACGACTTTGCGCAGCAGCCTGACGGCGACGCTCCGGCCCGGGTCGAAGCTGTCGTCCTCCTCTTTGAGGATCTTGTAGGTGCTGTAGAAGAGGACGGCGGCGAAGACGAACAGGACGGCGGTGAAGCGGCTGACCACCGCCACGCCGGCGGCGAGGAAGACGCCCCTGAAGACCAGGGCGCCCAGGACGCCGAAGAACAGCACGCGGTGCTGGTAGGCCCTGGGGACCTTGAAGTAGCCGAAGATCAGGGCGAAGACGAAGAGGTTGTCGACCGACAGGCTCTTCTCCAGCAGCCAGGCGGTGGTGTACTCCACTCCGGCGGTCGTGCCGACCACGAGGAAGACGGTGAGACCGAAGACGACGGCCAGGCCCACCCAGACGGCGCTCCAGGCGGCGGCCTCCTTGAAGCCGATGACGTGGGCCCGCCGGTGGGCGAGGAGGTCGACCGCCAGGGACACCAGCACGGTGACGGCGAACACCATCCACAGCCACAGCGGCACATCGTGCACGGGTGCCACCCCCTCGTACGCGGTCGCCGGCGTCTTCTGCTTCGAGTCTGGGGCACGCGGGAGAGCACCGCCCCCGCTGCCGGGCCGGTTCAGGCCGTGGGCGGCGGGAGCTGGGCGGCGATGTGGTCCAGCAGCATCTGGAGGGCGGCCGGGTAGGCGCTGTGGGGCATGCGGCGGGCCAGGAGGTGGGCGGTGGCGGCGATGTGGGGGTGGGTGTCGGCGGGCAGGCGGGCGTAGGTGGAGTGCCACATCGCCTCGTCGCGGGTGCGGGCGGTGTCGGCCAGGGCGAGGGACGCGGCGTCCAGGGCGGCGAAGGCCAGGCTCTGGTCGATGAAGGTGTGGTAGACGCGCACCGCGCTCTCGTCGGGCAGGCCGGTGCCGCGCAGGATGCCGAGGATGGTCTCGTCGACGGCGATCTCGCGGGGGCGGCCGGTGACGCGGCTGGCGGTGAGGACGGCGGCCTGCGGGTGGGCGAGGTAGGCGGCGTGGATGGCCAGGCCCAGGGCGCGCAGGTCGGTGCGCCAGTGGCCGGTGGCCGTCCAGCTGTCGAGGGCGCGGCCCATCAGTTCGTCGCCGATGGCGCGGGTGAGGTCGTCCATGCCGGTGAAGTAGCGGTAGAGGGTGCTGGCGTCGGCGCCCAGGGCGGCGCCCAGGCGGCGGGCCGTCAGTCCGGTGCTGCCGTGTTCGCGCAGCACGCGCAGGGCGGTGCGGACGATGAGTTCCTCGGTGAGGACGGTGCCGCCGCGGGTGGGGCGGCGCCGCCGCCGTGCCGTTTCGGGGACCACCTGTTTGGCCATGCCCCACCGCCTTCCGTGCCGCCGCACCGGCCCTTATGCCAACAGGGTTGACCTTATCCTGCGGTGTCTTGTTGCATCGGCGTGCCCCCGAAGGGCGCGGTGCCCGGGGGCGGAAAGGTGTGTGTGGCATGCGCGTGCTGCTGGTGGGTGCGGGTGGGGTGGGGACGGCTGTCACCCGGATCGCCGCCCGGCGTGACTTCCTCGCCCATATGGTCGTCGCCGATGTGGATCTGGGCCGGGCCGAGGCCGCGCTCGCGGCGCTGGGTGAGCGGCGGGCGCGTTTCAGTGCGCGGCAGCTGGACGCCTGCGATCAGGAGGCGGTGCGCCGCCTGCTCGTCGAGGAGCGCTGTGACGTGCTGCTGAACGCCACCGATCCGCGGTTTGTGATGCCGCTGTTCCGGGCGGCGCTCGCGGCGGGGGCGGACTATGTGGACATGGCGATGTCGCTGTCCGTGCCGCACGCCTCCCACCCGTATCAGGAGTGCGGGGTCAAGCTCGGCGACGAGCAGTTCGCGCTGGCGCGGCAGTGGGAACAGAGCGGGCGCCTGGCGCTGGTCGGGATGGGTGTGGAGCCGGGCCTGTCGGATGTCTTCGCCCGCTACGCCGCCGACGAACTCTTCGACGAGATCGAGGAGATCGGGGTGCGCGACGGCGCCGACCTGCGGGTGGAGGGGTATGAGTTCGCGCCGTCGTTCAGTATCTGGACGACGATCGAGGAGTGCCTGAACCCGCCGGTCGTCTGGGAGAAGGGGCGGGGCTGGTTCACCACGGCCCCGTTCAGCGAGCCGGAGGTGTTCGAGTTCCCCGAGGGCATCGGGGCGGTGGAGTGCGTCAACGTCGAGCACGAGGAGGTGCTGCTGATCCCCCGCTGGGTGGACGCCCGCCGGGTCACCTTCAAGTACGGGCTCGGCGGGGACTTCATCGCCCGGCTGAAGACGCTGCGGGAGCTGGGTCTGGATGCCACCGCCCCGGTGACCGTGCGCGATGCGGACGGGCGGCCGGTGCGGGTCTCCCCGCGGGACGTGGTGGCCGCCTGTCTGCCGGATCCGGCCGGTCTCGGGGAGCGGATGACGGGCCGCACGTGTGCGGGCACCTGGGTCAGGGGCACCAAGGACGGGGCGCCGCGCGAGGTGTACCTGTACCACGTGGTGGACAACCAGTGGTCGATGCGGGAGTACGGCTCGCAGGCGGTGGTCTGGCAGACGGCGCTCAACCCGGTGGTCGCGCTGGAGCTGCTGGCCACCGGTGTCTGGTCGGGCCGGGGTGTCCTCGGGCCGGAGGCGCTGGCGCCGCGCCCGTTCCTGGACCTGCTGGGCGAGTACGGCTCGCCGTGGGGGCTGCGCGAGGAGCACTGAGGCGGGTGCCGCCTGCCGCCTGACGCCGCTGTCAGGAGCGGTCGGGGGTGGCGAGGTCGCGTCCGAGCACGGCCAGGGCGCGGTCCATCAGCTGGGCGAGGTCGCCCTCGCGGCCGTGTTCGCCCCAGTGCAGGACGACCTGGTGCAGGCCGCCCATGACGGCGCCCACCAGGACGCGCAGGTCGAAGTCGTCCGCGGGGCGCCCGGCCCGTTCGGCGAGCGCGGCGGTCAGGGCGGCCACGGACCTGTCCTGGCTGTCCTGCATCTGGGCCCGTACGGCGGGGACCTTGCGGGCCAGTTCGATCCGCCACTGGTACTCGGTGTGGAACTCCTCGCCCAGGGTGCGGGCCATCTGGGTCAGGGCCTGGCGCAGGGCGAGGAGGGGGGGTTCGTCGGCGGGGCGCTCGCGCAGGAACGCCGCGCCAAAGTCGGCGTACTCCTCCTCGCGCAGCACCATGTACTCCTTGCTGGGGAAGTAGCGGAAGACGGTGCTGGGTGAGACGTCGGCGGCGGCGGCGATCTGCTCGATGGTGGTGTTGTCGTATCCCCGCTCGTCGATCAGGCGGCGGGCGGCGGCGCGGATGGCCTGGCGGGTGCGCCGTTTCTTGCGCTCGCGCAGGCCGAGGCCGGCGTCGGCGTCCGGGGCGGCCGCGGAGGTGGTGGTGTCGGTGGTGGCTGCGCGCATACGGTCATTGTCGCCTCCCGTCGGCCACCGTGGGCAGCGTCTGGGTGACGTCGGGGGTGCGGGGGTGCACGGCGGGTGCCGGGCGGTCGTCGGGGAGGGTGAAGGCGGCGAGGACGGCCGCGGCCAGGCCGGTGATGCCGCACAGCAGGAGCACGGCCGTCATGCCGTCGGTGAAGGCGGCCTCGGCGGAGCGGGCCAGGTGCGGCAGGTCGAGGCGGGCGGCGACGGCCTGGGCGGCGATGACGGACTCCCGGGCGGAGTCGGCGGCGTCGCCGGGCAGGGCTCGGGTGTCCAGGCGGCCGGTGAACACCTGGGTGAGGAGGCTGCCCAGCAGGGCGATGCCGATGGCGCCGCCGGCCTGGCGCAGGGTGGCGCTCAGGGCGCTGCCGGTGCCTTCCTTGCCGGGGGGCAGGGCGGCCAGGGCGGTGTCGACGGCGGGCACCTTGACTTCCTCCTCCGCCTAAAGGCAGGGGATTCCAGCGGTCGCCCGCTGGGCTTCCTGCTTCACCGACGACCGCCCCGTCCGGGAGGGCTCCCGTTGAGGTCTTACACCGTCTCCACAGGCAGACGCCGCCAGCCCGGCGGCCAGAATGTTGCGTGCCGCGTTCACATCGCGGTCGTGCGTGGTGCCGCAGTCGCACGTCCACTCGCGGACGTTCAGCGGCAGTTTCTCGCGGACCACGCCGCAGTTCCCGCACATCTTCGAGCTGGGGAAGAAGCGGTCGATCACGACGAGTTCGCGCCCGTACCAGGCACACTTGTACTCCAGCATGGAGCGCAGTTCCGTCCAGGCCGCGTCCGAGATGGCGCGCGCGAGCTTGCCGTTCTTCAGCAGGTTACGGACGGTGAGGTCCTCGATCACGACCGTTTGGTTCTCACGGACGAGACGAGTCGACAGCTTGTGCAGGAAGTCACGGCGCCGGTCCACGATCCGCGCATGGACCCTGGCGACGCGACGCCGGGCCTTCTCCCGGTTCGCCGAACCCTTCACCTTCCGCGACAGCTCACGCTGCGCGCGGGCCAGGCGGGCACGGTCACGCCGCTCATGCCCCGGGTTGGTGATCTTCTCCCCGGTGGACAGGGCCACCAGGGACGTGATCCCGGCGTCGATACCGACCACCGCACTGGTGGCGGGAGCCGGAGCGATGCGGTCCTCGCACAGCAGGGACACGAACCAGCGACCTGCCGCATTGCGGGACACCGTCACCGTGGTCGGCACCGTACCCTCGGGCAAAGGACGCGACCAGCGGATGTCCAAGGGATCCGCCATCTTCGCCAGAGTCAGCTTCCCGTCACGCCACTTGAACGCGCTGCGGGTGTATTCCGCCGACGCCCGGGACTTCTTCTTCGACTTGAACCGCGGGTACTTCGCCCGCTTGGCGAAGAAGTTGGCGAACGCCGTCTGCAAGTGACGCAGCGCCTGCTGGAGCGGCACGCAGGACACCTCTGCCAGGAAGGAGAGTTCCTCGGTCTTCTTCCACTGCGTCAGCGCCGCCGACGACTGCACGTAGGAGATCCGGCGCTGCCCGCCGTACCAGGCACGTGTACGGTCCAGAAGAGCCTTGTTGTACACGAGGCGGACGCAGCCGAACGTGCGCGACAGCTCAGCCGCCTGCTCGTCCGTGGGATAGAAGCGGTACTTGAACGCCCGCCTGACCAACCGCGCCACACCTCACAAGCTATCAACTCCCGTGTGGGCGGCACGCGTTGGCCGGTGATCTGTACACGCCGGTCCGCGTGGACGGCGAACCGGCTTCCCCCACCCCGCCCAAGCCCGGTTCAGGGGGCGGCGACCGGGTGGGAGTCCTGCACGGCGCGGTGGACGTCGAGGGCGGCGGTGGCCTTGTTGAGGGTGATGTAGTGCAGGCCGGGGGCGCCCTCGGCGAGCAGGCGGCGGGCCAGGGCGGTGGCGTGCTCGACGCCGATGCGGTGCCCGGCGGCCGGGTCGGTGCGGGCCGCTTCGAGGCGGTGGGCGAGGTCCTCGGGGAAGGTGGCGCCGGACAGTTCGGCGAAGCGGCTGATCTGGCGTACGTCGGTGGCGGGCATGATCTCGGGAATGATCGGGATGTCGCAGCCCGCGGCCGTGACCGCGTCGCGCAGGCGCAGGTAGTCCTCGGCGCGGAAGAACATCTGGGTGATGGCGTAGTCGGCGCCGGCCCGGCACTTGGCCACGAAGTGGCGGATGTCGCTGTCCCAGTCGCGTGAGCGCGGGTGCATCTCCGGGAAGGCGGCCACGCCGATGGTGAAGTCCCCCAGCGAGCGGACGAGTTCGACGAGCTGGTAGGCGTAGGTGAAGCCCTCGGGGTGCGCGGTCCAGGGTCCCTGCGGGTCGCCGGGCGGGTCGCCGCGCAGCACCAGGACGTCCCGGATGCCGGCGTCGGCGTACTGGCCGATGATGTGGCGCAGTTCGGCGGCCGAGTGGCCGACGGCGGTGAGGTGGGCGACGGGGCGCAGGGTGGTCTCGGCGGCGATGCGGCGGGTGATGCCGATGGTCTTCTCGCGGGAGGAGCCGCCGGCGCCGTAGGTGACGGAGACGAAGTCGGGGTGCAGGGCTTCCACGCGGCGCAGGACGTTCCACAGGGTGCGCTCGCCCGCCGTGGTGCGGGGCGGGAAGAACTCGAAGGAGAAAGTCGTCATCGGGGCCTTCCTTCGTGGCTGCCCCGGCCCTCGGGCCGGGAGGCGGCCCGTGCGGGGCGGTCGTCGGCGGGGTGGGGCGTGGGTGTTCCCCGGCTCTCCCCCGCCCCCCTTTTTTTTTGGGGGGCGGCCGGGGGGTGGAGGTCAGGGGGTGTGGTGGTCGTCGGGGGGTGCGGCGGGGCCGCGGGCGTGGGCGTGGGCGGGCTGTTCGCCGGCCGTCCACGGCCAGGCGCCGGTGCCGTGCGCAGGGCCGGGCGGGGGCTGGGGGCGGTTGCGGGAGTGGCCGAGGATGACGATGGAGGCCGCGACCAGGACCAGGTTCTTCAGGATGTACTGGCCCTCCAGGGTGCAGATCCCGTACGTCTCCCAGGTCCGGTCGGGGAAGAGCAGCAGCGGGGTGAAGGTGCCCGCCATGTGGGCGAGTTGCAGCAGCAGGGTGGGGGCCAGGGCCCTGCCGCTGATCAGGAGGAGCCCGATGGTGGTTTCCAGGGCGCCGGTCAGGACGGAGGCGGTGCCTCCGGAAAGGAGTCCGAAGGTGAGCCGTTCGGTGGTGTCGGCGGCCAGGGCCTCGGCCGGGCTGAGGCCGGGGACGAACTTCGGTGCCCCGAACCACACGTAGATGAGGCCTATGGAGATCCGCAGGAGGGTGATCCCCAGGGAGGCGCTGAGCTGTTCAAGGGCGCGCACCGTCCTTGCGTAGATGCGCATCGGCATGTCTGGTCCCCCGGTCGGATGTGGGTGCGGCGTGGTGGCACCCCGAGGGGTGCCGGGTGCCGTTGGCGGTGTCAGGCGTTGCGGTAGGCGACCTTGGTGGCCATGGCGGTCAGTTCGTCGCGCCAGACGGTGTCGATGGGGGCGTCGGCGATGGCCTTGCAGCCCCGTTCGACGAGGTCGGCGATGTGCGCTTCGACGTCGGCGGGCACGCCGGTGTCCAGCAGCCGGTCGCGGACCTCGGCGGGTGCGTGGCGGCCGCTGGTGACCAGGGTGCGGATGCGGTCGTCGCGCTGCATCGCCCAGCCCAGCAGCAGGGTCATCTTGTGCTGCTGGAAGTCCAGGCCGGCGGGCTTGCCGGTGTCGGCGGCGTCACCGAAGGCGTCCAGCAGGTCGTCGCGGAGCTGGAAGGCCTCGCCGACGGCTTCGCCGTACTCCTTGAAGGCGGGGGCGAGGTCGGGGCGTCCGGCGACGCTCGCGCCGACGGCCAGTGGCCGGTGGATGGTGTAGTGGCCGGACTTGACCAGGGCGACGAGGCGGGACAGGCGCGGGTCGACGGAGAACTCCGCGGCGGCGGCGATGTCCATGTACTGGCCGATCATCAGTTCCGCGCGCAGGGTGTTCCACACCTCCAGCACGGTGGCCGGGGCGCTCGACATCAGCTGGTCGGAGTAGACCAGGGCGAGGTCGCCGACGAGGACGGCGACGCTCTCGCCGAAGCGGCGGGCCTCGCCCTGCCAGGCGTTGGCGGTGTGCAGGGCGCTGTGGTGGGCGTGGACGGTGGGCTCGCCGCGGCGGCGGGTGGAGGCGTCGAAGACGTCGTCGTGGACGAGGGCGGAGACGTGCAGCATCTCCAGGGCGGCGGCGGCCGCGACGATCGCGCCGTCGTCCGGGTCGCCGCCGGCGGCGAGGTGGCCGGTGACGCAGAAGGCGGGCCTGATGCGTTTGCCGCCGGAGGCGACCAGGTCGCTCAGGGCGTCGACGGCGACGACGGCGCGTTCGTCGACCGTCGCCCAGGTGTCGTGCTCGGCGGTGAGGAAGGAACGCAGGTGCTCCTCGACGCGGCCGAGGAGCACCTGGCTGGTGCGGCGCGCGGCGGCGGCCGGATCCTGGCCCGTGCCCGGCGAGGAGGTCACTTCCGTGGTCACACCTATCTCCTTGTACGGGAAGAACTCATGCGGACAACAGCTGGTGTGCGGTGGGGGCCGGGCGCGGACGGGTCACCATTCGACGAGGGCGAGGCCCGCGGCCATGCCGCCGCCGAACCCGGCGATGAGGATCAGTTCGCCGGGGTGGAAGGCGCCCTGGCGGGCGGCGGCGTCCAGGGTGAGGGGGATGGACGCGGCGCCGGTGTTGGCGTGGTCGGCGAGGGTCTGGTGCATGGTGGCGTGCGGCAGGGCCATCTTGGCGAAGACCTCTTCCAGGAGGATGCCGTTGGCCTGGTGGGGCACGAAGTGGCGGATGTCGTCGGGGATGACCCCGGCCTCGTGCAGGAACTGCTTGGCCAGCTGCGGCAGGTGGTCGTTGACGAAGCGGCGCACCTCGCGGCCGATCATCGCGAAGTACTGCTGGCCCTCATCCAGGCCGGCCGGGTCCAGGGGGCGGCGGCTGCCGCCGGCGGGCACCTCGATCAGGTGGGACATCTCGCCGAAGGTGTGCAGGGTGCTGTGGCGGATGCGCGGGCCGCTCTGGGCGGGGCCCAGCACGAGGGCTCCGGCGCCGTCGCCGAAGAGGATGACGGTCTTGCGGTCGGTGGGGTCGAGGATGCGGGAGTAGATGTCCGCGCCGATGACCAGGGCGTGGCCGCCGCGGCGGGCGAGGACGCCTTCGGCCGCGGACAGCGCGAACACCGAGCCGGAGCAGACGGCGTTGACGTCGAAGGCGGCCGCGGCGGCGGCGCCGAGGTGCTGCTGGACGTAGGCGGCGGTGGGCGGCTGGGGGCGGTCCGGGGTGGAGGTGGCGACCACGATCACGGACAGCTGGTCGGCGGTGATGCCCGCCGCCTCCAGGGCGGCGCGTGCGGCCTCGGCGGCCAGGTCCGAGGTGGCCTGGCCGGGGGCGGCGTAACGGCGCTGGCGGATCCCGGTCTTGCGGGTGATCCAGGCGTCGTCGACCCCGGCTGCCGCACCGACCTCGTCGTTCAAGACAACCCGGTCCGGCACATAGGCACCCGTACCGAGGATCCTGACGTCGCTCATGCGGCGGCCCTCCCTTCAAGTGGTGGTCACAGGTGGTGTGGTGGAAAAAGCTGGAGCGGATGGGGTGCTCGGCGGCCCGCCCCGCCCCTCCCGGGGGCTGTCCGGCGCGGGGCGGGGGCGGGCCGCCGAGGGTCAGCGGGCTTCGTAGATGCGCTTGTGGTCGCGCAGGGCGGCCAGCCGGAACGGGCCGGTGGTCTGCGCCGGGGTGGGGTGGTCGCCGCCGTCGCCGGGGAAGGTCCGCTGGTGCAGGTCGCGGTATCCGGCGTAGTCCAGCGGGGTGCGGCGCTCGATGGTGGCGCGGTTGGCCTTGGTGCGCAGGTGCTCGCGGTAGCCGGCGACGGGGGTCGCGGCGAAGAACTCCGCGACGCTGCCGGAGCCGTAGCTGAACAGGCCGATGGGGCGGCCGGTGAGGTCGTCGGCCTGGTCCAGCAGGGCGGCGAGGCCCAGGTAGACGGAGGCGGTGTAGCTGTTGCCGATGACGGTGTTGTAGGCGGTGGTCAGGCCGATGGCGGCCTCGACGGCTTCCTTGTCGGTGTCGGCGCCGCAGTAGTTGAGCAGGTGGCGGTGGGCCTTGTAGGCCATCTTGGTGAAGGGCTGGTGGTAGCAGAACGCGGCGAACTCCTGAAGGGTGCGGCCGCCTTGTTCGCTGTAGTCCTTGAAGGCGCCCTCGACGGCCTGGAGGTAGGCGTTGATGGACTCCTGCCCGTCGACGAGGGCGGCGTCGCGGTAGTTGGGCCGCCAAAAATCCATGACGTCGGCGGTGAACAGGCCGGAGCGGTCCTCGATGCGCAGCAGGGCGGGGTCGGCGCCCACCAGCATGGCGACGGCGGCGGCGCCCTGGGTGGCCTCGCCGGGGCTGTCGAGTTCGTACTTGGAGACGTCGCTGGCGATGACCAGGACCTGCTGGGCGGGGTCGCGGCGGATGAGGCCGATGGCGAACTGGAGGGCGGCGGTGGCGCCGTAGCAGGCCTGCTTGAGTTCCACGACGCGGCAGGCGGAGGGCAGCTGGAGCAGGGAGTGCACGTAGATGCCGGCGGCCTTGGCCTGGTCGATGGAGGACTCGGTGGCGAAGACGACGGTGCGGATGCGGTCGCTGCCGTGGGCGGCGATGAGGGGGGCCGCGGCGGCGGCGGCCATGGTGACGATGTCCTCGTCGGCGGCGGGCACGCTCATCGACTGCTGGCCGATGCCGATGTGGTACTTGCCGATCTCGGTGCCGTTGTGCGCGGCGAGGGCCGTGTGCGGCAGCACGAACTCGGTGCTGGCGAAGGACAGATCGTGTATTCCGACGGCGATATCGCTGGACATGAGCCTTAAACACCAACCTTTTGTGTCGTGTGGTCGCGTTCCAACTGCACGTGCGCGCGCATGAGTTCGCCGGGGTTGGTCTGGGCGGCGAGCAGGGACAGCTCCCCGCACAGCACGGTGGCCGCGGCGATGACGGCCAGCCGGCGGGCGTTGTGGCCGGGCTCGGCCTCGGCGCGGCAGCCCAGGCGGGCGAGGTTCGTCTCCACGAAGGCCAGGCCCTTGCCGTTGCCGACGGTGCCGACGATGAGGTTCGGCAGGGTGCAGGCGAAGTACAGGTCGCCGTCGCGGTCCTCGGCCATGGTCACGCCCTGGGAGCCCTCGACGATGTTGGCGGCGTCCTGGCCGGTGGCCAGGTAGAAGCCCAGGAGCATGTTGGCGAAGTGGGCGTTGGCGGAGCGGATGCCGCCGGCCAGCAGGGTGCCCAGGAGGTTCTTGCGCAGGTTCAGCTCGGCGATCTTCGCGGCGGTGGTGTGCAGGACGTTTGCCACCACGTCGCGCGGGACGAGGAGTTCGGTGACGACGTTCTTGCCGCGGCCGAGGATGCCGTTGATGGCGGTGGCCTTCTTGTCGGTGCAGTAGTTCCCGGAGATCGACCCGTAGGAGATGCCGGGGATCGTCTTGAGCAGGTGGCCCAGCAGCGCGTCGGAGGCGAGGGTGGCCATGTTGTGGCCGGAGGCGTCGCCGGTGGCGAACTCGAAACGCAGGAACAGCAGGTTCGCGTTGATCTCGTGGCGGATGCCGATCAGCTGCGCGTAGCGGCTGCCCTGGCGTACCACCTCGCGCAGTTCGTCGATGCGGGCGTGGATGGTCTGCGCGGCGGTGTGCGCGGTGCCCGCGTCGGTGGCCTCCACCAGCACCGAGCGGGTCATGCGCTCGTCGACCAGGGTGGCGACGATGCCGTTCTCGGCGAGCATGGACACCTTCGCGCCGCGGCCCACCGACGGCCACAGCGGGGATTCGTAGGTGGCCAGCGGCACCTCGGTCTCGCAGGTGGCGACGTTGCCGGAGATCCGCAGCGGGCCCACCCACCGCATCGGGACCGAGGCGATGGCGTGTGTGTCGGTCATCGTGTGCTTCCCGTCGTGGTTGCGGTGGAGCGCTGGGCGAGCGCCCGGGTGTCGATGCCGCGGTCGGTGCAGAACTCCCTGAGGGAGCCCTCGATGAGCACGTCGCAGCCGGTCAGGTCGGCGGGCGTGGCCGCGCCGAGCATGGTCTGCAGCGCCGCCAGCTGGTCCAGCCACGTCTGAAGCTGGGCGACGAGGGCGGGTACGCCGCCGTCCAGGAGGGTGCGCAGGAAGCCGCCGGAGGAGCCCACCGCGCGTGCGCCCAGCGCCAGGGCGCGGGCCACGTCCAGGGGGTGGCGCACCCCGCCGGAGGCCAGCAGCGGCAGGCCGGTGCCCTGGGCGTCCAGCAGGCAGGCCGCCGCCGACTGTCCCCAGCCGTTGAGGAAGGCGTACTCGCCCAGTTCCCGGCGGCCGTTCTCGATGCGGGCGAAGTCGGTGCCGCCGCGGCCGCTGACGTCGGCCGCCGCCACCCCGAGGTCCTTCAGCTGGGCCACGGTCTGCCGGCTCAGGCCGTTGCCGACCTCCTTGACGATCACGGGGACGTCGACGGCCGCGGCGATCTTCTCGATCTGCGGCGCCCAGGAACCGAACGAGCGGTCGCCCTCCGGCATCGCCGTCTCCTGCGCCGTGTTGATGTGGATCTGCAACGCGTTCGCGCGCAGCAGTTCCAGGGCGCGCCAGACGTTCTCCACCGAGGCGGTGGCGTTGACGTTGGCGATGACGAACCCGTCGGGGTTGTGCTCGCGCAGCACCTGGAAGGTGTGGGCGCAGGAGGGGTCCTTGAAGTAGGCGTTCATCGAGCCCGACGCGATGGGGACGCCGGTTTCGGCGGCGGCGGTGGCCAGGTCGCGGTTGATGACGCCGGTCTTCTCGCTGCCGCCGGTCATGGCGTTGATGTAGATCGGCACCGGCCAGGTGACGCCGGCGAAGCTGGTGGCCAGCGACACCTGCGGCCGGTCGATGCCGGCCAGGGCGTGGTGGACGAAGGACACCTCGTCGAACTGGTTGACCCCGCGGTGGGTGTGCTGCTGCTCGATGGCGAGCCGGACGTGGTCGTCCTTGCGTTGAGCGCTCATTCCTCGATCCCTTCCAGGGCGGGACGCAGGGGCAGGGGCAACACCCCGGCCGCGGCCCACCGTTGCGTTACGTGGGAGATGTCCTGGGACGCGGTGGCGTCCAGCAGGGCGATGCCGCAGTCGCCGCCGCCCGCCCCGGAGGGCTTGGCCGCGCCGCCGGCGGCCTCGGCGGCCGTGCACAGGGCGGTCAGCTTGTCGGTGAAGATGCCGAGGCCGACCTCGTCGTCCAGGCGTGCCAGCGCGTGGCGGGCGCGGCGGATCTGTTTCAGCAGCCCGGGGCCGTCACCGGTTTCGAGGGCGTCGGTGGCGGCGTGCACCAGGTCGCGGCTGGTGTCAAGGAAGTGCTGGTGGGAGGCGGTGCCGCGCCAGGTGCGGCGGTGCAGGTGGGCCACCAGCGAGGTGGTGGAGGCGGGCTGCCCGGTCCAGCCGACCTGGAGGGACAGGGCCTTTGGTGGGGGCAGGCGGCGCACCGCGAGGCCGGGCCAGGGCTCGGTGAGCGCCCGCTCCAGGCCGGCGCGGGCCGCCAGGTCGAGGGCCTTGTCCCGGTCGGGTGCCTGGTAGGCGATCCAGCCGCCGTAGGTGCTGGCGGCCAGGTCGCCGCCGGAGGACTTGGCGTCGATGGTGGCGGTGGCGAGCAGGGCGAGGCGGTAGCGGTCCTCGGTGGTCAGGGACAGGCCGCACAAGGCCGCCACCGCCTTGATGGTGGCGGCGGTGACCGCGCCGCTGGAGCCCAGCCCGTACTTGCGGCCGTCCTCGTGCAGGGTGCTGGTGATCGACAGGTGCAGGCGGGGGGCGGGCAGGCGGCGTTCGGCCAGCAGCCGGGCCACCGTCTCGACGGCGGCCTTGACATACGTCGGCCCGCCGCCCGGCGCCGGGGTGCCGAGGTCGGCCAGGCGGCCGTCCTGCCAGCGCAGCCGGACCGGCGCGGCGGCCAGGTCCGAGGACAGCACCACGTCCACGTCCGCGCCCGCCTCGGCCTCGGCTGCGGGGTCCAGTCGGCGGGCGGTGACGGTGACGTAGCGGTCGACGGCGAGGAGGATGGCCGGGTTGCCGGGTTCGACGACGGCGTACTCGCCCGCGACGAACAGTTTGCCCGGCGCCCGGCACACCACCGTGTCCGCGGCCATCACACGCCCCCGTCCAGCAGGTGGGCACCCGGCCCCGGGCGGGCGGTGACGACCGTGCCGGCGGCGTCGCGCACCGCGTCGGCGACGTCGGCGGCGTCCGCGCGGCGGCACAGCACCTTCACGTTGGGCCCGGCGTCCATGGTCGCGTAGGCCAGGACGCCGTCCTGGCGCAGTTTCAGCACCCGGTCCAGGACGGTGACGGTGGCCGGGGAGAGGTAGCGCACCGCGGGGCGGGCGGCGAGCATGGTGGCGTGCATGCCCAGCGCGTTGCGTTCGGCGATCTCCCCGACCGCCTTCAGGTCGCCGCGCACCAGCGCGGAGCGCATGTCGGCCAGGTCGTCGCGGCTGGAGGCGGCCCACGGCCCGTACAGCGGGGAGGTCTCAACGGTGCGGCGCATGGCCTGGCGGCTGGAGACGGCCTTCTCCCCGGCGTTGACGACGGCGATGACCAGCGCCGCGTCCAGGCTGTCGGCGGCGGGCACGGGTTCGGCGTAGGAGGAGGTGTCGCCTTCCTCGCCGGTGCCGGTGCCCGCGTGCCACAGGGCGAAGGAGGAGAACACCGAGCGGGAGGCGGAGCCGGAGCCGCGGCGGGCCAGACGGGACAGGCCGGCCGCGTCCAGGCGCAGGCCGTAGGCGGCGGCCGCGGCCGTCGCCAGGGCGGCGAACCCGCTGGCGGAGGAGGCCAGTCCGGCGCCGGTGGGCACGGTGTTGCGGGTGTCGACGACGGCCCGCACGCTGCTGCCCGCCCGTGCCCGCACCAGGTCGAGGAAGGCGGTGATGCGGCGCAGCGTCTCGCCGGTGGCCTCCTCGCCGTTGAGGGCGGCCCGGTCCTCGGGCGCGTCCTGGTCCAGGCGGACGTGGGTGGTGGTGGGAAAGACGTCCAGGGTCATCGAGAGGCTGTCGGTGACCGGCAGCATGAGCTGCTCGTCCCGCTTGCCCCAGTACTTGATCAGCGCGATGTTCGGGTGCGCCACGGCGCTCGCGCCGCGCGCGGCGGGCGCGGCGGGCGCGGTGAGCGGCCGGGCGGCGGATGCGGATGCGGGTGCGGGAGTGTCAGAGAGCATGGTTGTCGAGCCCCTTCAGCGGTACGACCCAGGTCTGGACGGCGCCGGCCTCGTGCAGTTGGCGGGTGACCTGACGGGCCCGCTCCGGGCGGGCCAGGGCGATCACACAGCCGCCCAGCCCGCCGCCGGTGATCTTGGCGCCCAGGGCGCCCGCCCACAGCGCGCCCTCCACCAGCGTGTCGATGGTGTTGGTGCTCAGACCGGCGGCGCGCATCAGGTCGTGGTAGTCCGTCAGCCGGGCGCCGAGTTCCTCCGGCTTGCCCTCGGCCAGCGCCTGGCGGGCCGTCCATGTCAGCTCCGTGGCGCGGCCCACGAACCGTTCCTGGGCGCCGGGGTGGCGGCCGAAGCCCTCGCGCAGCATCTGCACGGCTTCCTTGGTGCTGCCCGCGGTGCCGCTGTCGGCGACGATGAACAGGCCGTCCCAGCCCACCGCGAGGGCCTCGGTGCGGCCCTGCTGGAACAGCAGCGGGGCGGCGGCGCCCACCGCGCGGGCGTCCACGCCGCTGGCCCGGCCGTGCGCCATGTTCTCGGCCGTCTGCACCAGCTCGAACGCCGCGTCCTCGGTCAGTTCACGGCCGAACAGGTCGGCCAGCGCCAGCACGATCGCCCTCGAACTGGCCGCGCTGGAACCCAGCCCCCGCCCGTGCGGGATCGCGCTGTCCAGCAGCACCTCCAGGTGCGGGCCGCCGGTCACGCCCTCGCGCCGGCGGAACTCCGCGATCAGCCGGTGCAGCCCGTCGGAGGCCTGTGTGACCAGCGCCCGCGAGGGGGTGCCGGTCATCGTGTAGGACAGCTCGCCCGGCCCGTCGGCGGTGTGCGAGGACCATCCGGCGCTGGCCGTGACCGCGAGCTGCGGGATCGGCAGGGCGAGCGCTGGTGCGCCGTACACGACCGCGTGCTCGCCGAGCAGGATGGCCTTGGCGTGGGCGCGGCCGATGCCGACCGAGCGGGCCCGGCGGCTGCCTGGCAGCCCCTGCGCTGAGGTCGGAAGAGTCAACGCACTCAGCTCCCTATGTCTGTTCTGGGGTCAGATCGCTTGGTCATCGGGATCGCAGCGTCCAAACAGTGGTGTGGATGGCGAAGGGTGACGCGGCCATGGCGCGGGGTGGCACGGCATGACGCCCAGCGGCCCGGTCCGCGGGAGACGACGCCTGTAGGGGTGCGTCTTGCGCGGGCCGGGCCGCTGGGCGAAAGGAGGAAAGGGGTGTGCCCGGCCCGTGCGGGGCCGGGGGTGAGATGGGGGGCGTGTGCGCCCAACTCCCCGCCACGCAACGATTTTTGGGCAGGGTAGATGTGGGTAGATAGTGACACGGGGACTCCCTGGACGCCAACAGCAGAAGGCAGTGACTCAGCTCACGCGCCCCGGGGCGGGGCCGGCGGACGGCAGCGGGCCGGAGCGTCCCGGGGCAGCGGCGGGGGACCCGCGCCCGGGGCGCTCCGGCCCGGTCCGCGGCGCACCGGCCCGGCTGACCAACTTGCCGGGTGGGGCGGCGCGGGTGGTGCCCTGGCGCCGGGTCAGGGCCGGCGCTGGAGGGCGATCTCGGTGAGTTCCTCGATGTCGAACTGGGAACGGCGGTGCGGGGCGCCGTAGCGGGTGATCTTCCCGCGGCTGACCCACTTGCGGATGGTCGCCTCGGAGACCCCGACGGCCAGGGCGGCCACCTTGGTGGGGACCAGGCGGTGGCTGGGCGGCTTGGTCATGCGCTGACACCCTTTCGCTGCCGCTCCATGAGTTTCCTGAGACCGAGCCATTCGCGCATCTCCCATGAGTGCCCTGAGGAACAGCTGATGCTGGCGATCGCCGCGCGGGTGCCGCGCTGCGCGGGGACGCTGATCGTCCCGGCGCAGCCGTCCACCACGCACTGGCGGATGAGGGTCTGGAGGTCACCGGAGCCGGGGTCGATCATCTGCCGCAGCTCGACGACGAGGTGCTCGATCTCGTCGGCGAACTCCGCCGCCGGAGGCTGCGCGGTGAGCCAGCCCAGGTGGGCGGTGAGGAACCGCGCCAGATGGGGCACCGAGCGCGGCGGGGCGGGAGTTGCGAGCTTGTCGACGACCATGCCCGACCACGACTCGAGGATGGCGAGGATGTTGTGGCGGGCGTCGAGCACCGAGATGTCGAGGTAGTCCCGCTTGCGGCTGCCGGAGACCTTGGTGGGGTTGGTGCGCCGGGCGTTCGTCGGCGACACCTGGTGCAGGCACTCCTGGTGCAGGCCGGGCAGCGCGCGCAGGCTGCGTTCCACCCGCCGGATGCACGGCGCGCACAGCACGGCCCCGGCGGCGGCCCGGCTGTCGTGAGTGTGGCCCCTCGGGCATGGGTGAGACGTCATCGAAGCTCCTTCATCAGGTGGCTCGCCCCCGTGGTGGATCGTGTGCGCGTCCCGTGCCGCCGCGCGGCGTCAGCTGAAGCGTCCTTCTCGGCCTGGCGTCGTCGGTGAGGGTGCGTCATGTCGGTACGTCAGGTGCGTCATCCCGGTACGCCGGTACGTCGGTGCGTCGGTGCGGTGCGGTTGGTGGGTGGTGCGTCGGTGCGGTGCCGTCCGGTGCCGTGGGGCGTGGCCGGGCGGGCAGCCCCATTACCCGACCGGCGACTCGAGTCCCGATACAGCCTCGTTGGGGGCCGGCTGGCGCGGGGCGGCTCCAGTGGGCTTCCAGGCGGAAGCGAGCCCTGGTTGAGCCGCTGCGCCGACGGTGGCCGAAGAAGGAGGCACTGTGGACGGTACGCACGGAGGCGGCGCAGAACGCGCCGCGCTCCCCGCAGGGCCGCTGGTCACGGCGGCCGCTGAGTTTCCCCCCGGCGATGCCCTCTCATCCGGGCACCACAACCCTCGCGCAGCAGCCGCCCCGCCCGCCGGGGACGGCCCTGCCGCGCACCTACGGGTGTGCATCGTCGGCGCCGGACCGCGGGGCCTTTCCGTGCTGGAACGGCTGTGCGCGCAGGAACGCAAGTCACCGCGCTGGGACACCGTCACCGTGCATGTCGTCGACCCGGACCCGCCGGGCTCGGGGCGGGTGTGGCGGCCGGGACAGTCCCGGCACCTGCTGATGAACACCGTCGCCTCGCAGGTGACCGTCTACACCGACGCCAGCGTCCGCATCGAGGGCCCGCTGGAGGAGGGGCCGAGCCTGTACGCGTGGGCCAAGGCCCTTCAGTCCGGCGCGCTGGACACCCCCGCGCCCGGCGGGCACAGCGGCGCGGTGCTGGCCGAGGCACGGGCGCTGGGCCCGGACACCTACCCCACCCGCGCCCTGTACGGGCACTATCTGATCTGGGCGTTCACCCGGGTCGTGGCCAAGGCGCCGGCGCATGTGACGGTGCGCACCCATCCGGTGCGGGCCGTGGCCCTGCACGACGAGGACGGTCTGCCGGCGGGGCCGCAGACGGTGGTGCTGGAGGACGGCACCCGGCTGGGCTCCCTGTCCGCGGTGGTGCTCGCCCAGGGTCATGTCCCGGCCGAGCCCACCCCCGCCGAGGCGGAGCTGGCCGCTTTCGCCGCGGCCCACGACCTGGTGTACGTCCCGCCCGCCAACCCCGCCGATGTGGACCTGTCGGCGATCGCACCGGGGCAGCGGGTGCTGCTGCGCGGGCTGGGCCTGAACTTCTTCGACTACATGGCCCTGTTCACCCAGGGCCGCGGCGGCTCCTACGAGCGGGCCGGCGGCCGTCTGGTCTACCGGCCCTCGGGCCGCGAACCGCGCCTGGTCGCCGGTTCCCGGCGCGGCGTGCCCTACCAGGCGCGCGGTGAGAACGAGAAGGGCGCCCACGGCCGCTACTTCCCCAGGCTGCTGACCGCCGCGCACATCGCCGGCTTGCGCGGGCGGGCGGCGAGGGGGGCGGCCATCGACTTCGCCGCCGACCTGTGGCCGCTGATCTCCAAGGAGGTGTGCGGGGTCTACTACACGGCCCTGCTCACCGCCCGCGGAGTGGATGCGGCGGCGGTGGAGGAGTTCGGCGAGCGCTACCTGCACACCGCGCCGGGCCCCCAGGAGGACCGCCTGCTTGAGGAGGCGGGGATCGGGGCGCCGCAGCGGTGGGACTGGGACCGCGTGGCCCGTCCCTTTCCCCCGGGCGCGCTCAAGGACTGGGACGCCTTTCGCCGCTGGCTGCGCGGCCATCTCGACGACGATGTGCGCCTGGCCCGCCAGGGCAATGTCTCCGGGCCCGTCAAGGCCGCCCTGGACGTCCTGCGCGACCTGCGCAACGAGGTCCGCCTGGCCGTCGACCACGCGGGCCTTGACGGCGCCTCCCACCGCGACGACCTGGAGCGCTGGTACACCCCGCTCAACGCCTACCTGTCCATCGGCCCGCCCGTCTCCCGGATCGAGGAGATGGCCGCGCTCATGGACGCCGGGATCCTCGACGTCACCGGCCCCGCCCTGCGGGTGACGGCCGACGCCGGCGACGGGTCCGGCCCGTGCTTCACCGCCGTGTCCGACGCGATCGGGGATGTGCGGGTGCGGGCCACCGCCCTGATCGAGGCCCGGCTGCCCGACATCGACCTGCGGCGCACCGCGGACCCGCTGATGCGGCAGCTGCTGGAGGGCGGCCAGTGCCGCCCGTACCGCATCCCCCGCCGCGACGGCGGCGGGTACGAGACCGGGGGGCTGGCGGTGACCGAGCGGCCCTACCGCCTCGTCAGCGCCGAGGGGGTGCCGCATCCGCGGCGCTTCGCCTACGGGGTGCCCACCGAGTCCGTGCACTGGGTGACCGCGGCGGGCATCAGGCCGGGCGTCGGCTCGGTGACCCTGGAGGACTCCGACGCCATCGCCGCGGCCGTCCTCGCCCTGTCCCCGGCGCTGCCCGCCCTGGGGCAGCCGGAGCCGGCCGCGGTCCAGGAGGCCGCCGCCCCGAGCGGAAAGGCGGCCCGGACGTGACCTGGCGTCAGCAGGCCGGCGAAGCGGCGGGGATGCCCGCCTACCTGGACGCCGGGCTGCTCTCCCCGGTGCGGGCGGGCACGGACGTGGAGGCGGCCGTCGGCGACGGGGCCTGGCTCCAGGCGATGCTGGACGCGGAGGCCGCCCTGGCCCGCGCCCAGGCGGCGTGCGGCACGGTGCCCGCGGCGGCGGCGAAGGCGATCACCGCCGCCGCCCGGGCGGACCTGCTGGACCTGCGCCAGCTGGCGCTGGCCGCACGCGAGACCGCCAACCCGGTGGTGGGGCTGGTCAAGGCGCTGACCGCGGTGGTCGCCCAGCGCAACCCGCAGGCCGCGGAGTACGTGCACCGCGGCTCCACCAGCCAGGACATCCTGGACACCGGCGCGATGCTGGTGGCCGCCCGCGCGCTGCGCCTGATCCTCGCCGACCTGCACGCCACGGCCGACGCGCTCAAGGACCTGGCCGCCGAGCACCGCAGCACCGTGATGGCGGGCCGCACGCTGGCCCTGCACGCCGTGCCCACCACCTTCGGCCTGAAGGCGGCCGGCTGGCGCCAGCTCGTCCTGGACGCCGCCGGCCGCCTTCAGCGGGTCGCCGACGGCGGGCTGCCGGTCGCGCTGGGCGGCGCGGCCGGCACCCTGGCCGGATATCTCCAGTACGCCGGCGAGGGCGCCGATCCGGCCACCGTGCTTCAGGAACTGGGCGCGGCGTTCGCCGCCGAGACCGGGCTGGCGGCGCCGGTGCTGCCCTGGCACGCCCTGCGCACCCCCGTCGCCGACCTGGCCGCCGCCCTCGCCCACACCACCGGCGCCCTCGGCAAGATCGCCGCGGATGTGCTGGTGCTGACCCGCACCGAGATCGGCGAGGTCAGCGAACCCGCCGTCGCCGGACGCGGCGCCTCCTCGGCCATGCCGCACAAGCAGAACCCGGTCCTGGCCACCCTGATCCGCTCCGCCGCCCTCCAGGTCCCCGCCCTGGCCGGGGTGCTGACGCAGCTGATGACGGCCGAGGACGAACGCTCCGCGGGCATGTGGCACGCCGAGTGGCAGCCCCTGCGCGAAGCCCTGCGCCTGACCGGCGGCGCCGCCCACACCGCCGTCGAACTCGCCGGGGGGCTCACCGTGCGCCCGCAGCGGATGCGCGCCAACCTCGCCGCCACCGGCGGCCAGCTCCTGACCGAACGCATCTCGGCCCATCTGGCCCCCCGCATCGGCAAGACGGCCGCCAAGGACCTGCTCACCCAGGCCTCGCTGCTCGCCGCCACCACCGGCCGCCCCCTCGCCGACGTCCTGGCCGAACTCCCCCAGCTCGCCGGCATCCTCACCCACGCCGAGGCCACCCGCCTCCTCGATGCCGACGGCTACCTCGGCGCGGCCCACGCCCTCGTCGACCGCGCCCTGCACACCTCCAGCCCCCCGGCCCCCCGCAACGGGCCCGGCACACCGCACACCCAGAACCCCTGAAACAAGCCCGGCACACCGCACCCCGGCCCCCTGTGAAGCGGGCCCAGCACGGCCAAGCGCCCGCCCCGGTCCGCGGGGCGGGCGCTCAAGCCCCCCTCGTAAACGCCTCGAACACGCCTCGAGGCGCGGCGCGTGGCTGGCCAAAGCCTGCCGCCCGCGCGGGGCGTGCCCGCATGATGCACGAGACAACGTACAAGGAGGGCGGGCGAGTTGACCCCAGACGACGCGCACCTGGCCGGCGGCCACGGCCACGCCGTGGTCATCGGCTCCAGTCTCGCCGGGCTCGCCACGGCCAGAGCCCTGGCCAACTTCATGGACCACGTCACGGTCGTCGAACGCGACTGGGTGCCCCGCGGCCCCGGCCGGCGCCGTGCCGTGCCCCAGGCCCGGCACACCCACCTCCTGGCCCCCGACGCCCTGCACGGCCTCGAGCAGCTCTTTCCCGGCATCGCCGAGGACCTGACGGCGGCCGGAGCGGTCCCGGTCCGCCTGGGCGAGGACACCCTGGTGCTGTCGGCGGGCGGCTGGCTGCCGCGCACGGCGGACGGCGGGCGGCTGCTGAGCGCGAGCCGTGACCTGACCGAGGCCGTGCTGCGCGAACGGCTGCTCACCGAGCCCAAGGTGAGCTTTTTGACCCGGCACGAGGCCGTCGCCCTGGAGGGCGGGCCCCACGACACCGTCACCGGCGTGTGGGTGCGCCGCCGTGAACGCCCCGCCCAAAGCGGCGGCCGGGGGCGGCGACGGCTGATATCGGCCGACTTCGTCGTGGACGCCACCGGCCGCGACTCATCGGCCCCGCGCTGGCTGGCCGAACTGGGCTACACCCCGCCGAAGGAAACCGTCCTCGCCCCCCACCCCGCCACCGCTACGGCCGTGTTCACGCCGCCCGTCGGCCATGTCGCCGACTTCCGGGCCCTGTTCCTGCTGCCCGGCCACGACGGCCGGGGCGGCCAGGGCATGCTCCAGCCCCTCGAAGGCGGCCGCTGGTCGGTGTCGGTGCGCACCGGCGACACCCGGCCGGCCCCCACCGGCCACGCGGGCCTGCTCACCGCCGCCGCGCGCCTGGGCCACCGGCTGCTGCACGACCTCATCGCCGCCGCCACCCCCCTCGGCCCCGTCTACACCCGCCCGGCCGCCGCCCCGCGCTGGCGCCACTACGAGAAACTGCGCCGCTGGCCCGACCAGTTCCTCGTCGTCGGCGACGCCTACGCCACCTTCGACGCCGCCCTCCCCCAGGGCCCCACCCACGCCGTCCACTGCGCCCTGGTCGTGGACCAGTTACTGGCCGCGCACGGCACCGCCATCGGCCTGGGCTACCGGCTGCGCCGGGCCCTGGCCCGGCAGCTGGCCCCCGCCTGGCGGGCCGCCACCCACCACACCCGCCCCCTGCCAGGCGGCCCGGCCGGGCGCGGATGGACGGCCCGCCTGCGCCAGCGCCTCACCGCCCGGCTGACCGCGGCCGCGCCCACCGACACCGATGCCGCCGCGGCGCTGCTCACCGCGCTGCACACCCCCCTGCCCGCGACCGCCGTGCTGCGCTGGCGGCTGCTGCGCGCCGCGCTGCGCGGCGCCCGCCGCCCGGCCCCCGCCGCGCCGCCCAGCACCACCCACGGCCCC
>NZ_JAGPXL010000129.1 GCF_018070565.1 Streptomyces sp. B93
GCCGACCCGGCTTGATGCCCGTCGGCAGCAAAGGCTCAAGCCGGGCCCACTGGCCGTTCGTCAGATCCCCACGTCCCACAGGACGTGATCATCAACGAACAAGATCCACTTTCGCAACAGACCCTAGGGCGAGACGTTGTCCACGAGAACGGCTGGGGCCCGGAGCGAACTTTCCCCGTGATCTTGGACACTCGATGGTTATGCGGCGAGGGCGTGCTGTTGTCGCTGCCTGGTCTCGGCTGGGGTGAGGTAGCCCAAGATCTTGTGCTTGCGCAGGCGGTGGGGATTGTAGAAGGTCTCGATGAAGTTGAAGACCTCGGCGCGAGCGGTAGCCCGGTCGGGCCAGGTCCGGGTGGCGATCGTGCTCGTTGGTGGCTCGGTGAGCGCGGAGCGCTTCATGGTGGGGGTGCCAGCATCGTCTTAAGACGCCATCTCATTTGGTGAGTCGGCGATAGCAGATGAGGGTGCAGGCGATGCTGGTGAAGGCCAGGAAGTGCTCGGCTTTGCGCTCGTAGCGTCGGTGCAGTCGGCGGCATCCTGCGAGCCAG
>NZ_JAGPXL010000130.1 GCF_018070565.1 Streptomyces sp. B93
AAGAAGCGAAAGTGACGGTACCTGCAGAAGAAGCGCCGGCTAACTACGTGCCAGCAGCCGCGGTAATACGTAGGGCGCAAGCGTTGTCCGGAATTATTGGGCGTAAAGAGCTCGTAGGCGGCTTGTCGCGTCGGTTGTGAAAGCCCGGGGCTTAACCCCGGGTCTGCAGTCGATACGGGCAGGCTAGAGTTCGGTAGGGGAGATCGGAATTCCTGGTGTAGCGGTGAAATGCGCAGATATCAGGAGGAACACCGGTGGCGAAGGCGGATCTCTGGGCCGATACTGACGCTGAGGAGCGAAAGCGTGGGGAGCGAACAGGATTAGATACCCTGGTAGTCCACGCCGTAAACGGTGGGCACTAGGTGTGGGCAGCATTCCACGTTGTCCGTGCCGCAGCTAACGCATTAAGTGCCCCGCCTGGGGAGTACGGCCGCAAGGCTAAAACTCAAAGGAATTGACGGGGGCCCGCACAAGCGGCGGAGCATGTGGCTTAATTCGACGCAACGCGAAGAACCTTACCAAGGCTTGACATACACCGGAAACATCCAGAGATGGGTGCCCCCTTGTGGTCGGTGTACCGGAAA
>NZ_JAGPXL010000131.1 GCF_018070565.1 Streptomyces sp. B93
TGAAGATGCGGGGCATGACCGGGAAGTGGAAGGCCATGTGGCACTCGTCGCCGCCGGAGGTGTAGTCGCCGAAGTAGTCGACGACGTCCTCCGGCCACTGGTTGGCCTCGGCCAGCAGCACCGTGTCGGGGTAGTGGGCGTCGATCTCCTTGCGCACCCGTTTCAGGAACTCGTGGGTAGCCGGAAGGTTTTCGCAGTTGGTGCCCTCCTCGGCGTACAGGTAGGGCACGGCGTCCAGGCGGAACCCGTCGATGCCCAGGTCCAGCCAGAACCGCAGCGCGGAGATCATCTCCTCCTGGACGGCCGGGTTCTCGTAGTTGAGGTCCGGCTGGTGGGAGAAGAAGCGGTGGAAGAAGTACTGCTTGCGCACCGGGTCGAAGGTCCAGTTCGATGCCTCGGTGTCGACGAAGATGATCCGTGCGTCCTGGTACTGCTTGTCGTCGTCGGCCCACATGTAGTAGTCGCCGTAGGGGCCGTCGGGGTCCTTGCGGGACTCCTGGAACCACGGGTGCTGGTCGCTG
>NZ_JAGPXL010000132.1 GCF_018070565.1 Streptomyces sp. B93
GGGGGGGGGGGGGGGGGGGGGGGGGGGGGGGGGGGGGGGGGGGGCGGGGGGGGGGGGGGGGGGGGGTGGGGGGGGGGGGGGGGGGGGGGGGGGGGGGGGGGGGGGGGGGGGGGGGGGGGGGGCGGGGGGGGGGGGGCCGCGCCGGGCGGGGCTGGTGGCTGTGGCTGTGGCTGTGGCTGTGGGGATTACGGGGCGGGCGGGCCTGTGGAGTCACATCAGCCTCGTGAGCAAGCCCTGAGCAGGTAATTGGTGCCTTTGACTCATGGCCGGTCCGTCCTACACCCCTGTGGCCTCGGCGTATGTCCCGCCTGACCACGGGACGTGTGAGCAAAAGAGGCCAACCGCCGTTCCAGGCCCTGCCTGCTGGGGTGGGCGGGATCTGTGTGACGGAGGAGACCCCCCACTCCTCCCCCTCCTCCTCCCCCTGCCCCTGTCTCCCCGCCCACCGCCCACCGGCCGCAAGCCGCAAGCCGCTGAGCCGATCCCGCATGCCC
>NZ_JAGPXL010000014.1 GCF_018070565.1 Streptomyces sp. B93
GTCCCGGCTGTGCCGCCGCTCCCGGCACCCGCGACTTCCCGGTCACCACCCGCATCCGCGGCGGCCCCGACACCTACCAGGCCGGGGGCGGCTTCGGCAGCTGGGTGATCGACCTCACGAACACCACCGCCCGCCCCTGCACCGGCATCCACCCCGTCGTCGTACTCGTCGACGAACGACGGAAGTTGACGCCCGAGCAGTCCCGGCTGGAGTTCTACGACGGTGCCGGGCCGCGCCCGCGTCCCGTGCGGTGGGAGGCGACCGACCAGGACGAGCTGGTCGGCGCCTTCGACGACGGCTTCCCGGGGTTCACGGTGGCGCCCGGCCGTACCGTCTCCGTGCGGGTGCGGCTGGCGATCACCTCCGACGCCGTACGCAACGAGGTCACCGCCAACGCGGCCGTCGTCCAGCGGCGGGGCGACGACGGTGACTGGGTCGGGCAGTCCGACGACTACCGCTTCACCATCGCCGCCGACCGGGACCCGCCCACGGACCCGGACCCGGAGAGGGAGACGGCGGACGGGGACCCGGAGCCGGAAACCGGTACCGGGACCAGTACCGGTACCGGGACCAGTACGACGAACCCCGCCACACCCCGCGAGGACCGCCTCCCCGCCGTCGAGGAACTCGCGGCCACCGGCACCCCCACCCTGCCCGCCGCCCTCGCCGCCGCCCTGCTCCTGACCGGTGCCGTCGCGCTGTTCCTGGTCCGCGGGCGGCGGTGACGGGCGGAAGCCGAGGCGAGCACCCGTTCCCACAAGATCGGTCGTTGCCTAGGCTGGCCCCACGTAGCACCGCGTACTGGCGTACGGCAGGAGATTCCGCACATGGCAGACCGCAAGCCCATCGATTCATGGCTCACCGACATGGACGGTGTGCTGATCCACGAGGGCGTACCGATCCCCGGCGCCGACGCCTTCCTGAAGAAGCTGCGGGACTCGGACAAGCCCTTCCTCGTCCTCACCAACAACTCCATCTACACCCCGCGCGACCTGCACGCCCGGCTGCGCCGCATGGGCCTGGACGTGCCGATCGAGAACATCTGGACGTCCGCGCTGGCCACCGCCAAGTTCCTGGACGACCAGCGCCCCGGCGGATCGGCGTACGTGATCGGCGAGGCGGGACTGACGACGGCCCTGCACGACATCGGCTACATCCTCACCGACCACGAGCCGGACTACGTCGTCCTCGGCGAGACCCGCACCTACTCCTTCGAGGCCATGACCAAGGCGGTCCGGCTGATCAACGGCGGCGCCCGCTTCATCTGCACCAACCCCGACGAGACGGGCCCCTCCACCGAGGGCCCGCTCCCGGCGACCGGCGCGGTGGCCGCGCTGATCACCAAGGCGACCGGCCGCAGGCCGTACTTCGCGGGCAAGCCCAACCCGCTGATGATGCGCACCGGGCTGAACGCCATCGGCGCCCACTCCGAGACCAGCGCCATGATCGGCGACCGGATGGACACCGACGTACTCGCCGGGATAGAGGCGGGGATGCAGACCTTCCTCGTGCTCACCGGCCTCACCCGGCCGGAGCAGGTGGAGGACTTCCCCTACCGCCCGTCGCAGGTCGTCGACTCGATCGCGGACCTGGTGGAGCGCGTCTAGCGGCCGGGCCGACGGGCCCTAAACCGCTCAGCGGTGAAAACTCACCCGTACGGACCACTCCCGCGTCCGCTGAGGATGCGGGCGCGGTCCGTGCGGGGGAGTCTCCAGGTGTCTGGAGGTTCCACGATGAGTTCACTGCGACTCACTCTCTGTACCGGCGTCCTGGCGGCCGCCACCCTCACCCCCACGGCGTACGTGCCCGGCACGGCGTACGCGGCCGACGGCGGTGTATCCGTCGAACCCGCGGCCCCCGCGCCCGGCACCGACATCGCGCTGCGCGTGACCGACTGCCCCGGCAGCACCGCCGTCGCGGCCTCGGCGGCGTTCGTCGCCGACGCCCGGCTGACCGGCTCGGGCGGCACCCTGACCGGTGAGACCCGCATCCGCACCTCGCTGGAGGCCGGCGTCTACGCCGTCAAGGTGACCTGCGGCGGCGACGTCCGGCACTCGTCCGACCTCACCGTCGGCACCCCGGCCAAGGCGCCCGCCACCCCGACCGCCCACGCCTCCCCGGTCGCCCCCGTCAGCGCGGGCGGCGGCGGCACCGCCCGCCTCGCCACCGTCGACGAGAGCCGCACCGGCCCCGGCACCGCGCACACCGTGACCGGTCTGGTCCTCGCGGGCATCGCCGCCGTGGCCGTGGCGCTGCGCAGCGCCCGCCGGAGCCGCGGGACGGACTGACCATGTCCCGCTACCAGGACACCCCCGAGCCCGTGGACGCGCCGGAGGCCCCCGCCCGCCCCCGCGGCCCCGGCCGGGTCGTGACCGGCGTCGTCTGGGCCGTGCTGCTGCTCGGCCTGTGGCTGTGGGGCCGTGAGGTCACCGATGTACGGCACGGGATATCCGCGCCGGCCACCGGCGACATGGCGGCGGCCGGGCGGCCCCCGACCACCCCGCTGCCGCCCGCCGCCGAACCGTTGCGGGCGGCGCTGCCGCAGCGCCTCGACATCCCCTACCTGGACGTCCGGGCACCGGTCGTGGCCCGCGGCCTGGACCAGCGCGGCGCCATCGACCCCCCGCCCTACGACCGTCCCGGCGTCGTCGGCTGGTACGCCGCGGGCGTCCGGCCGGGCGCCGCCGGAACCGCCCTGATGGTGGGCCACGTCGACACCGAGACCCGCCCCGCCGTCTTCTACAAGCTGAGCGCGCTCAAGCCCGGCGAGCAGATCCGGGTGATCCGCGACGACGGCAAGGTCGCCGAGTTCACCATCGAGGACGTCCAGGTCCTCACCCGCGACCGCTTCGACGCCCGCCAGGCCTACGGGCCACGGGAGTCCGGCCGTGCCGAACTCCGCCTCGTCACCTGCGGCGGCACCTTCGACCGGGCGAGCCGCAGCTACACGGCGAACGTGGTCGTCTCGGCGTACCTGACGGGCACGGGCCTGTGAACGGCACACCGGGCACCCGCGTGTCCGGGTACCTGGCCCGGTCGGCGACCTGGAACTCCCCCGAAGGCCGCCGACCGGGCTGGTCCTCGACCGCGCGCGCACGGGCTGCGGGAGTAACCCGGCGACCTGCGCGGGAGGCGTGGATGCCACGGTGGGCGAGATACGGCCGGGGGCTGGGGCCGTCCGACACGACTGTAGAACAGTTGACCGGTCCCGGCCTAGGGATCAGCCTGCCCGGACTCCCGCCGCAGCGCCGCGTCGTCCGCCGTGCCCTCGACCACCGACTGGGCCACCCGCTCCAGCGGCAGCCGGTGACGGCGCGCGTACCGCCGTAACGCCGTGAACGCGTCGTCGGGCGCGGTGCCCCAGCGCTCGGCGAGCATGCCCTTGGCCTGCTCGATGCGGACCCTGCTGGACAGGGCCTGCTCCAACTGCCCGGCGCGCGCACGGCACTGGCGGTACAGGGCGTTGTTGTGCAGCCCGAGGACGGCCCCGTCGGCGAGCGCCTGCGCCAGACGCAGCTCGGCCGTTCCCCCGATGTCCGTCCCTCTGGTGTCCGTCCCCCAGCTGTCCGCCCCCGCGGTGTCCGTCCCCGCGGTATCGGGCAGGAAGACGTTCAGCGCGCCCAGCACCCGCTCCCGGCGCCGCAACGGCACGGCGAACGTCGCCGCGACGCCGTGCCGCAGCGCCCGCCGGGTGAACCCCGGCCAGCGGGACGCCGCCCCCGCCGACCCGAGCGCCACCGGCGGCACCGGCCGCCGGGAGCGGTAACTGTCGAGGCACGGCCCCTCGTCGCGCTGGGCGGCCAGGAGTTCCAGTGCCAGCTCCTCGCGCGCCCCGCTCGCGGTCAGTGACGCCGCGCGCCCGTCGTCGATCAGCATGATCCCGGCGCCCCGCGCGGACAGCACCTCCACACACCGGTCCGCCAGCCTCCGCAACTGCCGTCCCCGGTCGAACCCTTCGGTCAGGGTGTCGGCGGCCTCGACCAACGCGGCGGCGAGCCGCAGTTCCCGGTTCGTGTCGTCCATGGACCCGTCTCTCCCTCTCACAACTCCCGAAGCTGTCATCACAAGCCGTGGACAAGCCTGCCGCCGTCCCGGCGGCCCCGACGCGGCCCAGCGCGACCTATGTCAGGATTGGGGCTTGGAACAGTGCGCCCAAGGGGGAGTTGGATGTACGGCACGAGGGGGGCTGCCGGAGCGCGGGCGATCACGGCGGTGCTGGGGGCGGCGCTGCTGATCGCGGGATGCTCCTCCGGCGACGGTGACGGGGACGGCGGCGGGCCCGGCAACGGTGACGCGGGCGCGGGGATCACCCAGCAGCCCAAGGACGCCAACCCGTTCTGGGTCAACCCGGACGGCAACGCGGCCCAGCAGGTCGCCGACTACGAGAAGGCGGGCCAGGACGCGCGGGCCGAGGAGATCCGCAAGATCGCCCAGCAGCCGACCGGCGAGTGGATCAGCCCGGACCAGCCCGAGCAGGAGGCGCGCGGCTTCACGCAGGCCGCCGCGAAGGCCGACCGCACGGCCCTGCTCGTCCTCTACAACATCCCGCACCGCGACTGCGGCCAGTACTCGGGCGGTGGCGCCGCCGACGGGGACACCTACCGCGGCTGGATCGACGCGGTCGCCAAGGGCATCGGCGACCGTCCGGCGACGGTCGTCCTGGAACCCGACGCGGTCCTCCACCTGGTGGACGGCTGCACCCCGGGCGAGTTCCACGAGGAGCGCTACGACCTCCTCAAGTACGCCATCGGCAAGCTGAAGTCATCGCCGTCCACCAAGGTCTACCTGGACGCGGGCAACGCGGGCTGGGGCAACCCCGACCAGATCTTCGAGCCGCTGAAGTGGGCGGGCGTCGAGCAGGCCGACGGCTTCTCGGTGAACGTCTCCAACTTCTACTCCACCGAGGACTCCATCGCCTACGGCAAGGAACTCTCCGCCAAGATCGGCGACAAGCCCTTCGTCATCGACACCAGCCGCAACGGCAACGGCCCCTACACCGAGGGCGACCCCGCCGAGAACTGGTGCAACCCGCCGGGCCGCGCCCTCGGCGAGACCCCGACCACCAAGACGGCCGACCCGCTCGTCGACGCCTACCTCTGGATCAAGCGCCCGGGCGAGTCGGACGGCGAGTGCAAGGGCGGCCCGAAGGCGGGCGACTGGTGGCCGGAGTACGCGCTGAAGCTGGCGGAGGGCTGAACGCCCTCATAGGGGCGCGGGGCTGTGCCTGATATGCGGCTCCGCCGCGTGGGCGCGACCAGCCCCCCGCGCCCGCACACACCACACAACCCTAAGGAACCCGAACCCACCGCGCCTCACTGGGCGTCCCCTGCCCGTCGGCGACGAACAGCATGTACCACCCACCCTGCACCAGGTTCCGGTTCTTCGGCACCGTCACGGTGACCTCGTCCCCCGACACCTCGAAGTCCAGCGCGATGGACCGCTGGTCCACGTCCGTCACATGCGTGGACGCACTCGGCCGGATCAACCGCGCCGTCTTGATGGCCGAGGCGTCCTTCGAGGTGAACGTCCCCGATTCGCCCCGCTCGATGGTCTCCGGCCCGCCGGAGAGAGAAGGCCGCTCCCCGCGGTACAGATACGGCGGCGTGTAGATCTCGACCCGCTGCTCGAACTTCCCCGGCTTGCTGTTCGCCTTGTCCGCGAAGAGCGAGTCGGACCCGAAGAACATCACCCGCCCGTCGGGCAGCAGGATCGACCCGGAGTGGTAGTTGCGCCCGACCAGCGGATCGGCGACGCGCTGGAACGTGTTCGTCTCCGTGTCGTAGATCCGCGCCTGGAGGATGTTGGAGTCACCGCGCCCGCGGTAGTCCTCGGAGCCGCCGGAGACGAGGACGGTGTCGTCCGGCAGGACGGACGCCTGCGGATACCGTGTGCCCTTCTCCAGCGACGGCCCGTCCACGAACCGCGGTTCGTCGGCCTTGAGGTCCACGATCCGGGTCTTCTCACTGGACAGCGTGGACTCGCCGACCCCGCCGCCACCGATCACCATGTACTTCTCGTCCTGCGCCGGAGGCAGCAGCACCGTGCCGGACGTCTCCATCTGGTCGGCGTCGCTGAGCCCGGGGATCTTGCGGAACTTGTTGGTCTCCACGTCCCAGACGCCGGGGTCGCGCCCCACGTCGTCCGGTCCGTAGCCCGCGTTGGAGCCCGAGTAGAAGACCTTGCCGTTCTGCATCAGGAACAGCGCGGGATACGTCGGGAACTGACGGACCTCGTCGGTGTAGGTCCACTTCTTGGTCTCGGGGTCGTAGACCTCGTTCTTGCCCGGCACCAGCTGCCCGATGTCGTCGAGGCCGGAGACGCTGAGGATCTTCCCGTCACTGAGCGTGGTCAGGGTGGGGTACCAGCGGGCCTCGTTCATCGGGTCGACCTTGATGTACTTCTCGGCGACCGGGTCGAACTCGTAGGCGTCGCGGATGCCCTGGAAGTCCTTCTTGTCGAGGGCGAGTTTCTCGGCCATGCCGTAGGTGTTGCGGGCGTCGGCGCCGGTGAGGCCCTGGACGCGGTAGTTGTCCTGGGTGCCGGTCTCGTACTTGGCGCCGGACTGCTGGGCCTCGACATAGATACGGCCGAGCCCGGGGTCGTTGCGCAGGAACGCGCCGGTCTCCGGGTCGAACACCTTCTCGGCGCGGGGCACCAGGACCGGGTCCTTGGAGACGAACGTCTTGCCGTTCTCCTTGCCGGTGAACTTGGTGCCCGCGGGCAGGGTGATCGGCTTGTCCGGGTTCTCGTTGTGGACGACCATCAGGCCACCGGCCTTGGTGACATCGCCCTTGAGTTTCTCGTACCGCTTGGTGCCGCCCGCGATCAGCAGATTGCCGTTGGCGAGCTGGGTGTGGCCGGTGCAGAACAGGTCGTTCGGCGTCGGGACCTTCTTGATGGTGTTCTTCACCGGGTCCCAGACCCGGGTGTCGAACTTCTTCGCGTCGAAGTTGTCCTGGTTGTTTCCGGAGCCCGCGACGAGCAGCACCTTCCCGGTGCGCAGCAGTGCCGCGTGGATGGTGTTGAGCCGGTATTCCTCGGGGAATTCGATGATTTCCCAGTGGCCGTTCTCGGCTTTGTACTCCGGTCGGTTGATCTGGTACTGGTGGTATTTCTCGGTTCCGAAGCGGTAGAGCCACGGTCCGTTCATTCCGGCCAGCGCGATCACCACCGCCGTGCCTATCGCGAGTCGACGGGCGCGGCGGCGGCCGGCACGGTCTTTCATTCCTTACGTCCCCCAAGTCCACCCAGGGCGATTTGCATGGTCTGGTCACTTCCCCCGTCGGCCCCGCCGCCGTTGCCGTCGGCCCACTGGGGCCGCTGCTGCGGGGTGTGGGCCGGATACGGCTGCGCGTCCCGCGGTTCCGGTGCCGCCGCCGGGGCGGCGTGTGCTGCGGGCCGCCTGGTCAGCTTCCGCAGCGCGTGCCGCCAGGCGAAGATCGGCGACGCGGTGATCAGCAGGGCGAAGGACGCCCAGATGATCATCGCGGGGTGCGAGTGGCCGAAGACGAACCCGGCGGCGATGGAGCCACCGAAGATCAGGATGAAGTACCAGTGGTACCGGAAGGTACCGAACCAGGTGTCGGGGCTGGCCGAGTCGCCCTTGGGGGTGACGACGAACTTGCTCTTGCGGCGCAGCATCGAGTCGATCAGCGCCTTGGCGTACAGCGGCGCCGACAGCGCGGACATCACCATGCCCGCCACACCGCCGGAGCCCTCCGGCTCGTGCGGGGAGACGTTGTGGCGGCGGTTCCAGACGTAGAGGCCGATCTGGAGGGCGGAGGCGTTGCCGTAGAGCATCAGCCACACGGCCGGGTCGATGCTCACACCCGAGGCGCCGAGCCCGAGGAACAGCACACAGCTCAGCGCCGCGAGAATCCAGTTGAGGGCCGACATCGGGTAGAAGATGATCATCATCGTGTAGTTGAAGAGCTTGCTCGGCGGCAGCGAGTACCAGCCCTTCCAGTACTGCTTGAGGATCGTCTCGTACGTCCCCCGCGACCAGCGCATCTGCTGGGTGAAGAAGTCCGTCCAGGCGTTGGGGCCCTCACCGACGGCGAGCACGTCCGGGGTGTACACCGAGCGCCACTTGCGGCCCGTCGCCGGGTTCTTGGCGCGGTGCATCTCGAAGCCGGTCGCCATGTCCTCGGTGATCGAGTCGTACAGCCCGCCGATCTGCTTGAGCGCCTTGATGCGCACCGCGTTGGAGGTGCCGACGAACATGGGGGAGCCGTACTTGTTGCCCGCGCGCTGGATCAGCGCGTGGAAGAGGAACTGCTGTGACTCGGCGGCCTTGGTGACGAAGTTGTCGTAGTTGCCGTACACCTGCGGGCCGATGACGAAGCCGACGTCCGGGTCGCGGAAGAAGCCGAGCATCCGCTCCAGGTAGTTGGGCAGCGGCACGTGGTCGGTGTCGACGGAGGCGAAGAAGTCGTAGTCGTCGCCATGCGCGTCGAGCCAGGCGTTGTAGTTGCCGTGCTTGGTCTTGGCGCGGTGCGGGCCCTTGGCCTGGTTCCAGCGGGCGACGCCCTTGCGGGAGAAGTGGTGCACGCCGAGGCGGGCGCAGACCTCCTTGACCGCCGGGTCGTCGCCCTCGTCGAGCAGCCATACGTGCATCAGGCCCCGGTGGCGGATGCGTACGGCCGCCTCCAGGGTCTTCGTCACCATCTCCAGCGGCTCCTTGCCGGGCACGAAGGAGGTGAGGAAGGCGACGCGGGTGCCGGTCTCGGGCACCACCGGGACCGGGTCGCGGGCGACCAGCGTGGCGTGCGCGTTCGACAGCACGTTCATACAGCGGAAGAACTCGATCAGACCGATCGAGACCAGCATCACGATGTCGAGCGTGGGCAGGAAGTCGTACTCGACGTAGTCGCGCTCGGTCCAGTGCGAGGGCTGGAGCAGCCAGGCGAGCAGGACCAGTGACAGCAGCGGTGCGGCGGCCAGCATCAGGGCGACCCGTATCCGGTGCGGCTCCTGGGAGATCAGGGAGCGGTACTGCACCTTGTACGGCTTGTTCGGATCGGGCTGGGTGAGGGGACCCGCCAGGCGGCTGTAGTGCTCGTAGTCGTATCTCGGCAGCGTCTTCTTGATGCGGCGGAACGTGCCCGTCGTGCTCATCCGGTGCCCGTCCACCCTGAGCTGGGTGGTCTGTGACGGGTCGTGGTTCCGCCCGGCGCCCGTCGGCGTCGACGTCATGAGTCATCCCCCCACACGCTGGCCTCGCGTGTACGTCGGTTCCTGTCGTCCGTGTCGCTCCCCCTCGACCGTCACAGACGTATCAGTGGTTGACCGAAGTCACCACATGGTCTGCACACCCTATAGACATGGAACCGCGGCGTTCCGGTTCCTTCCGGTTGCATGATGCCCCCCTCGGCATCGCCGTATGGACGGGGCCCCTCTCCCCGCGCTCCGGCGACCGGCCGTGCCCCCAACCTGCTCGTATCAGCGGCCGTTCGACAGACCAGGGTTCTACGCCGTCCAGCATGATCGCAAGACGCGATACGTGGTGTTTACCGGGTTTGCGGGCTTTGGCCAGAGCATGCAAAAGGCCTCCCGCTGTCGCGAGAGGCCCTGCCGTCGGTGCGCCGCCAGGGACTCGAACCCCGGACCCGCTGATTAAGAGTCAGCTGCTCTAACCAACTGAGCTAGCGGCGCCTGCTGACGGGTTAACCCTACATGACCTCCAGGGGTGCCTCCGACCACCGGCACCGGGGCGGTGGGGCCCCGGTCGGCCCCGTACATCATTCGGACCGTCAACATGCGCACCATCCGGACAGTTGAGAAGCTGATCAATGTGCACAACGTGGACATTCACCCCCGGAGTGTGAGGGAGATCGCATGGAGTCCCCGGTCTTCCAGGACATCGACCCCGCCGACGACTGCGACTGCCCCGGCTGCGACCGGCTGCGCCGCGCAATCCCGGCCGCCCCGGCGTACGGACACCACGGCGCCCGGCTCCGGACGGTCGCCGTCGCCGCGGCGGCCACCGCGGCCCTCGGGGCGGCGCACGCCGTCCCCGCCGCCGCGCACGCTCCGGAGCGTCCCGGCGTTCCCGCAGGTGACGAGCCAGACGTACCCCAGGACAGGCCCGACACCCCGCAGGGGAACAGGGCCCCGCTGTACGGTCCGACGGGCCGTCCCGCCTCCGTGGCCCAGCTGCCCACGATCACCCGGGCGGAGATCATCGACCGGGCGCGCGAGTGGGTCGCCGCGAAGGTGCCCTACAGCCTGACCGCCTACTGGTCCGACGGCTACCGGCAGGACTGCTCGGGCTATGTGTCGATGGCCTGGAGGCTGCCGGGCAACGAGTGGACGGGCAGCCTCGGCCAGGTCGCCGTACGGATCGCCAAGGCGGACCTCCGGCCCGGCGACATCCTCCTCTTCCACAACCAGGCCGACCCGCACAAGGGTTCCCATGTGGTGATCTTCGGCGGCTGGACGGACACCGCCCGCACCTCCTACGTCGCCTACGAGCAGACCCGCCCCCATACCCGCAGCCAGGCCACGCCGTACGCCTACTGGAGCGACTCCGACCGGTACGTCCCCTACCGCTACAAGGGGGTGACGGAGGTCGCCGCCGGGCCGCCGGGCGGGGGCGGGAAGTCCTCGGTGGGGGCGGGGACGCCGTACCCGGGAGCGGCCCACTTCGGGCCCGGCGCGGACAACGGGTACGTCACCCTGCTGGGCCGGATGCTCGTCGAGCGCGGCGCCGGCCGCCACTACGCCACCGGCCCCGGACCGCGCTGGACGGAAGCGGACCGCAGGGCGACCCGGGCGTTCCAGCTGGCCCAGGGCTGGACGGGCCGGGACGCGGACGGGCTGCCGGGGCCGGGTACCTGGTCGCTGCTGACCACCGGGAAAGGGCGGGACATCACCGCCGGGCCGGCGCCCGGGGCCCCGTCGACGGGCGCGGTCCCCGCCTACCCGGGCAAGGGCGCGTTCCGGCCCGGCGCCGAGAACCGGCACGTCACGCTGCTCGGGCGGCAGCTGGTGAAGAAGGGTTTCGGCAAGCACTACACGAGCGGGCCGGGCCCGCGCTGGGGCGAGGCCGACCGCCGCAACGTCGAGGCCTTCCAGCGCGCCCAGGGCTGGCGGGGCGGCGCGGCGGACGGCTACCCGGGGCCGGAGACCTGGCGCCGGCTGTTCCTGTGAACCCGTGAACTGTTGTGACGCATCTGGCGCGGAGGCTGGAGGCACGCGTGAGCACCACCGTTTCATCGACGTCATCACCGACCCCGGAGTCCGAGGGGCCGGCGCGGCCCGCCCGGCTCATCCAGAACGAGGCCACCACCGAGATCCCCGTGCACCTGCTGTTCCGTGACGGACCCGACCCGGTGTCGGTGCCGCTCGGCCCGGCGGTGGTGGCCCGTCGCCAGGGCACGGGCGAACAGCCGCGCACCCGCCCGGCCCCGGAGCCCGACCCGGAGCTGGCCGAGCGGCCCGCGCGGGTGCTGCCCGGGGTGGTCGGGGTGCTCGCCGGTGCCGCGGGGGCGGCCGGGTGCCTGGCCACCTCCTGGTGGGCGGGGCTGCTGCCGCCGGACGCGGTGGCGGCGCTGGGCCTGCCGGGGGCGCCGGGTGCCGGGCTGGGTCCGCTGCGGTGGGCGGCGTACGCGGGGTCCGGGGGGCTGGGGCTGTTCGGGTTCGGCGGGCTGGCCAGGGGGCGGACCGGGCGGGCCTGGGTGCTCGGGCTGTTCGGGCGGTACCGGGGGACCGTACGGCGGACCGGGCTGCTGTGGGTCAATCCGCTGCTGTCGCGGCGCCGGGTCGATGTGCGGCTGCGGCACTGGCGCAGCGAGCCGATGCCCGCGGCGGACGGGGCCGGCATGGCCGTACGGGTGGTGGTGCTGGTGGTGTGGCGGGTGCGGGACACCGCGCGGGCCACGCTGGGGATCGAGGACCACGAGGGCTATCTGCGGGAGTGCGTGGAGGCGGCGTTGGCGCGGGTGCCGGTGGAGGTGCCGGGCACCGCGGCCGGGCCGGTGGTGTCGGCGGCGGAGACGCTGACCCGGCTGGTGACGGCGGACGCGGCGGCCGTCGGGATCGAGGTGTTCTCGGTGCGGCCGGTGCGGGTGGAGTACGCGCCGGAGGTGGCCGCCGCGATGCACCGGCGCCGGATCGCCGCGCTGGACGCCCGGCAGCGGGCGAGTGTGCTGACCTCGGTGGTGGACTCCGTGGAGGACACCGTGACCCGGCTGACCGTGCGCGGTCTGGTGGAGCTGGACGACTACGAACGCAAGGCGCTCGTCAAGGACTTGACGGTGGCGTTCTGCGCGGGACGGGCCGAGCCCGGGGGATGAGGGGCGGGGCGTGAGGGGCGGGGTCGCGGGCGGGCGGGACGGCCGGGGAACGCGTCCCGCGATTGGTATGGACATGTTCAAGCGTCAGCCATAATCTGGGACTTGGTCTAGACCTGCAAGCTCACTGATCTTCCCCCACGTCCCAGGAGCGGCAGTATGCGCAGAAAGACCAAGTTGTCCGCCGCGATGGTGGGTCTCGCCACCACCGGCGCCCTGGTGCTCTCCTCCGGTGGAGCCAGTGGCCACGGCTACACCGACCTCCCCATCAGCAGGCAGAAGCTCTGCCAGAACGGCTCCGTGGCCAACTGCGGCGCCATCCAGTGGGAGCCGCAGAGCGTCGAGGGGCCCAAGGGCTTCCCGGCCTCCGGACCGGCCGACGGCCGGATCTGCTCCGCAGGCAACACGCCGTTCGCCGCGCTCGACAGCCCGCGCACGCCCTCGGGCGGCGCCTGGCCGACGACGCGGGTCAGCGGCGGGCAGAGCTACACCTTCCGCTGGCAGTTCACGGCCATGCACGCCACGACCGACTTCAAGTACTACGTCACCAAGCCGGGCTGGAACCAGAACCACAACCTGGCCCGCTCCGACCTCAACCTCACGCCGTTTCTGACGGTCCCCTACGGCGGTCAGCGCCCGCCGTCGACGCTCTCGCACAGCGGCACCCTGCCGTCCGGGCTGAGCGGGCACCACGTGATCCTCGCGGTGTGGACCGTCCATGACACCGGCAACGCGTTCTACGCCTGCTCGGACGTCACCTTCTGACGTGGGCCACGGGTGCACGACGAGGGGCCCTCGCTTCCGCGAGGGCCCCTCATTCCGTGCGCCGCCAGGGACTCGAACCCCGGACCCGCTGATTAAGAGTCAGCTGCTCTAACCAACTGAGCTAGCGGCGCATGACTCCCGCCGACCACTCGACCTGTGTCTCGCGGCGGCGACACGGAAAATATTACCCGCTCCTGGAGGGTGCTCCTGACCAGCTCCTAGATCGCCAGGGACAGCAGCACGGGGGCCGCGCTCCGGTTGAGGGTGTCGGCGGCCCGGCGCAGCCGGTGCGCGTGCTCCACCGGCAGGGACAGCGCGAGACAGCCCGCCGTGGACCCGGCGGTGAGCGGGACGGCCGCGCAGACCGTGCCGATCGCGTACTCCTGGAGGTCGAGGACGGGCACCGTGGGCGGCTGCGCGTCCAGCCGGGACAGCAGCAGCTTGTCGCTGGTGATCGTGCGCGAGGTGAGGCGGGCCATCCGGTGCCGGCGCAGATGGTCCCGGCGGCCGTTGTGGTCGAGCTGGCCCAGCAGGCTCTTGCCGATCGCCGTGGCGTGCGCGCAGGAACGGAAGTCGACCCACTCGTTGACCTTGGGAGTGGCCGGGCCGTCCGCGTACTGGTCGATGCTGATCTCGCCGTCCACGTAACGGCTGATGTAGACCGCCGCGCCCACCGAGTCGCGCAGCCGGTCCAGGGTGCGCTGGAGCTGCTCGCGCAGCGCACGGTCCCGGCCCTGGGTGGAGCCGAGGCGGGTCAGTGTCGCGCCGGTGGCGTAGGTGCCGTCGGCGATCTGCTCGACGTAGCCCTCACGGCGCAGCATCCGCAGGAGCGTGGTCAGGCGCTCCGTGCCGAGGCCGGTGTGGCGGGCGATCTCGGTGTCGGTGACTCCGGTGGAGCGCCGCGCCACCGTCTCCAGGACGCGCAGGGCGTCCTGGGCCGAGTGGTACGGCGCGGTCGGCTCGTGCTTAAGCGCCACGGTGTTCCCCCTGCGCGCTCGCTGTGCGGGCCTGGTCCTTGGTCGGTCTCGCTGCTCGGTCTCGCTGGTCGGTCCGGTGGGTCGGGTCAGTGGGTCGGGTCGGTCGTGATCCGGGCGGCCGGATCCTTTCCACGATAACCGCCCGGAAGCGCTCGGTGAGCGGTTGTTCACAAGATTGCGGGGGCCTCCCGGGCGGTGCCGATCCCCCTGGCATATGCCCAGCGGGACCGGCGTCGCCCGTGCTCAGAGCACCGCGCTCAGGAAGGCCCGGGTGCGCTCGTGCTCCGGCTCGCCGAAGATCTTCTCCGGTGGTCCGGACTCGATGACCTTGCCGGAGTCGAACATCATCACCCGGTCGGAGATGTCCCGGGCGAAGTTCATCTCATGGGTGACGCAGAGCAGGGTGATGTCCGTGCTGCGCGCGATGTCCCGCAGCACGTCCAGCACCCCGGCCACCAGCTCCGGGTCGAGCGCCGAGGTCACCTCGTCGAGGAGCAGGATGTCCGGCCGCATGGCCAGCGCCCGCGCGATCGCCACCCGCTGCTGCTGGCCGCCCGACAGCTGGGTGGGATGCGCGGTGATCTTCTCCTCGAGGCCCACCAGCCGGAGCAGGTCCCGGGCCCGCTCCTCGGCTTCCGCGCGCTCCAGGCCGAGGACGTTGACGGGGGCCTCGGTGATGTTCTGGAGCACGTTCATGTTCGGGAACAGGTTGAACTGCTGGAACACCATCCCGATCCGCTTGCGGATCTCCCGCTGGTGCTTCTCGCTCGCGGGCTTCAGGGAGCCGCCCGGGCCGGGCATGTGGCTCAGCGGCTGCCCGTCCACGTAGATCGTGCCGCCGCTCACCTGCTCCAGGGTCATCAGCAGCCGCAGGATCGTGGTCTTGCCGGAGCCGCTCGGCCCGATCAGGGTCACGTGCTGGCCGCGCTCGACGGCGAAGTCCAGGTGGTCGAGGACCACATGGGCGCCGTAGCGCTTGACCACCTGGTCGAACCGCACCAGAGGGGCGGAGTCCGTGGCCGTGGGCGCGAGGGGCTCCGGGCTCGTCTTCTGCAAGGGGTCGTCAGTGGCCAAGGCGCTTCTCCAGCTTTCTCATCAGCAGCGAGGTCGGATAGCTCGCCGCCAGGAAGATCAGGCCCGCGAGGGTGAAGGTCTCGGCGTACACGAAGTTGGTCGCGCCGTACTCACGGGCCTCGGCGACCATCTCCTGGACCGTGATCACGGCCAGGAACGGGGTCTCCTTGAACATGGCGATCGCGTAGTTGCCGAGCGCGGGCAGCACGTTGCGCACCGCCTGCGGCAGGATCACCGCCTGCCAGGTCCGGCGCCGCGACATCGACAGCGCCCGGCAGGCCTCCCACTGTCCCTTCGGCACGGCGTCGATGCCCGCCCGGTACACCTCGGAGAGATAGGCGGCGTAGTGGATGCCGAGCACCACGATGCCGATGGTCAGCGGCTCAACGGTGTTGAAGATCGCATACGCGCCCACCAGCTGCACCAGCAGCGGAGTGGACCGCACGAACTCGGTGGCCACCCGTACCGGCACCGTCAGCAGCTTCGACGGCGCCCGCCCGGCCATCGCGACGACCAGCCCCAGCACGGCCGCCACGGCGGTGCCGAGGACAGTGGCCAGCAGGGTCGTCTTGAAGCCCTCCCAGAGCAGCGGCCACGAGTCGCCGACCGCGCCCCAGTCCCAGTCGTAGTTCACAGGGAGCCTCCCGCCGTCGCCCGGGGCCGCTCGGCGGCCTCGGCGGTACGCGTGCGCAGCAGGCCCCTGACCGGGGTGCCCCGGCCGAGGCGGGCCTTGGCGTGCCGCTCCAGCAGGTTCATCAGCAGCGTCAGCGCGTAGGCGAGGACGAAGTAGATCACCAGCAGCGTCACATAGGCCCAGGTCGTCTCACCGGTGCGGTCGCGCATCTGCTGCACCACCGCCGTCAGATCGGCCGCCGAGATCAGCCACAGCAGCGGCGTCGCCTTCAGCAGCTGGATCAGCAGGTTGGTGAAGGGCGGGATCATCTGCACCCACGCCTGCGGCAGGATCACCCGCCGCATCCGCTGGAACGGCGTCATGTTCAGCGCGACCGCCGCCTCCCACTGCGCCTTCGGTACGGCGTTGAGGGCGCCGCGCACCACCTCGGAGCCGTACGCCCCGTAGTTCATGCCGAACGCGACCACGCCGCAGAACAGCGGGGTCAGCTCGTAGCCGAACATCAGCGGGAACGCGTAGTACAGCCAGAACAGCTGGACGTACAGCGAGGTGCCGCGGAAGAACTCCACGATCACCCGGGAGATGCCCCGTACGGCCACGGGGCGGGAGTTCGCCATGAACCCGAAGACGAAGGACAGGGCGAGGGCGACGGCCGCGCCGAGCAGCGTCGCTGCCACCGTCACCCACAGCCCCGACCACACGTCCGGCATGTGGTCGAAGAAGTACGTATAGAAGTCACCCATGCGTGAGAGGTCCCGTCACGCCTTGCACAGCTCGGCGGTCTTCAGGTCCGCCGGGGGGATGGTGTCCTTGCCGAAGCCGTACTCGCCGACCAGCTGCACATAGCGGTCCGGGTCCGAGGTGATCTTCTTCAGCTCGCGGTTGAAGGCGTCCCTCAGGTCCTCGCTGCCCTTGCGGAACACGGCGCCGCCCGGGCTGTACTGCTTCACCCCGTCGACCTCCGGCACGAAGGAGTCGGTGACCTCCAGGCCGGAGTTGTTCTTGGCGAGCCAGTTCAGCGAGATGCCGGTGAGCAGGAACGCGTCGATCCGGCCGCCCTTGACCGCGTCCGCGCCGTCCTGCGGCTTCTGGAGCGTCTTGATGTCGCCCTCGGAGATCCCGGCGGCGGTGGCGTAGCCCTTCTCCACGGCACCCGACATCACGCCGATGGTGGCCCCGGCCTCCTTCGCCGACGCCAGGTCGGTGATCTTCTTCGGGTTGCCCGCCTTCACCATCAGCGCGGTCGGTGAGATGAACTCGGGCTCCGAGAACAGGGCCTTCTCGCAGCGCTCCGGGATGATGGCCATCCCCGCGCTGATCACGTCGTACTTGCCCGCCTGGAGGCCGGGGATCAGGCCGTCCCACTCGGAGAACGTGGGCCGCAGCTCCTCCACGCCGAGGGCCTTGAAGATCTCCCGGTGCAGGGTGGGCGCCTCGCCCTTCAGCTCGCCGTTCTCCTCGTAGCCGTACGGGGCCTCGTTGGCGTAGGCGACCTTGACGTAGCCCTGCTCCTTGAGCTGGTCCAGCCGCGAACCCTCACCGTCGCCTCCGGTGTCGGTCTTGCTGCATGCCGTGATCAGGCCGGGGACGGCGACGGCGCCGCCGACGGCCGCGGTTCTGGTGAGGAAACCCCTGCGGGACAGGTTCGGGAACTGGGTCATGGGACGTGCAACCTCCAGAGTCTTGCCTGACGTGCGGGCGACCAGTGGGGGCGCCTGCCCGATGGCCGTGGGGTATGCCCCACGGCCGGGCGATGTGATGCAACGGTGACCTGGGGGAGACCTCCCCGTGTCCCGCCGTGACGGGTGTGAGACCCCTGTGGCCGGGGAGGGTCAGGGCATGGCCGAACGCTTCCTGGAAATCGCCCTCGCCAAGCGCGACGTCCGCTGCACCGCCGAACTCCTCGACGACCGCGCCCCCCGCACCTGCGCCGCGGTCTGGGACGCCCTGCCGCTCAGCGGCGACGTCTACCACGCCAAGTACGCCCGCAACGAGATCTACGCCCTCTTCCCGCCGTTCGCCCCCACGGAACCCCCGCTGGAGAACCCGACGGTGACCCCGATCCCCGGCGACCTCTGCTACTTCACCTTCGCGGGCGCGGAACTCGGCACCCGCGCCTACGGCTACGACCGCGAGGTCACCCCGACGGCCACCCTCGTCGACCTCGCCCTCTTCTACGAACGCAACAACCTCCTCCTCAACGGCGACGTGGGGTGGGTGCCGGGCATCGTCTGGGGACGCGTGGTCGAGGGCCTGGACGCGATGGCGGAGGCCTGCAACGACCTGTGGCGGACCGGGGCGGCGGGGGAGACGCTCACGTTCCGCAGGGCCTGAGGCCTCCCGCGCCCGCGGGCGGCTCGACGACCGACGCCACCCCCGCTTCGTACAACGCGTGCGCCGTGCGCAGGACCACGTCGTCGTGGTGGCGGGCGGCCACCAGTTGCAGCCCGACCGGGAGACCGGAGGCGTCCGTGCCGACCGGGACGGTCGCGGCGGGCTGCTGGGTCATGTTGAAGGGGTAGGTGAACGGCGTCCACGCGGTCCACCGGCGCTGCCCCGACCCCTTCGGCACCTCCACGCCCGCCTCGAACGCCGTGATCGGCAGGGTCGGCGTGACCAGCAGGTCGTAGGACTCGTGGAAGCGGCCCATCCGGCGCCCGAGGTCCATCCGGACGTCCACCGCGGCCAGGTAGTCCAGCGCCGAGTAGCGGGCGCCCCGCGCGCAGATCTCCCGCAGCCCCGGGTCGAGCAGCGCCCGCTGCCGCTCGCTGAGCCGCTGCGTCACCCGGGCCGCCCCGCTGAACCACAGGGTGTGGAAGGCGTCCACCGGGTCGGTGAGGTCGGGGTCGGCCTCGGTGACGTACGCGCCCAGCTCCGCCAGCCCCTCCACCGCCCGCCGCACCGCCGCCGCCACCGCCGGGGCGACCGCCACCTGCCCGCCCAGCGACGGCGAGTACGCCACCCGCAGCCCGCGCACCCCACCGGTGAGCGCCTTCTCGTACGACCCCGGCGCCGGACCCAGCGCCGACCAGTCCCGGGCGTCCGGCGTCCCGATCACGTCCAGCAGCAGCGCCGCGTCCGCCGCGTCCCGCGTCATCGGCCCCACGTGCGCCAGCGTGCCGAACGCGCTCGCCGGGTACAGCGGCACCCTGCCGTACGTCGGCTTCAGCGCGAAGATCCCGCAGAACGCGGCCGGGATACGGACGCTCCCGCCGCCGTCCGTGCCGAGCGCCAGCGGTCCCGCGCCCAGCGCCACGGCCGCCGCCGCGCCCCCGCTGGAGCCGCCCGCGGTCCGGGAGGGATCGTGGGGGTTGCGGGTGACACCGCTCAGCGGGGAGTCGGTGACGCCCTTCCAGCCGAACTCGGGCGTCGTGGTCTTCCCCACGAAGACGGCACCGTGCTCCCGCAGCCGCGCCACGGACGGCGCGTCCTCCTCCCAGCGGCCGTCGGCCAAGACGGCGCGCGACCCGCGCAGCGTGGGATGCCCCCGCATCAGCAGGATGTCCTTCACCGTCACCGGCACCCCGTCGAGCCGCCCGCGGGGCGCGCCGCGCCGCCACTGCTCCTCCGACTCCCGGGCCCGCGCGAGCGCGTCCTCGCCGGTCAGCCGCACGAAGGCGTTCACCTCCGGCTGCATCCGCTCGGCCCGCTCCAGCACCGCCCGCGCCACGTCGACCGGGCTGAACTCGCCCGCGCGGTAGCCGTCCAGGAGCCGTACGGCGGTCAGCCGGGTGAGGTCGAGGTCGCTCATCCACCCTCCAGGAACGTCAGTGAACGTCACAACGTCAGTGTCCGGGGACGTATCCCCGCTGCTTGTCGACCACGTTCGGCAGCGGCCTGCCCGACGCCCACCGCTCGAACATCTCGACGAACTGCACGCCGAGTTCATCCCGCCAGCCGACGGTGTCCCCGCTCATGTGCGGCGACACGATCAGCCCGGGTACGTCCCACAGCGGGCTGTCCGGCGGCAGCGGCTCCCGCTCGAACACGTCCAGCGCGGCACCCGCGATCCACCGCTTGGCCAGCGCCTCCGCGAGCGCCTCCGCGACCACCAGCTGCCCACGGCCGACGTTGACGAACCGCGCGGACGGCTGCATCACCCCGAACCGCCGGGCGTCGAACATCCCGCGCGTCCGCTCAGTCAGCGGCGCCGCCGCGATCACCCAGTCGGCGCGGGCGAGCAGCCGGTCCAGGTCCTGCGGGCCGTGCACGCCGGTGCGCGCGGCGCGGCCGACCAGGGCGGTGGTGACGCCGAGCGCCTTCAGCGTGGCGGTGATCGCCCGCCCGATCGGCCCCGAGCCGACGACGACGGCCCGGGTCCCGGCGACCTTCTGCCCCTCCCGGTGGAGCCAGGTCCGCTCCCGCTGCAGCTCCCACGTACGCGGCAGGTCCTTGGCCATGGCCAGGACGAGCGCGGCGACGTACTCGGCGATCGGCTGGTCGAAGACGCCGCGCGCGTTGGTCACCACCGTGTCGGAGGCGGCCAGTTCCGGACAGAGCAGATGGTCCACGCCCGCGCTCGCCGTGTGCACCCAGCGCGGCCGGGGCCCCTCGCCGGGCCAGGCCTCGCGCACGGCCCGCGAGGTGAAGTCCCACACCAGCAGCACATCCGCCGACGGCAGCCGCCCGGCGAGCCCGGCCTCGTCCGTGTGCTCGACACGGACCCGGCCGGTGAGCCGCCCGAGGCGGGGGAGGGGATCGGCGTCCAGGACGAGGAGGGTGGGCATGGTCATCGGCGGGCGCGTCTCCGAGTGGGGAAGGGGGTGCGTACCACCGCTCACAACCGGGTTAACCAGGTGTTGACCTGGTGGTGACGCGGGCGGATTGACCACGCTCGCACCGGAACCTACCTTCGTCAACACGGCCGTTGAGCACGGTCCGTTGCCCTCTCCTCCCGCAGCGTGAGGCCGGTGCGTTGCCATGGACATCACTTTTCTCGGCGGTCCCGGCCCCCAGCGGGGTGTCGGAGTCGTGGCGCCCTTCGACTTCGCGCTCGACCGTGAGCTGTGGCGCTGGGTACCGGACGACGTCTCGCTCCATGTCACCCGCACCCCGTACGTCCCGGTCGAGGTGAGCCTGGACCTGGCCCGGCTGGTCAGCGAGCACGAGACGCTGGGCGAGGCGGTCCGCACCCTGATCACCGTCGCCCCCGAGGTCGTCGCCTACGCCTGCACCTCCGGCAGCTTCGTCGGCGGCCTCGCGGGCGAGCGCGCCATGTGCGAGGCGATGGTCCGCGCGGGCACCGTCCCCGCGGTGACCACCTCCGGTGCCCTCCTGGAGGCGCTGCGTGAGCTGGGCGTACACCGGATCGCACTGGTCACGCCGTACACCGTCTCGGTGACCCGGTCCCTTGAGGCGTACGTCGCCCAGGCCGGGGTCACGGTCGCGGGCTGCGCCTACATGGGGCTGACCCGGCACATCTGGAAGGTCCCCTACCGGGACGTCGCCGACATGGCCCGCCGCGCGGTGCGCCGCCCCGGCACCGCACAGGCGCTGTTCATCTCCTGCACCAACCTCCCCACCTACGACGTCATCCCGCAGCTGGAGGCCGAGCTGCGGATACCGGTGATCTCGGCCAACCAAGTGACGATGTGGGCGGCCCTGCGGCGATTGGGTACCCGTGCGGTGGGGCCGTACCAGGCGCTGACGGACCCGGCGGCACGGAGTGGCCCGGTGCTGCCGGGGGTACCGGAGGTACCGGACGTACCGCGGGCACCGGAAGTCCCCGAAGCGCCGGAATGAAGCACCTGAACGAAGCGCCGGACGAAGAAGCACCTAGGGAAGGGTGGACATGACAGCACTGGGATTCCTCTACCCGGGCCACTCCGCCGAGGACGACTATCCACGTATCGAGCAGCTGCTGGGCAGTGACGTCCGGGTGGACCTGGTGCACACCGACATCGGTGAGGACGCGCACCGCGTGGACGCCCTGCGCGAGATGGGCTCACCCGAACGGCTCGCGGCCGGCGTGGAGGAACTCCGGCTCACCGGCGCCGAGGCGGTGGTCTGGGCCTGCACCAGCGGCAGCTTCGTGCACGGCTGGGAGGGCGCCCACGAACAGGTCCGCGCCCTCGCCCGTACGGCGGGCATGGCGGCCTCCTCCACCTCCTTCGCCTTCGTGCACGCGGCCCGGGAAATGGAGGCGCGCCGGGTCGCGGTGGGCGCCACCTACCCGGAGGACGTGGCCCGCCTCTTCGCCGACTTCCTGCGGGCGGGCGGCCTGGACGTCGTCGCCGTGCACAGCTCCGGCATCGTCACCGCGGCCGAGGTCGGCACCTGGGGCGCGGCCGAGGTGTCCGCGCTGGCCCGCGCCGCCGACCACCCGGACGCCCAGGCGGTCCTGCTGCCCGACACGGCGCTGCACACCGTCACCCACCTGCCCGCACTGGAGAAGGAGCTGGGCAAGCCGGTCCTCACCGCCAACCAGGTCACCGTCTGGGAGGCCCTGCGCCTGACGGACCGCCGGGTGAACGCCCCGCGGCTGGGGGCGCTGTTCACCCGGGAGCCCCTGGTCCAGGCGTAGACCCGTCCGCCTCTTCCCCGTGGTCCGGCCCTCTTGCGCGGGCGCGGGACAATGGACGGTGGCCCGCCGGAAGACGGCGCCACCGGAACCGTACGAGGAGGAGTAGACATGGCGGAGCCCACGCCGCGTCGGAACGAACCGCGGCTACGCCCCGCGCCCCTGCTCTTCGAGCCCGCGCAGGCGGCCTCGGACCCGGAGCACTTCTTCGCCCTGGAGTCGATCGACGACCCGCGCGAGCTGCTGGCGCGGTCGACGGAGCTGACGCAGGCGTTCCGGGCCGCCGCCGACCGGGCGATGGAGTTCCAGGCCGTCGCGGCCGCGCAGCTCGCCGATCCGCGCCGGTTCGACCGGCTGACCGCGGCGGACATCGCCGAGCGGGCCGAGTGGACCGAGGACTACGCGAAGAAGATGGTCGAGTTCGGCCGCGATCTGATGGGGGGCCGCGGGGAGGGACAGAGCCCCGACGCCGTCTGAGTCGAACGGGTGTGGCATATGCCAGGCGGGCAAGATACCCGCTCGGACCCTACGCTGTCCCGACTTCCCGCAACTCCTCGAAGCGCGACCCTCACAGCCGGTAGATGTATGCGCCATGAGCAGCAGTTCTCGGATCACTCCGGACGGCACCGCCTGGCTCGCCTCGGCAGGAACGTATCTCCGCCATACCGCCGCGCTGCCCTGCGGCTCCGTCTTCGACGTGGTGAGCGCGCCCGCCCTGTTCGGGCGCCGGATGCTGGACCGGCTCTGGGAGGACGGACCCGGCTCGGGGCCGGTCGCGGTGTTCCGCGGCCGGACGCTGCTGTTCGCCGCGCCCGGCACGGCCCAGCGGCTGCCCTCACTGCTGGCCTGGGAGGAGTGGGGCACCGGCGGCCCGGGCGGCCGTACGGCGGCCGTACCGCCGCTGCTGTGCCACGGCGTCGGCGACGCGGTGCCCCTGCCGGACCCGGCGGGCGAGGGGTCCGACGCCCGCTGGCTGGTCGCCCCCGACACCCTGCGCCCCTGGCTGCCGGGCCCGGAGATCCTGCTCTGGGCGGCCGTCGGGGCGGCCCGCGCGAGCGTGCGGATATCGATTTCGCGCCCCGCCGACCAGGATGCTAAGGTCTACGACGTCAGCAGGCGCCGCTAGCTCAGTTGGTTAGAGCAGCTGACTCTTAATCAGCGGGTCCGGGGTTCGAGTCCCTGGCGGCGCACGATGACGAAGGGCCTCTCGCGAGAACGAGGGGCCCTTTGCCATGCCCACCCACCGGGCTCACGCACGACTGATCCGCACCGTCCAGGCCCCCGAAGCCGTCCGTCCCTCCACCTCCACCCGTACGCCGTCACCCGGCACCGTGAAGCTCTCGCCGAGGGCGACCGGCGCGTCCGCGAGGGGCGGGTAGACGGAGTTCTCCCAGCAGGCCTCGGTGCGCGGATGGGCGTCGATCACCTGGACCGGGCCGTCGCCGGACTCGGCGCCGCTGTGCACCCGGTACACCAGGACCCCCGCCCGGCAGGCCGACCGGTCGTTGCCGTGCTGGGTGCGGGCCTCGAAGGCGAGGGCGCGGTCGGGCCCGGTGCGGACCACCGCGAGCTTGGTGCCGCGGCCCAGCCCGAAGGCGGGGGCGCCCGCGGCACCGGTGACGGGCAGGCCCGGCCCGGCGCCGAGCGGCTCCAGGGTCAGCCGGGTCACCTCCCCGGGCCGCCCTGCCGGTACGCACACCACCTGCCGCGGCTCCAGCCAGCCCAGTTTCCACTTGTGCCAGGCGAACAGGTCCGGCGCGAGCCCGAACTGGCTGCCCATCAGGTCCCAGTCGCCGACGTAGGTGTCCCAGTCGCCGGTGCCGTCCACCGGCCGGTGGTAGAGGTCGGGCAGGTCGAAGACATGGCCGGTCTCATGGGCGAGCACCAGGCGGTCCGGCGGATGGTCCTCGAACACGGTGACGACCCGGCGGATCGCGGTGCCGTCCGCGCGCAGCGGTACGTCCAGGTTGACGACCTTCGTGGCGTCGGAGTCGACGCCGGGCGCGTCCGGGTCGGCGACGAAGTACACGACGTCGTAGCGGGAGAAGTCCACGTGGGCGTCGGCGGCGGCGAGGGCGTCGCGCAGATAGGCGGCGCGGTGCTCCGGGCTCCAGTCGCGCTGTATCACGTACGCGGTGGACGGGCGCGGCATCCGGATCCAGTGCCGCAGCGGGTGCGGGCGCAGGGTGAACCGGCCGTAGGAGGCCCGGCTGAAGAAGCGGCTGGTGGCCGGGAAGTGGTCGGCGGCCAGCCGCCTGGGTGACACCAGCGGCCGGGAGTCGGGGAAGGAGAGGAAGACCATCACCGCGTCCGCGCTGCGGCTGGGCCGCGGGTAGGCGGCGTTCCAGGTGTCGAGGCCCTCCGAGTGGTGGGCGTCGGTGCGGGGCAGCGCGCAGGGGGCGGCCTCGAGGGGTTCGGCGACGGAGGGGTCGGTGACGACGGAGGTGGCGGCGAGCGCGGAGAGGGTGGTGAACACGGCGGCGGTGCTGCGCAGTCGGGGCCGGAGCGCCGCCCGGCCGAGGTCCCTGAGCGCCGCCCGGGTGCGCGCGGTGAGCCGCTTGAGGCCTGTTCGCCCGGTGGGCCCTGTGAGTTCCCCGTCGGGGAGCTGAGGTGGCGGCGGCACAGGCACCTGCACAGGGACCTCCGGATGCGGTTCAGGGGACTCCGCATCCACCCTGTGGGACTTCATGCTCGTATGCCCTGTTTGTCTGCATCAGATGGGTGAGAAGGGGTATGGCCGACACCGACACCCCCGACCGCTCACGGAACGTCACAACCGGTCCGGGGAGGGTGGAAGCCGTGCAGGGGCGGGCAGAAACGATCTGTCAGAACTTCCGTGTCGTCCGCGACACTGAAGGGACACTGGACATCGGCTGCACGGCCGGGCCCCCAACCTCTATGATCGGCACACTTTCCTGACAGTTTCCTGCCGGATTTCCTGCCGGACAGAGGTCGACCAGAGACCGAGCGGATCGAGTGCACTGCGGGAGCGAGCGGTGAGCGGAACGTCCGAAGGGCCGACGCCCGCGGCAGACCTCGTCGGGCTGACCGTGACTGAGAGTGATGATCAGGCGTCACGCCGTACCGAGGAGCCGGGCGAGGGGACGGCGTCGCCCTTCCGGTCGGCGTTCGGCGCCGCGCCCCTGGCGATGGCCGTCGTCGACCGTGAGGGCCTGGTGGTCAGCGCCAACGACACCCTCGGCGAACTCCTCGGCACCGGCGCCGAACGGCTGGTCGGACGCGTCGCCGCGGACCTGGTCGACCTCGCGGCCGACACCCGCAGCTGGCACGCGTACCGCGAGGTGCTGCGCGGCCGCCAGGCCCGGCTGCGCTGCTCCCGCCGGATCAAACACCCCGACGGGCACTCGGTGTGGGTGCAGGTGACGGTCTCCCCGCTGGCCCAGGGCGTGCTGCTCTCCGTCGCCGACATCACCGCCCGCCGCGAACTCCAGGCCAGACTGCGCCACTTGCAGATGCACGACCCGGTGACCCGGCTGCCCAACCGCACCCTGTTCTTCGAACGCCTGTCGGCCGCTGTCGAGGCGGGCGCCTACGAGCGCGGCGGCACCGGCCGCATCGGCCTGTGCTACCTCGACCTCGACGGCTTCAAGGCGGTCAACGACACCCACGGCCACCGCGTCGGCGACCGACTGCTGGCCGCCGTCGCCGAACGCCTCACCCGCTGCGCCGACGAGGCCGGTCACACCCGCGCCATCGCCCCGCTGGTGGCCAGACTCGGCGGGGACGAGTTCGCCCTGCTGGTGGAGGACTCCACCGGCACCGAACAACTCGCCGACCTGGCCGAGTCGGCGCTGACGGCGCTCCAGCGGCCCTTCGACCTCGCCGGTCGGCGCCTGTCCGTCTCCGCCTCGATCGGCGTGGTGGAACGCCGGGCGGCGGGCACCACGGCCACCGGCCTGATGCAGGCCGCCGACACGACGCTGTACTGGGCGAAGGCGGACGGCAAGGCCCGCTGGACGCTGTTCGACCCCGAGCGCAACGCCCACCGCATGACCCGTCAGGCCCTCGCCTCCACGCTCCGCCCGGCGATCGACCGCGGCGAGTTCGTCCTCGACTACCAGCCCCTGGTCGGCATGGCCGACGGCCGCCTCAACGGCGTCGAGGCCCTGGTCCGCTGGGACCACCCGCAGTTCGGCCTGCTGACGCCGAATCGGTTCATCGGACTGGCGGAGGAGGACGGCGCGATCGTCCCGCTCGGCCGCTGGGTACTCGCCACGGCCTGCCGCCAGGCCCGCCGCTGGCAGCTCGACCACCCCGGCGACGCGCCCCTCTTCGTCAGCGTCAACGTGGCGGTCCGCCAGGTCTGGGACTCCGACCTGGTCGCGGACGTCGCGGAGATCCTCGCCGAGACGGGCCTCGCCCCCAGCCTCCTCCAGCTGGAACTGACGGAATCGGCGGTCATGGGCTCCGCGGGCCGCCCCCTCCAGGCCCTGCAAGCCCTCAGCGACATGGGCGTGCGCATCGCCATCGACGACTTCGGCACCGGCTACTCCAACCTCGCCTACCTCAGCCGCCTCCCGGTGAAGGTCCTCAAACTGGACGGCTCCTTCGTGAAGGGCTTCCAGTACGAGGGTGAGGGCGCCGGAGACGGTACCGGCGCCGACGAGGTCATCGTGGAGGCGATGGTCCAGCTGGCGCACCGGCTGGGCCTGACGGTGACGGCGGAGTGCGTGGAGACCTCGGCCCAGGCGAGCCGGCTGCGCCGCATCGGCTGCGACACCGGACAGGGCTGGCTGTACTCCCGCCCGGTGTCACCGGACCGCATCTCCGAGCTGCTGCGGCCCGCCGTGGCTCAGTCCGCCACCGGCAAGCCGTAGGCGTCGGCGATCAGTTCGTAGGAGCGCACCCGCACGTCACCGCCGTGCACCGCGGCGGTGATCATCAGCTCGTCGGCACCGGTGCGCTTCTGGAGCCCGTCGAGACCGGCCCGCACCTCGTCCGCCGTGCCGTGGATGACGTTGGCGTTCCAGGAGTCCACGAACTCCCGCTCCAGCGGGCTGAACTCGTACGCCTCCGCCTCCTCCGGCGACGGCACCAGACCCGGCCGCCCGGTGCGCAGCCGCACCATGCTCAGCGCGGCGGCCCGCACCTGCCGCCGGGCCTCCTTCTCGTCGTCGGTCGCGAGCGCGGACACCCCGATGAGGGCGTACGGCGCGTCCAGCACGGCGGACGGCCGGAAGGTCTCCCGGTACAGGTCGAGCGCCGGAACGGTGTTCTGCGCGGAGAAGTGGTGGGCGAAGGCGAACGGCAGCCCGAGCAGCCCCGCGAGCCGGGCGCTGAACCCGGAGGAACCCAGCAGCCAGACGGGCGGCCGGTGCGGCGACTGCACCCCGCCGGGGGAGGTCGCCTGGACGGGCCCGGGAACGGCGTGGATACGCCGGTACGGATGCCCGTCGGGGAAGTCGTCGTCGAGGAACCGGGTCAGCTCGGCCAACTGCTCAGGGAAGTCGTCTGCGCCCTCGTTCAGCCGGTCGGTCCGGCGCAGCGCGGCGGCCGTCGCCCCGTCCGTACCGGGCGCCCGCCCGAGCCCCAGGTCGATCCGCCCCGGTGCCATCGCCTCCAGCGTCCCGAACTGCTCCGCGATCACCAGCGGCGCGTGGTTGGGCAGCATGACGCCGCCCGAGCCGAGCCGGATGCGGTCGGTGTGGGCGGCGAGGTGGGCGAGGATCACGGCGGGGGAGGAGGACGCCACGCCCGGCATGGAGTGGTGCTCGGCGACCCAGTACCGGTGGAAGCGCCGCGCCTCCGCGAGCCGCGCCAACTGGACGCTGGTCCGCAGCGCGTCGCTCGCGGTCCGCCCGGCCCCGACGGTGACCAGGTCCAGAACGGAGAGCGGAACGGGCGCGGTGCCCTGCGTGGTGCCCCGGATCTCTGCGGCTGGCTCTGTGGTCACGGCGGGGTGCCTCCTGGGTCGCGGTGGTGGTCGCGGGGGTGACAACAGGAGGTGAGGGCGGGTTATTCCGGCGGCGCGGCGCGCCGCGCCGAGCGGGTGCTGTTCAGCCCTTGTTCATCTTTGCCGCCCCTTCCCGCGCACATTTCACGTTACAAAAGGTGTAGCGCACACGGTGACGAACTGACCGATCAGCCGGAGTCGTCCGCACGGCCGACTCCTCGACTGGGTTGGAGATCGATGAACTTCCGCGCCAAGACCGCGTCCGCCCTCGGGGCGGCGGCGGTCGCCACCGCCTCCCTCGTGGCGATGCCCGGCACCGCGCATGCCGCCTATCCGAAGTGTGACGGCGCCAAGAACATCACCACGACGGACGGCACCTTCCGCCAGCCGTATTACACGGGCACGGGTTCCCGGAACTGCGTCATGGGCTCCGGCTACGAGTCCCAGGGCGTCGCGCGTCTCCAGATCGTTCTGAACGACTGCTACCAGAGGGACCTCGCCGTCGACGGCGTGTACGGCCCGAAGACGGCCGAGGCCGTGAGGTACGTGCAGCAGCACGAAGGCATCGACGTCGACGGTGCCTACGGGCCGGTGACCCGCGTGGCCATGAAGTGGAAGAGGACGACCGACAGCTACTGCATCCGCCTGGCCGTCTAGTACGAGGGGGCGTCCGCCGAGCGGGCGCCCTTTCCTCTGCCCTACGGGCGCGCCTTGAGGGACTCGACGAAGGCGGTGAAGGCGGAGGCGCGGAGGGTGACACGGGCGCGGGTCGGCTGCTTGGAGTCGCGGACGGCTATGTGGGGGCCGAGGTGGGCGATCTCTACGCAGGCGTTACCCTCGCCGCCGCCTGAGTAGGACGCCTTCCGCCAGATCTCGGCGTTCGTCATGGAGTGCCTCACAGCTCCTTCGCCAGCCTGTGGATGAAGTCACGGGAACGCTCGGGGTCGAGTGATACCGCCTCCAACTTACGGAAGAGTGTTCGGAAGCGGCAGAGCTGAGCCTCGGCATCGATGAACACGGTGCCGTGAGGGGCGTCGCGTACGACAGTGTCCAGCTTGGGCAGCGGACCGCCCGCGAACACCATGGCACCACCCGCCCCGGCGAAGCCGTCCACGTCGAAAGGGATGACGCGTACGGTGACGTGGTCGGCGGCGGAGATCTCCAGGACACGCAGGAGTTGCGCCCTGGCCTGGGCGCGGTCACCGACCCGGATGCGCAGTGCCGCTTCGTGGATCACGGTGTCGTACGGAATGGGATCGGCACGTTCGATGATGGCCCTGCGGCTCATGCGGTGCGCCACTCGGCGCTCCACGTCGCTCGCCGGGAACTCGGGGTTCATGTACGAGAAGAGGGCGCGGGCGTAGTCGCTCGTCTGGAGAAGCCCGGGCACGTGCAGGAAGTCCACGTCCCACCGGAAGTGGGCACCGTCCTCCAACTCGGCCAGGTCCAGGTACGGGTTGGGCAGCGATCCTCGGTACTCCTCCCACCAGCCCCGCGACCGGCTGCTGGCCATCGCCACGAGGGCGGAAATCAACTGCTCGTCCGTGCACGCGTACTGAGCCGCGAGCCGCCGCAGGCGATCCTCGCTCACCCCTGCGATGCCTGACTCGATCTGGCTCATCTGGACGGAGTTCACCCCGAGCAGGCTCGCAGCCTCGGTCGCCTTGAGTCCGGCTGCCTCGCGCAGTTTCCGCAGCTCAGCGCCCAGGCGTACCTGCCGTGCCGTGGGCTGCCGTCTGGGCGGCATTGCGTCCTCCTCCGCCTCAACGGCGCTGCTGAGACGACTCGTTCGGGGACAGATTACGCGACGCGCTTGCAGCGTAATAAATCTATGCCATACCGTCAGTGACATTGCAGGCACCGTGTGCCACTTCAGCTCCCGTCCCCTCCAAGGAGTCCGCATGCCCGAGACCGAACCCTGGGAGTACTCCCTCTACATCCCGAACGACCCCCGCGCCGTCACCGTCTGCCGCCGCACCCTCCGCCTGGTCCTCGCCCTGCACCACCTGGGTCACCTGACCGACGTCGCCGAGCTGCTGGCGACGGAGCTGGTGACCAATGCCGTGCGGCACACGAAGGGCCCCGCCGCACTGCGGGTCCGCTGGTCGGGGAGCGGTGTGCTGCGGATCGGTGCGTGGGACGCGGACCCGTCGCCGCCCGAGCCGCCGCGGCCGTTCGAGCGGGCGGTGGAAAGGGAGGAGGGTCGGGGGCTGGCTCTGGTCCGGGCCTGTGCGGACGTATGGGGCTGGCAGCCGCTCGCGAGGGAGGGCAACCGGGGCAAGTACGTCTGGTGCGAGCTGGGCCGCACGGCATGATCGGCGTGACGTGGCGGCCGAGTGGCCGGTTCGGCCCACTCCCATCCGCGCGTCGGCGCTGGTGGCGTGAGCCAAAGGGGCCACCGGGTCGCTCGATGTGCATGCGCCGCCGGACTTCGGTATGGTGATCACACGCCGGTCAGCGGGGCGCAAGCCCCCGAGGTTGGCGGTGCGTTGGTCGTCTAAGGAAAGATGCCCCACTTCCTGTGGGGAGATGCAGGTGCAAGGCCTGCCCGGCGCTCGACCAGGAACCCCGGTCCGCTCAGCGGGCCGGGGTTCCTTCGTGTCAGGGGCGCCATACCACCCGGTGCTCCGCCAGATGGCCCAGCACCGCGTGGTTCGCCTCCCAGCCGTCCGGGAACTTCACGAGCGTCCCCAACTGGACCGGTTCCGTGGACGGGTAGTCGTCCAGGAGGCCCAGGACGCCCGCGCGGCAGACCACGACGCAGGCGTGCCGGTGCCGGGAGGCCAGCACGCACAGGCGGCCCGTCTCCAGGTGGAAGGCGGTGGCGTCGGGGCGGCCGGAGAGCGGGTGCAGGACGACCGTGACGTCGTACTCCCGGCCCTGGAGGCGGTTGGCCGTGTCGACGGTCACGTCCGTGACGCCCAGGTCGGCCAGGGCGGAGCGGACCGCCGCCGCCTGGTCGCGGTGGGCCGTGCCGACGGCGACACGGTCGGCGGTGAGCGGCGCCGGGTCGGGAGCCCGCTCCGAGGTGGCCGCGCCCTCCCGGTCCAGCAGGCGCCGGACCACCGTCGCCACCGCGCGCACCGCCTCCGGGTCCGTGCGGGGCGTGTGGCGCGCGGGCAGTTCCAGCAGGCCCCAGCCCGAGGCGGCGGCCTCGTCGATCACCCGGTCGGCGGGGGAACCGTCCGAGGGGGTGCCGAACGTGAGGGTGCGGTCGCCGTGGCCCGTGCCGCTGCGGAAGGGCGTGTACGGGTAGAACGCGTCGGAGATCAGGGGGGCCGCCGATGCCGGGAGCCGCCAGGACACCGGGAGGCGGTGCTGGCGCAGGCCCGGGTTGTGGGCCAGCAGCGTGGTGACCGCGGACGCCGACGGGTCGTACGACAGGCCCGCCCACTGCTCGCCGCCGACGATGGAGAACGGGTCCAGCTGGCCCGGGTCGCCCACGAACAGCGCTTGTTCGAAGAGACCGGCGACGGCCAGCAGGGCGTCGGAGCGCATCTGGTACGCCTCGTCGACGATCGCGTGCCGCCAGGGCTCGTCGACCTTGACGTGCGCCCACTTGGCCGCCGTGGAGATCACCACCGGCAGACCGCTGAGGTCGGCCGCCTTCGCCGACTTGCGGACCTGCGGCAGGTCGTCGAGCGCCTTGTCGTACGGGTCGGCGTCGCTGCTGTGCAGTCGGCCCACCGGCAGCCCGGGGCTCTTCTCCGCCAGCCGGACGACGAGATCGTCGACCTGGGCGTTGGTCTGGGCCACGATCATCAGCGGGCGCCCGGCGTCGGCCAGGTCCAGCGCGGCGCGGACGACGAGGGTGGACTTGCCCGCGCCCGGCGGGGAGTCGACGACCACGCCCCGGTCGGGGCCGTGCAGGGTGTCCTGGAGGATCGCGGCGGTGGCGCGGGCGGCCTCGGCGCCCGGGTCGAAGGCGGTCTCCGGCGTCGTAGCCGTTGGCGTTGTCGTCACAGCAGGTCCTCGTCGGTCAGCGGGTCCGCGGGTTCGGTGGGTGTCTCGCCGGGCGGGCCGCCGTGGGTCCACGGGGTGTTCTCCGGGTCGGGCAGCTTCGGGCCGCCGCGCTGCTCGTGCTCGAAGAGGGTGAAGCAGATCCGGTCCCCCTTCTCCGGCACCGATCCCGCCTCGGGCTCCTTGCCCCGGCCCATCTTGTCCAGGACGCGCAGCACGAGCGTCCCGTCGGCCTCCTGACCGACGAACTCCGCCGACTGCGGCCTGCCGCCGAGCGAGCGGTACACCTTCACCCGCTCGCCGAGCTGCGGGCGGTCGTCCGTGCGTACGCTGACCAGCGGGCGCGGGCTGGGGCGCCTGCCCTCGCCGTACGCCATGACGACGTCGACGACCTCGCCCACGAACGCCTCCCCGGACAGCCGCCGGCCGGCCATCACCAGCGGGTCGTCCAGCGCCTCCTGCGCCTCCAGCCGGGCCTGCTCACGCTCGCGCGTGGCGAGCTTGTTCGCCGCGGTCACCGCGTCGTCGCGGCGCGGCTGCGGGGGTTCGCCCGCCAGGACCCGGTCGCGGTGGCCGGTGAACGACCAGCGGTCCCGCGTCCAGCGCTCCTCCACCCGCGCCCCCGCGGGCAGTTCGCGCAGCAGGTCGAGGCCGCGCCACACCGCGTCCCACGTCGGCCGGGTGACCCGGGCGACCAGGGCGTGGATCTCCCGTTCGGCGGCGGTGACCGCGCCGAGCCGGTCGTCGGCCTCCAGGCCGTCCTCGGCGGCGGCGAGGGCGGTGCGCGCACGGTCGTAGCGCTCGATGGCCGGGGCGAGCAGCCTGTTGTCGAACGCCGGGTCGGTGGCGGGGCCCGCGGGCGGGCAGACCAGCTGGCCGTCCGCGTCCCGGTCCAGCTCCGCGCGCAGGGCCGCGTCGGCGCCGGTGGTGCCGTCCGGGGGGTCGATCCAGGCGAGCAGGGCGCCCAGGTGCTGGTCCTCGAGACTGGACTGGCCGGTCGCCCAGTGCCGGGACAGCACGTCCGTCAGGGCGAGCAGCAGGGACGAGCCGGGGACCCGGGCCCGCTCGCCGTAGTGGGTCAGCCAGCGGCCGAGCAGCGGCACCCGGGGCGGCGCCGGGTGCGGGGTCTCGGGGTCCTGCTCGGCGGTGCGGCGGAACCGCATCGAGCGGCCCAGCAGCCGTACCAGGTCGATGCCCGCGCGGCTCGGCACGATCAGCTGCGGGGCGTCCGCGCACAGGTCCACCTCGACCTTGACCCGCTTGCCGGTCTCCGGGTCGGTCTCGGTGCGCTCGGCGGCCTCCACGTCGTCGGCGTAGCCGTCGATGTACGGCAGGACGACGTCGGCCAGCTCGGCCAGGAACGCGAACCTGAGGTCGCGGTCGCGCGGCTGCGGGACGGCCAGCAGCCGGGGCGCGTCCCGGTCGGTGCCGACCAGCGCGCCGAGCGGTGCGCCGGCCTCACCCGCGGTGGTCAGCGGTACGAGGACCAGGGGGCGGTCGGACAGATGCCGGTGCCGGACGGTGGCGGTGGGCTGGGCGCGGCCTGTGTCGACGGCCTCGAGGCGTGCGAGGGTGGTGATCAGCGTCATACGGCCACCCCCCGTACGATCTCGCCGAGGGCCTTCGCGCTCCGGCCAACGGCCCGCTTGCTCTCGCCGAGGGCCTCCGCCCGCAGCCGTGCCGCGCGTCGCAGCGCGGCCACCGCCGGGTCGTCCGGGTCGCCGCTCTCGCCGCGCGCCGCCGCCAGGACGTCCCCGACCGTCGCGAGGCCGCCCAGTTCGGCGCGGACCGGGCGGCCGAGGGTGGTCACCGCGCCGGACGCGCGGGAGCGGTCCCGGCAGTGGAAGGCCAGCTCGCAGGCGGACAGGCACTCCGGCGCGTAGGTCGCCGGGACCGCCGCCACCGCCGCCGTCAGCTCCTCGGCGGGCAGCTCGGGCGAGAAGCAGACGCCCTCGGGGAGCGTGTCCGCGATCTCCTCGATACGGGTCAGCCGGTCCAGCTGGCGGCGGGTGACCGCGCGCTGCTTGCGGACGTCGACGGCGGACGCGGTGGGCAGGTTGGAGAAGTCCTTCGGGCAGACCAGCAGGACGCGGTGGCCCACGCGCGGGGGCGGGTCGAGCCGGGCCGCGACCTCCTCCAGCGCCAGCACGTACACCGCCGCCTGCCGGGCTGCGGCGCCCACCTTCGCCGGGTCCGCCGACCCGTCCAGCATCGGGAACGACTTGATCTCCACGACCGTCCACCGGCCGTCCGGGTGCACCACCACCGCGTCCGGCTCCAGGAACGCCGGGGAACCGGCGACCTCCATCGCCAGCATCGGATGGTCGAGCAGCGTCCAGCCGCCCGCCTCGACGGCCTCCCGCAGCGCCAGCGCCGTACGCGCGGCACGCCCCTCGGGGCCGGTCGCCGTCAGGTCGGGCACGCTCGCCCCTGCGGGCGGCTCCGCACCGGGGTCGAGCCGCTCCCGCACGAGCCGCAGCAGCTCGGCGCCGCCGTCGGCCTTGACCCGCGCCTCGAAGGCGTTGCCCCGCATGAAGGCGAACTGGGACTGGCCGAAACCCGACGGCGAGCCCAGCGCCTCCGCCAGCCGCGCCTTGTCCACCCCGGCGCCGTCGAGGATCGCCCGTCGTCTGCATCCGGGGTTGGCGGCCAGCGCCGCGAGGGCGCGTGCGTCCAGTGCCTTCGCCGGTACATCGGGACCGCGCAGCTCAGCGAGCTGGTGCCGGAGCCCCGTCCCCCGCGTCCTTGGGGGCGGCACCCGGCTCGACTCCGGCTGTGAGCCGCGACTCGCGCTGCCGTGGAATTCGTTCACCCGCCGAAGTCTGGCATCCGCCACTGACAATCGAGGCGGGTGCGCCGGCGGAGCCGCCCGTGACCGGTGTGATCCGCGCCAGCAGCCAGGCCCGCGCCCGCTGCGCGGTCCGCATCACCAGCGGGGTCAGCAGCAGCCCGGCGCCCATCACGGCGGCGCCCGCGACCGCGTCGAGGAAGTAGTGGTTGGCGGTGCCCATCACCACGATCGTGGTCACCAGCGGGTAGACCACGCCCGCGATCCGCCCGAGCCGGTTCCCGCTGTAGCGCCACAGCAGCACACCGCACCACAGCGCCCAGCCCACGTGCAGGCTCGGCATCGCCGCGTACTGGTTCGTCAGCCCGCCGAGCCCGCGCGGCGCGCTCGCCTCACCGGCCCACCAGCCGTACGAGCTGTACTGGGCCATCGTGTCCACGAAGCCGTGCCCGGCGTCGAGCAGCCGGGGCGGGCAGGTCGGCAGCAGGGTGAAGCCGATCAGGCCGAGGAACGTCGACGTCATCAGCCAGGTGCGGGCGGCGCGGTAGTGCACGGTCCGGGAGCGGAAGATCCACACCAGGATCACGGGGGTAACGAGATAGTGCAGCGACGCGTACCAGAAGTCCGCCGGGACGCCGATCCACGCCTCGCTCGTGAAGAGACGGTTGAGCGGGTGCTCCGCGTTGATGTGGAGCACCTTCTCGATCCTGAGGATCGCCAGGCCGTGGTCCACCGCCGTGGACACATCACCGCGGGCGAGCAGCCGGCCGGCCGAGTAGCAGGCGTACACCAGGAGGATCAGCGGCAGCTCGGTCCACCAGCGCAGCCGGGGCCGACCGGTCGCCTCGGTGCCCGGTGTCTCGGCGTGCGGCATCCGTCGCCCTCCCCCTTCTTGGTCACGCGGCACCGTGTGGGCCGGCCGCCCACTTTACGGCGTATGTGCGGCCCGGCAGGTGCCTCGGCCCTGATAGACGCAGAGATCGACCCGTGGGTTGCTCCCGCACAGCGTGCGCGATGATGGAGGGGTTCCGCCTCCCGTTTCCCGATTTCCCCGGAAGGTCGCTCATGGCTCCGCGCATCCTGCTGGCCCGGCACGGACAGACCGAGTGGTCGCTGTCCGGCAAGCACACCGGCAGGACCGACGTACCCCTCCTGGAGGAGGGGCGGCGCGGCGCGAAGCTCCTCGGCGAGCGGCTGCACCGGGCGCCGTACGACGGGCTGCCGGGGGCCGAGGTGCGGACCAGCCCGCTGGCACGCGCGCGTGAGACGTGCGAACTCGCGGGTTTCGGGGAGCGGGCGCGCGGCTGGGACGCGCTGATGGAGTGGGACTACGGGTCGTACGAGGGGATGACCCCCGCCGAGATACAGGACGTCCGCCCCGGTTGGCTGATATGGCGGGACGGGGTCCCCGGGGGCGAGAGCCTCGCCGAGGTGACCGCACGCGCGGACGAGGTCGTCGCCTGGGCGCGCGAGCGTGAGGGCGATGTGCTGGTCTTCGCCCACGGGCACATCCTGCGGTCCGTCGCGGCGCGCTGGCTCGGCCTGCCGCTCGACTTCGCCGCCCGTGTCCGCCTCAACCCGACCAGCCTGTCCGTCCTGGGGTGGGCCTATGGGGAGCCCGCCATCGAGACGTGGAACGACGTGGGGCACCTGGCGCCCGCGTGACGGCGCGCCGAGCGCTCACGCGGGGCGCCCCTCGTGTCGCTCCAGGAACTCCGACACCCCGGAAGCCCGCCGGTGCGGCAGCAGCACCCGCGCGGTTCCCGCGAGCATCGCCTGGACCCGGGACGACTGCACCTGGTCCAGCAGGTCGAGCACCCGCATGCCCGCCGCCGCGGCCTCGTCCGGCCGTCCGCCGCGCGCCAGGTCGTCCGCGAGTTCCGCGGTGTAGAGGGCGATGTTGCGGGTGAAGTGGGGGTCCTGGAGCCGGGCGGCCCGGCGGGCGTGCCGGGCGGCGCGCGGCCAGTCGCCGAGCATGGACCAGCACTGCGCCTCCAGGCCCTCCAGTTCGGCCTCTCCGTAGAAGCTCATCCACTCGGGGTCGGCGTCCGAGTGGCCCCGCCCGAAGAGGGCCTGCGCCCGTACGAGCGCCTGTTCGCAGCCCGCGCGGTCGGCGAGGCCCGCCCAGCCGCCCGCCTCGCGCAGCGCGAGCAGCGACATCAGGCGGTCCGAGCCGAGCGGCCGGGCGATGCGCTGTGCGGCCTGGGCCGCCCGCACCGCCTCCCGGGGCCGTCCGCAGTCCCGCGCCAGGAACGCCGTGTTGCAGAAGGCGTGCGCCTCCAGGCCCGCGTCCCCGGTCACCCGGGCGGTGGCGAGGGCTTCGGCGTAGTGGGAGCGGGCGTCGTCGAAGCGGCCGGAGTCATGGGCCAGCCAGCCCACGGAGATGGCCAGTTCACCGGCGCCGGAGTGCAGCCGGTCGGCGGTCACCTGCCGGGTCGTACCGGCGTCCAGCAGCGCGTAGGCGGCGCGCAGGGGAGCCGCCGCGCGCCGGTAGAGCCCGTCCGCGCCGTGCCGGTCGTCCAGCAGCCGGATTCTGCGGACCGCCTCTTCGAGGACGCTCGCCTCGCTCGCCCCGGCGCGCCGCACGGGACGTTCCGCGGCGGCGGCGTCGAAGGCGAGCCCGAACGGGCCCAGCGAGGCGGCGGCCACGGTGGCGCCCCCGCCGGTCATGAATGCGCGACGCAGCACGTCGCTCTCCTCGTAGTTGTCGTGCGTGTCGTACGGGCCCAGCGGGTCGTACGGATTCCGCGGGTCGTACGGATCCTGCGTGTCATACGGCTCATAGGCCACACGCGTCTCACTGATGGTGTTCGGCGGGCTCGTGGTGTGCACGACAGGCGCCTCCGACGCGGAGCGCGCGCCGCGTCCGCGTACGGACGAGCGGGGCGCGAACCCCAGGTCGGTGAGCGTGCGACCGGGGAACATGTGCAGGAACACCCGCTCGTACGCGTAGTTGGGGCAGCGGATCTCACCCGATTCCACCCGGCCGATGTAGCGCGCGTCACAGCACACCCGCTCACCGATCTCCCGGGCGGCCCGGCGGACCGCCGCCGCGAACTCGGCCGGTGAACGCCCGCCGCGCAGACCGCGGAAGACGAGGTTCGGCCGGGCTGGCCGGTCTGGCTGGGACGAGGTCACCGTTGACGACGTCATGGCCGGGTCCTCTCGTGCGAACCGTCGAACCATGCCGGACCCGGGATGAGTTGCCCGTGCTGTCGGCATGGATTCCCCGGTTCCGGCGAGCAAGAAAGTACCTGCTGTATCGGGTTCGCCACGCAGTGTTTGGCTACAAACCGGATATCTCATCCGTGATCTGCCATGAAGTGCCATCCTTTGCGGCGGACTTCCGCCGTAGCCGTTGACGCCGCCAGGCGTTGAACCCGGTGGACCGGGAGCCGCCCGACCCCCGGCCTGCTCGCCCAAGGAGGGTTTCGTGGTGGAGGCCGGGATGGAGACGACGACCCCGAGAACGGCACCGGCGGCGACGGCGGCGGCACCGCAGGCCGGCTGCGACCTCGTGACCGTACCGGCCCGGCAGGGCCTGGAAGCCGTCGACATCCTGCGGCGGGGCGCCGGGGACGGCGTCGGCCCCGTTCTGCACGACGACGACTGTGACACCCTCTGCTTCGTGGTCCCGGCCGGTACGGCGGACGCCTGGGACGTGCCCGGCAGCGTCTGCACCCAGACCGACGGCCGGGGACAGAGCCTCGTACCCGAACCGCCCGTGGCGGGCGCCGACTGGCTGCTGCCGCCCGACGAGGCCGACGGAGCCACCGACCCGGCCGTACTGCGGCGGGCCCTCGGGGAGGCGGCCCGGATCATCGAGGCGGCGGACAGCTGCCGCTGAGGGCGCACGGCGGCCCGCCCTCCCCTCCCTTCCTGCGACAATGACCGGATGGGAAGGTCCAGGAACGCACGGCGCGGACAGGCCGCCACCGCCCCGGTCGTCGAGCCCGTCGACGGAGGGCTCGCCGAGCTGACCCCCGACCGGGACCGGGCACGCGCGTGGACCCTGCACATCGACGGCGCCCCGCAGTCGCACGTCGACCTCGACGACCCGACCTGCCTGGACTTCGAGTACCAGCGCCGCCTCGGCCACGTCATCGACCTCGCCGCGCCGCCCGGGAGCCCCGTGCACGCCGTGCACCTCGGCGGCGGCGCCCTCACCCTGGCCCGCTACGTCGCCGCCACCCGCCCCCGCTCCACCCAGCAGGTCGTCGAACGCGACGCGCCCCTCGTCCAACTGGTCCGCCGCGAGCTGCCGCTGCCCGCCGGCGCCCGCGTCCGGGTGCGGTCGGCGGACGCCCGCGAAGGGCTGGCCAAGGTGCCCGACGGCTGGGCCGACCTCGTCATCACCGATGTCTTCAGCGGCGCCCGCACCCCCGCCCACCTCACCTCCGCCGAGTTCCTCGACGAGGCCCGCCGCGCCCTGCGCCCCGGCGGGGTGTACGCCGCCAACCTCGCCGACGGCCCGCCGCTCGCCCACCTGCGCGGCCAGATCGCCACCGCCGCCGCCCGCTTCGGGGAACTCGCCCTGATCGCCGACCCGGCCGTACTGCGCGGCAAGCGCTTCGGCAACGCCGTCCTGGTCGCCGCCGACCAGCCGCTGCCCGTCGCGGAACTCACCCGCCGCGCCGCCTCCGACCGGCAGCCGGCCCGCGTCGAACACGGCCGGGCGCTCCTCGACTTCACCGGCGGCGCGCCGGTCGTCACGGACGCCGCGGCGGTCGCCTCACCGGCCCCGCCCCCGTCGGTGTTCCGCTGACCGGACGGTCGTCACGACCCCGCGGGGGCGGTCAGTACGACCCGATCTCCACCCGCGGCGGACCGTCGTGCCAGGTGCAGAACACCGACACCCGGTCGGCGCCCGACGCGAACTCCACCCGGATCCACGACTCCGTCTTCCACACCTGCATCGACCAGCCCGCGTCCGGGGTCGCCGAGACCAGGGTCGCGTGGTCGTCGCGCAGATCGAACACCGCCCGGCCGCCGTCGGTGTCGTAGCTCTTCACCTCGCCGGAGGACGTGGGGGTCGCCGCGGGCGTGGGGGAGGAGGGCCCGGGCTCCGTGGACGGGGTGGGCGAGGTGCTCGGCGCGGTGGGGGCGCTCGGGCTCGGGGACGGGTCAGCCGGGGTCTTCGAGGGGCCGGGGCGGCGGGTGCTCGCCGAGGTGGCCAGCGGCTGGGAGTCCTGGGTGGTCGCGTCCGCCGCGGTGACGGGCAGGGCGCGGGGCGGGTCGTAGACCGTGCCCTCCAGGACCGTGTGCACGCCCCACCAGGACAGCGCGGCCGCGGCACCGGTGGCCATCGACCAGGCGAGTACGTGTACGAATCCTCTGAGCATCGCGGGCCATACTGCCTCACCCGTCACGGCGGGCGCAGCCGGGGGGAGTTATCCACAGGCGGTTGTCCACAGGCCCGGACCGGTGCCGCCCGAATGGCGTACGGTGCGGCGCATGGCAAGTGTGCTCGTGGTCGAGGACGACCAGTTCGTACGCTCGGCGCTGATCAGGCACCTGACCGACGCCGCGCACACCGTGCGCAGCGTGGGTACGGCGCTGGAGGCGCTGCGCGAGGTCGCCCATCTCCGTTTCGACGTGGTCATCCTGGACCTCGGACTGCCCGACCTCGACGGGTCCGAGGCCCTGAAGATGCTGCGCGGCATCACCGACGTCCCGGTGATCATCGCCACCGCCCGGGACGACGAGGCGGAGATCGTCCGGCTGCTCAACGCGGGCGCGGACGACTATCTGACCAAGCCGTTCTCCGTCGAGCACCTCTCGGCCCGGATCGCCGCCGTGCTGCGCCGCGCCCGCGCCGCCAGCGCCGAGACCGCGCCCGACACCGTGCTGCGGGTCGGCGGACTGACGGTGGACCCCCTGCGCCGCCAGGCCGAACTGGACGGGGAGCGCCTCGACCTGACCCGCCGCGAGTTCGACCTGCTCGCCTTCCTCGCGGGCCGCCCCGGCGTCGTCGTACCACGCCGCGACCTGCTCGCCGAGGTCTGGCAGCAGTCGTACGGCGACGACCAGACCATCGACGTCCATCTGTCCTGGCTACGGCGGAAACTGGGCGAGACGGCGGCCCGGCCCCGCTATCTGCACACCCTGCGCGGGGTCGGCGTGAAGCTGGAGCCACCGGCCGGGGAAACGGGGCTGACCCGATGAGGTGGGCACTGGTCAAGGTCTCGCTCGCGGTCACCGCCATGGTCGTGGTCGCCTTCGCCGTACCGCTCGGGCTGGTCATCAAGGAGATGGCCCGCGACCGCGCCTTCGCCAACGCCGAGCGGGAGGCCGCCGCGATCGCTCCGGCGCTGTCCATCACCACCGACCGCGACCAGCTGGAACGGGTCGTCGCCTCCGCGGGCTCGGACGACGGCATGGCCGTGCACATCCCGGCCGTCGAGGGCTCGGGTGACGAACAGGAGGCGGCGGCCGTCGAGATCGGACGGCAGCGCGCCACCGACCAGGACATCGAGGCCACCCGGAAGATGGGCCGCGCCTCCACCGCGCGCGTGCCCGGAGGTTCGGCCCTGCTCCAGCCCGTGGCGCTCAGCTCCGGCCAGATCGCCGTGGTCGAGGTGCACATCCCGGACACCGCCGTCGGCAAGGGCGTCGGCACCGCGTGGACGGTCCTCGCCGGGGTCGGCCTGGCGCTGATCGTCGGCTCCGTCGCGGTCGCCGACCGGCTGGGCGTGCGGATGGTGCGGCCCGCGCAGCGCCTCGTCCGGGGCGCCCGGGAACTCGGCGAGGGCAAGCTCGGGGCGCGCGTGCCGGAGGAGGGGCCGACCGAACTGCGGCTCGCGGCGGTGTCGTTCAACTCGATGGCCGACCAGGTCGTGCAACTCCTCGCCAACGAGAGGGAACTGGCGGCCGACCTCTCCCACCGCCTGCGCACCCCGCTGACCGTGCTCCGGCTGAATGCCGCCTCACTCGGCGACGGACCGGCCGCCGAGCAGACCCGCGCCGCCGTCGCCCAGCTGGAGCGGGAGGTCGACACCATCATCCGCACCGCCCGCGAGGCCAAGCCGCAGACCGCGGCCGTGGGGCCCGGCGCCGGGTGCGACGCGGCCGAAGTGGTCCGCGAGCGGATGGAGTTCTGGTCGGCGCTCGCCGAGGACGAGGGCCGCAAGTGGCGGGTCGCCGGGGTGGACCGGCCGGTGCGGATACCCGTGGCCCGCGCCGACCTCGCCGCCGCCCTGGACGCGCTCCTCGGCAATGTCTTCCGGCACACCCGGGAGGGCACCGCCTTCGCGGTCGACGTCCACAACGGGGAGGACGCGGTGATCGTCCTGGTCTCCGACGCGGGCCCCGGCATAGCCGACCCCGAGGCCGCGATGTCCCGGGGCCGCGGCTCCGGCACCGACGGCTCCACCGGCCTCGGCCTGGACATCGTCCGCCGCCTCGCCGAATCCACCGGCGGCGACGTCCGCATCGGCTCCTCCGTCCTCGGCGGCACGGAGATCCGCATCTGGATCCAGCTCGACGACCGCGAAGGGGCACCGCTTAGGCGGGGACACCGGGGCGCGGTCCGCCGCCGCCGTGCCTCCAAGCCGGTCGCGACGGCGGGGCGGGGAGGGCGTGGGGCGTCGGTTTAATCGGCCCCGATGCCTTCCTTAAGCCCACCCTAAGATCGCCAACCCCCGCCCGGAAGACGGCCTTTGTCCGTTCGCCGGTGGCTAGCGTGCTGCCACACCCCCCACCTTCGATCAACCAGAGGCAGGCACGAGATGAGCACGCACCGGCGTGGACTGAGCCGCAGGAACAAGGCGATCGGCGGAGCCGTCGCCGCGGCCGTGATCGGCGGTGGCGCCGTCCTGTTCTCCGGCACCGCGCAGGCCGCCGGTGTCGACGCCGCGTACACCAGGACCAGCGAGTGGTCGACCGGCTACACCGCCCAGTACGTGGTCACCAACAACAGCGGCGCCAGGAAGGCCGACTGGACCCTGGAGTTCGACCTGCCGTCCGGCGCCACGCTCAGCTCACTGTGGAACGGCGAGTCCGGCGTCAGCGGGCGGCACATCACCGTACGGCCGCCGAAGTGGGACACCGACGGCCTGGCCGTGGGCGAGTCCCTCACCGTCGGCTTCGTCGTGGGCGGCTCCGGCGACCCCACCGGCTGCCTCATCGACGACGCCAAGTGCTCCACGGACGACACCGCCACGCCCGAGCCCACCGGCCGCCCCACCGACACCCCCACCCAGACCGCGACCTCCACTCCGACCGCGACTCCGACCCCGACAGCCACCCCCACGCAGACCCAGACCCCCACCGACACGCCCTCGCAGAGTCCCGGCACCCCCACCACCGCCGCCTTCGCGCCCTACGTCGACACCTCGCTCTACCCGGCCTTCGACCTGCTCGCCAGCGCCGAGGCGACCGGCGTCAAGGACTACAACCTCGCCTTCGTCACGGACGGCGGTGGCTGCACCCCGAAGTGGGGCGGTGTCACCGACCTGGCGAGCGACGCGGTGGCCGGACAGATCGGCGCCCTGCGGGCGAAGGGCGGCGACGTACGGGTCTCCTTCGGCGGGGCGGCCGGCGCCGAGCTGGCCACGGCCTGCTCCTCGGCGGACGCGCTGGCGACGGCGTACGGGAAGGTCGTGGACGCCTACGACCTCACCAAGGTCGACTTCGACGTCGAGGGCGGCGCGCTGCCGGACGCGGCGGCCAACACCCGCCGCGCCCAGGCGATAGCGCGGCTCCAGAAGGACCACCCGGACCTGGACGTGTCCTTCACGCTGCCCGTGATGCCGGAGGGCCTCACCCAGCCCGGCGTCGACCTGCTCGCCGACGCCAAGCGCAACGGCGTCCGCATCGACGCGGTCAACATCATGGCGATGGACTACGGCCCGGCGTACAGCGGCGACATGGGCACCTACGCCGAGCAGGCCGCCACCGCCACCCAGGCGCAGATCAAGAGCGTCCTCGGGCTCAGCGACAGCGCCGCCTGGAAGACCGTCGCCGTCACCCCGATGATCGGGGTCAACGACGTGGTGACCGAGATATTCAAGGTCGAGGACGCCACCCAGCTGGTGAGGTTCGCCGAGGCCAAGGGGCTGGGCTGGCTGTCCATGTGGTCCGCGACCCGCGACAGGCAGTGCCCGGGCGGCGCGAAGAACTCCGCCGACCCCACGTGCAGCTCGGTCCTCCAGGACGACTTCGCCTTCAGCAAGGCGTTCGCGGCCTACGAGTAGGCCGGAAGAACAGGGCGGGAAAGACCGGGGCGCGGCACCCCCACAGTGCCGCGCCCCGCCCCCCGTGACTCCCTCCGCCTCAGTCCTGAGCGGCCGGGGGGAGCACACCCGTGCGTGCCGCGCGCCCGTACCACAGGGCGCTCGACTTCGGCGTACGGGCGAGGGTCGTGTAGTCGACGTACACCGCGCCGAAGCGCTTGCCGTAGCCGTACGCCCACTCGAAGTTGTCCATCAGGGACCACAGGTAGTAGCCGCGCACATCGGCGCCGTCCGTGATCGCCCGGCGCACGGCGGCCAGGTGGCCGTGCAGGTAGGCGATGCGCTCGGGGTCGTGGACCCGGCCGTCGGCGTCCAGCTTGTCGTCGTAGGCGGCGCCGTTCTCGGTGACGTAGAGCGGCAGGCCCGGGGCCTCGCGGGTGTAGCGCATGATCAGGTCGTGCAGACCGCTCGGGTCGATCGTCCAGCCCATCTCGGTGCGCTCACCCGGCGTCTGGTGGAACGCCACGTCGTCCGCGGCGGGCCAGGGCGAGTGCTCGCTGGAGCCGTGGCCGTCGGCGCGCGGGCCGTCGGGGGCGTTCGAGGCGGCCGAGACCAGCGCCGGCGTGTAGTAGTTCAGGCCCAGCGCGTCCAGCGGCTGGTGGATGGTCTCGAGGTCGCCGTCCTGGACGAAGGACCAGTCGGTGAGCGAGGACGTCGCCTCCAGCAGGGTCGCCGGGTAGGCGCCGTGCAGCATCGGACCGTGGAAGACGCCGTTGGCGAGGTCGTCGATCTTCTGCACGGCGGCCAGGTCGGCCGGGTCCTGGGAGAGGGGGCGGACCACGGAGGAGTTCAGCGAGACGGCGACCGAGTTGCGGGCGGGCATCACCGACCGCAGGGCCTTCGCGCCGAGCCCGTGCGCCAGGTTGAGGTGGTGCGCGGCCCTCAGGGTGGACGCCGGTTCGGTGCGGCCGGGGGCGTGCACCCCGGACCCGTAGCCGAGGAAGGCGCTGCACCAGGGCTCGTTGAGGGTGATCCACTGCTCGACGCGGTCGCCGAGGGCCTCGCCGACGATCTGCGCGTACTCCGCGAACCGCAGGGCGGTCTCCCGCTCCGGCCAGCCGCCCGCGTCCTCCAGCTCCTGCGGCAGGTCCCAGTGGTAGAGGGTGACGGCGGGCTTGATGCCCTTCTCCAGCAGCTCGTCGACCAGGCGCCGGTAGAAGTCCAGGCCGACCTGGACGGCGGGGCCGCGGCCGGTGGGCTGCACCCGGGACCAGGAGACGGAGAAGCGGTACGCGGTCAGGCCCAGCTCCGCCATCAGCGCCACGTCGTCGCGGTAGCGGTGGTAGTGGTCGACAGCGATGTCACCGTGGTCGCCGCCCGCGGTCTTGCCGGGCGTGTGGCTGAAGGTGTCCCAGATCGACGGGGTGCGACCGCCCTCCCGCACCGCCCCTTCGATCTGGTACGCGGAGGTCGCCGCGCCCCAGAGGAAGGTGGAGGGGAAGGACACCGGCGTTTCGGGCTCAGGCATGGAAGCGCTCCCATCGCAGGTCGCGCGGACCCACGGGTAGACGGAAGGGAAAGTGAGGGGAAGGAGGGGCCGAGGCGGCGGTGACCCGGCCCCCTGTCAGGCGGGCGTCAGCCCTTGACCGCGCCCTGCATGATGCCGCCGACGATCTGCTTGCCGAAGATCGCGAAGACCAGCAGCAGCGGCAGCGTGCCGAGCAGCGCGCCCGCCATGATCAGGGACTGGTCGGGCGTGTAGCCGCGGCCGAGGCCCGCCACCGCGACCTGCACGGTCGGGTTGCCGGTCTGGGTCAGCACCAGGAACGGCCAGAGGAAGTCGTTCCAGGTCTGGACGAACATCAGCATGCCGAGCACGGCCATCGCGGGCCGCGCGGCCGGGAACACCACGTGCCACACCACGCGCCAACTGCTGGCGCCGTCCACCCGGGCGGCCTCGATGATCTCGTCCGGCAGCGCCTGGAGCAGGTACTGCCGCATGAAGAACACCCCGAACGCGCTCACCAGCGACGGGAAGATCACGGCCTGGAGCTGGTCGGTCCAGTCCAGCTTGGCGACCATCATGTACAGCGGGATCACGCTCAGCTGCGGCGGCACCATCATCGTGCCGATCACGATCAGCATCATCGCGTTACGGCCCTTGAACCGCAGCTTGGCGAAGGCGAACCCGGCGATCGTCGACAGCACCACGATGGTGATCGCCGAGATCCCGGCGACGATGGTGGTGTTGAGGAACGCCTCACCCAGGTTGGCGTCGGACCAGGCCACTTCGAGCTTGTCGAAGAGGTTGGCGCCGAACCACAGGGGCGGCGGGTTCTCCGCGAGGCGCTGGTTGTCCCGGGAGGCGGCGATCGCGGTCCACACCAGCGGGAACAGCGAGCCGATCGTGAACAGCGCGAGGATGACGTACGCGACGGGCCCGGCGTGCATGGTCCCGCCCGCGCGCGCGGCCTTGGAACGGCGCACCTTGCGGCGCTCCTTCGGCTTGGCGTCCTCGGGGCTCAGTGTCGTCGTCACGGCCGGTTCTCCTAACTACTGGCGCGCAGCCGGCGCGAGATGACGTAGTTGACGATCCCGATCACGATGAGGATCAGGAACATCGTCCAGGCGATGGCGGAGGACCGGCCCAGGTGCTGGTTGACCCAGCCCTGCTCGTACAGGTACAGGCCCAGCGTCTGGAACTGGTGCTCGGAGCCGCCGGAGGCGCCCTTGTTCGCGTCGAACAGCAGCGGTTCGCCGAAGACCTGCGAGGCGCCGATCGTCGACACGACCACGGTGAACAGGATCGTCGGCCGCAGCGACGGCAGCGTGACGTGCACGAACTGCTGCCAGCGGCTGGCCCCGTCCAGGGCCGCCGACTCGTACAGGTCCTGGGGGATCGCCTGCATCGCGGCCAGGTAGATCAGCGCGTTGTAGCCCGTCCACCGCCAGATGATGATGGTCGACACCGCGATCTTCGAGGCCCACGAGTCGTTCTGCCAGTCGATGTTGTCGATGCCGACCGCGTTCAGCACCCAGTTGATCATGCCGTAGTCGCGGCCGAAGAGCAGCACGAAGACCAGCGACGCGGCGGCGATCGAGGTGGCGTACGGGGCGAGCATGACGACCCGGTAGAAGGTCGAGCCGCGCAGCTTGTAGTTGAGGATGTGCGCGATGCCCATCGCCATCAGGAGCTGCGGAACGGTGGAGATGATGCCGATCCACAGCGTGTTGCGCGCCGCGTTCCAGAAGAAGTCGTCGTCGAAGATCCTGGTGTAGTTGCGCAGGCCCACCCACTCCATGTCGGTGGGTGCGGTCAGCTCCACCTGGTGCAGTGAGGCCCAGCCCGTGTAGATCAGCGGGAACAGGCCGAACGCCAGGAACAGCAGGAAGAACGGCGAGACGAACGCGTACGGGCTCCATCGCATGTCGCGCTGCCATCGCCGGGACAGCCGCTTCCGGTGCCGCTCCTCCCGCTCGGTGAGCGGTGGGGCGGGCGGGCGCGGGGCCGCGCCCCCCTTGACGGGGGACGCGGCGGCCGTGTCGTGCCGGGTGGTCATGCCGGTCACTGGTCCAGGTTGTTGTCGATGGTCTTCACGGCGTTGTTCCAGGCGTCCTTGGCGGACTTGCCCTGGGTGACGAGGATGACGCCGTTGTCGGTCAGACCCTGCTGGATGATCTGGTCCTTCGGGCCGATCACCTGCACGGGGGCGGACTTGGCGGCCTCGGCGAAGATCTCGCCGATCGGGGCGTCACCGGTCATGTCGTTCTTGCCGTCGACGACCTCGGGCATGGTGTACGCGGCCGGGGTGCTCGGGAAGCTGCCCTGCACCTTGAAGAGCTTGGCCTGCTGCTCGGGCGCGGTCAGCCAGGCGGCCAGCTTGGCGGCCTCCTCGGTGTTCTTGCCCGCCTTCGGCACGGACAGGAAGGAACCGCCCCAGTTACCGGACTTCGGCGCCTGGGCGACGTCCCACTTGCCGGCCGACTCCGGCTTCGACTTGCCCTTGATGTAGCCGAGCATCCACGGCGGGCAGGACATCGCCGCGAACTTGCTGTTGGCGATGGTGGTGTCCCAGGCGGGCTGGAACTGCGTCTGGTTGCCGATCAGCCCGTCCTCGGCGGCCTCGGCGGTCAGGTCGAACGCGGCCTTCACGGCCGGGTTGGACTTGTAGATGACCTCGCCGGAGGAGTCGTAGAACTTCTCCGTCTCGGAGCTGAGGATCGCGTTGATCAGACCGCCGGGCGAGTCCATGAAGGTGGTGCCGCTGGGGGCGTTCTTCTGGTAGTCGCGGCCGACGTCGACGAACTTCGACCAGTCACCCGCCCACAGCTTGGAGACCTCCTCGCGGTCGGTCGGCAGACCGGCCTCCTTGAACAGGTCGGTGCGGTAGCAGATGGCCATCGGGCCGATGTCGGTGCCCAGGCCGATGGTCTGGCCCTCGGCGGTGGTGGCCTGCTGCCACTTCCAGTCGAGGTAGTCGCTCTCCTTGCCGTACTTCGACAGGTCGAGCAGCTTGTCGGACTGCGTCTGGACGACCTCGGCGATGTTGCCGACCTCGACGCCCTGGATGTCCATCAGACCGCTGTTGGTGGTCAGGTGGTTGACCAGCGCGGGGTAGTAGTTCTCGTTCCGCTCTACGACGTTCTCTTCGATCTTGATGTCGGGGTTGAGCTTCATGTACTCGTCGTAGAGCCCGGCCTCCTTGAAGCCGAACGTACCGAAGAGCCCCAGCGTGATGGTGGTCTTGCCACCGCCGCCACCGTCCGACGAGTTCGACTCGCTGTCCTCGCCGTCGTCGGCACAACCGGCCAGCAGCCCAGCCCCCAGCGACGCGATGGCCGCGAGAACCACCGCCTTACGGCGGATTCGGGTAGGTGCTCGCATTGCAGTCCTCCTGTTGCCCTGACGTGCCGACCCCCCGGCCAAAATTACTTGCATGGGCCCGTTGTTCTTCTCGCTGCGGCTCGGGCGGGGAACGTGCGGGTTGTGTATGTGTCAGGTACCGTGGGAGCGCTCCCATCGGTGATGTGTTGAAGGGTCGTAGCTTCGGGCGGGGGTGTCAAGGGAACGGACGCGGAGAGATGCGTTCAGTTATCGGCCTGTTAACTGCAACGACCGAGTCGGTCATCTGGTGCCCGTCCGGCACCGGAGCGCCCCGGCACTGTTACATTCCAGGCCAGGCGTGGTGTCGACGGGAGGGCGGAGCCAGTGGCAAGCCACGGATCACGGGGCAGGAGCGGCGGCCGGCCGACCCTGGAAGAGGTGGCGGCCCGCGCGGGCGTCGGCCGTGGCACGGTCTCCCGGGTCATCAACGGCTCCCCGCGTGTGAGCGACGCCACCCGGGCGGCCGTCGAGGCGGCGGTCGCCGAGCTGGGTTACGTCCCGAACACGGCCGCCCGTGCCCTCGCCGCCAACCGCACCGACGCGATCGCCCTCGTCGTCCCCGAGCCCGAGACCCGGTTCTTCGCCGAGCCGTACTTCTCGGACATGCTCAAGGGCGTCGGCGCCGAGCTGGCCGACACCGAGATGCAGCTGCTGCTGATCTTCGCGGGCAGCGACCGGGAGCGCCAGCGCCTGGCCCAGTACCTCGCCGCCCACCGGGTCGACGGCGTCCTGCTGGTCTCCGTGCACGCCGACGACCCGCTGCCCGACCTGCTCTCCCAGCTGGAGATCCCCGCGGTGATAAGCGGCCCGCGCTCCGCCGCCGAGACGCTGCCCTCGGTCGACTCCGACAACTACGGCGGCGCCCGCCAGGCCGTTGAGCACCTGCTCTCCCGGGGCCGCCGCCACATCGCCCACATCACCGGCCGCCTCGACGTCTACGGCGCCCAGCGGCGCATCGACGGCTACCGCGACGCCCTGCGCGACGCCGGGCACGAGGTGGACGAGCAGCTCATCGAGTCCGGCGACTTCACCGAGGAGGGCGGGCGACGCGCGATGACCGAGCTGCTCGCCCGCCGCCCCGACATCGACGCCGTCTTCGCCGCCTCCGACGTCACCGCGGCGGGCGCCCGCCAGGTGCTGCGCGAGTCCGGCCGCCGGGTGCCGGAGGACGTGGCCCTCGTCGGCTACGACGACTCGGCGATCGCCCGCCATATGCACCCGCCGCTCACCAGCGTCCGGCAGCCCATAGAGAACATGGGGCGCGCGATGATCGACCTGCTGCTCGGGGAGATAGCGGACCGCCGCCCGGCGGTGTCGCGGGGCCTGGAACCCCGGCAGATGGTGCTGGCGACGGAGCTGGTGGAACGGACGTCCTCGTAGGGCCTGTCCGTACGGGACCTGAACGCGAATCAGCCGGTGACCTTCTTCCTCGAATCTGATTCGGAGCCGCATTGTGACCTGCGGCGACGCCCGAAATCAGGACAAGTGTAGGCCAGATCGGGGACCAGCTCCCCCGCGTACGCGAACACCACAACCTCTCCCAGCGCCAGGTCTGCGAGCGCGTCGGCAGCGACATCGCCGCCTTCAGCCGCATTGAGTAGGGCCGTTCCTCGCCTCTGCTGGACAACCCTGATCCGCCTTTCAGACGCGGTCGGTGTGCGCCGCGGGAGCTGGTGGGGTGACCGGCCCCGGCCGGATTACTGGGGCTTGCCTGCCGAGGCCCTTACGGGAGGTCAGTCAGTCCGGTTCTGTTGGCCTCGGGGCCGCCTCGGAGGCAGCGGGCCGCCCGGCTGATCAGGCCCGGGACTCGGCGGTGTGGCGTCTACCCTCATGGTGCTCCCCTCCTCTTCTCTGGGGGTTGGGATCCAGGCGTCTCGGCTGCTTGGTCTTTGGACGGGAGAGCGGCCGAGACGCCGGCTAGTCTCCGTAGAAGCGCCCTTCGCGGTGGGCCTTCCAGCCGAGGTTCGTGGACACCTGCTCCTGCCGCTGCGCCGGGGTGGTCGCCCCGGCCTCCTTGGAGTCCTCCCGGTCTCGGCGCCCCTTTGCGGCGTCCACGCCCTTCTTGCTCTTGCTCACTCGGTGCTCCCGGTTCTCGCTCGCGGGGCCGCAGCCGGGGCAGACGTCCAGGCCCGGCAGGGTCGGGATCATCTGCTGATCGCGGTGCACCCGGCAGTACCGTCGCCCCCGCTCGTGGTCGGTGCGGTGTTCGTCCTCGGCCAGCTGCCGGGGGGTCATCGGTCGGTACCTGGCGGCCATGGGCGCTCCTAGTTGTTGTCGTCCGGTGGCGGGGTGGGCGGGTCGTCGTCGGGCTTCGGCACGGGCGGCCACGTCATAGCCGACACCTCCCTTCTGCTGCTCGGGCCGACCTGGACCAAAGTCAGTCGGCGGCTTGACATGCTTACGGACCCGCCCCGGCCTCGACCTGTCCAGGGTTGGCGGACCGATGGGAGCCTTAGGTATTGGCGTCTTGCTTCCGGTGGCAGGCGCAGCCGCAGCGGCGCACCAGCAGCAGCCCGCGGCCGTGGGGCAGCGGTATGTCCTTGGTCCGGCGGCAGTCGGCGTGCAGGCGGCGGTGCTCCAGCCGCTGCGTAGCCAGGGCGCACTCCGCCGACCGCTCCACGGCTGCTTCGGCGGGAGCGCCCATCAGTCCGGCCGCAGGTTCTCGTGGTGGTCACACAGAGCGTTGACGATGCGGGCGAGCCGCTGGGCGTGCGCGATCCTCGCGGGCAGCGTGTCGTTGTGTGGGGTCGTGCCGAGGCGCAGGCGGGCTTCGCCGACGCAGGCGAGCGCGCACGCTCCCGGGATGTCGTCCTTCGGCAGCCGGTGCCTGGCGGCCTCCACCTCGGGTATGGCCACCATGATGTGTCCCCGCAGCTGGAGCGTCAGCGTCTCCAGGTCCTCGGGCGAGGGCGGCTCGGCGGTATCGGCGAGCAGGCGGCGTGCGGTGGCCCGCATTGTCTCCACGTCCATGGGGCGGTGGTCCACTCTCATGCAGATGCGCTCGCCTTCTGGTCCTCGCCGACGCGCGGCCCGAAGGCGTCGTCGATGGCGGCCCGCAGTGCGGCCGGGTCCGTCAGCCACCGGTCCTCGCCCGGCCACATCCGCCAGTGCGGCCCGGGGCCCGCGGTGCGGCGAGCCGGGGGGATGGTCACCGCGGCTCCGACGCCGAGTGGACGCGTGTTGACGACGTCCCAGTCCGCGGCGGTGCCGACGGGCACGAAGTAGTAGACGACGCTGCTGAGCGGGTCTTCCACGATGGCACCACAGTGCGAACCGAGGATGGTCATGGCGGCGAGGCCGACGCTGCGCGGTACGCGGATGGCGTCCCAGTCCTGGCCAGCGTCATGCAGGGTGCAGGCTGCGGCGGACGGTAAAGGGGTCGTCGGCATACGGTCTCCTCAGGGCGCCTGTCGTGATCAGGTGCGTACAAGGGTGGCCCTCAAGAGGACCTGTTCCAAGGACTTCAAAGGGTCTCTTCTATGCCTCTAAGAGGGCTTTATGTAGGTCTTGGGAGTGATGGGTGGCCAGCGTCAGGGCCTGGGGGGACACTTGCCGCAGTGCTCGACATTGGAGGTGCAGCAGTGGCACGCCCCGCAGGGAACACCCGCCTCAAGGCCGCGCGTGTAGCGGCCGGTTACCACTCTCAGCAGGCCCTTGCCGATGCTCTCGGCATCGGGGCGAGGCAGGTCCGTCGATGGGAGTCCGAGGCGCCGCCGGTGCCGCAGCCCGAGGTGGCTCAGCGACTCACACGACTACTCGCCCAAGACCTGGCGTCCCTCGGATTCACCCGCCCCGGCGGAGCGGCCCCCGACCACGGGCGCCGCACCGTGCTCGCGGCGACTGCCACAGCGGTCGGTCTGGCCGTTGTCCCCACCCAGGCGGTGGCCAGGCAGCCTGCCAGCGCCGCCGAGGACTACGAGGCGGTGACCCGCTCACACCGGCGCCTGTACTGGTCCGTCGCCCCGGCGACGCTGCACCCGGCGGCGCTCGCACACGCCACCCTCGGTTGCGAGCTGTTGCCCGAAGCCGCTGGGCAGACCCGGCAGCGGATCGCCGCGGCGCTCGCCGAGACGTGGCTCCTGGCCGGGCGGATCGAGTTCTTCGACCTGCGCGACGCCGACCGCGCCCAGCAAACCCTGCTCCGCGCCCTCCAGGCCGCGGGTGAGGCGGACGATCCACTCCTGGGCGCTGCAGTGCTCGCGCACACGGCGTTCATCCCTGGCTGGGCTGGCGAACGGGACGCCGCTGCCGAGCGGATGGTGGCCGCGCGGACCTACGCCCGCCGCGGCCCGGCCTCCGCCGAACTGCTCGCATGGCTCGATGCTGTCGAGGCAGAGTGCGAGACCCGCTGCGGCAACACCAGGACTGCGCTGCACCTGATCGGCCATGCCGAGACGGTTCTCGGGTCGGGCAGCGGGCACGAGTCGCCGCCGTGGCTCGACTGGTTCTCGGCCGTCCGGCTCGCGGCCTTCAAGGGCAACACCCAGCTGAAGGCAGGCCACCTGCCGCAGGCCCGGAGCACGCTGCTCGAGGTCCTGGACGCGCTTGGCCCGGCCGAGGAGAAGCAGAGCACGGTCGTCCTCGGTGACCTGGCCGCCGTCGAGGTGGCAGCCGGTGACCCCGGGGCGGCCTGCGGGTACGCCGTGCGCGCGCTCGATCAGCTCGAGCGGACCTGGTACGCGACCGGCATGGACCGGGTGCGGGAGGTGCGGCGCGCCCTGGCGCCGCACCAGCACGAGAGGTGCGTACGGGAGCTGGACGACCGGCTGTATGGCTGGTCGACGACGGTCAGCGCTCTTGCCCGTTGAACTGAGCGATCTGCGGTGACAGCTCCAGCAGCGACTCAATCCGGAGGGTGGGGAGCTTCTGTGCCTGCTCGCTGCGCCACTGGATCGTCGCCCACGGCCCCCGGCGTACCAGCGCGGTGTGCATGCCCGCGCGACGGGCGGGGGCGATGTCGTTGTCGACGCGGTCGCCGACGTACAGCATCTCGTCGGGCTCGGCCGGGACGACCTCGGCGACGCGGTCGAAGAATGCACGGTCCGGCTTCGAGGCGCCCCAGTCGTCCGAGGTGCCGATGAGGTCGACGTCCGGGGTGAACAGCTCGCGGAGGATCCGCCCGGCGCGCACGGTCTGGTTTCCGGCGATGCCAAGCCACAGGCCGTCTGCGCGCAGAGCCTTGAGCGCGTCGCGGACGTCTGGGTACAGGTCATCCTCGCCAAAGGTCTCCGGCTGCCCGGCCGCCGCGCGCGCCTCGCGCTCGGCGTAGAGGTCGAAGCCGGGTCGGAACTCCTGGAATACGTCGCGGTAGTCGCGACCTTGGGCGATGACGGCGCCGAACATGGAGTGGAAGGTGTGGCGGGGTACGCCGAGCCAGTCGGCCCAGGCTCCGTACTCGGTGGTCTCGTCTACGAGGCATTCGCCGACGTCGAAGATCACAGCGCGAATCATGCGGGCAGAGTATCGGGGCATGATGTATGGGCCCTCACCACCCGAAGGTGGTGAGGGCCCATACATCACGGGGACTGACGGCGCTGCGGATCCAATGCCGCCACCAGCGGGGCGCTGCCCGGCGTCTGGTTGACCGGGTCGCCGTTGGTTTCAGCGGGCGGAGTGACGCCCGCGCGGGTGAGCTGGGTGAGGGTGAGGGCTGTGACGCCGACCGCACCATCTGGTTCATCGTTCGCGAGGCCGCCGCCTTTACAGCCAAGCCCCGCTCGAACGCGAAAACCCCTGCTTGGGCGGGGGTTTGTATGGCGTGTGGGCACAGATGTACTGCTGGCATCGGATCATGCAGCGCTGATCGACTACGTGCCTAGCAACGTAATCGGCGAGTTCTCGTAGAGCCGCTGGAAGATGTGCTCCAGCCGCCGGGCGGAAAGCCGGGCCGGTCGGAGGAGTTCAGCAGGTCTCGTCGTCCTTGACCGCGTACAGGGTGACGAGCGTGTCGGTGGGGTGCGTGCCAGGATCGGGCTCTTGGCTGCACACGGTCCAGTTGCGATCCAGGATCTGCAAGCGGTTCTGGCCGCTGGCGTCCTGGTCGTCGAGGACGTAGAACCCGGCGGCCTGTGCCTCATCTTGTGCGGCCTGGAGATCCTTGCCGACGAGATTGGGCAGCGCTGCGGTCTCCGGTTGGCCGTCGTCGACCCCGGTGTCGTCGGCAGGTGCCTCAGGGGTCTGGGCGTCGTCAGTAGGCGCCTCGGTGCTCTCAGGGTCCTGCTTGCTCTGGCCGTTGATCTCTTCGATGGTGGTGTCCGGCTTGTTGGAGCTGCCGTTCTCGGTGCCTTCGCAGGCGGTGAGCGTGAACAGGGCTGCGACGGCTAGCCCGATCGCGATGGTGCGGATGCGCATGGTGTCCCCCCGGGTGTGGCGAGCGGGGCAGCATCATGTGCTGTGTGTGAGTGACGTGAAGGCAGTTTGAGGTTTCTGTCACACGAAGGGGTGGCGGTGTGACGAGGGCCTGCGCGGGGAAGGTGATGGCGCCGCTCTTCTGGGGTCGCTCCACGATGCTCGCCAGGCAGGGAAGACAGGCCGTGGAATCCGTGATTGGTTCCCGCCGCGTTCCCATGGTGACCAAGAACACCAAGGCCCGACCTGTTCTCACAGGTCGGGCCTTGATCAGTAAGGGTGAGTGACGGGACTCGAACCCGCGGCATCCTGGACCACAACCAGGTGCTCTACCAGCTGAGCTACACCCACCATGACCGGTGGTTCGTGGTCTGTCCGACCGGCCGAGAAAAAGTGTACAGGGTCCGAAGGGGTGCTCGCGCCCGCCTTTTCCCGGGGCCCCCGCACGGGCCCGGGGGCCGGCTAACGGGCGGGTACGACGTGCCTGGCGGCGATCGCCTTCGCGGTCTCCGAGTCCGGGCCGGGCTGCGGGACGAAGACGGCCTCGCGGTAGTAGCGCAGTTCCGCGATGGACTCGCGGATGTCGGCGAGGGCGCGGTGGTTGCCGTTCTTCTCGGGGCTGTTGAAGTACGCCCGCGGGTACCAGCGCCGGGCCAGCTCCTTGATGCTGGAGACGTCGACGATCCGGTAGTGGAGGTAGTCCTCCAGGGTGGGCATGTCCCGCAGCAGGAAGCCGCGGTCGGTGCCGACGGAGTTGCCGCACAGCGGGGCCTTGCCCGGCTCCTTGACGTGCTCGCGCACATACGCCAGGACCTGCGCCTCGGCGTCCGCCAGCGTCGTGCCGCCCTCCAGCTCGGCGAGCAGACCGGACGCGGTGTGCATCTGACGCACCACCTCCGGCATCGTCTCCAGCGCCGCGTCCGGCGGACGGATGACGATGTCCACGCCGTCGCCGAGCACGTTCAGCTCGGAGTCGGTGACGAGGGCGGCCACCTCGATGAGCGCGTCGTCGGACAGCGAGAGGCCGGTCATCTCGCAGTCGATCCACACCATGCGATCGTTCATGTGTCTAACCCTACGGCCCCGGCGTTCGAACCCGACCCCGGCGACGGGGACCTTCGACGCGCCGCAACGCCCACGGCGGGCCCCCGGGCCGGGAACCCGGGAGCCCGCCGTGAACGGGTGGTCACGCGCCGCTGCGCTGGCCCGGCAGGCCCGCCAGCGACGGCGAGGTTGAGCCGACCGTCGCCGGGCGGCGGGACTGGTGGGGCAGCGGGCTGTCGGGATGGAGGCTGGGTGGCGGGCCGACCGGCGCGCTCGGACCGGGGGCCGGTGCGACCTGCGGGGCAGGGCTCACCGGACCGTCGGACTCCATCGGCCGGTCGCCGTGCGGACGGCGTGCCCGGTACGCGGCGCGGTAGGCCGCCGGGGACGAGCCGAGCTGGCGGCGGAAGTGACCGCGCAGCGCCACCGGTGAGCGGAAGCCGCAGCGACCCGCGACCTCGTCCACCGAGTAGTCGGACGTCTCCAGCAGCCGCTGCGCCTGGAGCACCCGTTGGGTGATCAGCCACTGGAGCGGGGCCGAACCCGTCAGGGAGCGGAAGCGGCGGTCGAAGGTGCGGCGCGACATGTACGCGCGTGCCGCCAGCGTCTCCACGTCGAACTGCTCGTGGAGGTGTTCCAGTGCCCAGGCGACGACCTCGGCGAGCGGGTCGGCGCCGATCTCCTCCGGTAAAGACCGGTCGAGATAGCGCTCCTGTCCGCCGCTGCGGCGCGGCGGTACCACCAGGCGCCGGGCCAGCGCGCCCGCCGCCTCGTTGCCGTGGTCCGTGCGCACGATGTGGAGGCAGAGGTCGATCCCGGCCGCCGTACCGGCGGAGGTCAGGACGTCTCCGTCGTCGACGAAGAGTTCCCTGGGATCGACGTGCACCGACGGGTAGCGCTTGGCCAGCGTCGGGGCGTACATCCAGTGGGTGGTGGCCGGGCGGCCGTCCAGCAGGCCGGCCGCGGCCAGGACGAAGGCGCCGGTGCACAGCCCGACGATGCGGGCGCCTTCCTCATGGGCCCGGCGCAGCGCGTCGAGTGCTTCCTCCGGTGGCGGTGAGGTGATCGACCGCCAGGCCGGCACGACGACGGTGCCCGCCCGGGAGATCGCCTCCAGGCCATGCGGCGCGGTGAGTTCCAGGCCCCCTGTGGTCCGCAGCGGGCCTTCCTCGCCCGCGCACACGAGCAGCCGGTAGCGCGGTACGCCGGCGTCCTGGCGGTCGATCCCGAACACCGACAGCGGTATGGAACTCTCGAAGATGGGACCGCCGCTGAACAGCAGCACCGCGACGATCTCCTTGCGCCGACGCCCGGACAGCTTCCGGGCCGCGGCTTCCGGCGCGGCGGTGGAGTCGTGGCTCATACTGCTAAGCCCCCCTCGGTGGTCGCGGCGCCCTGATCCTTTCGGGTCTGTCGCTCCAACACGTTTCCCCTCGGTCCTGCACGAGTCCCCCGCCGTAAGACAGTCAAGATCGAATCTACTGCGTTACGCCGTGCCCAGGTGGCCAGTTCGGGCCTAGGCACATTGTCGACTTGGCAACTTGGCGTAAAGCATTCGATCACGAAGCGTTGCACTCGTGGGCCGCGTAGGGAAGTGCGCCTGACCGCGGTGGCCAATCAGCGTAGGGTGCGCGAACCCCCCAGGACCCTGTCCATGCAGGTCGAACGGGGGTTGGGGGGTGGTTGGGGGTGGCAATGCACGAGATCTGGAAGTTGGCTGAAAAGCTACGGGCTGATGCATGGAAACCGGTCAGCCGACCGGTGTGTTTTAGCCCGAGTGGCCTGAGTGGCGACCGGCCCGGCGCGCACCGGCCGGAGAGCGGTGGTGCCGGCCCCTCGGCGGCCCGGCGGACTCCGCGGCCCGCTCCCGGGCCGCGCACCGCTCGGACCGGCGCAGCAGGACACGGCAGGCGGCGGTGACGGCGGCCAGCCCCAGCGCCGTACCGGCGGCACCGGCGAGCGAGGTGCCGAACGCCACCAGGACCACCGGGACGAGGACGCAGGCGAAGGCCGCCCAGCCGATGACGCCGGAGGTGGTGTCGGGTGTGGGGCGGGCTGAACGCATCGCGGGCTCCCTGGGGCGGCGGTCGTGGGGTTCAACGGCCGGTCGGGGGGTCGGTCACTGTGTGTACCGGAAGCCGCGTTGGTTGAATACGGAAGCGGCGTTGATTGAATTCTGTGCAAACCGCCTGTACGGGGCAGCAACCATTGCGTTACGGGCGTCCCCTCGTGCATGCTCCGGGGAACCCGCCGCGGCCCGTGCGCGGGATCTGGGCGAAGGAGGCGTGCCGCCGTACCCTTGGGGGTATGGGGTTGGGAAGATGATTCCCGGACACAGCTCCGCCGCACACGGTCGTCCCACCCACACAAGGATCAAAACGCCGAGACAGCCATGGCCGGTCACGAATTCTTCGAACCCGCGGACCGCAAGCGACCGCTCGCCGAACCCACGGCGGCCGATCCCCTGGCGGCGGAAGAGCCACGCCAGTCCTGCGATCCCGCCTTCAAGCACGGGGTCGTCGTCGGCTTCGACGGCTCGACCTCCAGTGAGCGTGCGCTCGCCTACGCGATCGGCATGGCCCGGCGGTCCGGCTCCGGCCTGATCATCGTGCATGTCGCCAACCGGCTGCCCACCACGGTCTGGGCGGGCTGCGAGCCCCCGGTCTTCGTGGACGTGCCGGACCACCGCACCGAGGTCCTCGGTCTCGAGCTGGCCTGTGCGGACTACCTCGCCGAGGTGCCCTGGATCCTGGTCGAGCGCGGCGGTGACATCTGTCACGAACTCGAAGAGGTGGGGCGGGAGTACGAGGCGGACGCGATCGTCGTCGGCTCCACGCACGGCATCGTGGGCCGGATCTTCGGCTCGGTGGCCGGGCGGCTCGCCAAGCGGGCGCAGCGGCCGGTCGTTGTGATTCCGTGACGTCCTGTTGGCCCAGGTGAGATGCCCCGTGGGCAGGGGCCGTCCTTCTTTCAACTCCCGTTCTTTCAACTCCCGTTCCGGGCAGCGCTTCTCCGGTTCTCCCCCGCGTGAATCTACTCGTGCGTAGAGGTGTTTGTGCCTTTGTGAAGGGCATATATCGCTCACCGCACAACTGCACATGCATGAAGGGAGCCCGCCGTGGACAACGGAGTCTCTGCGGGAAACACCACCACCGTCGTCGGCCGACTCGCGCTGGCCGTCACCCTGCTGGCCGTCGGTCTCGCCCACACCGCCGTCATCGACGGGGTGACGACCGCCGACACCCTGACGGTCGCTCAGTACGTGGGCGGCGTCGCCCTGTTCGTCGCCGGACTGCTGGCCTTCCGTGAGCACGACGCCGCGAACGGGACGGCGTTCGCCGCGCTGGGCGCGCTCTGGTTCACCTGGGCCGTCTCCGCCGACGCGGCGGCGTCCGCCAACGCGGCCGGGCTGTTCCTGCTGCTGTTCGCCCTCGTGGTGCTGTCGCTCACCCTGGCGGGGGGCGACCAGCTCGGGCAGGGCGCGTACGGGCTGTTCTTCGTGGGGTTGCTGTTGCTGGCGATCGCCCGGTTCGGGGAGAGCGAGGGGCTGGCCAAGGTCGGCGGGTGGTTCACCGTCGCGGCGGGGGCGGTGGCCTGGTACGCGGCGACGGCGGTGCTGGCGCACTGGCCGACGGGGCTTCCTCGACGCGCTGCGGGCCGGGGAGTGACGGCCACCGGTTAGCTGCGCTGGCTGGGCGGAGGTTTTGGTCCCGGCCGAGTGGAGCGGGCCCCCTGTGCCTGGTGGCAGCGCGTGGGGGCCCGTTCTGTTGTGCGGCCGGTGCGGGTCGTGGGGGGCTGGTCGCGCAGTTCCCCGCGCCCCTGAGTCGGCTGTGTGACCCGGGTGTTCCGCGTGCCCCGCGTCCTTTAGGGGGGGGACTACTCGACCGTGACCGACTTGGCGAGGTTCCTGGGCTTGTCGATGTCCCTGCCGAGGGCCAAGGCGGTGTGGTAAGCGAGGAGTTGGAGGGGGATGCCCATCAGGATGGGGTCGAGTTCGTCCTCGTTCTTGGGGACGATCAGGGTCTGGTCGGCCTTCTCCTGGTGCTGGTGGGCGACCGCCAGGATCTTGCCGCTGCGGGCCTTGATCTCCTCCATCGCGGCGCGGTTCTTCTCCAGCAGGTCGTCGTCGGGGACGATGGCGACGGTCGGCAGGGCGGGCTCGATCAGGGCCAGCGGGCCGTGCTTCAGCTCGGAGGCCGGGTAGGCCTCGGCGTGGATGTAGGAGACCTCCTTCAGCTTCAGCGAGGCCTCGCGGGCGACGGGGTAGCCGCGGACCCGGCCGATGAAGAGCATCGAGCGGGCGTCGGCGTAGGCCTTGGCCAGCTTCTCGATCTCCGCCTCCTGCTCCATGATCTCGGCGATCTGGGCGGGCAGCTTGCGCAGTCCCGCGATGATCCGCTTGCCGTCGCGGACCGAGAGGTCGCGGGTGCGGCCGAGGTGCAGGGCGAGCAGGGCGAAGGCGACCGTGGTGTTGGTGAAGCACTTGGTCGAGACCACGCAGACCTCGGGCCCCGCGTGTACGTAGATGCCGCCGTCCGCCTCGCGGGCGATCGCCGAGCCGACCACGTTGACGATGCCGAGCACCCGCGCGCCCTTGCGCTTCAGCTCCTGGACGGCCGCGAGGACGTCGTACGTCTCGCCGGACTGCGACACGGCGATGTAGAGGGTGTCGGGGTCGACGACCGCGTTGCGGTAGCGGAACTCCGAGGCGGGCTCGGCGTCCGCGGGGATGCGGGCCAGCTCCTCGATCATCTGGGCGCCGATCAGGCCCGCGTGGTACGAGGTGCCGCAGCCGAGGATCTTGACGCGGCGGATGCGGCGGGCCTCGCGGGCGTCCAGGTTGAGGCCGCCGAGGTGCACGGTGGAGAAGCGGTCGTCGATGCGGCCGCGCAGGACGCGGTCGACGGCCTCGGCCTGCTCGTGGATCTCCTTGTGCATGTAGGTGTCGTGGCCGCCCATGTCGTAGGAGGCGGCCTCCCACTCGACGGTCGTGGGCTCCGCCGTCGTGCGGGTGCCCTCCGTCGTGTAGGTGCGGAAGTCGTCGGCCTTGAGGGTGGCCATCTCGCCGTCGTCGAGGGTCACTATCTGCCGGGTGTGGGTGACCAGGGCGGCGATGTCGGAGGCGACGAACATCTCCTTCTCACCGATGCCGAGGACGACCGGGGAGCCGTTGCGGGCGACGACGATGCGGTCCGGGAAGTCGGCGTGCATCACGGCGATGCCGTAGGTGCCCTCGATGACGCGCAGCGTCTCGCGGACCTTGTCCTCCAGCTTCTCGGCCTGGGAGCGGGCGATGAGGTGGACGAGGACCTCGGTGTCGGTCTCGGAGAGGAACTCGACGCCGTCCGCCTCCAGTTTGCGGCGCAGGTCGGAGGCGTTGTCGATGATGCCGTTGTGGACGACGGCGACCTTGCCCCCGGCGTCCAGGTGCGGGTGGGCGTTGACGTCGGAGGGGGCGCCGTGGGTGGCCCAGCGGGTGTGGGCGATCCCGGTGGTGCCCTTGAAGCGGGCGGGGACCTTGGCCTCCAGGTCGCGCACCCGGCCCTTGGCCTTGACCATCTTCAGACCGGCGGCCTTGGGGGAGGTGACGACGATGCCCGCCGAGTCGTAGCCGCGGTACTCCAGGCGCTGGAGGCCCTCCAGCAGGAGGGGGGCGACGTCACGCTTCCCGATGTATCCGACGATTCCGCACATGTATGGGTGTTCCTCAGCTAGCTCGGTGTTCAGCCGTAGACGATGCGCCGCAGTTGCCTGAGGGTCAGCTCCGGCGGTGCCACGGCGCGGTATTTGAGGTCCGCCTCGATCCGTTCGAAGATCGTCGCGTTGACCAGGCCCTGGGCCTGCAACTCGCGGTGGCGGCGACGGACGTAGTCCTCGGTCGTCTCGTCGAAGTAGGCGAGCACGTCCTGGATCACCCGCAGTGCCTCGCCCCGGCTCAGGGGCGTGGACCGCGTCAGATGATCTACGAGTTCGTCGTGCACCCGGTAGATCCTGGAGTATGCGCCACGGTTTCGCAAGAATCCTGCCCGATTCCGGGCAGGTGGCGCGGGGAGGTCTACATCCGCTTCAGGGGGAGGTCTACATCCGCTCCATGGGGAAGGCCTACATCCGCTTCAGGATCGCCTGCTTGGCCAGGCTGAACTCCTCGTCCGTCAGCACGCCCGTGCGGTGCAGCTCACCCAGCTCCCGCAACCGGCGCAGCAGGGCGTCGTGGTCGTCCTCGGCGGCGGAGGGCAGGGCGCGGGGCGCCTCGGGCTCCGTCCGCCGGGCCTCGGCGGGGGCCGCCGGGTGCGGGAGGCGGGCCTGGACGGCGGCGGCGACCAGGGCCATCAGCGGGTCCTTCTTGAAGCCCCACAGGTCGACGGCGTGCGGGTCGTACTTGGGCGGGGCGGTGGTGGGGGAGTTCCGGACGGTGAAGCGGAGGTAGCCGTTCTCCAGGCCGACCGCCGGGTGCCACTCCACCGCGACGATGTCGCCGACGGCCAGGGTGCGCGGCCCGGCGGCGGACTTGGCGTCCTCGGTCTTCCAGTTCCACTCCAGCCGTATCTGCTCGCCGTCGAAGCTCACCGTGCCGTCCCCGGCGGACGCCGACAGCGGGACTGGCGGGCCGGGCAGCAGGTACTCGTCGACCGGATCGGAGGGGACCTGGTCCAGCAGCAGGGCGTTGCGGACCTCGTCCACGAAGTACTCGGCGACACCGAAGCGGTCCGAGTCCACCGTGAGCTGGTAGGGGTCGTGGGGCTCGCCGAGACGACCGCCGGTGGCGTGCAGCAGGGGGTCGGCGCCGTCCCTCAGCCTCAGCCGCAGCCGTCCGGTCCGGCGGCCGTGCTCGAAGGAGATGCCCGCCAACGCGCCCAGCGGGACGACGAGTTCGCCCAGGGTCTTGCGGAACAGGCTGACGCTCTTGTCGCGTCCGGGGGTCAGCCGCAGGGCGTCGCCGTCGAAGGCCCAGGAGCCGTCCTTCTGGAAGATTTCCGCCATGAGGGGGATTGTTTCACCGGTTTCGCGAGACAGTGGTCCAGACCTTTTGGAACTCCCCAGGTTCAGAGTCAGGCTCAGGTTCAGGAAGGGATCGTTTGTGAGACCGCTCCGACCGCACCACAGAACGCTTCGCCTTCTCGTCTCCCTGCTGCTCGTCGCCTCGGCCGGTGCCTTCGCCACCGCCGCCGCGCCCGCGGAGGGACCCCGCGCCGCACCCCTCGACCGGGTGATCCCGGCCCCCGTCTCGGCCGAGGCGGGCGGATCGCCGTACCGCGTCACCGACCGCACCCGCATCCGCGTCGACGGTCCGGCCGAGGTCCGCCGCATCGGGGACTACCTCGCGGGGGTGCTCCGGCCGTCCACCGGGTATCCGCTGCCCGTCACCAAGGGCGGCGGCGCGGACGGCATCCGGCTGCGGCTGGCCAAGGGCCCCTACGGCGCCGAGGGGTACCGCCTCGACAGCGGTCGCGGCGGCGTCACCGTCACCGCGGCGAAACCCGCCGGGCTCTTCCACGGCGTCCAGACCCTCAGGCAGCTGCTGCCCGCCGCCGTCGAGCGGGACACCGTACAGCCCGGACCGTGGCTAGTGCCCGGCGGCACCGTCCAGGACTCCCCGCGCTACGGCTGGCGCGGTGCCATGCTCGATGTCTCCCGGCACTTCTTCACCGTCGACCAGGTGAAGCGGTACATCGACCAGCTCGCCCTCTACAAGATCAACAAGCTGCATCTGCACCTCAGCGACGACCAGGGCTGGCGCATCGCCATCGACTCCTGGCCCCGCCTCGCGACCTACGGCGGCTCCACCCAGGTCGGCGGCGGCCCCGGCGGCTTCTACACCAAGGACGACTACCGGGAGATCGTCCGCCACGCCGCCTCCCGCTACCTGGAGGTCGTCCCGGAGATAGACATGCCGGGCCACACCAACGCCGCCCTCGCCTCCTACGCGGAGCTGAACTGCGACGGAGTGGCACCCCCGCTCTACACCGGCACCGCGGTCGGCTTCAGCTCGCTCTGCGTCGACAAGGAGATCACCTACGACTTCGTCGACGACGTCGTCCGGGAACTGGCCGCCCTCACCCCCGGCCGCTACCTCCACATCGGCGGCGACGAGGCGCACTCCACCAGCCACGAGGACTACGTCAGGTTCATGGAGCGGGTGCAGCCGATCGTCGCCGGGTACGGCAAGACGGTCGTCGGCTGGCACCAGCTGACCGGCGCCACCCCCGCGCCGGGCGCCCTCGCCCAGTACTGGGGCCTGGACGGCACCGCCGCCGCGGAGAAGGAACAGGTCGCGGCGGCCGCCCGCAACGGCACCGGGCTCGTCCTCTCCCCGGCCGACCGGATCTACCTCGACATGAAGTACGACGCCCGGACCCCGCTCGGGCTGTCCTGGGCGGGCTACGTCGACGTACGGCGGTCCTACGACTGGGACCCGGGCGCCTATCTGCCGGGCGCGCCCGCGTCGGCGGTCCGGGGCGTGGAGGCGCCGCTGTGGTCGGAGACCCTCGAAACCTCCGCGCACATCGAGTACATGGCCTTCCCCCGGCTGCCCGGCGTCGCCGAGCTGGGCTGGTCCCCGGCGTCCACCCACGACTGGGACGACTACCGGAGCCGGCTCGCGGCACAGGGCCCGCGGTGGGAGGCGCTGGGCGTGGACTACTACCGGGCGCCGGAGGTGCCCTGGCCGAGCGCGTAGGAAGGAGCTGACGGGTGCCCCGGAGGACCGTACTCCGGGGCACCCGTCCGTTCGGTGGGGCTCAGAACCCGGCGATCGGGTTGTGCAGGTCGCCGACCAGCTGGAGCGCGGCCGACGGGTCCGCCAGGTCCACCATCTGCTGGTTGTCGCGCAGCTGGAGCCGGTTCAGGCAGGACAGGGCGAACGTCGGGGCGAACATGTCGTACTGGGCGAACTTGTCGGCGAGTTCGGGGACCGACTGCTGGTACTCCCGGGTGATCTCGGCGACCGTGCGCCAGAAGTCGTCCTCCGTCAGGATGCCCTCGCCGGCGAGGTTCGCCGCGAGGAAGCGGAAGAAGCAGTCGAAGACGTCCGTGAAGACCGACAGCAGCTTCATGTCGTCCGGGACCTCTGCGCGGATGCGCTGGACCTCGGGCGGCAGCACCGCGTCCGGGTCCATGACGACGATCTCCTCGGCGATGTCCTTGTAGATCGCCCGCTCCACGGCCCCGTCCTTCAGGGCGAGGATCACGTTCTCGCCGTGCGGCATGTAGACGAGGTCGTAGGCGTAGAAGCTGTGCAGGAGCGGGGTGTAGTAGGCGCGCAGGTAGCGGCGCAGCCACTCCACCGGGGTCAGGCCCGAGCGTTCGATCAGGGCGCCCGCGAAGGACGCGCCCTCGTGGTCGACGTGCAGGAGGGACGCCATGGTCGCGAGGGTCTCGCCGTCCTTCAGGGACGCCACCGGGCTCTCCCGCCACAGCGCGGCCAGCATCTTGCGGTACGGCGAGTAGCGGTCGGTCGCCTTCTCGTACTCCAGGTGCCGGTAGCCGACGGCGGCCCGCTCACGGATGATCGTCAGGCCCGTGTCCTTGAGGACGGGGTCGTTCTCGATGAGCTGGGCGAGCCAGTCGTTGATGGCCGGGGTCGCCTCCATGTAGGCGGCCGACAGTCCGCGCATGAAGCCCATGTTGACGACGGACAGGGCCGTCTTGACGTAGTGCTTCTCGGGGCTGGTGGTGTTGAAGAAGGTCCGGATCGACTGCTGGGCCAGGTACTCGTCGTCGCCCTCGCCGAGGCAGACCAGGTGCCGGCGGGCGACCTCGGCGGCGAAGGTGACGGTGAGCTTGTTCCACCACTGCCAGGGGTGGACGGGGATGAGCAGGTAGTCGGCGGGGTCCAGGCCCTTCTCGCGCAGGGTGCCGTGGAAGCGGGCGACCGTCGCCTCGCCCAGCTCCTGGCGGACGAAGGACTCGTACTCGATGCCGACCCCGGCCGTGAACGCGGCGCGGGAGCGGTGGGCGGCCAGCCAGACGAGGCGGACGGGACTCGCGGTCTCGGGGGCGTACGACAGGTACTCGTGGATGCCGAAGCCGAGCCGTCCGTTGTTGGCGACGAAGCAGGGGTGGCCCTCGGTCATGCCGGTCTCGATGGCCTGGAACCCGGACGCCGCCAGCTCGGCGGCCGTGACCTGCGGTTTGGCGAGCTTGTAGCAGGTGCCGGAGAGGGTGGAGGAGATCTCCTCCAGGTACACCGGGAGGATCGCGTCGCTCAGGCCCAGGGAGGTCCTCAGCTCGATGAGGAAGTCCAGGGCGGTGAGCGGGAGTTCGGCGCCGCCCTCGCCGTGACGGGTGATCGAGTCGGCGTCCACCTGCCAGTGGTCCAGGGCGCGGCGGGTGGCGGTGAAGCGGTAGTGGGTCAGGCCGTCGTCGCTGCGGACGGTCCAGCGGCCGTCTTCGTGCTCTGGTGTGATCAGGCGCTCGTGGGCGAACTCCGCGAGGGCCTTGCGGACCAGGAGGCGGTTGGCCCGCTCCCAGTGCTCGGGGGAGAGGTGGCTGACGGCGTCGGCGAGGTGCGTCATGCGTTCGCCACCGCCTTCTCGAACTGCTCGCGCGTGCAGAAGCTGAGCAGCGCCCGCTTCTCCGGCTTCTGGATCTCCCGCTCGGGAACGAAGCCGACGGCCTCGTTCAGCGTGTGGACGGCCTTGTTGGAGACGTCCGGCTCGACGACGACCCGCTCGGTCGCCGGGTCCTCGAACAGGTGGGCCATCACGGCGGTGATGACGGCGCGGGTGAAGCCGTGCACGGGCCGGTCGGTGGGGGCGACCAGGAAGTGCATGCCGACGTCCCCGGGGAGCGGTTCGTACAGGCCGACCAGTTCCCGGTGGGCCGGGTCGTACTTCTCCATCAGGAACGCGGGGACGCCGTCGTGCAGGCCGAGCAGGGCGTGGTGGTGCTCGTCGGCGGCGATCTCCATGTACGCGCGCTCGACGTCCTCCAGCCGGGCGTCCTGCATCATCCAGAAGGCCGCCTTGGGGTGCGTGACCCAGGAGTGCAGCAGCCCGGCGTCCTTGAGGGGGTCGAGGGGGCGCAGGGTGAGGGTGCCGATCCCTGCGGTGGTGCGGGTGGTCATACGGAGAACTCCTGGAACGCGATCGACTTCTCGACCGGGTAGTACTCGCTGCCGAGCAGCTCACGGATGATGCAGCTGTTGCGGTAGGGGCCCATGCCCAGGTCGGGTGAGGTGATGCTGTGGGTGTGGACCCCGGCGTTCTGGAGGAAGACGCCTCTGCCGGTGACGTCGATGGCGTAGTCGCGGGTGACGTCGAAGCGGCCGTGGGAGTCGAAGCGCAGGCGGTCGTGGACCGGGGCGAGGAAGGCGGGCGGGGCGTAGTGGTAGCCGGTGGCCAGGACCAGGCCCTCGGTGGTGATCTCGAAGTCCTTGCCCTGTTCGTCCTGGTGGAAGCCGAGCGTGTACGTGCCGTCCTCGTACCGGGCGGTGCGGAGGGTGGAGTTGGTGAGCAGACGGGTGGGGACCGGGCGGTCGCCGCTCTCGACGTCCTTCTGGTAGAGCAGGTCGAAGATCGCGTCGATGAGGTCGGAGTTGATGCCCTTGAACAGGCCCTTCTGCTGCTTCTCCAGCCGGTAGCGGGTGTCCTCGGGCAGCGCGCGGAAGTAGTCGATGTAGTCCGGGGACGTCATCTCCAGGGTCAGCTTGGTGTACTCGAGGGGGAAGAAGCGCGGGGAGCGGGTGACCCAGTTGAGCTGGTAGCCGTGGACGTCGATCTCGGCGAGGAGTTCGTGGTAGATCTCGGCGGCGCTCTGTCCGCTGCCGACGATCGTGATCGACTCGCTCTTCTGGAGTTCCGCCTTGCGGTGCATGTACTCGGCGGTGTGCAGCAGGCCGTCGCCGCCCAGGTCCCGGCAGGGCTCGGGGAGGTAGGGGACGGTGCCGGTGCCGAGGACGAGGTGGCGGGCGCGGTAGGTGTCACCGGCGGCGGTCGTGACGACGTACAGGTCGTCCTCGTACGTCACCTCCGTGACCGTGGTGCTGAAGCGGATGCTGCTCAGCTTGGCGGCGGCCCAGCGGCAGTAGTCGTCGTACTCGACGCGCAGGGGGTAGAAGTTCTCGCGGATGTAGAACGGGTAGAGCCTGCCCTTCTCCTTCAGGTAGTTGAGGAAGGAGTAGGGGGAGGTCGGGTCGGCGAGGGTGACCAGGTCCGACATGAACGGGGTCTGGAGGTGGGCGCCGTCCAGGAACATCCCGGCGTGCCACTCGAAGTCGGGCTTCGACTCCAGGAAGACGCCGTCGAGTTCGTCGATGGGCTCGGTGAGGCAGGCCAGGCCGAGGTTGAAGGGGCCGAGTCCGATGCCCACGAAGTCGTAGGTGCGGTCCGTGGTGTCAGCAAGCGCGGTCAAGGGACTCTCCCAGGTACTGCTCGGCGTGGCCGGCGATGAGATCGAGTACGGCGGCGATGTCGGACGCCTTCGTCTCGGGGTTGAGCAGGGTGAACTTCAGGTAGTGGCGGCCGTTCACCTTGGTGCCCGCGACGATGGCGGCGCCGGAGGCGAACAGGGCCTTGCGGGCGTAGAGGTTGGCCCGGTCGATCTCGGCGGGGTCGGTGACGGCCGCCGGGACGTAGCGGAAGACGAGGGTGGACAGGGTGGGCTCGACGACGACGTCGTAGCGCGGGTCGGCGGCGAGCAGGTCGTGGCCCTCGGCGGCCAGGTCGCAGACCTCGTCGAAGAGCTGGCCGATGCCGTCGGCGCCCATCACGCGCAGGGTCATCCACAGCTTGAGCGCGTCGAAGCGGCGGGTGGTCTGGAGGGACTTGTCCACCTGGTTGGGGATACGTTCCTGCACCATCCGGCGCGGGTTGAGGTACTCCGCGTGGTAGGTGGCGTGCCGCAGGGTGGCGGCGTCCCGGACCAGCACGGCGGAGGAACTCACCGGCTGGAAGAAGGACTTGTGGTAGTCGACGGTGACCGAGTCGGCGCGCTCGATGCCCTCCAGCAGGGAGCGGCGGGTGCGGGAGGTGAGCAGTCCGCAGCCGTAGGCGGCGTCGACGTGCAGCCACGCGCCGAACTGGGCGCACAGCTCGGCGACCTCGGGCAGCGGGTCGATGGAGCCGAAGTCGGTGGTGCCCGCGGTGGCGACGACGGCCATGGGGACGAGGCCGTCCGCGGCGCAGCGCTCCAGCTCGTGGGCGAGCGCCACGGTCTGCATGCGCTGGTCGTGGTCGACGGGGACGACGACCACGGCGTCCTGGCCGAGACCGAGCAGTTTCGCGGACTTCTTCACGCTGAAGTGGCTGGCCTCGGAGGCGAAGACGCGCAGGCTGCCGAGGTCCTTGGTCTTGGCCTCCTCGCGGGCGAGCAGCAGCGCCTGGAGGTTGGACTGGGTGCCGCCGGAGGTGAACACGCCGTCGGCGGCCGGGCCGAGGCCGATGCGGTCGGCGGTCCAGTCGATCAGTTTGCGCTCGATGAGGGTGCCGCCCGCGGACTGGTCCCAGGTGTCGAGCGAGGAGTTGACGGCGGAGAGGATCGCCTCGCCGAGCACGGCCGGGATGACGACCGGGCAGTTGAGGTGGGCGAGGTAGCGGGGGTGGTGGAAGTAGACCGCGTCCCGGAGGTAGACCTCCTCCAGTTCGTCGAGGGCCGCCGCGGTGTCGTTCAGGGGGCGGTCGAGGTCGATCTGCTCGAGGCGGGGGGTGAGGTCGTCGACCGTCACTCCGGTGAACGGCCGGTCGGTGGTGGCGAGTTTGGCCGCCACCCGCTCCACTCCCTCGGTCACGGAGCGGCGGTAGTGCTCCGCGGTCGTGTCATTGAGCAGGTGCGAGCGCATGTGGGGGTCCTCCGGTGGGGACAGTCCGGGTCTCAAGGGGGATCGACTTAGGTAAGCCTAACCTAATTAACTTGCGGGAAACGCGGCCTCATGCGTGACTGCCGTCACGTTGAACAACAGCCGTGACACGGAGAGTTGCCGCTTATGGCCTACTCGCCCTGCTCGCGGAGCTGTTCCTCCGTCAGCCCCTGCCGCCAGTACCCCACGAAGGCCACCCGGCGGCGGTCGACGCCGCGCTCGCCCACGAAGTGACGGCGCAGCTCCTTCATGCGGCCGGACTCGCCCGCGATCCAGACGTACGGGGCCTCGGCGGCGGGGAGCCGGGCGGCGCGGATGGCGTCGACGGCCGTGGGAGACCCGTCGTCGCCGGTGATGAGCCAGGTGATGTCCGCGTCCGCCGCCACCGTCAGCTCCTGTACGTCGTCGGCGTGCTGCGCCTCCAGCCAGGCGACGGCGCGGGTGCCGGACGGCAGCGACTCCAGGATCGCGGAGGCGGCGGGTACGGCGGTCTCGTCGCCCCACACCACCACCAGGTCGGTGTCCTCGGGCGGCCGGAACCGGATCGCCCGGTTGTCGGCGATCGCCGGGCCGATCAGCCGGACCCGGTCGCCGGGACCCGCCTGGGCCGCCCAGCGGGAGGCGGGGCCCGCGGGGACGGCCGCGTCCGGCTCGACGCCGTGCAGCACGAAGTCGATGTCGATCTCCGTGGTCGCCCCGTCGGTGTCCCGGCGCAGCTCCCGCAGCGTGTACGAGCGCATCACCGCCCGCTCCTCGGCCGGGAGGGCCATCCAGGCCTGCCACCAGTCGTCGCCCTCCTCGACCGGCACCACCGGCTCCTCCTGGCCCGGGTGCGGCAGGAACAGCGACAGGGACTGGTCGAGGCCGTCGGAGCGGAAGTCCCGCAGCTCGGGCCCGGCGAAGGTGATCCGGACCAGGGACGGGCCGAGCCGCCTCGTCCGTACGACCTGGAGGGAGAAGAAACGGAACGGGGCGGCTACGGCCGTGGACATGCGATGACTCCTGATGTGACGTCAGGGGGCTTTGTGCGGACGCGGTACGCGGGTCAGCTGACCTTCTTGGCGTTCTCCAGCGCCTCGGCCAGGGCCTCCACCAGCGGGGCGCACTTGTCGTAGGAGAGGATCGGCTCCGCGGAGCGGGCGATGACCTGGCCGGCCTTGACCGCGGGCAGCTTCTTCCAGGTGCCCTCGGTGATGTCGGCGGGCTGGATGGCGGAGGTGCGGTCGTCCATCATGATGATGTCCGCGTCGTACTTGTCGACGTTCTCCCAGCTCAGCGACTCGAACCAGCCGCCGCCCTCGGCCTTGGCGTCCTCCGGCGGCTCGACGAAGTTCACGCCGAGGGCCTTGAAGTACTCCAGGTCGACCGAGAGGTTGGTGCCGGAGACGTAGAAGATGTCCTGGCTCGCGGAGCCCGCCATCACCTTGAGGTCCGGCTTGGCCTTGGCGGCGGCGCGCAGCCGGGCCGAGGCGTCCTCGAAGCGCTTCTTCGCCTCGGTGATCTTCGACGAGGTCACGTCCGCGCCCAGCGACTTGGCGAGGTCCAGCATGCGCTGGAGCGGCTCGGTCAGCTGACGGTCGTAGACGGAGACGCCGACGCTCGGGGCGCCCACGGCGAGGATCTTGTCCTTGGACTCGTCCGGGACGTACCAGAGGGTGCCCTGGTCGTCGAACATCGTGGAGACCAGCAGGTCCGGGGTGAGGGAGACGTACTTCTCGATGTTGAACTGGCCCCACTCGTTGCCGAGTATCTCGACCTTGCTGATGTCCATGTCACCGGCCTGGACGTCCGCCTTGCCGTCGGCGGTCTCGGTCGGGCCGAAGACGCCCTTGACCTCGATGCCGTAGTCGTAGAGCGCGGCGGCGACGCCGGTGAACGCGACGATGTTCGCGGGGACCTTGTCGGCCTTCGCCGTCTCGCCGCGGTCGTCCTTGAACGTCCAGGGGCCGGACTCCTTGCCGGAGGCCGTCGCGTCCGCGCCACCGCTGTTCGTGTCTTCGTCGCCGCAGGCTGCGAGCACGGCGCCGAGGCCGAGGGCGCCGCCCGCGGCGAGGATGCCGCGGCGGGTGAGGTGGGTGGCACGGGCGTTGGACATGGGCGTGACTGCTTTCGAACAGGGCGGGGCGCCCGCCGGACAATTCGAAGGTAGGTTAGCCTAACCTCAGATCTTGTCCAGGGTCTGGGGGCCCTGACGGTGCGTGGTGTGGATCACTGCCCCGTGTGTGACACAGTCGTCCGATGCCCACGCCATCCGGCAACTCCCCTCCCCCCGGCGGGCGGAGCGCGCTGCGGACCTGGGCGCTGCCCGTGGTCCTGAATCTCGCGGTCGGGGTCGTGGCCGTCGTCCCGCTGGCCTTCCTGTGGTTCTTTCTGGCCAACTTCCCCCTCGCGGCCCTGGGGCTCACCAGCCGGGAACCCACGGAGAACGACGGCATGCTGCCATGGGCGCTCCTGCTGGTGCCGATGTGGACGCTGCTGCTCGCGCTGTGGGGTTCGCTCAACGCGTGGCTGCGGGACGGGCGCGCCGTGCCGGGGCGGCGGTACTGGGGGGTCAGCGCGGCCCTGCTGCTGGGCCCGACGGCGGCCCTGGCCGGTGTCCTGGCCGCCGTCGGGTGAAGGTCAGCCCGCCAGCCCCAGTTCCCGGGCGATCAGCATCCGCTGGACCTCGCTGGTGCCCTCGCCGATTTCCAGGATCTTGGAGTCGCGCCACATGCGGGCGACCGGGTACTCGTTCATGAAGCCGTAGCCGCCGTGGATCTGGGTGGCGTCGCGGGCGTTGTCGACGGCGATCGTGGAGGAGTGCAGCTTCGCGAGGGCGGCCTCCTTCTTGAAGGGCTCACCGGCGACCAGCCGGGACGCCGCGTCGCGCCAGGCGAGGCGGGCGGTGTGGGCGCGCATCTCCATGTCGGCGAGCTTGAACTGGATGGCCTGGTTGGCGCCGATCGGGCGGCCGAAGGCGTGCCGTTCCTTCGCGTAGCGGACCGACTCGTCGACGCAGCCCTGCGCCAGGCCCGTGGCCAGCGCCGCGATCGCGATGCGGCCCTCGTCGAGGATGCGCAGGAACTGCGCGTACCCGCGGCCCTCCTCGCCGAGCAGGTTGGCGGCCGGGACCCGGACATCGGTGAAGGACAGCTCACGGGTGTCGGAGGCGTTCCAGCCGACCTTGGAGTAGGCGGGCGCCACCGTGAACCCGGGCGTGCCCGACGGGACGATGATCGAGGAGATCCGCGGCTTGCCCTCCGGGGTGCGGTCGGTGACCGCGGTGACCGTCACCAGGCCGGTGATGTCCGTACCGGAGTTGGTGATGAAGCACTTGGTGCCGTTGATGACCCATTCGTCCGTCTCCGGGTCCAGGCGGGCCGTCGTCCGGGTCGCGCCCGCGTCCGAGCCGCCGTCCGGCTCGGTCAGGCCGAACGCGCCGAGGACCTCGCCGGAGCAGAGGCGGGGCAGCCACTTCTCCTTCTGCTCCCTGGTCCCGAACAGGTGGATCGGCATCGCGCCCAGCGAGACGCCCGCCTCCAGGGTGATGGCGACCGAGGAGTCCACCCGGGCCAGCTCCTCCAGGGCGATGCCCAGGGCGAGGTAGTCGCCGCCCATCCCGCCGTACTCCTCGGGGAAGGGGAGCCCGAACAGGCCCATGCGGCCCATCTCCCGGACGATCTCGTACGGGAACTCGTGCCGCTCGTAGTAGTCGCCGATCTTGGGGGCGACCACGTCGTGCGCGAACTCCTCGACGGTGCGGCGGAGTTCTTCCAGCTCGGGGGAGAGACGGTGGTCCATGGCTCTGATCACGACTCCTGGTGGGAGAGGGCTCGTACGGTGCGGGACGGGCTGGGTCGGCCCAGTTGTCCGGCCATCCACACGCTCGTGGCGATGAGGCGGCCGAGGTCGACGCCGGTGTCGATGCCGAGGCCCCGCAGCATCCACACCAGGTCCTCGGTGGCGAGGTTGCCGGTGGCGGACTTGGCGTACGGGCAGCCGCCCAGGCCGCCCGCGGAGGAGTCGACGGTGGTCACTCCGTGCCGCAGGGCGGTGAGGGTGTTGGCGAGGGCCTGGCCGTAGGTGTCGTGGAAGTGCACGCCGAGGGCGGACACCGGCACGCCCGCCTCGGTCAGCGCCGTGAGCAGGGCGGACACATGGCCCGGTGTGCCCACGCCGATGGTGTCGCCGAGGCTCAGCTCGTCGCAGCCCATGTCCAGCAGCGCCCGGCAGACGTGCACCACCTGCGGGACGGGGACCTCGCCCTCCCAGGGGTCGCCGAAGCACATCGACAGATAGCCGCGCACATGGACGCCCGCCGCCTTCGCGCGGGTGACGACCGGCTCGAACATCGCCAGCGCCTCGTCCATCGTGCGGTTGAGGTTGGCCCGCGCGAAGGACTCGCTGGCGCTGGCGAACACGGCGACCCGGTCGGCGCCCAGGGCGAGTGCCCGGTCCAGGCCGCGTTCGTTCGGCACCAGGACGGGCAGCGCCACCGGCAGGCCGGCCACCCGCGGGTACAGCTCCTCGGCGTCGGCCAGCTGGGGCACCCACTTGGGGTGGACGAAACTGGTCGCCTCGACGGTCGTCAGCCCGGCGTCGGCCAGCCTGCGGATGAACTCCGCCTTGACCTCCGTCGGGACGGTCGCCTTCTCGTTCTGGAGGCCGTCGCGGGGGCCCACCTCGTGGATGCGGACCCGGGCGGGCAGGGCCGCGTCCGGGACCACCATGGGCAGCTGGGGGACAGTCACTGTTCCGCCTCCTCGTGCGGGGCGATCACCGCCAGGATCTGGTCCATGGCCACCGTGGTGCCCGGGCGGACGTCCAGCTCGGCGACCGTGCCCGCGTGCGGGGCGGAGATGACGTGCTCCATCTTCATCGCCTCCACCACCAGCAGGCTCTGCCCGGCCGCCACCTCGTCGCCGACGGCGACCTTGACGACCGTGACCGTGCCCGGCATCGGGGCGGTGAGGGAATCGGCACCCGAATGCGCCGCACGGGTGAGGGACTCGGCCACCGGGTCGTGGTCGCGCACGTGCCAGGCGTCGCCCGCGCGGCCGAGCCAGACGCCGTCCGGCGCGGTGGCGCGGTCGAAGGTGTGGCGGACACCGTCGAGGGTGACGGACACCCGGTCGTCGGTGACGGAGTGCGTCCCGCGCGGCGCGTACTCCACCGCCTCGCGCACCCGCAGCGGGAAGCGGGCCGGACGGGGGGTGCCGCCGAGCCGCCAGCCGTCGGGCACGGAGAACGGATCGGTCCAGCCGCCCGCCCCGTTCGGCCGCAGGGCGTCCAGCCGTACGGCCGCCGCCGCCTCGTACACCTCCTCGGGTACGACGGCGGCGACCAGCCCTTCCACCTCGCGCTCGACCAGGCCGGTGTCCAGGTCGCCCGCGACGACCGCCGGGTGCGCCAGCAGCCGCCGCAGGAACCCGGCGTTGGTGGGCACGCCCAGCGTGACCGTCTCCGCGAGGGCGGCCCGCAGCCTGCGCAGGGCGGTCGCGCGGTCGGGGCCGTACGCGATCACCTTGGACAGCATCGGGTCGTAGAGGCTGCCGACCTCGGTGCCCTCGCTGAGCCCGGAGTCCGTGCGGATGCCGTCGCCCTGGGGCTCGCGCAGCCGCAGCACCGTGCCGCCGGACGGCAGGAAGCCGCGCGCGGGGTCCTCGGCGCAGATCCGGGCCTCCACGGCGTGCCCGGTGAGGGAGACGTCCTCCTGGGCGAACCCCAGCGGCTCGCCCGCCGCCACCCGCAGCTGCCACTCCACCAGGTCCACCCCGGTGACCAGCTCGGTGACCGGATGCTCCACCTGGAGGCGGGTGTTCATCTCCATGAAGTAGTACGACGTCGGGTCGCCGCCCGGGACGATGAACTCCACCGTCCCCGCGCCCCGGTAGCCGCACGAGCGCGCCGCCTGCACGGCCGCCTCGCCCATCGCCGCGCGGGTCGCCTCGTCGAGGAGCACGCTCGGCGCCTCCTCGATGACCTTCTGGTGGCGCCGCTGGAGGGAGCACTCGCGCTCCCCGAGGTGCACCACGTTGCCGTGGCCGTCGGCCAGCACCTGGATCTCGATGTGCCGGGGCCGGTCGATCCACCGCTCCACCAGGAGCGTGTCGTCGCCGAAGGAGGCGCGGGCCTCACGGCGGGCGGCGGCGATCTCCTCCTCCAGGAGGGTGAGGTCGCGCACCAGCCGCATGCCCTTGCCGCCGCCGCCCGCGCTGGGCTTGAGCAGCACGGGCGCGCCCAGTTCCCGGGCGGCCTCGGCGAGATCGGGGTCCCGGCCGCCGGGGACGACGGGCACCCCGGCCTCCTTGACGGTCTCCTTCGCCCGGATCTTGTCGCCCATCAGGGCGATGGCCTCGGCGGGCGGCCCGATGAACACCAGACCGGCGTCGGCGCAGGCGCGCGCGAAGGCCGCGTTCTCCGCGAGGAAGCCGTACCCGGGGTGGACGGCCTGGGCGCCGGTCCGCGCGGCGGCCTCCAGCAGCCGCTCCACGGAGAGATAGCTCTCGGCCGCCGGGGCGGGCCCGATCCGCACCGCGGTGTCGGCTTCCCTCACGTGCCGGGCGTCGGCGTCCGCGTCGGAGAAGACGGCCACCGAGCGCACGCCCAGCGCGCGCAGGGTGCGGATGACGCGGACGGCGATCTCGCCGCGGTTGGCGACCAGGACGGTGTCGAACATGGTCATCTCGTAGCTCCCCCTCACATCCGGAAGACGCCGAACTGGGGGTCACCCAGGGGCGCGTTGCCGCAGGCCGTCAGTGCCAGGCCCAGCACCTGCCGGGTCTCCAGCGGGTCGATGACGCCGTCGTCCCAGAGCCGGGCGGTGGCGTAGTAGGCGTTGCCCTGGCGCTCGTACTGCTCCCGGATGGGCGCCTTGAAGGAGTCCTCGTCCTCCGGCGCCCAGTCCTCCCCGCGCGCCTCGAGCTGGTCCCGCTTGACGGTGGCGAGGACGGAGGCGGCCTGCTCGCCGCCCATGACGGAGATCTTGGCGTTGGGCCACATCCACAGGAAGCGCGGTGAATACGCGCGCCCGCACATGGAGTAGTTCCCCGCGCCGTACGACCCGCCGACGACGACGGTCAGCTTCGGTACGCGTGTGCACGCGACGGCGGTGACCATCTTCGCGCCGTGCTTGGCGATGCCACCGGCCTCGTAGTCCTTGCCGACCATGAAGCCGGAGATGTTCTGGAGGAAGACCAGCGGGATGCCGCGCTGGTCGCAGAGCTCGATGAAGTGGGCGCCCTTCTGGGCGGACTCGGAGAACAGGATGCCGTTGTTGGCGACGACGCCGACCGGGTGGCCGTGGATGCGGGCGAAGCCCGTGACGAGGGTCTGCCCGAACTCGGACTTGAACTCCGCGAACCGGGAGCCGTCGACGACCCGGGCGATGATCTCGCGGACGTCGTAGGGGGTGCGGGAGTCGACCGGCACGGCGCCGTACAGCCCGTACGGGTCGACCTTGGGCTCGGCGACGGGCTCCGTGCGCCAGGGCAGGTCGCCGCGGGCGGGGAGGGTGGCGACGATGTTCCGCACGATGCGCAGCGCGTGCGGGTCGTCCTCCGCCAGATGGTCGGTGACACCGGACACGCGCGCGTGCACCTCGCCGCCGCCCAGCTCCTCGGCGGTGACGACCTCCCCGGTGGCGGCCTTCACCAGCGGCGGCCCGCCGAGGAAGATCGTCCCCTGGTTCCGGACGATGACGGCCTCGTCGCTCATCGCGGGCACATACGCCCCGCCCGCCGTGCACGACCCGAGCACGGCGGCGATCTGCGGAATCCCGGCACCGGACATCCGGGCCTGGTTGTAGAAGATCCGCCCGAAGTGCTCCCGGTCCGGGAAGACCTCGTCCTGCATGGGCAGGAAGGCACCGCCGGAGTCGACGAGGTAGAGGCAGGGCAGCCGGTTCTCCAGGGCCACCTCCTGCGCCCGCAGGTGCTTCTTCACCGTCATCGGGTAGTACGTCCCGCCCTTGACGGTGGCGTCGTTGGCGACGACGACGCAGTCCCGTCCGCTGACCCGCCCGATCCCGGCGATCACCCCGGCGGCCGGAGCCTGTCCGTCGTACATCCCGTCGGCGGCGAGCGGCGCCAGCTCCAGGAAGGGCGAGCCGGGGTCGAGCAGGGTGTCCACCCGGTCCCTCGGCAGCAGCTTGCCGCGCGCGGTGTGCCGGGCGCGGGCCTTCTCATCACCGCCCAGCCGGGCCGCGGCGAGCTTGCCGCGCAGCTCCTCGACGAGTGCGCGGTGCGCCTCCTCGTTGGCCCGCCAGGCCTCCGACGCGGGGTCGGCCGCGGTCGTCAGCTCGGGTGCCTCCTGCATCCTGCGATCCCCTCACCCGTACGGCCGACCGGTGGGACGGCCGTGTTAATGAGCGTTAACGTATGTCGCCCATGTTAACGACCGCTAACCACGCTGTCTACAATTGCCTCCATGAGCATCAGGACCGACGCCCCCACCCGGCGCGAACAGATCCTCAAGGAGGCCGCCCGGCTCTTCGCCGAGCGCGGCTTCCACGGCGTCGGGGTCGACGAGATAGGCGCCGCCGTGGGCATCAGCGGTCCCGGCCTCTACCGCCACTTCCCCGGCAAGGACGCGATGCTCGCCGAGCTGCTGGTCGGCATCAGCGGCCAGCTCCTCACCGGAGCGAAGCGCCGCCTGGCGGACGCCGACGGCAGCGCGCCCTCGGCGGTCCTCGACTCCCTCATCGAGGGCCACATCGACTTCGCCCTGGACGACCGTCCCCTCATCACCCTGCACGACCGCGAGCTGGACCGCCTCCGCGACAGTGACCGCAAACTGGTCCGCCAGCTCCAGCGGCAGTACGTCGAACTGTGGGTCGCGGTGGTCCGAGAGGTCTATCCCTCCCTCACCGAACCCACGGCCCGCTCAGCCGTCCACTCGGTCTTCGGCCTGCTGAACTCCACCCCCCACCTGGGCCGCCGAGGCTCCCTGCCGGGCCGCGCGGCAACGTCGGAACTGCTCCACCGCATGGCCCGGGGGGCCTTCGGGGCGGCGGGCGGCGCCTGACCCCTCCGGGCCCGCTCAGCCGGGGCGGTGCCCCACCGCCGGCGACCGGTGGAGCGCGTCGCCGAAGCGGTGCCGTGAACCGCAGCGCCGAACGCGTGCCGGGCCGACCGTTGTTCCGTGCGGAGGGCGAGCCTCAGGGCCGGGCCCGGGATGGCCGGCCCGAGGTCATCGGCAGGCCGGCCAACGGCCGCAGCGGGGGCGGCCAGGTGACGCAGCGTCTCCGGCGTGGCCGCGTGAGCCGTGTCCCAGCGGGCGGAACGGCCGGGACGGGGGCCGGGGGCTGCCTCACAATGGGAGGCATGCCGATATCCGGGACACCCAGCCGCGCAGAACTCGTCGACCACCTCGTCAGAACCCGTATCGCGGGCGAGGTCGCGACGCCGCGCGAGAACAACCTCTCCCACTACCGCCAGTTGTCCAACGGTGTGCGCAACTTCTGGCTCGGGCTGGAGCTGGGGGACCGCTGGACCGACGAGCAGGACGTGCTCGCGGTGATGGCGGAGCGGGTGGGAGTGAATGATGACCACGAGTACCGGTACGGGCAGGACACCATCGACCCGGAGCTGACCGTCGCCGCGTTGGAGCGGATGGCGGGGCGGCTGCGGAAGGCGGCGGACGGACGGCAGCGGGTGCTGTTCGCGACCGGGCACCCGGGCGGGTTGCTGGACGTGCACCGGGCCACCGCGACCGCTCTGCGCGGCGCCGGGTGCGAGGTCGTCGTCATCCCGGACGGGCTCCAGACCGACGAGGGCTACGTCATGCAGTTCGCGGACGTGGCGGTGCTGGAGCACGGGGCGACCCTGTGGCACACGCACTCCGGGGAGCCGATGAAGGCCATCCTCACCGCGCTGGAGCGGGAGGGCCGCCCGCTGCCCGATCTCGTCGTCGCCGACCACGGCTGGGCCGGTTACGCCGCCCAGCACGGCGTCGACGCCGTCGGCTACGCCGACTGCAACGACCCCGCCCTCTTCCTCGCGGAGTCCGAGGGCACCCTCCAGGTGGCCGTACCGCTCGACGACCACGTCGTCAGCCCTCGGTACTACGACCCCATGACCGCCTATCTGCTGGCGGAGGCGGGGCTGGCCTAGCCCCGGGGCCCTACGCCTGCCCGGCCAGATGGGTCCGCGCCAGTGCGCGGAACGCCGGCTGCAGCGGGCACACCCTCGACGCGGCCCGGCTGTTCCGGCTGGCGCTGGAGGGCGCCCCCGCGGGGGCCCGGCTGGTCGCGGTCGGGGACGAGGGGGTGCCGTTCCGGGAGATCGCCGAGGTCGTCGGGCGGCGACTGGACGTGCCCGTGGCCGGGATCTCCCGCGAGGAGGGCCAGGAGCACTTCGGGTTCCTGTCCCTCGCCGTCGGCACCGGCAACCCGGCCTCCGGCGCCCGGACCCGGGAGCCGCTGGGCTGGCGGCCCGAGCATCCGGGGCTGCTGTCCGACCTGGCGGCCGGGCACCACTTCGGGGCCTGAGGGGCCCCGCACCGCACCGCACCGCACCGATGGCCGACGAGATGTTGCCGCCCCGGCGCGTCGAGGTGAGCCTGAGCAGGGCGGCACCCGGTCCCGTTGAGCGCGGTCGGACCGCGTCGGCCGTGGTGCGCGGAACGAACGGAGCGAACGCGATGAGGGTCATGCTGAGGGCCACCATGAACACCGAGGCCGCGAACGAGGGCATCAAGAACGGCACCCTGCCGAAGGCCGTGGAGTCGATGATGGAACGGCTCAAGCCCGAGGCGGCCTACTTCACGCCGAACCACGGAGCGAGGTCCTGCATCCTCGTCTTCGACATGCAGGACACCTCGCAGATGCCCAGCGTCTCCGAGCCGCTGTTCCAGCAGTTCGGCGCGGAGGTCGAGATCCAGCCGGTGATGAACGCCGACGACCTGCGCAAGGGCCTCAGCGCCCTTCAGCAGTAAAGGGCCGCGCCCTAGTCCCGCCCCCGCGGTACCCGCACCACGCCCTCCTGCATCACCGTGATCGCCAGTCGGCCGTCCTGGGTGTAGATGCGGGCCTGGCCCAGGCCCCGGCCGCCGTGTGCCGACGGGGACTGCTGGTCGTACAGCAGCCACTCGTCGGCGCGGAACGGGCGGTGGAACCACATCGCGTGGTCCAGGGACGCGCCGACCACGTCACCGACGGCCCAGCCGCCGCGGCCGTGCGCCAGCAGGACCGAGTCGAGGAGCGTCATGTCGGAGACGTAGGTGGCGAGGACGACGTGCAGCAGCGGGGTGTCGATGTCGCCGTCGAGCTTGCCGTTGGTGCGGAACCAGACCTGGGAGTGCGGGTCGCGGGGTTCGCCGAAGTCACCGTAGGGGGGTTCCTCGACATGGCGCAGGTCGACCGCGGCGCGGGTCTCGAGGAAGCGCTCCACCACCTCCGGGTCCAGATGGGTGTAGCCGCGCAGGCGGTCCTCCGAGGTGGGGAGGGTGGCCGGGTCGGGGGCGGGCGGCATCGGGTACTGGTGGTCCAGCCCTTCCTCCGCCGTCTGGAAGGACGCCGAGAGGTGGAAGATCGGGTGACCGTGCTGGACGGCCACCACCCGGCGGGTGGTGAACGAGCGGCCGTCGCGGATGCGGTCCACCGTGTAGATGATCGGCGCCTCCGGGTCCCCGGGGCGCAGGAAGTACGCGTGCAGGGAGTGGGCCGGGCGGTCGCCGGGGACCGTACGGCCCGCGGCGACCAGGGCCTGGGCCGCCACCTGGCCGCCGAAGACCCGGGGGACGACGGCGGACCGGGAGCGCCCGCGGAAGATGTCCTGCTCGATCTGCTCCAGGTCGAGCAGCTCGAGCAGAGACTGAAGTGCCTGACTCATGGGGTCAGTTGTACCGGGCAATCTTTTCTCGGACCTTACCGACCCGTGTCCTCGCGGGTCCTCACAGACCCATGTCCTTGGCGATGATCATCTTCATGACCTCGCTGGTGCCGCCGTAGATGCGGTTGACCCGGTTGTCCGCGTACAGGCGGGCGATCGGGTACTCGTTCATGTAGCCGTAGCCGCCGTGCAGCTGGAGGCAGCGGTCGATGACGCGGTGCGCGACCTCGGTGCAGAACAGCTTGGCGCTCGCGGCCTCCGCGGCCGTCAGCTCACCGGCGTCCAGGGCCTCCAGCGCGCGGTCGGCGACCGCCTCGGCGGCGTCCACCTCGGCCTGGCAGGCGGCCAGTTCGAACTTGGTGTTCTGGAACGCGGCGACCGGCTTGCCGAAGACGGTGCGCTCCTGGACGTACTGCTTGGCGAACCGGACGGCGGCCTTGGCCTGCGCGTAGGCGCCGAAGGCGATGCCCCAGCGCTCGGAGGGCAGGTTGGCGCCGAGGTAGTAGAAGCCCTTGTTCTCCTCGCCGAGGAGGTCCTCCACCGGGACCTTGACGTCGACGAAGGCCAGCTCGGCGGTGTCGGAGGTCTTCAGGCCCAGCTTGTCGAGCTTGCGGCCGACGCTGTAGCCCTCGGACTTGGTGTCGACGGCGAAGAGGGAGATGCCGTGGCGGCGGTCCTCGGCGGTCGGCGGGGCGGTGCGGGCGCAGACGATGACCTTGTCGGCGTGGACGCCGCCGGTGATGAAGGTCTTGGCGCCGTTGAGGACGTAGTGCGTGCCGTCCTCGCTCAGCTTGGCGGTGGACTTCATGCCCGCGAGGTCGGAGCCGGTGCCCGGCTCGGTCATCGCGATGGCCCACATCTCCTCGCCGGAGACGAACTTCGGCAGGAAGCGCTTCTTCTGCTCGTCGGTGGCGAGCATCTTGATGTAGGGCAGGGCGAGCAGGACGTGGACGCCCGAGCCGCCGAAGGTGACGCCCGCGCGGGCCGTCTCCTCGTACTGGATCGCCTCGAACTTGTGGGTCTCCAGGCCCGCGCCGCCGAACTCCTCCGGCACGTTGATGCCGAAGACGCCCAGCTCACCGAGCTTGTAGTAGAAGTCGCGCGGCGCCTGGCCCGCGGCGAACCACTCGTCGTACACGGGTACGACCTCGGCCTCGATGAAGGCGCGCAAGGTCTCCCGGAACGCCTCGTGATCCTCGTTGAACACCGTACGGCGCACGCCGCCACCTCCACGGATACATGTCTAAGCGCTTGCTCAGAGGGTTACCGTACCGGCGAGTACGGATCGGCGTCCAGACCGGGTCACGTGGGGCTCGTCACGCTCCCCACGGTCACGTCCGCCTCAGGGCGAACCACAGCTCCATCCGTACGTCCGGATCGTCCAGGTCCCTCTCCAGCAGCGCCGCGCAGCGGGCGATGCGCTGGCGCACCGTGTTGCGGTGGACGGACAGTGCCACGGCCGTGCGGTCCCAGCTGCCGTGCAGCGACAGCCAGGCGCGCAGCGTCTCGGCCAGGGCCGGGCCGAGCGGAGCCAGGAGCGCACGGGCGTGCGCGTCCGCCTCCGCGGGCGGCAGCAGGTCGGTGAGGGAGGGGGCGGCGCCGTGCCGGACCAGCGGGGCGCGGGTCGCCCGGGCCCGGGCCAGGGCACGCGCCGCCTGGGCGTCGGCCGCGGGCCACTCCGGCGCGGGCACGGAGGCGCTGACGCCCAGCGTCCAGCCGGGCTGCGCGGTCGGCTCGCGGTCGGCGGGGACGAGGACGCGTACGACCTCCCCCGTGACGTCGGCGTCGACCAGCGGCGAACCCAGCGCCGCGCCCAGCGCCGACACCGCCGCCGGGTCGACGGGCGGCGCCTGCGGACGGCCGTGCACCACCAGCCACCGCTCGGCACCGAGCAACGGGGCGACCTCGTCGGGCGCGGCCCCCAGCAGCAGCCGCACCAGCGCGGACGAGCGCGCGGAGGCCGCACCGCTCAGCTGCTCCCCGGTGAGCAGGGACAGCAGTACGGCGGCCACGGACGCGATGGTGTGATCGCCGGGGTCGCGCCGGGCGACGGCCACCCCGAGGGCGTATCCCTCCTGGCCGGGGGTGGCACCGAGCGCGTAGGCCGTGAGGTGGGTGACGCCGGGGGCGGGGGTGGTCTCCTCTGTGACCACGTCCGTGGCCGTCGTCATCCCCCGCGCCCGCACCACCCCCGCCAGGTCCGCCAGCCTCGCCGCCGCCGTGGCGCCGATGTCCCGCCCCGCGCCCGCGGGCTGGGTGCCCTCCGGCCCGTACAGCACCGCCCGTCCTCCGAGGCGCTGGGCGAGCTGGCGCAGTACCGAGGGGACCGGGTCGGGGCGGGCCGCCGCGGCGGCCAGGCTCTGGTGGGCCTCGGTGACCCGGCGGAGTTCGGCGTGCCGGGCGCGGGCCATGAGCTGCCAGACGGCCCGGGCCACACCCGCGAAGGTGGTGCCCGGCGGAACCTCCAGCAGGGGCAGCTCGTACGCCTCGCAGGCCGCGACCAGCGCCCGCGGCACGGTGTCGTGCACCGGTGCCAGGCCGAAGCCGAGCGCCGCGCCGCCCGCCGCGACGACCCGGGACACGTAGTCGTCGAAGTACGTGCCCGAGCCCGCCGCCTCCGGGATGTGCACGCCCGCCGTCAGCAGCAGCTCACCGCCGAGCAGATACGGATACGGGTCGGACATCTCGGAGGTGTGCGCGCCGTGGACGACGACGCCGGACGCGGCGGGTCCGGCGATCTGCCGCAGCGCGAGGTCCTCGCGGGCCAGCAGCTCCGACAGGGCGACCGGTGGCGTGGGCGGGACGGTGGTGGACGAGTCCGGTGGCATGTGTGCGGTTCCTCCATTTCGGGCCCGCGGGATGGAGGAAACGTACACTTCGCAGTCGCTTTCCGGCCACCTAGTGTCGGTCCGGACCGGCAGCCCCGGGTACGGGCGGATGTCCCCGGGGACGGCTGCCGGGATCGACGCATCCGCACGACACGCCACCGACCGCGCGCGAAGGAGAGGCCCATGGCCGTCGACTACACAGTGATCGTCGTCTATCTGGCCGGCATGCTGGCCATGGGCTGGTGGGGCATGCGCCGCGCCAAGTCCAAGAGCGAGTTCCTGGTGGCGGGGCGACGGCTCGGCCCCGGTATGTACTCCGGCACCATGGCCGCGATCGTCCTGGGCGGCGCGTCCACCATCGGCGGTGTCGGGCTCGGCTACCAGTACGGTCTCTCCGGCGCCTGGATGGTCTTCACGATCGGCCTCGGTCTGCTCGCCCTCTCCGTGTTCTTCTCGGCCCGCATCGCCCGGCTGAAGGTCTACACCGTCTCCGAGATGCTCGACCTGCGCTACGGCGGCCGGGCGGGCGTCATCACCGGCGTGGTCATGTGGGCGTACACGCTGATGCTCGCGGTCACCTCGACCATCGCGTACGCCACGATCTTCGACGTCCTGTTCGACATGAACCGCACCCTCGCGATCGTCCTCGGCGGCTCGATCGTGGTCGCCTACTCGACGCTCGGCGGCATGTGGTCGATCACGCTCACCGACATGGTGCAATTCGTGGTGAAGACCATCGGCGTGCTGCTCCTGCTGCTGCCGATCGCCGTCGTCAAGGCGGGCGGGTTCAGCGAGATGAGGGCCCAGCTGCCGACGTCGTACTTCGATCCGCTGGGCATCGGCGGCGAGACGATCTTCACCTACGTCCTGATCTACACCTTCGGCATGCTCATCGGGCAGGACATCTGGCAGCGCGTCTTCACCGCCCGCAACGACCGCACGGCCAAGTGGGGCGGCACCGTCGCGGGCACCTACTGCCTGGCGTACGCCGTCGCCGGTGCCGTCATCGGTACGGCGGCCAAGGTGCTGTACCCGAACCTGGGCAGCCCCGACGACGCGTTCGCCACGATCGTCAAGGACGAGCTGCCGACGGGCGTGCGCGGACTGGTCCTCGCCGCCGCGCTGGCCGCCGTGATGTCGACATCCTCCGGCGCCCTGATCGCCTGCGCGACCGTCGCCAACAACGACATCTGGTCCCGGCTGCGCGGCGCCGTCCGCCCGTCCGGCCGGGAGCCCGACGAGATCAGGGGCAACCGGGCCTTCATCCTGCTCATGGGCGTCGCGGTGATCATCACGGCGATCGTGCTCAACAACGTCGTCGAGGCGCTGACCGTGGCCTACAACCTGCTCGTCGGCGGGCTGCTGGTGCCGATCCTCGGCGGACTGCTGTGGCGGCGCGGCACGGTGCACGGCGCCCTCGCCTCCGTCGCCGTGGGCGGCCTCGCGGTGGTCGGGCTGATGGCGGCCTACGGCATCCTCGCCAACGAGCCCGTCTACTACGGGCTGCTGGCCTCCCTCGCCGCCTACCTCGTCGTCTCCCTCGCCACCCCCGCCACCGACGCGGCCGTCCTCGCCGCCTGGCGGGAGCGGCTGGCGGGACGGGCCCCCGAGGCGGCCGAATCCGGTACCGAACCGGTCTCCGTCCACCAGTAGAGTCGTACGACAAGCAGTGCATACGCGATGAAGCGTGAGAAAGAAGGCATCCCGTCATGACCGCCCCCGAGACACCCCGCGGCCCCGTCGACTCCTCCCGCGTCCCGCGGTACGCCGGACCCGCGACCTTCGCCCGGCTGCCCCGCCTCGACGAGGTCGGTACCGCCGATGTCGCCGTGGTCGGGGTGCCGTTCGACTCGGGTGTCTCCTACCGGCCGGGCGCCCGCTTCGGCGGCAACGCCATCCGCGAGGCGTCCCGGCTGCTGCGGCCCTACAACCCGGCGCAGGACGCCTCCCCGTTCGCGCTCGCGCAGGTCGCGGACGGCGGGGACATCGCCGTGAACCCGTTCAACATCAACGAGGCCGTCGAGACCGTCGAGGCCGCCGCGGACGACCTCCTCGGCACCGGCGCCCGGCTGATGACCCTCGGCGGCGACCACACCATCGCGCTGCCCCTGCTGCGCTCGGTCGCCAGGAAGCACGGCCCGGTCGCCCTCCTCCACTTCGACGCCCACCTCGACACCTGGGACACCTACTTCGGCGCCGAGTACACCCACGGCACCCCGTTCCGCCGCGCCGTCGAGGAGGGCATCCTCGACACCTCCGCCCTCTCCCACGTCGGTACCCGCGGTCCCCTCTACGGCAAGCAGGACCTCACCGACGACGAGAAGATGGGCTTCGGCATCGTCACCTCGGCGGACGTCTACCGCCGGGGCGCCGACGAGATCGCCGACCAGCTGCGCCAGCGCATCGGCGACCGGCCGCTGTACATCTCCATCGACATCGACTGCCTCGACCCGGCCCACGCCCCCGGCACCGGCACCCCCGAGGCGGGCGGCATGACCTCCCGCGAACTGCTGGAGATCCTGCGCGGGCTGGCCTCCTGCCACCTGGTCTCGGCGGACGTCGTCGAGGTGGCGCCCGCGTACGATCACGCCGAGATCACGTCGGTGGCCGCGTCCCACACGGCGTACGAACTGACCACGATCATGTCCCGGCAGATCGCCCACCAGAAGCGGGAGAAGGCAGCGCAGTGACCCACGACCACGACCTGGTGCTCCGCCCCACGCCCGCGCAGACGGAGGCCGCCCTCAACCCTCCCCCCGGCCGCACCGGCGGGGACCTGGTCGTGGAGACCCTGGCCGGGCTCGGCGCGACCACCGTCTTCGGGCTGCCCGGCCAGCACGCCCTCGGCATGTTCGACGCGCTGCGCCGCTCCGACCTGAGGTACATCGGCCTCAGGGTGGAGAACAACGCCGGGTTCGCGGCGGACGCGTACGGCCGGATCACCGGTGAGGCCGCGCCGCTGCTGCTGTCGACCGGGCCGGGCGCGCTGACCTCGCTGGCCGCGCTCCAGGAGGCGGCGGCCGCTTCGGCGCCGGTGCTGGCGATCAGCAGCCAGGTCCCGGTCGCCGGGCTGGGTGGCGGACGCCACGGCTATCTGCACGAACTCCCCGACCAGGCCGCTTCGTTCCGGGGCGTGGTGAAGTCGGTGCACACGGTCCGTACGCAGTCGCAGATCCCGTCCGCGATCGCCGCCGCCTGGCAGTCGGCGCTGACCGCCCCGCACGGGCCGGTGTGGGTGGAGATCCCGCAGGACGTGCTGCTGGCCGAGACGGCGATCCCGGTGGTGACCGGCGGCGACGCCTTCCCGGAGGAGCTGCCCCCGCGCCCCGAGCTGACCGCCCTCGCCGCCGACCTGCTGTCCAGGGCCGCCCAGCCGGCGATCATCGCGGGCGGCGGGGTCGTCCGCGCGGACGCGGCGAAGAAGCTGCGGCAGCTGGCCGAACGGCTGGACGCGCCCGTCGTCACCACCTTCGGCGGCAAGGGCGCCTTCCCCTGGACGCATCCGCTGTCCCTCCAGTCCTGGCTGGAGGACCGGCACATAACCGACTTCCTTGAGGACGCCGACGTCCTGCTCGTCGTCGGCTCCGGACTCGGCGAACTCTCCTCGAACTACCACACGTTCGCGCCGCGCGGCCGGGTCATCCAGATCGAGGCCGACCTCGGCAAACTGGAGTCCAACCACCCGGCGCTCGGCATCCACGCCGACGCCCGGCTGGCGCTCCAGGCCCTGCTGGAGACGGTCGGGGAGCGCACCGACCCCACGGCGCCCGAGCGGGTGCGCCCGGTGCTGGACCGGGTGCGCGAGCGCATCGCCGCCCAGGACCTCACCCTGGAGCAGGAGGTGCTGGCAGCCGTCCGCCGCGCCCTGCCCGAGCGGTCCCCGTCCTTCTGGGACATGACGATCCTCGCCTACTGGGCCTGGTCTGCCTTCGACGCCAAGGCGCCCAACACCATGCACTCCGCGCAGGGCGCGGGCGGACTCGGCTACGGCTTCCCCGCCGCCCTCGGCGCGGCCGCCGCCGACCCGACCCGCCCGGTGCTGGCGGTGTCCGGCGACGGCGGCGCCCTGTACTCCATCGCCGAGCTGGCGACGGCCCGGCAGTACGGCCTCGACGTGACCTGGCTGATCGTCGACGACGGCGGCTACGGCATCCTGCGCGAGTACATGACCGACGCCTTCGGCGAGGCCACGGCGACCGAGCTGACCCGGCCGGACTACGTCGCCCTCGCCGAGTCGTTCGGGGTACCGGGGGTCCGTAGCAGCCCCGGGACCCTGGAGGCGGACCTCGCCAAGGCGCTGGCGTCACCCGGGCCGTCGGTGGTGGTGCTCCCGGCGGTGCTGCGGATGTTCGCGCCCACGCACCTTCAGACCCCGCCGGACAGCCGGGAATTTGACGACAGGGCCTAACAGGCCCCCGGGCCCACCCCGTCGATACGGCCGCCGAAGTCGCCGAGGTAGCGCGAGCGCCAGTCGCCGTTGAAGACGTCGCGCTTCTCGACCGGCCCCCAGTTGACGAAGCAGGCCCGGGTGGAGGCGACGAACGAGCCGACGTGGTCGTGGAGGCTGGGCGGCATGTCGCGGTAGCCGCTGCGGGCGGTCCATTCCCAGTAGTCGCCGCCGAAGCCCTCCTTGCTCCAGAAGCACACCGACCCGTCGGCGCAGGCGGGCGGCGCGGCGGCGGCGAGCTGTGCGGCGGCGGCGCCCGGGGCGGGCAGCACCAGGGCGGTGAGGGCGAGTGCGGCGGCTGCGGACCAGGTACGAAGCTTCACGGCGTTCTCCTTCGAGCGACGCCCCGGCACGGCTGCCGGGGCGTTGCCATGGTCCCGAGTCCGCGACCCGCCTTCCCGTGAACGGCCGTTCACACCACCTGTTGGAGCGAACCGGTGGCTCGGCGCGGCCGGGGCGGACGGCGGCCGGGCGCCGGTGCGCGGGGCGCGCGGGCCCCGGACACCGGCGCCCTCGGGCCGGCCGGGACGCGGCTACCAGATTGCCTCCACCCACTCCGGGTGGTCGATGAACGGGTTCCGGTTGCCCTGGTAGTTGGTGTAGATGAGCTGGTTGCGGCGCTCCTCGAAGGCGTCCGGCGGGTCCTGCTCGTTCCACTGCTTCAGCACCGACAGACGGCCGTGGTAGGGCACGCTGCCGTTGGTCACCGCGTCGTTGGGCTCCAGGTCGGGCCAGCCGTCGGTGCCCTCGTACCGCACGGCCATGTAGAGGATCATGCGGGCCACGTCGCCCTTGACGGCGTTGCGGGGCTCGAAGGAGTTGGCGTCGGTCAGGCTGCCACCGCTGTTGGTGAACGAGCTGCCGCCCAGGTCGAAGTCCTTGTTGCCGCGGGTGCTGTTGACCTGGACGTCCTCGGGGCGCAGGTGGTGCAGGTCGGTGCCGGGACCGGCGGAGGTGCCGAAGTCGCCGTGGGACTGCGCCCACACGTGCTCGCGGTTCCAGTTGCCGACGTTGCCGCCGTTGAGGGACTTGCTCCGGGAGATGCCGGAGTAGAGCAGGACCACGTTGGCGCTGTTGTTGGGGTCCTGGTCGGTGACCTTCAGCGCCTCCCAGACCGCCGAGTAGGAGATCTTCGTCTGGCTGCTGATGATCGTGTTCAGCGAACTCTTCAGGCTGGCGCCGGTCTTGCCGATCGCGTTCTTGTAGTACGTCGTGTCGTAGGCGGTGGTCGTCGCCGCGGCCGGGGTGGCGGTGAGGGCCGGGGCGGTGAGGGCGACCAGGACCGTGGAGACGGCCAGCGCGAGGGACTTGAGGCGGCGGGGGCGTACGGGCATGGGGGTGTCCGTTCTACGCGGGTTGACTGAGCGGCCGAGAGGCAGCCTGGCATGAACATGCATACCCACGGGTGAACGGCGGATTTCCGCCATGCGTCAAAGTTCCGGTTCTCCTGATGCGGCTATGACCCGGACCCCGGCCCGGAAGGGGACGGGACCCGGCCGCGCACGTCGTCGTCCCGTCCCTCCGGGTCGAGGTGCGGCAGCACCCGGTCCAGCCACCGCGGCGTCCACCAGGCCGCACGCCCGAGCAGGGTCAGCACGGCGGGCACCAGCAGCAGCCGCACCACGGTCGCGTCGATGAGCACGCTCGCGGCCAGCCCGAGGCCGAGCATCTTCACCACCACGTTGTCGCTGATGATGAACGCCGCGAAGACGCTCACCATGATCAGCGCGGCGCAGGTGATGACCCGGGCGGTGATCTCCAGGGCGTGGGCGACCGCCGCCTGGGCGTCGCCCGTGCGCAGCCAGGCCTCGTGGACGCGGGAGAGCAGGAAGATCTCGTAGTCCATGCTCAGCCCGAAGACGATGGCGAACATCATCATCGGGACGTAGCTCTCGATGGGCACGGTCCCCGAGACACCCAGCGCGGGGCCGCCCCAGCCCCACTGGAAGACCGCCACGACGACGCCGTAGCTGGCGGCGATGGACAGCACGTTGAGGACGGCCGCCTTCAGCGCGACCAGCGGGCCGCGGAACACGGTCAGGATGACGAGGAAGGCCAGCGCCACCACCACCGCGATGATCAGCGGCAGCCGGGCGGAGACGATGTCCAGGAAGTCGATCTGCGCGGCCGTCGTCCCGGTCAGATAGGTGTCGGCGGAGGTGCCGGAGACCGCCTGCGGCAGCACGTCCTCGCGGAGGTGGTCGGCCAGGTCGGTCGTCGCCGCGTCCTGCGGTGCGGCGGTGGAGTAGGCGGTGCCGATCAGGACGTCCCCGTCCTGCGTCGGCGTCAGCGGGGTGATGTACGCGGCGTCCGGGACGCCGGTGAGCGACTTCGCCGCCTGGTCGGCGAGGGCCGAGCGCTGCGAGGAGGGCACCTCGCTCTGGTCGATGACCAGTGTGAGCGGCCCGTTGGAGCCGGGCCCGAAGGCGTCGGACATCAGGTCGAAGGCGCGCCGGTCGGTGAAGGAGGTGGGGTCGGCGCCGTCCCCGATGTGCCCGAGCCGCATCGACAGGACCGGGATCGACAGCACGGCAAGCACGACCACACCGCCCGCCAGGAACCACCACGGTCGGCGCTCGACGCGCTGCGCGTACCGGTGCCAGGTGCCCTGCGGCTGGGCGCCGGGAGCCGCGTCGGTCTCCGCGACGGGGGTGCGGGCCCGCAGCCGGTCGATGTGGCGGCCGATCAGGCCGAGCAGGGCGGGGACGAGGGTGAGCGCCCCGAGGACGGCGGTGACGACGGTGACCGCGGCGGCCAGGCCCAGCTTGCCGATGAAGGAGATGCCGGAGACCCACAGCCCGGCCAGCGCGATGATCACCGTGCACCCCGACACCAGGACGGCCTTGCCGCTGGTCGCGGTGGCGTGCCCGGCCGCCCGCACCGGGTCCGCGCCGTCCATCAGGTTCTGCCGGTGCCGGGTGACGAGGAACAGGGCGTAGTCGATGCCGACGCCCAGGCCGATCATCGTGGCCAGCGTGGGGGAGACCGTGGCGAAGGTGGAGGCGGCGGCGAGCAGCCCCAGCAGGGCCAGCCCGCAGACGACCGAGATCAGTGCCGTGACCAGGGGCAGTACGGCGGCCAGCACGCTGCCGAAGCCGACCAGCAGGACCAGCACGGCCACACCGAAGCCGATGGCCTCGCTGAGCACGTCGTTCGGCTCCGGCCGGGCGAGTTCGCCGAGCGGTCCGCCGTACTCCACCTCCACCCCGGCCTTCCGCAACGGCTCCACGGCGTCGTCCACGCCGTCGAGGTAGCCGCTGCCGAGGGTGCTGGGCTGGACGTCGAAGCGGACGGTGATGTAGGCGGTCTTCCCGTCGGTGGACAAGGGGCCGACATCGGGCGTCCCCGCGGGCTGCTGCGGCTGGCCGCCGAGGGGGTTCTGCGCGGACAGCACATGGGGGAGCTTCGTCAGGTCGGCGACGGCGGTCGACACCTGGCCGGACACCTCGCCGAGCTGTTCGTCCGCGTCGTGCAGCACGATCTGCGAGCTGTACCCGCCCGCCGCCGGATCGTGCGCGCGCAGCACGTCGAGGCCGTCCTGCGACTGGGTGCCCGGCACCGAGAAGTCGTCGCTGTAGTCCCCGCCCCAGGTGCGGTCCGCGACCTGGAGCAGCACCAGCGCGGCCAGCCAGGCCACCAGCACGGTCACCCAGTGCCGGGCGCACCAGCGCCCTGTCGCGCCGAGCGCGGAACGAGGTCCCGGCATGGCCCACTCCCGCCTGTCCCCGGCACCGGACATGCCGATTGAAGGACGGCGGCGGGGCCGGGGCACCCCGGGCGGGCCGACCGGGTGACGCCCCTGCCGGACCGCGGGGAATTGTAGCGGCGGGATGAAATCCGCCCCCGCCCGCGTTGGTGCCTTCCGGAAGATCAGGTCGATGGAGGGGAAGGCACCCGCGTGGACAGGCAACGGGGATGGGCACGGCGGCTGGCCGGATACGCCTGGCGGTATCCGAAGGACGTCGTCCTCGCCCTGGGGTCCTCCCTCGCCGGAATGGCCGTGATGGCGGTCGTACCGCTGATCACCAAGGTGATCATCGACGACGTCATCGGCGACAAGACCCGCGGCATGGCGCCCTGGGCGGGCGGCCTGATCGGCGCCGCGGTCCTCGTCTACGTCTTCACCTACGTCCGCCGCTACTACGGCGGCCGGCTCGCCCTCGACGTCCAGCACGACCTCCGCACGGAGATGTACGGCACGATCACCCGGCTCGACGGCCGCCGTCAGGACGAGCTGTCCACCGGGCAGGTCGTCGGCCGGGCCACCAGCGACCTCCAGCTGATCCAGAGCCTGCTGTTCATGCTCCCCATGACCATCGGGAACTTCCTGCTCTTCCTGATCTCCCTGGTGATCATGGCGTGGCTGTCGATACCGCTCACCCTGGTCGCCCTCGCCGTCGCCCCCGCGCTGTGGTGGATCGCCAAGCGCAGCCGCACCCGGCTGCACCCCTCCACCTGGTACGCGCAGGCGCAGGCCGCCGCCGTCGCGGGCGTCGTCGACGGGGCGGTCAGCGGCGTACGCGTGGTCAAGGGCTTCGGGCAGGAGGCCCAGGAGACCGGGAAGCTGCGCGCGGTCGGCCGGAAGCTGTTCGCGGGGCGGCTGCGCACCATCCGCCTCAACAGCCGGTACACCCCCGCCCTCCAGGCCGTGCCCGCGCTCGGCCAGGTCGCCATGCTGGCCCTCGGCGGCTGGCTCGCCGTCGGCGGGCACATCACACTCGGCACGTTCGTCGCCTTCTCCACCTACCTGGCCCAGCTCGTCGGCCCGGTCCGGATGCTCGCCATGGTCCTCACCGTCGCCCAGCAGGCCCGCGCGGGCACCGAACGCGTCCTCGAACTGATCGACACCGAGCCGTCCCTGACCGACGGCACGAAGGACCTGCCCTCCGACGCCCCCGCGACCGTCGAGTTCGACGACGTCTCCTTCGGCTACGCCCCCGACCGCCCCGTCCTCGACGGCCTCACCTTCCGCATTGCCCCCGGCGAGACCCTCGCCGTCGTCGGCGCCTCCGGCTCCGGCAAGTCGACGGTCTCCCTGCTCATGCCCCGCTTCTACGACGCCACCGGCGGCGCCGTCCGCATCGGCGGCCACGACGTGCGCGACCTGACCCAGGAATCACTGCGGGCCGCGATCGGACTGGTCCCCGAGGACTCCTTCCTCTTCTCCGACACCGTCCGCAACAACATCGCCTACGGCCACCCGGACGCCACCGACGAGCAGATCGAGCAGGCCGCCCGCGCCGCCCAGGCGGACCGCTTCATCGCCGAGCTGCCCGACGGCTACGCCACCAAGGTCGGCGAACACGGCCTCACCCTCTCCGGCGGCCAGCGCCAGCGCCTCGCCCTCGCCCGCGCCCTGCTCACCGACCCCCGCCTGCTCGTCCTCGACGACGCCACCTCCGCCGTCGACGCCCGCGTCGAGCACGAGATCCACGAGGCCCTCCAGCACGTCATGGCGGGCCGCACCACCCTCCTTATCGCGCACCGCCGCTCCACCCTGGGCCTCGCCGACCGCATCGCCGTCCTCGACGCCGGACGCCTCGCCGACGTCGGCACCCACGAGGAGCTGCAAGCCCGCTCGGCCCTGTACCGCCGTCTCCTCACCGACCCCGACGAGCTGGGCGCGGTCTCCCCGGGCCACGCCCTGCCCGAGGTACCGGCGGAGGACACCTCCGTACGGGAGGAACTGGACGCCGAGTTCGACGCCGAGCGCGGCATCACCCCGAGGCTCTGGGCGGGCGAACGGCAGCCCCGGGACGCGGCGATGGAGGGCAGCCCCGCCACCCCCGAACTCCTCGCCCAGGTCGACGCGCTGCCCCCGGCGACCGACACCCCCGACATCGACGAGAGCCGCGCCGTCACCCCAGAGGACTCCTACGGCCTGCGCCGGCTGCTGCGCGGCTTCGGACTGCCGCTGCTGATCAGCCTCGGCCTGGTCGCCGTGGACGCGGGCATGGGCCTGCTGCTGCCCGTGCTGATCCGCCACGGCATCGACAGCGGCGTCACCGAGATGGCGATCGGCGCGGTCTGGGCGGCCTCGCTGCTCGCGCTGGTCTCCGTGCTGGTGCAGTGGGCGGCGCAGACCGGTGAGATCCGGATGACCGGGCGCACCGGCGAGCGGGTCCTGTACGCGCTGCGCCTGAAGATCTTCGCCCAGCTCCAGCGGCTCGGCCTCGACTACTACGAGCGTGAGCTGACCGGCCGGATCATGACCCGGATGACCACGGACGTGGACGCCCTGTCGACGTTCCTCCAGACCGGCCTGGTCACCGCGTTCGTCTCGGTCGTCACCTTCTTCGGCATCATGGTCGCCCTGCTGGTGATCGACGTCGAACTCGCCCTCGTCGTCTTCGCCACCCTGCCGCCGCTGATCGTCGCCACGTTCTTCTTCCGCCGGGCGAGCGTCAAGGCGTACGAACTGGCCCGCGAGCGGGTCTCCACGGTCAACGCCGACCTCCAGGAGATGGTGGCCGGGCTGCGGATCGTGCAGGCCTTCCGGCGCGAGGGCGACGGCGGCCGGGCGTTCGCCGAGCGCAGCGACGGCTACCGCCAGGCCCGCATCCACGGCCAGTGGCTGATCTCCGTCTACTTCCCCTTCGTACAGTTCCTGTCGTCGGCCGCCGCGGCGGCCGTGCTCATCGTCGGCGCGGGCCGCATCGAGGCGGGCACCCTGACGACGGGCGCGCTGGTGGCGTACCTGCTCTACATCGACCTGTTCTTCGCGCCCGTCCAGCAGCTCTCCCAGGTCTTCGACGGCTACCAGCAGGCCACCGTCTCCCTCGGCCGCATCCAGGAACTCCTGCGCGAGCCGACCTCCACGCGGAACGCCGAGAAGGCGGCCGACGTGCGCTCCCTGCGCGGCGAGATCGCCTTCGAGGACGTGCACTTCGCCTACGGCGACGACGAGGAGGCGCTCACCGGCATCGACCTGCGCATCCCCGCCGGGCAGACCGTCGCGTTCGTCGGCGAGACCGGCGCGGGCAAGTCGACGCTGGTGAAGCTGGTGGCCCGGTTCTACGACCCGACCGGCGGCCGGGTCACCGCCGACGGCACCGACGTCCGCGACCTCGACCTGACGGCGTACCGGCACCGCCTCGGCGTCGTACCGCAGGAGGCGTACCTGTTCCCCGGCACCGTCCGGGACGCCATCGCCTACGGGCGGCCCGACGCCACCGACGCCGAGGTGGAGGCGGCGGCCCGCGCGGTCGGCGCCCACGAGATGATCGCCACGCTGGAGGGCGGCTACCTCCACGAGGTCGCCGAGCGGGGCCGCAACCTCTCCGCCGGGCAGCGGCAGCTGATCGCGCTGGCCCGCGCCGAACTCGTCGACCCGGACGTGCTGTTGCTCGACGAGGCGACGGCCGCGCTGGACCTGGCGACCGAGGCGCAGGTCAACCAGGCGACGGACCGGCTGGCGGGCCGCCGCACCACGCTCGTCGTGGCCCACCGGCTGACCACGGCGGCGCGCGCCGACCGGGTCGTCGTCATGGACCACGGGCGGGTCGCCGAGGACGGCACCCACGACGAACTCCTCGCCCGCGACGGCCGCTACGCCGAACTGTGGCGGACGTTCATCGGCGTACCGGAGCAGAAGGACCTGACCCCGGTGTCCCGCTGATGCAACCAACTCGCCTACGCCAAGCGTCCGTACACCAGTACGTTCGTTGACCGGTCAGGGGAGGGGACGTCGGTGGGCGCAGGCGCGATACGCCGGTGGCTGGTACTGGGCACGGCGGTGCTGACCACCGCCGGACTGCTGATCCTCACCGTGCCCACCGACGCGCAGGCCGCGTCGTCCTGCGCGGGCCGCAAGGTCAGGTCGCTGCCCTTCTCCACCGGCACCGTGCACGTCCACCGCAGCGGCGGCTACGTCTGCGCCGTCACCCTCCCCAGGAGCCCCGGCCCGCGGCGCACCATGTCGGTGAGCGTGCAGGCCCGCGGCAACCGTCCCGTCGTCGACAAGGGCGAGTACCGCTACCGCGCGGGTCCGGTGACCGTGCACGCCGGTCAGCGCTGCGTGTGGGTCAAGGGCAGGGTCGGCCGGGGTTCGGTCAGCTCCGGCTGGATCCTGTGCTGAAGTCCCCCTGGTGCGCCGGAGGTTGCTCCGATAGCTTCCGGCGCACATATGTTTCACAGGGAGGCTGCTGCATGCGCAAGGCGCTCAGATGGCTGCTTGCGCTCACGGTGCTCATAGGCACCCTGAGCACGGCGGGAACGGCCACCGCCGTCCAGCCGGAGGCCGCGGACATCAAGGACCGGCTCCTGGACATCCCGGGCATGAGCCTGGTCGAGGAGAAGCCGTACCCCGGCTACCGCTTCTTCGTCCTGAACTACACCCAGCCGGTCGACCACCGGCACCCGTCCAAGGGCACGTTCCAGCAGCGCATCACCGTGCTGCACAAGGACGAGTCCCGCCCGACGGTCTTCTACACCGGCGGCTACAACGTCTCCACCACTCCCAGCCGCCGCGAGCCGACCCAGATCGTGGACGGCAACCAGGTCTCCATGGAGTACCGCTTCTTCACCCCGTCGCGCCCCGACCCGGCCGACTGGACCAAGCTGGACATCTGGCAGGCCGCCAGCGACCAGCACCGCATCTTCAAGGCGCTCAAGCCGGTCTACGACAGGAAGTGGCTGTCCACGGGCGGCTCCAAGGGCGGCATGACCGCCACGTACTACGAGCGCTTCTACCCGCGTGACATGGACGCCGTCGTCGCCTACGTGGCCCCCAACGACGTCGTCAACAAGGAGGACTCGGCCTACGACCGCTTCTTCGCCACGGTCGGCACCAAGGAGTGCCGCGACCGCCTGAACGGCGTCCAGCGGGAGGCGCTGGTGCGCCGCGAGCCGCTGGAGCAGCGCTACGCCGCCTACGCCGCCGACAACGGCTTCACGTTCAACACCGTCGGCAGCCTCGACAAGGCGTACGAGGCCACCGTCCTCGACTTCGTCTGGGGCTTCTGGCAGTACAGCCTGCTGTCGGACTGCGACACCATCCCGGCCGACGCGAAGAACGCCACCGACGACCAGATCTGGGAGACCGTCGACACCATCGCGGGCTTCTCCTTCTACACCGACCAGGGCCTGTCCCCGTACACGCCGTACTACTACCAGGCGGGCACCCAGCTGGGCGCGCCGACGATCCACTTCCCGCACATCGAGAAGAAGTACGTCCGCTACGGCTACCTCCCGCCGCGCTACTTCGTGCCCCGGGACATCCCGATGCGGTTCCAGCCGTCCGCGATGCGCGACATCGACAACTGGGTGCGGCACAACGCCACCCGGATGCTGTTCGTCTACGGCGAGAACGACCCGTGGGGCGCCGAGCCGTTCCGCCTCGGCAAGGGCGCACGGGACAGCTACGTCTTCACCGCCCCCGGCGCCAACCACGGTGCCCGGGTCGCCGGTCTGGTCGAGAACGAGCGGGCGCTCGCCACGGCCCGCATCCTCGAGTGGGCGGGCGTGGCCCCGGCCGCCGTCCAGGCGGACCCGACGGCCGCGAAGCCGCTCGCGAAGTTCGACGCCAAGCTGGACAAGCGGGGCGCCGAGCGCACACTGAGGCCGTGAGCTGACGGTGGGCCGCGCCTACAGGGGGCGGGCGCAGCCCACCGGACGCACCCCGTCGAGCCGTACGTACAGGGACGTCGAGGCCGGACACCGGTCGCGGCTGCCGACCGCCGCCGTGACCTGGTACTCCGGTCGCGGCCCGCCCTTCCCGTCACCCTCGCAGGCGGTCTCCCGGACCCGGCCGCCCCCGACGCCGTACAGACAGTCGCCGACGATGGTGCGCGGCCCGCCCCCGGCGCCCGGGTCCCCGGGATGCGGCGGCTGGAGGGAACGCATGCAGGCGTAGCCGCGCGGCACATGGCCGTCGCCGTCCTCGTCGGACGCGGGCCGCCGCTCGCTGATGTGCAGCACGAAGTCGGTTCTCGCCGGGCAGGGCGGCCCGTCGCGTACGGCGCCGTCATGCCGCGCCACCACCCGCGCCGCCGCCCGCTCACTGGCGCAGGGGACCTCGGTGAAGCCCGGTGCTCTGAAGGAACTGCACTCGTCGACGCCGAGGAAGACGCTGCCGTACCCGGAGTGGAGGACCGCGGACGGCCGCGCCCGCGGCGGGCCCCCGCCCACCTGACACGCCGTCACCGCCACGGCCACGACCGTCAGCCCCACCACACCACCGCGCACCCGCATGCCATCCCCCCACGCCCAGCGTGGCCCGCTCGAACGGGCGCACGCCAGACGCGCGGAGGGCTGTGCGGCACGCGGTGCGCGCGCTGGAGCGCCTCCCTAGTAGGACAACCCGTGCCCGATGGGGTACAGCACCCGCGCCGGGTCGTCCGCCCGCTGCACCGGCACCGGGAGCCGCCCGCGCGGGCCCACCCGCCCCGCGATCACACGTGCCGCCGCCCGCAGTTCGACGTCCGTCCAGGAGTACGTCGCCAGGCAGGCGCGCACCGACGGGAACTGGGCGACGTCGTACGGGTTGCGGATGGCCACCGCGACCACCGGTTTCCCGGTCTCCGACAGCCGCTGCACCAGGGTGCGCTGGGCGCTGCTCGCGGTGACGTTGTAGGTGGCGACGACCACGGCGTCCACGTCCCGCGCCGCCGCCACCGCCTGCTCGACGACCGCCGCGGAGGGGCTGGTGCCGGTGGTCAACGGGGTCGCCGTGAAGCCGAGTCCGGTGAGGGCGTCCGCGAGGACCCGCATCGGCGGGCCCGTGGTGGCGGACGGGGAGGCGAGATCGGGCCCGGCCACCAGGAGCCTGCCGTGACGGCGCGGCGACAGCGGCAGCAGCGCGCCCTCGTTGACCAGCAGGGTGGTGGTCCGCTCGGCGATGCGGTCGGCGGCCTCCAGGTGCCCCCGGGTGCCGACGGTGCGCTGGACGCCGCGCGGACTGACGTACGGCTCGTCGAACAGGCCCAGCTTGGCCTTCAGCCGCAGCACCCGCAGGATCGACTCGTCCAGCCGCGCCTCGGTCAGCTCGCCGTCCAGCACCGCCTGCCGGACCGCGTTCCAGGCGAGGTCCAGCTCGGGGGCGTTCAGCAGCAGGTCGACGCCCGCCTTCAGGGCGAGCACGGGCACCCGGTCGTCGCCGTACTTGGTGCGTACGCCCGCCATGTCGAGGGCGTCGGTGACCACCACGCCGTCGTAGCCGAGGCGTTCGCGCAGGATGCCGGTGAGGATGGGGCGGGACAGGGTCGCCGGGTCGCCGGAGTCGTCGAGGGCCGGGACCAGGATGTGCGCGGTCATGATCGAGTCGATGCCCGCCTCGATCGCCGCGCGGAACGGCGGCTCGTCCAGCGTCTCCCACTGCTCGCGCGTGTGCGTGATGGTCGGGAAGCCGTAGTGGCTGTCGACCTCGGTGTCCCCGTGCCCCGGGAAGTGCTTGGCGGTCGCGGCGACCCCTGACTTCTGGTACCCGGTCACCTCGGCGGCGACCAGTTCCGCCACCGCCCCGGGGTCGGCCCCGAACGACCGCACCCCGATGACGGGGTTGGCCGGATTGACGTTGACGTCGGCGACGGGGGAGTAGTCCTGCCGGATGCCCATGGCCCGCAGCTCCCGCCCCGCGATCCGCCCCAGCGTCCGGGCGTCGGAGGCGGACCCTCCGGCGCCGATCGCCATGGCACCCGGGAAGAGCGTGGCGGGCTTGCCGACCCGGGCGACGATGCCGTGCTCCTGGTCGGTGGAGACCAGCACAGGCAGCCCGCGCGGGAGGCCGAGGGACGCCCGCTGGATGCCGTTGGAGAGGTCGGCGATCTGCCGCGGGTCACGGGTGTTGTGCGCCCAGGCGAAGTAGATGACGCCGCCGAGCCGGTACTTGGCGATCAGCTCGGCGGCCGTGCGCACCCCGAACTGCTGGAGGTTGGCGTCGATGTCGGCCCGGTCGGGGTCGGTGGCGGAGTGGCCGTAGACCCGGGACACGAAGAGCTGGCCGACCTTCTCCTCCAGTGTCATACGGGAGACGAGGGCGCGGAGCCGGTGGTCGTCGGGGGCGCCCGTGCCATCTGGGGTGTCTGAGGCGGCGGACGCGTGGGTGCCGAAGGTGAGGGCGGCGCCGACGCCCGCGGTGGCGGCGAGGACGGTGCGTCTGGAGGGGGCGGATGGGGCGGAGGGGGCGGATGCGGGGCTACCCGCGCCGGTGTCGTGCACGTGCGCTCCTTCCGGAGAAGATCCACTGAAGGAAACTTCCGAGGTGCCACCAATATCCGGGAAGTTTCTGCCAGTCAAGGGAGTGCGCGCGGGCGGGGCCTACGGTCGGGCAGCGGGCGGCGGCCAGTGGGCCCGGAGCGTGCGCACCGTCTCGGCGATCGCCGGACGCCGCCCCAGCCCCGAACGCCACAGCGCGTAAAGCCGCCGTACCGGCACCGGATCCAGCACCACCTCCACCACCCCCTCCGGCAACGGCCCCCGCCCCAGCCGCGGAATCAGACAGATGCCGAGCCCGGCCGCGACCAGGGCGACCAGTGTGGGATTCTCATCGGCCTGATGGACGATCTCCGGCTCATGACCCGCCGTCCGCAACGTCCGCACCAGCCACTCATGACACACCCGCCCCGGCGGCTGGCACACCCACCGCTCCCCGCCCAGCTCCTCCCGCCGCACCGACTCCCGCCCGGCGAACCGGTGCCCGCGCGGCACCAGCAGCGTGCACTCGTCCTCCCCGATCGCCGCCTGCTCCACCCCCGGCGGCAACGTCAGCGAGGCGATGTCCCAGTCGTGCGCGACGGCCAGATCGACGGCGCCCTTGGCGACCATGCCGACCGACAGGTGCGGGTCCACCTCACTGAGCCGCGCGTCCAGCGCGGGATGCCGTACGGCGAGATCCGCCAGCACCCCGGGCAGCAGCCCGCGCGCCGCCGACGCGAACGCCACCACGGTCAGCCGCCCCGCGGGCGTGCCGCGCCGCTCCTCCAGCTCCGTCTCCGCCCGCTCCACGATCGCCATCAACTCCGCGGCCGTGTCGACCAGCTGACGCGCCTCTGCGGTCAGCCGTACCCCGCGCCCCTCACGCTCCAGCAGTACGGTCCTGGTCTCCCGCTCCAGCTTGGCGATCTGCTGGGACACCGCCGACGAGGTGTACCCGAGCGCGGTGGCGGCGGCACCGACGGTGCCGTGCACGGACACGGCGTGCAGGGCACGCAACCGCTGAAGATCAAGCACGGGTCCTCCATCCATCAGCAACGCTTAATCCAACCATGCAGCAATGATCGCTGGTGCTTCACGGTCGGCGCGGGTGATCCTGCCGGACATGCGCCCCGCACACGTCCTCCTCGCCGTCCTGGTCGCCGCCGTATGGGGCGTCAACTTCACCGTCATAGAGATCGGCCTCGACCACTTCCCGCCGCTGCTCTTCTCCGCCCTGCGCTTCCTCGCGGCGGCGCTCCCGGCGGTGTTCCTCGTGGGCCGCCCGAAGGTCGCGTGGCGCTGGATCCTGGCCGTCGGCCTGGTACTGGGCGTGGCCAAGTTCGGCCTGCTCTTCGTCGGCATGGACGCGGGCATGCCCGCGGGCCTGTCCTCGCTGGTCCTCCAGATCCAGGCGGTCTTCACGGCGCTGATCGCCTACGCCGCCCTGTCCGAACGCCCGACCCGCCTCGCCACCACGGGCATGCTCATCGCCCTGTCCGGCATAGCCGTAGCCGCCCTGGACGAGGGCACCACCGGCCCCCTCGGCGCCTTCGCCCTCGTGATCCTGGCCGCGGCCTGCTGGGGCGCCTCCAACGTCCTCACCCGCAGGGCGTCCCCACCCGACGCCCTCAACTTCATGGTCTGGGTCAGCGTGGTCCCCGTCCTCCCCCTGCTGGCGCTGTCGTTGCTGCTGGAGGGCGCGCAGCGCGACCTGGACGCCCTGCGCGCCCTGGACTGGCAGGGCGCGGGCACCATCGCCTACGTCGCCTGGATCACGACGGTCTTCGGCTTCGGCGCCTGGGGCTGGCTCCTGCGCCGCCACCCGGCGTCCACGGTCGCCCCCTTCTCCCTCCTCGTACCGGTCTTCGGCATGACCTCGGCGGCACTGTTCCTGGGCGAGCCGGCGACGGGACAGCGCTGGTGCGCGGCGGCCCTGCTGGTGGGCGGAGTGGCCCTGACGACCTGGAGGACGCCGGGGCGGCGGCGGGCGGTTGAGGTGCGCGCGGCTACGTAGTTTGCCGGACGACGGGGGAGGACCGCCCGTGGGAAACTGCCGCGCCGCCCGTGAGGGCAGGGCCAGTTGGGCTACGACGTGTTACAGGGAGCGGCCGACGCATGGAACGACGTGGGGGGATGGGCCTGTGGGCAGGGCTGGCGGCGACGGCGCTGCTGCTCGCCGGGTGCGGAGGAGGGGGAGGGGACGACGACGCGGGGGCACCGGCCGGCTCGCCGCCGGCGTCAGAACGCGAACGCACATCGGCACCCCCGGAGACCACCCCGTCGTCCGACTCCCCGACCAGCGACCCCTCGCCCACCGGGGCTGCCCCCGCCTCCGACATAGACCTGGACGAGGTCATCCTCAAGCCGGGCGACCTGGCAGAGTTCCAGATCACGGAGAGCCCGGGCGGCGACCGTGACATCCCACCCACCAAGGCCAGCCCCGCCACGTGCCAGCCGGTGGAGAACCTCCGCCTGGACGCCTACACCGCGACCCCCTCCGCCACGGCCCGCCGCTTCGCGTTGGCGACGACCGGCGACTACCGGGGCACCGGCACGACGATCACCCTGACCGCCTTCACCGCCACGGACGCCGAGAAGACCATGTCGGACCTGCGCTCGGCGGTGACGAAGTGCGCGAACGGCTACGAGGGAGGCGCACTCACCTTCAACGAGGTCCGCAAACTCACCCCCGTCCCCGTAGGCGACGAGGCGATCTCCTTCCACCTGTCGGGCCGAGCCACCCCGACCTCGTACACCCTGGTCCGCCAGGGCTCCATCCTCGTCCGCCTCAGCTCGGCCGTGGGCACGGGCGGCGAGGCGGAGGTGCCCCAGCCGGTGGTGGTCCAACAGGTGATGAAGATCCAGGCAGCCGCAGCAAGAACGGCGTCATAACCACGCCCCCGAGCAAGTGACCGTTGGGGCCGCCCGCTTCTTTGCCAGGGTCGTGCTTCCGCGCCCCGGCCTCATGGGCGCTCCGCTACGCTCCGCGTCGCCTTCGGCGATCGGCCTGCGGCCGCCCCTTGACCCCGGCCCGCTCCAGCCCGGGTGAGAAGCGAGCGGGCGGCCCGGAAAGACGGGTGGCCAGGGTCTGTTGTCCCTTCAGGTGGGCTTCGTGGTGGGTCGGGGTTGTGGGGGTGCGTCAGCCTCTCGCCTGCACGCCGGGCGGGTTCAGCGGGTTGCGGCCCGGTGGCGGGTGCGCGTCAGGTGGTCGGGGGTACGCCGGGATGGGCTTGGCGGCTATCGGCCGGTGGGGTGCGCATCAGGCAGGCGGCGCGCCGGGACGGGCTCAGCGGCTGACGGTTGGTGGGGGATGCGCGTCCGGTGGATGGGGCATGCCGGATCGGCTCAGCGAGCCTCGGAGGGCCGTGGGCAGGTGTGCGGGTGGGCAAGAGGCACGGGCCGGGGCCGGACCCTTGAACCGCTCCGGGATCGGTGGAGGCTCTATGCGTTGACTCCAGCCGCCGGTTGGGGCTGGTGTTGAGCGTAGTGGTTGGTCTCGTGCTCGTAGGGCGGGATGTCGCCGATCGCTGTGTGGAGGCGCTGGTTGTTGAACCAGTCGACCCATTCCGCGGTGGCGAGTTCAACGTCGGCCAGGCCGTGCCAGGGCCTGCGCGGCTTGATCAACTCCGTCTTGTAGAGGCCGATCTGGGATTCCATGAGCGCGTTGTCCAAGGCGTCGCCGACGGTGCCGATCGAGGCGTCGATGCCGGCCTCGATCAGGTGCGCGGTGAACGCGAAAGACGTGTACTGACTGCCCGCGTCCGAATGATGAACCAGCCCCGGGCCAGCGGGAGTTCCGGCTCGGTCGCGACGCCACAAGGCCATGTCGAGCGCGTCGAGGACGAGCTTGGCCCGCTTGCTGGTGGCGACGGACCAGCCCACGATCGCCCGGGAGAACACGTCCACGACGAACGCGACGTAGACGATCCCCGACCAGGTGGCGACATAGGTGAAGTCAGCCACCCACCGCTCGTTCTGGCGCACTGCCGCCAGGCAAGGACTGGACGCCCGCTGTGCCGCCCAGTCCATTCGATCCAGAGCGACGGATGAGAGGTCGTAGTAGCCGAGCTTCACACTGATGTCGTGTGCTGTCCGGTAGGCGGAGGCGAGGGCCTTCCACAGCTCGGTCGAGGGAGCCGACCACGACATGTGCGTCAGCTCCGCGATCAAGCTCGGCAACTGCCGGGCAGCCTTCCGTAGGTGTGTGGCCCGCACGTCTTCACAGAGACGGTCAGCCGCCGAGATCAGCTGGTCTGCTGGTCGCGCCGTGAGGTCCGGATTGCGGCCGAGGTCGTAGAGATCGAGGGATTCGCGGATAGGCCGGACCAGTTCGGCGAGGCGGTCCCGCTGTAGTTCCGTCACGTACGGCTGTCCGGTCAGGGCCGTGACATCGATGCTGAGCACCTTGGCGCAGGCCGCGACGAAGTCCGCTGTCGCTGGGCGGGCACCGCACTCCACTTGGTTGAGCAGACTGTACGAGTAGGGGAGCAGGTCGGCCATCTGGCGCTGTGTGAGCCTGGCCAGTCTGCGCTGTTCCTTGATGCGCGCGCCAGTGTGGTTGTCGTCCAGCGTGGGCATACTGGTCTCCGTTCCAAGCACCCACGTGGCACCGTACCCGCCTCTGACTCTCCTGAGTCCGCGAGCGGTTGCATGTGGTCGGATGTGCGTATGAAGCCAACCGACCGTGTCCTCTACCTGTTCGGCTCCGCGGCCCCGCCCGTTTTCGATATCGCCCGCGCGGTCGCGGCGGCGCAGGCCCACGGCTTCGACGTGTGCCTCGGGCTGACGCCGACCGCCGCGCGGTGGCTGGCGCCCCAGCTCGTCGAGTTGGAGCGGCAGACGGGGCACCCGGTGCGCAGCGAGTACAAGATGCCCGGTCAGCCGGACGTGTGGCCGAAGGCGGACGTGATCGCGGTCGCGCCCGCCACTTTCAACACGGTGAACTCATGGGCGCTCGGGCTTACTCATCAGTTCGTCGTGGGTGTCGTCGCCGAGGGCGTCGGCAAGGGCATCCCCATGGTGACGATGCCGTGTGTCAACGCCGCCTATGTGCGGCACCCACAGTTCGAACGCAGCATCGGCGCGCTGCGTGCGATGGGTGTGCGGGTGCTGTACGGCGAGGGCGGCTTCGTGCCCAACGAGCCTGGGCAGGGGAAACCGAGTGAGTACCCCTGGGATCTGGTGCTGAGCGCCGTGGACGAGGTCTGCGTCAGGTGAGCGACCCCGCCCCCTCACGCCGAGTCGTTCAGCAGCCGTGCCAGGTGGTCCCGCCCCCCGTCCAGCAGTTCCGGCAGGGGTGCCGCGTCCGGGTGCCAGCGCTTTTCGTACTCCCAGCACAGCCAGCCGTCCCAGCCGTGGCGGGAGAGGATCTCGACGCACTCGGCGAGGGGGAGGACGCCGGTGCCCAGGGGGAGCGGGGTGGTGTCGTCGGCGGAGGCGATGTCCTTGACCTGGAGGTAGCCGAGGTAGGGGGCGAGGGCGGCGTAGGTCTCGGAGGGCTGTTCGCCGCCGAGCCAGGTGTGCATCACGTCCCAGAGGGCGCCGACCTGGCGGTGGCCGACCAGGCCCAGGACGCGGATGGTGTCGGCGGCGGTGCGGTGGGAGTCGTGGGTCTCCAGGAGGATGCGCACCCCGGCGTCGGTGGCGTGTTCCGCCGCCGTCCCCAGTCGGCGCGCGGCGGTCGCGTCGGCCTCGTCGGGGGCCTGCCCGTGCACGTCGGCGCCGGGGAAGACACGGACGTACGGGGCGCCCAGGTCGCGCGCGAGGTCCAGCAGGGCGTACAGCTCCGTGAGTACGGGTTCGTCGTCGCCCGGCGCGGCCACGCGCGCGTACCCGGCGAGGCTGAGCACCTCGATCCCGGCTGCCTTGAACTGGGCTGCCGCGTCGGCCCGTTCGTCGGGGCTGAGGCCGGGGTGCACCGGTTCCTCGGCGTGGGCGCGCAGTTCGACGCCGTGATAGCCGTGGTCGGCGGCGAGTCGGATGACGTCGGGGAGGGGGAGACCGGGGACGCCGAGAGTGGAGAACGCCAGTTTCATGCTCATCGACCCTACTCGGCGCCGCGCCGCCCGGCGCGTCACTCCGGCGTCGAGTGCAGTGCCAGCCGCCAGTCCTGGCCGATCAGGTCGTGGCCGAAGGAGCGGTGCGGCTTCTCGGCGACCAGGACGAAGCCGTGCCGTTGGTAGAGGCGGCGGGCGGCGCTGAGCACGTCGTTGGTCCACAGGGTCAGGTCGCGGTAGCCGACGCCGCGGGCGAAGTCGACGACGGCCGTGACGAGCCGGTCGCCGATGCCGAGGCCGCGGGCGTCGGGTTCGACGAGGAGGAGGCGCAGCCGTGCGGTGCCGGGCGAGTCGTCCCGTACGCACATCACGCAGCCCACGGGGCGGCCGTCCAGCTCGGCGATCCAGGCCCGTTCCAGGTGCGGGTCGTGGTCCTCGGCGAAGTCGGCGACGATGCGGGCGACGAGGCCCTCGTAGTCGGTGTTCCAGCCGTACTCGGCGGCGTAGAGGGCGGCGTTGCGCTGCACGATCCAGCCGAGGTCACCGGGGCCGGGTTCGCGCAGCAGGACGTCCTCGGGGTGGGGCGTGCGGTCGCCGTCGCCGAGGATGGTCCGCACGGTGCGCATCGCCTCGGCGAGGCGGGGGCGGTCGGCGGGCGCCACCCCTGCGAGCAGCGCGCCGACCGTTTCCCGGGCCCTTTCGTCGAGCCGTGCGGCGGTCTCGCGTCCCGCGCCGGTGAGGCTGATACGGCGTCGGCGCGGGTCCTTCTCCGACGGCCCCCGTTCGATCAGCCCGTCCTGTTCGAAGCGGTTGAGGATACGGCTCAGGTATCCGGCGTCCAGATGCAGCTGAACCCGCAGGTCGGCGGCGTCCGTGTGCGCGGAGTGCGCCAGTTCGTACAGCACGCGCGACTCGGTGAGCGTGTACGGGGCGTACAGGTGGCGGCCGTAGTCGAGGGCGCCGATGACGTTGGTGTAGAAGCGGTTGAAGGAGCGGATGTCCTGGACGGTCACGGTCGATCGGCCTCCAGCCCCGGATGCGTGCCCCCGACATCTGACCTCCGGGCCCTTGACCCGGATAACTGACTCAGTCAGAGGTTCCGTCGACTCGAAGCCTAGGCCGCCCCCCGGCTCCCGTCCACGCCGCGCACACGCACCGCCGCCCCCGCGGCCCCCCGGAGGTCCGAGCACCGCCGCCCCGAACCGTCCCGGAGGCCCCCCGCACCCTTACCCCGGCGCACCCCGGAGCCCCCCGCACCGTCACCCCCGAGGCACCCCAGAAGACCCCCGCACCATCAACTCCCCCCGCACCATGGCGATCCCCCCGGGCGGCGCCTCCTCCCGCCCCATGGCGATCCGCCCCGCCCGTGCCCCCGCCGCGGCCAGCGGCAGCCGGACCGTCGTCAGGGACGGCACCGCGTCGATGCTGAACGGCAGGTCGTCGAACCCGGCCACGGACACGTCGTCCGGGATGCGCCGCCCGGACTCCCGCAGCGCCGCGCAGGCGCCCAGTGCGACGGAGTCGTTGGCGGCGACGACGGCGGTGAGGGTGGGGTCGCGGCGCAGCAGCTCCAGCGTGGCCTCGTAGCCGGAGCGGCGGTCGTAGCGGCCGTGCACGGTCCAGCGGGGGTCCTCGTCGATCCCGGCGGCGGCGAGCGCCTCGCGGTGGCCCTCCAGGCGGTGCCGGGTGGTGGTGCGTTCCTCGGGCCCGGCGATGTAGCCGAGCCGTCGGTGGCCGAGGCCGATGAGATGTTCGGTCAGCTGTCGTCCGCCGCCGCGGTTGTCGAAGGTGAGGGCGATGGCCCCGGTGTCGGGCGCGGGCGGCCGTCCGCACAGCACCACGCGGGTCCCTGCGTCGCCCAGCTTGCGCAGCTTGGACGCCACCGCCGCCGCGTGCGCCGCGTCCTCCATGGCCCCGCCGGTCAGCACGACCGCCGCGGCCCGCTGCCGTTGGAGCAGGGTCAGGTAGGTCAGCTCACGCTCGGGCGAGCCGCCGGTGTTGCAGACGACGGCGAGTCGCTCGCCGCCCGCGCGTCCGCCGGGGCCGCCGATCTCGGACTGGATGGCTCCGGCCATGATCCCGAAGAACGGGTCGGCGATGTCGTTGACCAGGATGCCGACCAGGTCGGAGGTGGCGGCGGCGAGGGCGCTCGCGGGGCCGTTGAGGACGTAGTCGAGTTCGTCGACCGCCTTGAGCACCCGCTCCCTGGTGGAGGCGGCTACGGGGTAGTTGCCGTTCAGCACGCGCGACACCGTCGCGGGCGAGACCTGGGCGCGGGCCGCCACGTCCGCCAGGGTCACCGTCATGTCCTCGTCCTCCGGTCGCGCATCTCGTCGTACGCCGTTGTACAGGCCCTGGGCCCCGGCCGTGGGCGTACGCCCACCTACACATCCGAACCCTCGGTCGCGGTTCCGGAGCAGACCTTAAGGCCAAGGACACCGTTGTTCGACCCTTCGAACGACTCGCCTTCGCGGTGGTCTTGTCCAACCGCAGTTCAGAGGCTAGCTTCTGGAGTGATAGAAAGCGCTTGCTGCATACGCTTGCTGCACAGCTCACCACCGCGCACCGGCCCCCCGGTGACGGCCGGGCGTACGCGGCGCGCGGACCGCGTACGAAGGGACTGACGTGACACGCAAGACGGTGCGTATCGCCATGAACGGCGTGACCGGGCGCATGGGCTACCGCCAGCACCTGGTCCGCTCCATCCTCGCCCTGCGCGAACAGGGCGGCCTCGACCTCGGCGACGGCACCGTGCTGTGGCCGGAACCGGTCCTCGTCGGCCGTCGTGAGCACGCGCTGAAGGCGCTTGCCGAACGCCACGGTCTCGACCACTTCTCCACCGACCTCGACGCGGTCCTCGCCGACCCCACCGTCGACATCTACTTCGACGCCCAGGTCACCTCCGCCCGCGAGGAGGCCATCAAGAAGGCGATCGCCGCGGGCAAGCACATCTACACCGAGAAGCCCACCGCCACCGGCCTGCAAGGCGCCCTGGAGCTGGCCCGTCTCGCGAACGAGAAGGGCGTCAGACACGGCGTCGTCCAGGACAAGCTCTTCCTCCCCGGCCTGCTCAAGCTGAAGCGGCTCATCGACGGCGGCTTCTTCGGCCGCATCCTGTCCGTGCGCGGCGAGTTCGGCTACTGGGTCTTCGAGGGCGACTGGCAGACGGCCCAGCGCCCCTCCTGGAACTACCGCGCCGAGGACGGCGGCGGCATCGTCGTCGACATGTTCCCGCACTGGGAGTACGTCCTGCACGAGCTGTTCGGCCGGGTGAGGTCCGTCCAGGCCATCGCCACCACCCACATCCCGCAGCGCTGGGACGAGAACGGCAAGCCCTACGACGCCACCGCCGACGACGCCGCCTACGGCATCTTCGAACTCGACGGCGGCGCCATCGCCCAGATCAACTCCTCCTGGGCCGTGCGCGTCAACCGCGACGAACTCGTGGAGTTCCAGGTCGACGGCACCGAGGGCTCCGCCGTCGCGGGCCTGCGCAACTGCCGCGTCCAGCACCGCAGCGCCACCCCCAAGCCGGTCTGGAACCCCGACGTCCCCGCCACCGAGGCGTTCCGTGACCAGTGGCAGGAGATCCCGGACAACGCCGACTTCGACAACGGCTTCAAGGCCCAGTGGGAGCTGTTCCTCAAGCACGTCCACACCGGCGCCCCCTACCACTGGGACCTGCTGGCCGGCGCCCGCGGCGTCCAGCTCGCCGAGCTGGGCCTGAGGTCCTCGGCCGAGGGCCGCCGCATCGACGTACCGGAGATCGCGCTGTGACCATCCGCCTCCCGGACCCGCAGGGCGTACTGCGGACCTACGAGCCCCGCACCGACCCGCTCAGCCTCACCGCAGAAGGCGCTTTCTCCTCGCGTACGGTCTTCTCCGCCGCGCACGTCGTCGCCGACCCCCGCGCCGACGTGTCCCCCGACTCACCCGCCGCCGTCGACTGGGACGCCACCCTCGCCTTCCGCCGCCACCTGTGGTCCCACGGGCTCGGTGTCGCCGAGGCCATGGACACCGCCCAGCGCGGCATGGGCCTGGACTGGGCGGGCGCCGCCGAGCTGATCCGCCGCAGCGCCGCCGAGGCCAGGGCCGTCGGCGGCCGGATCGCCTGCGGCGTCGGCACCGACCAGCTCGCCGCCGGTACGACGGCCGAGGTCCGCGCGGCCTACGAGGAGCAGCTCGCCGTCGTCGAGGAGGCGGGCGCCCAGGCCATCGTCATGGCCTCCCGTGCCCTGACCGCGGCGGCCCGGGGCCCCGAGGACTACCTGGAGGTCTACGGCCACCTGCTGCGCCAGGCCGCCGAACCGGTGATCCTGCACTGGCTCGGCCCCATGTTCGACCCGGCCCTCGAGGGCTACTGGGGCTCCAGCGACCTGGACGTGGCCACCGGCACCTTCCTCGACGTCATCGCCGCCCACCCCGACAAGGTCGACGGCATCAAGGTCTCCCTGCTGGACGCCCAGCGCGAGATCGACCTGCGCCGCCGCCTGCCGAAGGGCGTGCGCTGCTACACCGGCGACGACTTCAACTACCCCGAGCTGATCGCGGGCGACGAGCAGGGCTTCAGTCACGCCCTGCTCGGCATCTTCGACCCGCTCGGACCGCTCGCGGCGGAGGCGGTGCGCGTCCTGGACACCGGGGACGTCGCGGGCTTCCGTGCCCTGCTCGACCCGACGGTGGAACTGTCCCGCCACCTCTTCCAGGCCCCCACCCGCTTCTACAAGACCGGCGTGGTCCTCCTGGCCTGGCTCTCCGGCCACCAGTCCCACTTCACGATGGTCGGCGGCCTCCAGTCGGCCCGCTCCCTGCCCCACCTGGCCCGCGCCTACGAACTCGCCGACGGCCTCGGCCTGTTCCCCGACCCCAAGCTCGCCGAGGAACGGATGAAGACCCTGCTCGCGCTGTACGGAGTCGACCAGTGAGCCAACTCGACGACCTCGGTGACCTCGCCCGCTTCAGCATCAACCAGATGACGGTCAAGCAGCTCACCCTGCCCGAACTCGCCGACACCTGCGGGGTGCTGGGCGTCCGCAACGTCGGCCTGTGGCGCGAACCCGTCCAGCGGTACGGCGTCGAGGCCGCCGCCAAGCTGGTCCGCGACGCGGGCCTGACCGTGACCACCCTCTGCCGCGGCGGCTTCCTCACCGCCCTCGACGCCGAGGCACGCGCGCGTGCCCTCGACGACAACCGCCGCGCCGTCGACGAGGCGGTGACGCTGGGCACCGACACCCTCGTCCTGGTCTCCGGCGGCCTCCCACCCGGCTCCAAGGACCTGCACGGCGCCCGCGAACGCATCGCCGACGCGCTGGCCGAGCTGGGCCCCTACGCGGAGTCCCATGGCGTACGGCTGGCCATCGAACCGCTGCACCCCATGTACGCCGCCGACCGCTGCGTCGTCTCCACCCTGACCCAGGCCCTCGACCTCGCCGAGCGCTTCCCCGCCCACCAGGTCGGCGTCACCGTCGACACGTACCACATCTGGTGGGACGACCGGGCGCCCGAGCAGATCGCCCGCGCGGGCGCGAGCGGCCGTATCCACACCTTCCAGCTCGCCGACTGGACCACTCCGCTGCCGGAGGGCGTCCTCAACGGCCGCGGGCAGATCGGGGACGGCTCGATCGACATGCGGGAGTGGAAGGGGTACGTGGAGGCGGCGGGGTACACCGGCGCCATCGAGGTGGAATTGTTCAACGATCCCCTGTGGGCACGGGACGGGCGGGAGGTGCTGGAGGAGACGGCGGCGCGGTTCGTGGAGCATGTGATGCGTTGAGTCGTTCAACGAGGATCGTTCAACAATCCTTATGAGCCGACGGCCGAGTGAGGATCGTTCAACGATCCCCTTGTCTCGTTCAACGATCCTCACGGCGGCGGGAGCAGCGGCCCCAGCGGCCCCAGGTCCAGGTTGAGGTCCTCCAGCGTGAGGCCGTACCGGTCGCACAGCTCGGCCATCCTGTCGTGCAGGACCATCAGCGTCAGGCCCAGCCGCTCCTCCTGCTCCTCCGTCAGCCCGCCCTCGTCGACCCGGCGCAGCGCCTGCCGCTCCATCAACTGGCGCAGCAGCTCGACGATGGTCAGGACCAGCCTGACCAGGTCCCGTTCCACGGTGTCCGGATCGGTGCGCAGCCGGTGCGCCGCACTCCGCCCGGCCGGAGGCTCCACGAGGTCCTCCGGCCGGGCGGGCAACAGCGAGAACGCGCGCGAGGCCGCGTCGGCGACCTCCCGCAGCCGGTCAGCCGGGTCCGTCACGGTCGCCGTCGCCTTCCGTGAGCGCCCGGCCCGGCGGTATCAGGGCCCACTGCTCGTCCATCTGCTCGCGGACGGAGACGATCACCGCACGCAGCGAGATCCGCACCAGGTCGATGTCCGCGATCGACAGCACCAGATCACCGGTCAGCACGACCCCGCCGCTCAGCAGCCGGTCCAGCAGGTCGATCAGCGCGACCTGCCGCCCGGAGACGGGCCGGTCGTCGTACGGGCCGTAGGAGCCGTACGCGTCCTCGGGGCCGTGTCCGTTCACCGTTGCGGCACCTCCTCCTGCGCCGGGGGCGCGGCGAAGGAGTACGGCGCCCAGGGGCCGGTGACCTCCACCCGGACCCCGGGCAGGCCGTCGGCGGCGTGCCGCATGCGGTCGCGGAACTCCCCGGCGAGGTGGCGAGGCACGAGGTAGGCGTCGTTGGCGACGTTCTCGGCGGTCCCACCGGTCCCGTCCGGCAGCTGGGCGAGGTCGCCCTGCTGCGGCCGGTGCCGGGCGCGTTCGACGGCGACGGCACGCGCGAGTTCCTCGGTGCGCCTTACCGCCTCCTGGGCGGACCGCCAGGTGTCCTCCCGTTCCTGGCGCAGCCTGCGGCGGCTGCGGAGGTACGCGCGTCCGGCGTCGGGGCCGCTGTGCGCGACCGGTGCGGGCGCGGCCGGGGGCGCGCTCTCGGCGTACACCTTCACACCCCACTCCTCGTGGTCCGCGAACCGTTCGAGGAGCGTGGTGAAGGCCGTCTCGCGCTGCCCGAGCATCGCCGCGACCCGCGCCTCGTCGAGGTAGACGGTCGCCAGCCGCAGGGGCAGGACGGTGGTGCGTGCCGCCAGGGCCTCGATGACGGAGTGGTGCGCCCGCGCGGTCGTCTCCAGCCAGTCCAGGTCCTCCAGACGCGACTTCAGGGCGGCCTCGGAGAACTCCCCGGCGGGCACCGTCCCCACCACGGCGGCCAGCGCGCCGGAGCGTACGTGCGCGACCGGCGCCCCCGCCACGCCGTGCAGCCCCGTCAGCGCGCCCGGATCGGCGACGGCGGACGCCGGGACGACGGCGTACACGTAGGTCAGCTGCCCGGTCACGACTCTCGGCTCCGGTCCTCCCGGCGTTTGCGGCGGGGCGCGTCGTCGCGGGACCTGCGGGGCGGCTCGGACGGTTCGGGGAGCTGCCGGCGCAGTTCCTGGATCTCGGCGCGCAGTCGCCGGTTCTGTTCCTCCAGGGAGCGGCGGCCGTCCGCGCGTGAGGACAGCGCGGGATCGTGCTCCCACCAGTCGATGCCGATCTCCCGCGCCTTGTCGACCGACGCCACCAGCAGCCGCAGCTTGATCGTGAGCAGCTCGATGTCGAGCAGGTTGATCTTGATGTCGCCGACGATGACGATGCCCTTGTCGAGCACACGCTCCAGGATGTCGGCGAGGTTGGCGCTGGAACCCTGGCCGTACGGATAGACGGACCTCGACGGTGTGGGGGCGGGGGAATCGGGGTGCGTCACCGGGGTGCCTCCTCCTCGTCCTCGTCCTCGTCGTAGTCGTCCTCGCCTTCGTCCTCGTCGTACTCGTCCTCTTCGTCGTGCTCGGTCTCGTCCGTCCCCTCGGCCTCTTCGTCCCCTTCCTCCTCCTCCGCTTCCTCCGCCCCCCGTACGACCTCGCCGTCGCGGATCTCCCCGCGCCAGCCTCCGGTGGCCTCGCCGCGCATCATGACGAACGTGCGGTAGAGCTTCAGGTCGAGGCGGGCGCGGCGGCCCTGCGCCCGCACCAGGTTGCCGGTCTTCTCGAACAGGCCGCTGGGGAAGTACTGGAGGACCAGCAGCACCTTGGTGAGGTTCTCGCCGAGCGGGTGGAAGGTCACCACGCCCTTGGTGGTCCCCTTGGGTCCCTCGGACGTCCAGGCGATCCGCTCGTCCGGCACCTGCTCGGTGACGACACCCCGCCACCGGCGGTTGGACTTGGCGACCTTCACCTGCCACTCGGTGGTCGTGTCGTCCTTCCGCTGGACGTCGACCACGCCCTTGGCGAACCGGCCGAACTCCTGGAACTGCGTCCACTGGTTGTACGCCTCGCGCACTGGCACGCCGACGTCGATGTCCTCGATGATGGCGATGCTCTTGCCGGTGCCTCCCCCGGACCCCTCGGCGCGCTTCTTGCCGGTGGCCTCCTTCGCCTTGTCCAGCACCGCGTCCTTGGCGTGGGATGCGGCCGAGGTGGCCGACGGGAGGAGGTCCTTGGGGTCGAGGCGCGGACTCAGGTGCGGGCGGCGCAGGTGGCCCTCGCCGAGACGGCGCGCTCCCGAGCCCATCTTCTGGCCCGCGCCCTGGAGCATCGTCTGGAGCCGCGCCTCTATGTACTGCTGCAGCTCCTCCTTGAGGTGGGCGGTGCCGGGGTTCTGCTGGACCTGCTCACGGAGCTTGCCCTCAGCCATCGCCCTGCCTCCTCGACCTCGAGGCGGCCACCGTCTTCTTGCGCGGCGGACTGGAACGCTTCTTGGGCGTTTCGCGCTTCGGCGTCTCGTCCTCTGCTGTCTTGTCCTTCGGCGTCTCGTCCTGCGCTGTCTCTTCCTCCGGCGCTTCGCCCTCCGCCGGCTCGTCCGGGGGCTCCTCCTCGAGTCCTTCCCCGGGTTCCTGCGCGTCGCGTCCCTGGTCCCGCAGCCCCGCCGTCCGTTCGTGCAGCGCGTCGGCGAGGTGGTCGGCCTTCGCGGTGAGGACGGAGCTGGCCGCCGCCTTGCCCGCTTCGGACAGCTCGGTGCGCACCTGCCCGGTGATGTTGTGGAGGAAGGGCGAGTCGAGGGCCTTGCCGAACTGTCCCGGCCGGACCCGCGATCCGGCCAGCAGGGCGCCGAGGCTGATGGCGAGCTTGCCCTTCTTCGTCCGGCCGAGCACATAGCCGCCCAGGACGGCCGCGCCGATCTTGGCGTTGTTCATGATCCGTCTTCTTTCCGTGCCCCTCACAGCCCCGGCTGCGCGCCGCGCTGGAGCTGGTGGACCCTGATCTCCTCCAGGCGGTGCAGCAGTGCCTCCTCGTGCCGTGCGAACTCCTCGTCGTCGATCTGTCCCTCGTCCCGGGCCCGTTCCAGGCTGATGAGCGCCTCCTGCACGGGGGCCGGGTCGTAGTACTCCTCCTCGGCGGCGCGGACGACCTTGTCGATCACCCAGCCGACGCCCCGGAAGGGCGCGAGCGGCAGCGTCACGATGCCCACGACCAGTCCCACTGGTGAACCTCCTCGGTCAGGCGAAGCTGTACGGCGGGAGGGGGCCGCGCAGCCGGAGTTCGACACCGTCGCCGAGCCGTCCGGCCACGTCGTCTCCCACGCGGGCGAAGTCCTCGGCGCGGTCGTCGGGGATCAGGAAGGAGGCGCTGACGAAGTACTGCTGGGAGGGCGGGGAGAGCTTCTCGGCGAGCGCCAGCGGGCGCAGCGCGGTCAGCACCTCGGCGGCCAGCGCCTCCTGCCGTACCTGGACCTGCTCGGCGAGGAGTTGTCCGAGGGCCAGCCGGTCCTCGTAGGTGCCACCGCCGTCGCGGGTCGCCGCGTTGAGGGCGCGGGCCTGCTCGGAGTCGGTCAGGACGGCGCGCAGCACCGTGTCCTCGTCCTGGACACCCTTGACGTTGAACTCCACGCGTCCGGCGAGTTCGTCCAGGCGCTGGGTGAAGGGTTCGGCGCGTTCGTCGAGCACCGCGCGTACGGCGTCCTCGTCGGGAGCGACGTATCCGAAGCCGAGGGGGAGGACCGTGCCGTCGGCCCACAGGGTCTCCAGGATCTCCTGGTGGGCGGCCAGGGCCTCGCGGGAGACGCCCAGTTGTCCGGGGGCCTCGCTGACCACGGCGCACAGGTCGCCGCTGCGTACCGTGCGCACTTCTGTGGGCGCCGCGCCGACACCCTTGGCGCCCTCCAGCCGCAGTGGGTGTGACGCCTTGGTGATCCCGTACACGTACAGCGACATGGGGCGCTTCACTCCTCCCGGTCCTTGGAGGAACGGCGGCCGGAACCGCGTTCCGCGCGCTCGTGCTGCTTCTCACGCCCGGACCGGCGCTCGTCCCGTTCGTCGTCGTGCCCTTTCTGGAGCGACTCGGTGACGGCCTGGACCGCGCCGGTCAGCGCCCCCTTGCTCTTGCCGCGGGCGCCCCCCTCGGTGGTGTCCTCGACGATGTCGGACAGTTGTGCGGGCGCCTTGCGTCCGGCTTCGAGGTCCAGCCGGTTGCAGGCCTCCGCGAAGCGCAGATACGTGTCGACGCTGGCGACGACGACCCGGGCGTCGATCTTCACCAGCTCGATGCCGACCAGTGACACCCGCGCGAACGCGTCGATGACCAGGCCCCGGTCGAGGACGAGTTCCAGTACGTCGTAGAGATTGCCCGAACCACCGGAACCGGTGGATACGGCTCCCCCATTGCCCTGCGGCACCACAGTCACGGGGTTCCCCTTACCGGTTGTGCGTGTCGATCAGCGTCTGTCCCTGTCGACCTGTGAGCGCGTGTACCGGCGGCCGCGTTCGTACCCCAGCAGCTTGCCCGCGGGATCGAGAACGACCTGGTAGCTGGCCATCACACTGGTCGTCTCCGGGATGCGCTCCAGCTCCACGACCTCGACATCGGCCTCCCAGCCCTGCTCGGTCGGCTTCAGCGCGGAAACCGACTCGGGGGCCCGTCCGAGCAACTCGGTGAGCTGTTCGGCCGCGTTGCGCATGGCCTCAGCGGCGGAGACCCGTTCGTCGTCGGTCATCGGTTCGCTCCACCCTCCATCATCGACCTTGCTCGGGTCATATGCCAGTCCGGAAATTCCGGTAGTCCGGCGCAACCATCCCGGCGGCCGGTGGGTCGTAGTGGGCGTCAGGGCCTCTGGAGGGGGATTCCGGGGGGAATCCGGGGGGATCTTGGGAGGCCCTGAAGGGGAGGGAAGGAAAAGGGGAGGGAACCCGAGGGGGCCGGTCGACGGACCGGCCCCCTCGAAGTGCCCTTGAGCTTCCCCCCGGTGCTTCCAGGCCGCCTCCCCCTCGTGCCGCTACGGCTCCCCTACCCCCGTCCCGCTACGGCTCCCCGACCTCCGCGGCCGTCGGATACGACTCCTGCGCCCCCGCCCTGGTGACCGCCGCCGCGCCCACCCGTGCCGCGTAGGCCGCCGCCCGCGCGAGCGGCTCGCCCGCCCCGAGCCGCCAGGCCAGCGCCGCGGTGAACGCGTCGCCCGCGCCGGTGGTGTCCACCACGTCGACCGGCACCGACGGCACATGGACGACCCCCTCCCCGGACGCCACCAGCGCGCCTTCGGCGCCGAGGGTGACGACCACCGAGCGGGGGCCCTTGGCGAGCAGCAGCCGCGCCCAGTCCCCGGGGGCGTCGCTGACACAGGCCGCGCCAAGGATGACGCGGGCCTCGTGCTCGTTGACGATCAGCGGGTCGCAGGCGCCCAGCACCTCGCCGGGCAGCCGCCGGGGCGGCGACGGGTTCAGCACGAAGCGGCTGCCGGGCGCCAGGCTCCTCACCACCGCCACGACCGTCTCCAGCGGGATCTCCAACTGCGTCGAGACGACCCGGGAGGCATGGAAGAGGCTGGCCGCGGCCCGTACGTCGGCGGGGGTGAGCTTCCCGTTGGCGCCGGGCGACACCACGATGCTGTTGTCCCCGGACGGGTCCACGGTGATCAGCGCGACGCCGGTCGGCGCCCCGCCCACCAGCACGCCCACCGTGTCCACCCCGGCCGCCCGCTGCGAGTCCAGCAGCAGCCGTCCGTACGCGTCGTCGCCGACCCTGGCCAGCAGGGCCGTACGCGCCCCGAGCCGGGCGGCGGCGACGGCCTGGTTGGCGCCCTTGCCGCCGGGGTGGACGGCGAGGTCCGAGCCGAGCACCGTCTCCCCGGCGTCCGGCCGCCGCTCGACGGCGATCACCAGGTCGGCGTTGGCCGATCCCACCACCAGCAGGTCGTAGTGGTACATCAGCACCCTCTCTCCGTACGGGGCTCCGGCAGGCGTCCCCGTGCACTGTCAGTCGCACCCGCTACGGTCGGATCATGTCCAATGAGGCGGGGAACGCGCAGGGGGAACGGCGATCGGCCGTCCTCGAAGGCGTCCTGGAGCGGATCACCTACGCCAACGAGGAGAACGGCTACACGGTCGCGCGCGTCGACACCGGCAGAGGCGCCGGCGATCTGCTCACGGTCGTCGGCGCGCTGCTCGGCGCCCAGGTCGGGGAGTCGCTGCGGATGGAGGGCCGCTGGGGCTCCCACCCGCAGTACGGCAAGCAGTTCACGGTGGAGAACTACACGACGGTCCTCCCGGCCACCGTCCAGGGCATCCGCCGCTATCTCGGCTCCGGCCTGGTCAAGGGCATCGGCCCGGTCTTCGCCGACCGCATCACCCAGCACTTCGGCCTGGACACCCTGAAGATCATCGAGGAGGAGCCCAAGCGTCTGATCGAGGTCCCCGGCCTCGGCCCCAAGCGGACCAAGAAGATCGCCGACGCCTGGGAGGAACAGAAGGCGATCAAGGAGGTGATGCTGTTCCTCCAGACCGTGGAGGTCTCCACCTCCATCGCGGTGCGCATCTACAAGAAGTACGGCGACGCCTCCATCTCCGTCGTCAGGAACCAGCCCTACCGGCTGGCCGCCGACGTCTGGGGCATCGGCTTCCTCACCGCCGACAAGATCGCCCAGTCCGTCGGCATCCCCCACGACAGCCCGGAGCGCGTCAAGGCGGGCCTCCAGTACGCGCTGTCGCAGTCCACCGACCAGGGCCACTGCTTCCTCCCCGAGGAGCGGCTGATCGCCGACGCGGTCAAGCTGCTCCAGGTCGACACCGGCCTGGTCATCGACTGCCTCGCGGAGCTGGCGCAGCCCCCGGAGGACGGCGCCGACCCCGGGGTCGTACGAGAACAGGTGCCCGGCCCCGACGGCGCCTCCGAGCCCGTCACCGCCGTCTACCTGGTCCCCTTCCACCGCGCCGAACTCTCCCTCTCCGCCCAGCTGCTGCGCCTGCTGCGCACCGACGAGGACCGGATGCCGGGCTTTGGGGACGTCGCCTGGGACAAGGCGCTGAGCTGGCTGAAGGGCCGTACGGGCGCTGAGCTGGCGCCCGAGCAGGAGGCGGCCGTCAAGCTGGCGCTGACCGAGAAGGTCGCCGTCCTCACCGGCGGTCCGGGCTGCGGCAAGTCCTTCACGGTCCGCTCGGTCGTGGAGCTGGCCCGCGCCAAGAAGGCGAAGGTGGTGCTGGCCGCGCCCACCGGCCGGGCCGCCAAGCGGCTCGCGGAGCTGACCGGCGCCGAGGCGTCCACCGTGCACCGGCTCCTCGAACTGAAGCCGGGCGGTGACGCGGCGTACGACAAGGACCGTCCGCTGGACGCCGATCTGGTGGTCGTCGACGAGGCGTCGATGCTGGATCTGCTGCTGGCCAACAAGCTGGTCAAGGCGGTGCCGCCGGGCGCGCACCTGCTGTTCGTCGGCGATGTCGACCAGCTGCCCAGCGTCGGCGCGGGCGAGGTGCTGCGCGATCTGCTGGCCGACGGCAGCCCGGTCCCGGCGGTGCGGCTCACGCGTGTGTTCCGCCAGGCCCAGCAGTCCGGCGTGGTGACCAACGCGCACCGGATCAACGCGGGGCAGCATCCGGTGACCGACGGCCTGAAGGACTTCTTCCTCTTCGTGGAGGACGACACGGAGGAAGCGGGACGGCTGACGGTGGACGTGGCGGCCCGCCGTATCCCGGCGAAGTTCGGGCTGGACCCGCGCCGGGACGTGCAGGTCCTGGCCCCTATGCACCGCGGACCGGCCGGGGCGGGCACGCTCAACGGCCTGCTCCAGCAGGCCATCACCCCGGGCCGCCCGGACCTTCCCGAGCGGCGGTTCGGCGGCCGGGTGTTCCGTGTCGGCGACAAGGTCACCCAGATCCGCAACAATTACGAGAAGGGCAAGAACGGGGTCTTCAACGGCACCGTGGGCGTGGTCACCTCGCTCGACCCGGTCGAGCAGCGGCTGACGGTGCTGACGGACGAGGACGAGGAGGTTCCGTATGACTTCGACGAACTGGACGAACTGGCGCACGCGTACGCGGTGACCATCCACCGCTCGCAGGGCAGTGAGTACCCGGCGGTCGTCATCCCGGTGACCACGGGCGCCTGGATGATGCTCCAGCGCAATCTGCTCTACACGGCGGTCACCCGCGCCAAGCGCCTGGTCGTGCTCGTCGGCTCCCGCAAGGCGATCGGACAGGCGGTGCGCACGGTGTCGGCGGGGCGGCGCTGCACGGCGCTGGACTTCCGTCTCTCGCCGCGCCACGCGGGCCGGTGAGAACGGCCTTTCGGGTCGTGAAGGGCGCACCGGGCAAAAAATGATCGATCAAACGAGTCGTGAAGGTCACAGAGCACTTCCGGATGCGGAAGCGAGCGTGCAGGATGGGCAAGTTGGCGGCACTCAGTGCCGCCAATAAGCCCAATGGTCGACCCCGAGTGCACTCTCCTGAGCCAAATGGGGGATGGTAGAGACAGTCAGGGCACCTCGAAGATGAGGCACTACGTCGGTGAGGGAAGACGTGAGCGACAACTCTGTAGTACTGCGGTACGACGGCAGCGAGTACACCTACCCGGTGATCGACAGCACCGTCGGGGACAAGGGCTTCGACATCGGGAAGCTCCGGGCCCAGACCGGTCTGGTGACCCTGGACAGCGGGTACGGCAACACCGCCGCGTACAAATCCGCCGTCACCTACCTCGACGGCGAGGCGGGCATCCTGCGGTACCGCGGCTACCCGATCGAGCAGCTGGCCGAGCGCTCCACCTTCCTCGAGGTGGCGTACCTGCTGATCAACGGTGAGCTGCCGACCGTCGACGAGCTGTCCGGCTTCAAGAACGACATCACGCAGCACACCCTGCTGCACGAGGACGTCAAGAACTTCTACCGGGGCTTCCCGCGCGACGCCCACCCGATGGCCATGCTGTCGTCGGTCGTCTCCGCGCTGTCCACCTTCTACCAGGACAGCCACAACCCGTTCGACGAGCAGCAGCGCAACCTCTCCACCATCCGTCTGCTCGCCAAGCTCCCGACGATCGCGGCCTACGCGTACAAGAAGTCCGTCGGCCACCCGTTCGTCTACCCGCGCAACGACCTCGGCTACGTCGAGAACTTCCTGCGGATGACCTTCTCGGTCCCCGCACAGGAGTACGACCTGGACCCGATCGTGGTCTCGGCGCTGGACAAACTGCTGATCCTGCACGCCGACCACGAGCAGAACTGCTCGACCTCCACGGTCCGCCTGGTCGGCTCCTCGCAGGCGAACATGTTCGCCTCGATCTCCGCCGGCATCAACGCGCTGTGGGGCCCGCTGCACGGCGGCGCCAACCAGTCCGTGCTGGAGATGCTGGAAGGCATCCGCGACGCGGGCGGCGACGTCGACTCCTTCATCCGCAAGGTGAAGAACAAGGAGGACGGCGTCCGTCTGATGGGCTTCGGCCACCGGGTCTACAAGAACTTCGACCCGCGCGCCAAGATCATCAAGGCGGCGGCGCACGACGTCCTCTCCGCGCTCGGCAAGTCCGACGAGCTGCTGGACATCGCGCTGAAGCTGGAGGAGCACGCGCTCTCCGACGACTACTTCGTCTCGCGCAGCCTCTACCCGAACGTCGACTTCTACACCGGTCTGATCTACCGGGCCATGGGCTTCCCGACCGAGATGTTCACGGTCCTGTTCGCCCTCGGCCGCCTCCCGGGCTGGATCGCCCAGTGGCACGAGATGATCAAGGAGCCGGGTTCCCGCATCGGCCGTCCGCGCCAGATCTACACCGGCGTGGTCGAGCGTGACTTCGTCCCCGTCGAGGAGCGCTGAGCCGCACCCGCACCCGCACGCGCAGGTCCCGCATCCGACTCCTGGGGTGCGGGACCTTCTGCGTACCACTGCGGCTTGAGTACGGGTGGGCGGGCGGCGGGAACGGCAGAAGGCGCCCCGGTGCGTCAGTCCCCCCACGGGCCGACGACCAGGGCGCCTTCCCATGTCCCGGTGCGGATTCCCCCCACGGGATCCGGCCGGGCGCTTGTGAGGACCAGCGCCTGAATCGCTGTGTTGCTGCCGTACTGCTTTCGTACCGCTGTGTTGTTGCCGTACTGCCTGCGGTCTGCCGGGGACACGCACGCTGGGGTGGCCGCTCAAAGCTCCCCGGTGTACGTGCCCCGGCAACGCAATCTCCGAGGAAGTCCCCCAAGACATCCTCGGAAGTGCCAGCCAACGCCCCCCAAGACGCTGTCTGACATCGCCAACTTAGACCTTCGAACCCCTTCGATGGTTACGTTCACATCACTGTGATCTGCGTCTCTTGCATTTGTCCTATTAGGTGCACAAGAGGCCCGATTCGGTGAACGGGGCTCAAGCGTAAGGAAGATGCGCGAGCCTTGTGAAGAGCTTATGTGAGGGTCGCGCCGGACTCCAGAGGGATCCCGGACCGAAAAGTGCGCAGCCGCAGACTGTTCGTCACCACGAACACCGAGGAGAACGCCATCGCCGCCCCCGCGATCATCGGGTTGAGCAGCCCGGCCGCGGCCAGCGGCAGCGCGGCCACGTTGTAACCGAACGCCCATACGAGATTGCCCTTGATGGTGGCGAGCGTGCGCCGGGACAGCCGGATGGCGTCCGCCGCCGCCCGCAGGTCACCGCGGACCAGCGTCAGGTCGCCCGCCTCGATCGCGGCGTCGGTGCCCGTGCCCAGGGCCAGCCCCAGGTCGGCGGCGGCCAGCGCGGCGGCGTCGTTGACCCCGTCGCCGACCATGGCGACGACCCGTCCCTCGCGCTGCAACCGCCGTACGGCGTCGACCTTGTCCTCGGGGAGCACCTCGGCGATCACCTCGCCGATGCCGACCTCCGCGGCCACCGCCTCGGCCACCGTCCGGTTGTCCCCGGTCAGCAGGACCGGCGTCAGCCCCAGCGCGCGCAGCTGGCGCACCGCCTCGGCGCTGGTCCCCTTGACCGCGTCGGCGACGGCGAGCACCCCGCGCGCCCGCCCGTCCCAGCCGACCACGACGGCCGTGCGTCCGGCTCGCTCGGCCCGCTCCCGGGCCCGGGCCAGCTCCTCGGGGACCTCGTCGAAGAGACGGCCGACGGCCACCTCCTTGGCCTCCACGCGCCCGCGTACGCCCCTGCCGGGGACGTTCTCGAAGCCCTCGGCCCCCGGCAGCGGGCCGACCCGCTCCTCGGCCCCCGCGGCCACCGCGCGGGCGACGGGGTGCTCGGAGGCGTGCTCCAGGGCGCCCGCGAGCCGCAGCACCTCCTTGTCGTCGGTGTCCTCGGCGGCGTACACCTCCCGCAGGGTCATCCGGCCGGTGGTGACGGTGCCGGTCTTGTCGAGGACGACGGTGTCGACGCGCCGGGTGGACTCCAGCACCTCCGGTCCCTTGATCAGGATGCCGAGCTGGGCGCCGCGCCCGGTGCCGACCATGAGCGCGGTCGGCGTGGCCAGGCCCAGGGCGCACGGGCAGGCGATGATCAGTACGGCGACGGCGGCGGTGAACGCGGCGACGGTGTCCCCGGTGCCGCCCAGCCAGCCGCCGAAGGTGGCGGTGGCGATCAGCAGCACGACCGGTACGAAGACGGCGGAGACCCGGTCGGCGAGCCGCTGCACCTCGGCCTTGCCGTTCTGCGCGTCCTCGACCAGCTTGGCCATCCGCGCGAGCTGGGTGTCGGCGCCGACCCGGGTGGCCTCGACGACCAGCCGTCCCCCGGCGTTGACGGTCGCGCCGGTCACGGTGTCGCCGACGGTCACGTCCACCGGCGCGGACTCGCCGGTGAGCATGGAGGCGTCGACGGCGGAGGCGCCCTCGGCCACGGTGCCGTCGGTGGCGATCTTCTCGCCGGGGCGTACGACGAACCGGTCCCCGACCGCCAGTTCGGCGACCGGGACACGGACCTCACGCCCGGCCCGCAGTACGGCCACGTCCTTGGTGCCCAGCTCCATCAGCGCCCGCAGCGCGGCGCCCGCGCGGCGCTTGGAGCGGGCCTCCAGATAGCGGCCGAGGAGCAGGAAGGCGGTGACTCCGGCGGCGACCTCCAGATAGATCGTCGAGGCACCGTCGGCGCGGGAGACGGTGAGGTCGAAGCCGTGCCGCATGCCGGGCATGCCCGCGTCACCGAGGAAGAGCGCCCACAGCGACCAGCCGAACGCGGCGAGGGTGCCGACCGACACCAGGGTGTCCATGGTGGCGGCGGCGTGCCGGGCGTTGGTCCAGGCGGCCCGGTGGAAGGGCCAGCCGCCCCAGACGACGACCGGGGCGGCGAGCGTGAGGGAGAGCCACTGCCAGTTGTCGAACTGGAGGGAGGGGACCATCGCCAGCAGGATCACGGGGACGGCGAGCGCCACGGAGACCAGCAGCCGCTGGCGCAGGGTGTCGAGTTCGGGGTCGCCGGTGCGCTGTTCCGGCTCCGAGGCCTCCGGCTGCGGGGGCGCGGGTTCCTCGGCGGTGTAACCGGTCTTCACGACGGTGGCGATCAGGTCGGCGACCTCGGTCCCGGCCGGGTAGCTGACCCGGGCCTTCTCCGTCGCGTAGTTGACGGTGGCCGTGACGCCGTCCATGCGGTTGAGCTTCTTCTCGATGCGGGCCGCGCAGGAGGCGCAGGTCATCCCGCCGATGAGCAGCTCGACCTCGGCGCCGGGCGCCGGGGCGGCGGCTATGCCGACTGCCGCGGAGGTGGTGCTGGTGCTGCTGGTCATGCCCGGGCTCCAGAAGGGGGGGACCGGGCCGTACGGGGCGCGGGGCGTCGGGTACGGCCCGGTGCCGGAAGGGGTGTGCGGCGGGCCCGCGCGGGCGGGCCCGGGGGTGCGTCAGGCCTTGCCGACCAGTTCGTAGCCCGCCTCGTCGACGGCCTCGCGCACGGCGTCCTCGTCGAGCGGGGCGGCGGAGACGACGGTGACCTCGCCGGACGCGGCCACGGCCTGTACGGAGCCGACGCCGGGCAGCTTGGCCAGCTCGCCGGAGACGGCGCCCTCGCAGTGCCCGCAGCTCATCCCGCTCACCTTGTAGACGGTGGTGACGGAACCCTGGGTGTCGGTCTGGGCGGTCATGTCGTTACTCCTCGTCGAGGCGTGTGGGTCCGAGGTGACCCCGGGGGAGGGGTCACGATGTCCACACTATACCCCTAGGGGGTATGAATCCAAGAGGGGTCGCGCCGTGTCCCGGCACCCATCGGCTCCAGGTAGCGGGTCAGTACGTCCTTGATCTCCTGGACGTACGCGTCCCGCTCGGCGCCCTCGTGGGCCAGGACCAGCTCCAGGCCCGCCTTGTAGACGCCCAGGGAGACCTGTGCGACGCGGGTGATGTCGGCCGGGGGCCGGTCCGGGAGCAGGGAGGCGAGCAGTCCCTCGATCCGGCTGAGCAGGGTCGCGTGCAGGGCGTCGTGCTGTTCGGCGACCCGGCCCGGGATGTCGGGGCCGTGCATCAGCGCGAAGAACTCGGGGTGTTCGCAGTTGAACGTGATGAACCGGTCGACCGCGGCGCCGATGGCCTCCGCCATCGGGGTCGCGGGGTCGACGGGCGCGAGCGCCTCACCGTAGGTCTCCCGCATCTCGTGCATCAGGCGGCTGCCCAGCTCGATCGCGATCGCTTCCTTGTTCGGGAAGAACTGGTACAGCGTGCCGGGCGAGACGCCCGCCTCGCGGGCGATGGCGTTGGTGCTGGCGGCGGTGTAGCCGGTCGTGCAGAACACGCTCGCGGCGGCCTCCAGCAGCTGCGCGATCCGGCGCTCGCCGCGGGCCTGGCGGCGGCGCGGTCTGTCCTTGGCCTCTTCGGACTCTTGCGTCCCTGGTTCCGCTCGCTCCTCGGACACGCGTTATCCCCAGCTCTCCGAACGCGATTGACAAACACGAGTGACCGCTCGCATTCTTGAGAAACGCGAGCGACGACTCGTGTTTGCCAGTCTATGGCAATGACACTCCCATGCTGCCTGCTCGTACGCCGGGGCAGCTGGGCCCACGGTGAAGGGGACACCGCAGGATGACCGAAGTCAAAAGTCCGGCCCCGGCCGACAGGTCCGGGGCCGGCGGCTCCCGTGCCGACGACTCCCGGGCCGGCCGGCCCCGGGTCGGGGGATGGACCCGCCTCGTGACCGCCCGCCCGCGGCTGTCGCTGCTCGCGGCCCTCGTGGTGACCCTGCTCGCCGTCCTCGCGGGCGGCGGGGTCGCCGACCGGCTGGGCAGCGGCGGCTGGGAGGACCCGGCCGCCGAGTCGACCTACGCCACCAAGGCCCTGGAGCGCGAGTTCCCCGGCTCCCAGCCCAATCTGCTGCTGCTCGTCGACGCGGGCCGCGCCTCGGTGGACGACCCGGCGGTCGCGGCCGAGGCCGAGCGCCTCGCCGACCGGCTCGCCGCCGAGGAGGGCATCACGGGCGTCGGCTCCTACTGGGACACCCGCTCCCCGGCCCTGCGCGCGGAGGACGGCCGCCAGGCGCTGATCGCCGCCCGGATCACCGGCGACGAGACCACCGCGGGCGAGACCCTGGAGCGCGTCGCACCCCACTTCCGCGGCGCCCAGGGCCCGGTGGAGGTCCAGATCGGCGGCATCGTCGCCGTGCGCCACGACATGCAGACGATCATCCAGGAGGACCTGCTGCGGGCCGAGATGATCGCCCTGCCGGTGACCCTGGTGCTGCTGGTCATGGTCTTCGGCAGCGCCGTCGCCGCCCTGCTGCCGCTCGGCATCGGCATCGTGGCGATCCTCGGGACCAACGCCGTGCTGCGCGGCCTCACCGAGATCACCGATGTCTCGGTCTTCGCGCTCAACCTGACCACCGCGCTCGGCCTGGGCCTCGCCATCGACTACGCCCTGTTCATCGTCCGCCGCTTCCGCGAGGAACTGTCCGGCGGCGCCGACCCGCTCACCGCCGTGGCCACCACCCTGCGCACGGCGGGCCGCACGGTCCTGTTCTCCGCCCTCACGGTCGCGGTGTCCCTGGTGGCGATGCTGCTGTTCCCGCAGTACTTCCTGCGGTCCTTCGCCTACTCCGGCATCGCCGTCGTCCTGCTGGCCGCGGCCGCCGCCCTCATCCTGCTCCCGGCGGCCCTGGTGCTCCTCGGCCACCGCGTCAACTCCCTCGACCTGCGCCGGCTGTTCCGGCGCGGCCGGGAGCGGACACCGGACGCCGAGGAGGGCCGGGGCTGGGCCCGCACGGCAGGCCTGGTGATGCGCCGGGCGCCCTTCTTCGCACTCGGCACCACAGCCGTCCTGGTCCTGCTCGGACTGCCCTTCCTGGGCGTGAAGTTCGGCACCGCCGACGACCGTCAGCTGCCGTCCGGTGCCGAGTCGCACATCGTGCAGCAGTACCTCCGCGACGGCTTCCCCGGCAGCCCCGGCGGCGGCCTGGAGATCCTCGCCGAAGGCCGCGCCACCGAGGCCCAGTACACCGACTACAAGGAGCGCCTCGCCGTCCTGCCGGAGGTCCTCCGGGTGGACGGCCCGCTGGTCAAGGGCGACTCCGCGTACTTCACGGTGCAGCCGGCGGGCGAGGCCGTCGATGAACCGGCCCAGCGCCTGGTGAGCGACATCCGCGCCACCGACGCCCCCTTCGACACCTCCGTCACCGGCACCGCCGCCGTCCTGGTCGACACCAAGGACGCGATAGGGGAGCAGCTGCCCTGGGCCGCGCTCTTCATCACCGTGGTCACGCTGATCCTGGTCTTCCTGCTCACCGGAAGCGTGCTGATACCCCTCCAGGCCGTGCTGCTCAACGCCCTCAGCCTGACCGCCATGTTCGGCGCCGTGGTCTGGGTCTTCCAGGACGGCCACCTCTCCGGCCTGCTCGGCTTCACCAGCCCCGGCTCCATAGAGACGACCCTTCCCGTCCTGATGTTCTGCGTCGCCTTCGGTCTCTCCATGGACTACGGCGTGTTCCTGCTCTCCCGCATCAAGGAGGAGTACGACCACACCGGCGACCACCAGCAGGCCGTACGGCACGGCCTCCAGCGCACCGGCGGCCTGATCACCGCGGCGGCGGTCATCCTGGCGGTGGTGATGGTCGCCATCGGCACCTCCCGGGTCACCAACACCAAGATGCTCGGCCTGGGCACCGCGCTGGCCGTGCTGATGGACGCCATGGTCGTACGGAGCCTGCTGGTACCGGCGGTGATGCGGCTGACGGGCCGCGCCACCTGGTGGGCTCCGGCACCGCTGCGGCGCCTGCACGCCCGGTTCGGGCTGAGCGAAGGGGAGCCGACGGCGGCCGACAGCCCGGCCGAGCAGCGGCGCGAGGCGGACCGAGAGGCGGACCGGGAGGGGGACAAGGTGACGGCGGGCGGTTAGCGTCTCGCTGTACATACCACCGAACTGGTAGGTACTGGCGCGAGGGAGAGAACGGATGCGGGCTGTGGTGTTCGAGCGGTTCGGGGAGCCGGCCGAGGTGCGGGACGTCCCCGATCCGCGGCCCGCGGAGCACGGCGTCGTGGTGCGGGTCGAGGCCACCGGCCTGTGCCGCAGCGACTGGCACGGCTGGCAGGGCCACGACCCGGACATCACCCTGCCGCACGTGCCCGGGCATGAACTCGCCGGGGTCGTCGAGGCGGTCGGCGCGCGGGTCACCGGCTGGCGGCCCGGCGACCGGGTCACCGTGCCGTTCGTCTGCGCCTGCGGCGGCTGCCCGTCCTGCGCGGCCGGTGACCAGCAGGTGTGCGAGCGGCAGACCCAGCCCGGCTTCACCCACTGGGGTTCCTTCGCCGAGTACGTGGCGCTGGACCACGCCGATGTGAACCTCGTCGCCGTGCCCGAGGAGCTGACCTTCGCGACGGCGGCCTCCCTGGGCTGCCGGTTCGCCACGGCCTTCCGCGCGGTCGTGCAGCAGGGCCGGGTCGCCGCGGGGGAGTGGGTGGCGGTGCACGGCTGCGGGGGAGTCGGTCTGTCGGCGGTGATGATCGCCGCCGCGGCCGGAGCCCGGGTGGTGGCCGTCGACGTGTCGCCGACCGCGCTGGACCTGGCGCGCAAGTTCGGCGCGGCGCACGTCGTGGACGCCGCGCACACCGACGACACCGCGCGGGCCGTCCGGGAACTGACCGGCGGCGGCGCCCATCTCTCCCTGGACGCCCTCGGCTCGCCCGTGACCTGCGCCGCCTCCGTGAACGGCCTGCGCCGCCGGGGCCGCCACCTCCAGGTCGGCCTGCTGCCCTCGGCCGACGGCACCACGCCCGTGCCGATGGCCCGCGCGGTCGCCCTGGAGCTGGAACTGCTCGGCAGCCACGGCATGGCCGCCCACACCTACCCGCCGCTGCTGGACCTCGTGCGCTCCGGCACCCTGCGCCCCGACCTCCTGGTCACCTCGGCGATAGGCCTGGACGCGGTCCCCCAAGCGCTCGCCGCGCTGGGCTCGGCACCGGGCGCGGGTGTGACGGTCATCGAGCCGTGGAGCCGCTGACCTCGGCGGCCCGCAGGGCGGCCCACTCCCGGTCCAGCAGGCCCATCACGACCTCGTCCACCCACACCCCGTCCCGCGGCTCTACCTCCCGCCGCACCCCCTCGACCACGAACCCGGCCTTCTCGTAGACGCGCAGGGCGCGGTGGTTGAAGGCGTAGACGTCCAGCTGGATGCGGTGCAGGCCCAGGCGCTCGAAGCCATGGCCGACGATCAGACGCGTCGCCTCCGTGCCCAGCCCCCTGCCCCGGCCGCGCGGTCCGAGCAGGGTGCGGAAGGTGCAGCTACGGCCCGCGGGGTCGTACTCGTGCAGGACGACCTCGCCGACCACCTCCCCGCTCGCCCGGTCGGTCACCGCCAGGTCGAGGCGGTCGGGCTGGTCGGCGCGGGTGGCGTACCAGGAGCGGACGCGCTCCGGGGTGAGTTCGGACGGCGGGGCGCCGGTGAAGCGGACGACCTCGGGATCGCCGATGATCTGCCACATCACCTCGGCGTCCTCGGCGGTGAAGGGCCGCAGCACGGTCTTCGCACCGGTGAGGACGGGTTTCTCGGAGAAGCTGGATGGGCCCATCCCCGGATCCTGCGCCGCCCACCGCCGCCGGGGCAATCGGGTTAGCCGCGTCGGCCGGGTGGCGGGGCGCTTGAGCCCGGTCGGGCGTCAGTCCGGTCGGCGCCCCCGGTTGCCCGGCCGGGAGGCGACCCAGGCGCGGACGGTGTCGGCGTACCAGTAGGGCTTGCCGCCCTCCACATGGTCGGGTGGCGGCAGCAGACCGTGTTTGCGGTAGGAGCGCACGGTGTCGGGCTGCACCCGGATGTGTGCCGCGATCTCCTTGTAGGACCAGAGCCTTCGGTCGGTCATGAGTCGCACCTCCCTGCGCGTGCCACGGCGGCGGCCGGGGGCGGCCGTCGGGGGAGCCGGGCGTTGCGCTGGCGTTCACCAAGCCTGTGCCCGGTCAACGACGGAGAGTGACCACGGAGAGGGGCTGTCGGCCGGGTGTGACGGGGGACCCGCGTACCCGGGACATGTGTGACACGGGGGTGGTGTTTGTGACAGAGGTGCGGCACAGGCGTACGCCGGTCTCTGGGCGGGGCGTGTTGACATCGGGCCTCCCGCCCGTGTCGGTGGGCCACCCGCCATATCTAGTCAGTATGTCCGGACAAAATATTGACAGGGCGCCCCGTGCGGAGCTAGAAACCGTGGAGAACCAGTGCGAGCGCGCGAAGAGCACCGCGAAGGGGACTCGATGGCGTACGACCTGATCACGATGGGGCGGATCGGGGTGGACCTGTACCCGTTGCAGACGGGCGTTCCGCTCCCGCGGGTGACGTCCTTCGGCAAGTTCCTCGGCGGTTCGGCGACGAACGTGGCGGTCGCCGCCGCCCGACTCGGCCGCCGTACGGCGGTGGTCACCCGCACCGGCGACGACCCGTTCGGGACCTATCTCCACGAGGCCCTGCGCGGCTTCGGCGTCGACGACCGCTGGGTCACCCCGGTCGCCGGACTGCCCACCCCGGTCACCTTCTGCGAGGTGTTCCCGCCGGACGACTTCCCGCTCTACTTCTACCGGCGGCCCAAGGCGCCGGACCTGGAGATCGCCGCCGACGACCTCGACCTGGACGCCGTCCGGGAGGCGGGGATCTTCTGGGTCACCGGCACCGGCCTGAGCGAGGAGCCCAGCCGCACCGCCACCCTCGCGGCGCTCGCGCACCGCGCGAAGTCCGGCACGACGGTGTTCGACCTCGACTGGCGCCCGATGTTCTGGAGCGACCCGGAGACGGCCCGCCCGTTCTACGCCGAGGCCCTGCGCCACACCACCGTCGCGGTCGGCAACCTCGACGAGGTGGAGATCGCCACCGGCCTGCGCGACCCGCACGCCGCCGCCCGCGCCCTGCTCGCCGCCGGGGTGGAACTGGCCGTCGTCAAACAGGGCCCCAAGGGCGTCCTCGCCGTCAGCGCCGACGGTGAGAGCGCCGAGGTCCCGCCGCTGCCCGTGACCGTCCTCAACGGACTCGGTGCCGGGGACGCCTTCGGCGGCTCCCTCTGCCACGGCCTGCTGAGCGGCTGGAGCCTGGAGCGGACCATGCGGCACGCCAACGCCGCCGGAGCCATCGTCGCCTCCCGCCTGGAGTGCTCGTCGGCGATGCCGACCCCGGACGAGGTCGAGGCCGCGCTCGCCGCGGGAGAGGTCCGATGAGCGTCGACATCGCGGACCTGGTCCGCACCCGTACCCGCCACCCGGAGGCCATCGCCGAGGCCGCCGCCCGCCGCCCGCGCCGCCCGCTGCTCGGCGCGAGCGACCGTCTGATGATCGTCGCCGCCGATCACCCGGCCCGGGGCGCGCTAGGCGTCGGCGACCGCAAGTTCGCCATGGCCAACCGCGCCGACCTGCTCGAACGCCTCTGCCTCGCGCTGTCGCGCCCCGGTGTGGACGGCGTCCTCGCCACCGCCGACATCCTCGACGACCTGCTGCTGCTCGGCGCCCTCGACCACAAGGTGGTCATGGGCTCGATGAACCGCGGCGGACTTCAGGGCGCCGCCTTCGAACTCGACGACCGCTTCACCGGCCACCGCCCCGAGGACATCCAGCGGCTCGGTTTCGACGCGGGCAAGCTGCTGCTCCGTATCGACTACAGCGACCCCGGCTCGCTGACCACGCTGGAGGCCACCGCCCGCGCGGTCGACGCGATGGCGGCGCGCAGGCTGCCGGTCTTCGTGGAGCCGTTCATCTCCCGCCGCGACGATCGGGGGCGGCTGCGCAACGACCTGTCCGCCGACGCCGTCACCCGGTCCATCGCCATAGCCTCCGGACTCGGCGGCAGCTCGGCGTACACCTGGCTGAAGGTGCCGGTGACCGACAACCCTGACGACATGGCCCGGGTGATGGAGACCTCGACCCTGCCCGCCGTGCTGCTCGGCGGCGACGTCGGCGACAAGCCGGACGACCAGGCGGGGGCGTACGAGAAGTGGCGTGGCGCGCTCCAGCTGCCCACCGTGCGGGGGCTGGTGGTGGGCCGCTCGTTGCTGTATCCGGCGGACGGTGATGTGGCCGCCGCCGTGGACACCGCCGTCGGACTGCTGTGAGGGCCGTATGAGCCAGGAGTTGTACATTCCGAGGGGCGCCGCCGAGAGCGCCGGGTACGTGCTCGACATCGATCCCGAGCGGGCCGGTTGGGGATACGGCGCCCTGCGGATCGTGGAGCTGGCGCCGGGTGGCGGCCACGCCTTCGCCGCCGGGGACAGTGAGTGGATCGTGCTGCCCCTCAATGGTGGTTGTACGGTGCAGGTAAGTGATCAGGTGTTTGAACTCCTGGGCCGGGAGAACGTGTTCGCGTCGGCATCCGACTTCGTGTACGTGCCCCGGGACGCCCAGGTCCAGATCGCCTCCGACGCGGGAGGCCGCTTCGCCCTGGCAGGAGCGAAGTGCGAGCGACGACTCCCCGCCCGCCGCGGCCCCGCGTCGGAGGTCCCCGTGGAGGTGCGCGGCAGCGGCGGCTGCGTCCGCCACGTCCGCAACTTCGCCTCCGCCGACGCCTTCGAGTGCGACAAGCTCATCGCCGTGGAGGTGATCACCCCGGGCGGCAACTGGTCGTCGTACCCGCCGCACAAGCACGACGAGCACCGGCCCGGCGAGGAATCCGAGCTGGAGGAGATCTACTACTTCGAGATCGACGGTCCGAACGGCTTCGGGTACCAGCGCGTATTCCCCTCCCGTGAGGGCGGCTCCGACGTCCTCGCGGAGGTCCGCACCGGCGACGCCGTCCTCGTCCCCGACGGCTGGCACGGCCCGTCGATCGCCCAGCCCGGCCACGACATGTACTACCTGAACGTCATGGCGGGTCCGGGCGAGACCCGGGAGTGGCGGATCTGTTTCCACCCGGACCACACAGAGGGGTACCGATGACGACGACCAGGCTCACCGTCGCGCAGGCGCTCGTCCGCTTCCTGTCCGCCCAGTACACCGAGCGCGACGGTGTACGCCGGCGGCTGATCGGCGCCACCTGGGGCATCTTCGGCCACGGCAACGTCGCCGGGATCGGCCAGGCGCTCGTCGAGTACGGCGACGTGATGCCGTACCACCAGGGCCGCAACGAACAGGCCATGGTGCACGCGGCGGTCGGCTACGCCCGCCAGTCCAACCGCCTGTCCACGCACGCGGTGACCACCTCCATCGGCCCGGGCGCCACCAACCTCGTCACCGGCGCCGCCCTCGCCACCATCAACCACCTCCCGGTCCTCCTGCTCCCCGGCGACGTCTTCGCCGCCCGCCCCGCCGACCCAGTGCTCCAGCAGCTGGAGGTGCCGTACGCGGGCGATGTGTCGGTCAACGACTGTCTGCGCCCGGTGTCGAGGTACTTTGACCGCGTCACCCGCCCGGAAGCCCTGATTCCGGCCGCGCTCGCCGCCATGCGCGTCCTCACCGACCCCGTGGAGACCGGCGCCGTCACCCTCGCCCTCCCGCAGGACGTCCAGGCCGAGGCGTACGACTGGCCCGACGACTTCTTCACCGACCGCACCTGGGTGATCAGGCGGCCGGGCGCCGACCCCACCGAACTCGCCGAGGCGGTCACCGCGATCCGCGCCGCCCGCCGCCCCCTGATCGTCGCGGGCGGCGGCGTCCATCACAGCCGCGCCGAGGAAGCCCTCGCCGAGTTCGCCGAGACCACCGGCATCCCCGTCGCCGCCACCCAGGCGGGCAAGGGCTCCCTCGCCTACGACCATCCGCAGGACGTCGGCGGCATCGGCCACACCGGCACCGCCACCGCCGACGAACTCGCCCGCACCGCCGACCTGGTGATCGGCGTCGGCACCCGCTGGACCGACTTCACCACCGCCTCGAACACCCTGTTCGCCGCGCCCGGCGTCCGCTTCCTCAACCTCAACATCACCCCCTTCGACGGCCACAAGATGGCGGGCCTGCCCCTGGTCGCGGACGCCCGCAGCGGCCTGACCGAACTCACCGACGCCCTCCGCCTGCACGGCCACCGCGTCCCCGACGCCTACGCCGACGAGTACACCGAGGACAAGGAGCGCTGGGAACAGCGCGTCGACGCCTGCTACGAGGCCGACGAACCGGACGTACGGCGGCCCACCCAGCCGCAGGTCCTCGGCGCCCTGGACGCCCTCGTCGACGAGACCGACATCATCATCAACGCGGCCGGTTCCCTCCCCGGCGACCTGCACAAACTCTGGCGCACCCGGTCCCGCGACCAGTACCACCTGGAGTACGGCTACTCCTGCATGGGCTACGAGATCCCCGCCGCCATCGGAGTGAAGCTCGCCGTGCCCGACCGCCCCGTGTGGGCGCTGGTCGGCGACGGCACCTATCTGATGATGCCGACGGAGATCGTCACCGCCGTACAGGAGGGCATCGCCATCAAGATCCTGCTCGTCCAGAACCACGGCTACGCCTCCATCGGCGGCCTCTCCGAGTCCGTCGGCGGCGAGCGCTTCGGCACCGCCTACCGCTTCCCGGCCGACGACGGCGGCTACACCGGCGCCCCGCTCCCCGTCGACCTCGCCGCCAACGCCGCCAGCCTCGGCATGCGGGTGCTGCGCGCCCGGACCGTGCGCGACCTGCGCGCCGCGCTCGCCGAGGCGCGGGCCGCCGACACTCCCACATGTGTCTACGTGGAGACCGAAACGGCAGACACAGTGTCGGGCGCGCCCCCGGCGCAGGCCTGGTGGGATGTACCCGTGGCCGAGACCGCGACCAGGCCGTCCGCGGTCAAGGCACGTGAGCTGTACGAACGGCACGTCTCCACCCGACGCCGCCATCTGTGAAGGAGCAACCGGTCATGACGAAGATCGTCAACCACTGGATCGGCGGCAAGACCGTCGACGGCACGTCGGGCACCTACGGCCCGGTCACCGACCCGGCCACCGGCCAGGTCACCACGAAGGTCGCCTTCGCCTCGGCCGACGAGGTGGACGCCGCGGTCGCCGCCGCCAAGGACGCCTACGTCACCTGGGGCCAGTCCTCGCTGGCCCAGCGCACCTCGATCCTGTTCAGGTTCCGGGCGCTGCTGGACGACCACCGCGACGAGATCGCCGAGCTGATCACCGCCGAGCACGGCAAGGTGCACTCCGACGCCCTCGGCGAGGTGGCGCGCGGACTGGAGATCGTCGACCTGGCGTGCGGGATCAGCGTGCAGCTGAAGGGCGAGCTGTCGACGCAGGTCGCCAGCCGCGTCGACGTGGCCGCGATCCGGCAGCCGCTGGGCGTCGTCGCGGGCATCACGCCGTTCAACTTCCCGGCGATGGTGCCGATGTGGATGTTCCCGCTGGCCATCGCCTGCGGCAACACCTTCGTCCTCAAGCCCAGCGAGAAGGACCCGTCGGCGTCCGTCCGCCTCGCCGAACTGCTCGCGGAGGCGGGCCTGCCGGACGGCGTCTTCAACGTGGTGCACGGTGACAAGGTGGCCGTCGACCGGCTCCTGGAACACCCCGACGTCAAGGCGGTCTCCTTCGTCGGCTCCACCCCCATCGCCCGCTACATCCACACCACCGCCGCCGCCAACGGCAAGCGCGTACAGGCCCTCGGCGGCGCCAAGAACCACATGCTGGTCCTGCCCGACGCCGACCTGGACGCGGCGGCCGACGCGGCGGTCTCGGCGGCGTACGGCTCGGCGGGCGAGCGCTGCATGGCGATCTCCGCGGTGGTCGCGGTCGGCGCGGTCGGCGACGAACTGGTGGCGAAGATCCGCGAGCGCGCCGAGAAGATCAAGATCGGCCCCGGCACCGACCCCGCCTCCGAGATGGGCCCCCTGATCACCGCCGCCCACCGCGACAAGGTGGCGTCGTACGTGGAAGGCGCCGCGGCCGAGGGCTGCGAGGTGGTCCTCGACGGCACCGGCTACACGGTCGAGGGCCATGAGGACGGCCACTGGATCGGCATCTCGCTCCTCGACAAGGTCCCGACGACGGCCAAGGCGTACCAGGACGAGATCTTCGGCCCGGTGCTGTGCGTGCTGCGCGCCAAGACCTACGAGGAGGGCGTGGCGCTCATCAACGCCTCCCCCTTCGGCAACGGCACCGCGATCTTCACCCGCGACGGCGGCGCCGCCCGCCGGTTCCAGCTGGAGATCGAGGCGGGCATGGTCGGCGTGAACGTCCCCATCCCGGTCCCCGTCGGCTACCACTCCTTCGGCGGCTGGAAGGACTCCCTCTTCGGCGACCACCACATCTACGGCAACGACGGCACGCACTTCTACACCCGCGGCAAGGTCGTCACCACCCGCTGGCCCGACCCGGCCGACGCCCCGGCGGGCGTCGACCTGGGCTTCCCGCGCAACCACTGACCCGGGCGCGTTCCGCCGCCCCCGTGTACCGCAGCCGTGGTACGCGGGGGCGGCGCCGTACGCCCGTGGGAGGTCAGGGGGTTCCGACCGGGGTCTGCATCGGTTGTCGGTGGCGGCCCGTACCGTTGACGCATGGATCTTCGACTGCCCGGACTGCGAGGGCCACGCGGGCCACGGCGGCTGCTCGCCGCACTGGCCACCGTGGCCGTCCTCGCCGGTGCCGGTACGTGGACGGCCGTCGCCTCCGACGAGGCGCCCGCGGTACACCGCGCCGACCGGGTGCTGAGCGTGGGCGACGGAGTGCGCGTCGACACCTCGTACTTCACCTCCACCGACGCCGGACGCCGCCCCGCCGTACTGCTGGGCCACGGCTTCGGCGGCAGCAAGGACGACGTCCGCGAACAGGCCGAGGACCTCGCCCGGGACGGCTACGCGGTGCTGACCTGGTCGGCCCGCGGCTTCGGCCGCTCCACCGGAAAGATCGGGCTGAACGACCCGCAGGGGGAGGTCGCCGACGTCTCCCAGCTCATCGACTGGCTCGCCCAGCGGCCCGAGGTGCGCCTCGACAGGCCCGGCGACCCGCGCGTGGGCGTCGCGGGAGCCTCGTACGGCGGCGCCATCGCCCTGCTCTCCGCCGGGTACGACGGCCGGGTGGACGCCATCGCCCCGGCCATCACCTACTGGAACCTCGCCGACGCGCTGTTCCCGAACGGCGTGTTCAAGAAGCTGTGGGCGGGCATCTTCGTCAACTCCGGCGGCGGCTGCGACAAGTTCGAGCCCCGGCTGTGCGCGATGTACGAACGGGTCGCCGAGTCCGGCACCCCGGACCCCGAGGCCCGCGCGCTCCTCGAAGAGCGCTCGCCGTCCGCCGTCGCCGACCTCATCGACGTGCCCACCCTGCTGGTGCAGGGCCAGTCCGACTCCCTGTTCCCGCTCGGCCAGGCCGACGCGGCGGCCAAGGCGATCCGCGCCAACGGCGCCCCGGTCGACGTCGACTGGATCGCGGGCGGACATGACGGCGGCGACCCGGAGAGCGACCGGGTGCGCGCCCGGACCACCTCCTGGTTCGACCGCTACCTCAAGGACGACAAGGGCGCCGACACCGGCCCCGCCTTCCGCGTCACCCGCACCGGAGGCGTCGACTCCACCGACGGCCAGGCGCTGCTGCGGGGCGCGAGCGCCGACACCTACCCCGGCCTGGACAGCGGACGGCGGAGTATCGCCCTCACCGGCCGCGAACAGAGCGTCGACAACCCGCCCGGCGGCGCCCCGCCCGCCGTCTCCGCCCTCCCCGGACTCGGCGGCTCCGGCGGACTCGCCCAGCTGTCCTCCCTCGGCATCGGCGTCTCCCTCGACTTCCCCGGCCAGTTCGCGCGCTTCGAGTCGGCGCCCCTCGACCGCGACCTGCGCATCACCGGCTCCCCGACCGCGACCGTCCACATCGAGTCCACCAGCGACGACGCCGTGCTCTTCGGCAAGGTGTACGACGTCGGCCCGGACGGCACCCAGCAGGTGCTGCCCTCCCAGCTCGTCACCCCGGTACGGATCGAGGACGCCAAGGCGGGCAAGGACGTCACCCTGACACTCCCCGCCATCGACCACGAGGTGGAGAAGGGCCACCGCCTCCGCCTGGTCCTCGCCTCCACCGACCTCGGCTACGCCTCCCCGGCCGCCCCGGCGACGTACAAGGTGTCCCTCAAGGGCGACCTCCAGGTGCCCACCGCACCCGGTGTGACCACCGCCGCCGCCCCGCTCCCGGCGTGGGTGTGGTGGCTGCCGCTCGCCGCCGCCGTCCTCGCCGTGGCCCTGCTGGTCACCGGCCGCCGCCGCACCACGACCCCCGCCCCGGACCCCGCGCTCGCCGACGTGCCGCTGCGGATCACCGACCTGAGCAAGCGGTACGCCAAGTCGGCGGACCGGTACGCGGTCCGGGACCTCTCCTTCACCGTCGAGAAGGGCCAGGTCCTCGGACTCCTCGGGCCGAACGGCGCGGGCAAGACGACCACCCTGCGCATGCTGATGGGCCTGATCCAGCCGGACGGCGGCGAGATCCGCGTCTTCGGCCACGCCATCCGGCCGGGCGCGCCCGTCCTGTCCCGGGTCGGCGCCTTCGTCGAGGGCGCGGGCTTCCTGCCGCACCTGTCCGGCCGGGAGAACCTGGAGCTGTACTGGCGGGCCACCGGCCGCCCGCCCGAGGACGCCCACCTGGACGAGGCCCTGGAGATCGCGGGCCTCGGCGACGCGCTCGCCCGCGCGGTGCGCACCTACTCCCAGGGCATGCGCCAGCGCCTCGCCATCGCCCAGGCCATGCTCGGCCTGCCCGACCTGCTGATCCTCGACGAACCGACCAACGGCCTCGACCCGCCCCAGATCCGCGAGATGCGCGAGGTGATGATCCGGTACGCGGCGGGCGGCCGCACGGTCATCGTCTCCAGCCACCTCCTCGCGGAGGTCGAGCAGTCCTGCACACACCTCGTGGTCATGGACCGGGGCAGGCTGGTGCAGGCGGGCCCCGTCGCCGAGATCATCGGCTCCGGCGACACCCTGCTCGTCGGCACCGTCACCCCCGTCGACGAACCCGTCGTCGAGAAGATCGCCGCACTGCCCGGCGTCGCCTCGGCGGTCCGCGCCGACGACGGACTCCTCATCCGCCTGGACGCCGACGGCAGCCCCGCCCGCCTGGTGACCGAACTGGTCCGGCTGGAGGTGCCCGTCACCTCGATGGGCCCGCACCGCCGCCTCGAGGACGCCTTCCTCACCCTGATCGGAGGATCGGCATGAGCGCCGACACGACGCTCGCCGAGCGCACGGAGACGGCCCACGGCTACCGCGCGGGCCGCACCCTGCCGCTGCGGGTCGAGCTGATCCGCCAGCTGAAGCGGCGGCGCACGCTGGTCATGTTCGCCATCCTCGCTGCCCTGCCGTTCGTCCTCGTCGCCGCCTTCGCGATCGGCGGCGAGCCGGACGGCCGCGGCGACCGCATCACCCTGATGGACACGGCCACCGCGTCCGGCGCCAACTTCGCCGCCGTCAACCTCTTCGTCTCCGCGGGCTTCCTGCTGGTCATCCCCGTCGCCCTGTTCTGCGGGGACACGGTCGCCTCGGAGGCCAGCTGGTCCTCCCTGCGCTATCTGCTGGCGGCGCCCGTGCCGCGCGCCCGGCTGCTGTGGTCCAAGCTCGTCGTGGGACTGGGCCTGAGCCTGGCCGCCATGGTGCTGCTGCCGGTGGTGGCGGTCGGCGTCGGCACGGTGGCCTACGGCTGGGGCCCGCTGGAGATCCCCACCGGCGGCTCACTGGAGGCGGGCACGGCCGCCGGGCGGCTGGTGATCGTCGTGGCGTTCATCTTCGTCTCCCAACTGGTCACCGCAGGGCTCGCGTTCTGGCTGTCCACGAAGACCGACGCCCCCCTCGGCGCGGTCGGCGGCGCGGTCGGCCTGACCATCGTCGGCAACGTCCTCGACGCCGTCACCGCCCTCGGCGACTGGCGGCACTTCCTGCCCGCGCACTGGCAGTTCGCCTGGGCGGACGCCGTCCAGCCCGACCCCGAGTGGTCCGGCATGATCCAGGGCACCGCGATTTCCATAACGTACGCCCTGGTCCTGTTCGCCCTGGCCTTCCGCGGCTTCGCCCGCAAGGACGTGGTCTCCTAGGTCACCGGAAGATCACCCACCGGTCTCAACGGCCCTGCTCCGTGCCCGCATCGAGACCCATCCGCAACGCCCCGTGCCGCACCTTCCGGCATCCCGCGCCGTCACAGTCACAGAGACCGACACCGTCACTGGGACGGACACCGTCACTGGGACGGACACCGTCACTGGGACGGACACCGTCACTGGGACGGACACGTCGCTGGGACGGACACCGACGCGCACCGGGGAGCCAAGATGCAGCACGCCGAACCCGACGACCACCGGCGGCCCGCCCACCGCACCGGCCGTCCCCGACCGCCCGCGGCGACGCCCGGCGGCGACCTGCGGGAGCACCCGCCGCCCCGGCGCGCCCCCGGGTCCGCCCGGCGGCTGCGGGCCGCGCTGACCGCGGCGGCGCTCGCGGGCGGTCTGCTGCTCACCGGCTGCGGCGGCAGCGGCGAGCCGAGCAACACGGCCGACCGGGGCGGCGCCCGCGAATCCCGCGGCGACGCCCCGCTGCCCGGCCCCGACCAGGGGTACGGCACCGGCGAGCGGGACAGTGACGGAAGCGGCGAGGACGACTCGCGCGAGGTCGCCCCCGCACCCGACTACCTCTCCACCTTCGCCCTCGACGTCGACACCGCCTCCTACGGCTACGCCCGCCGCACCCTCGCCGACGGACGGCTGCCCGACCCGTCGACCGTCCGCCCCGAGGAGTTCGTCAACAGCTTCCGGCAGGACTACGAACGCCCGGACGGCAACGGCTTCTCCGTCACCGTCGACGGCGCCCGCACCAGCGAGGACGACTGGTCCCTGGTCCGGGTCGGCCTCGCCACCCGCCCGGCCGAGGACGACGGCGAACGCCCGCCCGCCGCCCTCACCTTCGTCCTCGACATCTCCGGCTCCATGGCCGAGCCCGGCCGTCTCGACCTCGCCAAGAAGTCCCTGGGCGTGATGACGGACCGGCTGCGCGACGACGACTCGTTGGCCCTGGTCACCTTCAGCGACGAGGCGGAGACCGTCCTGCCGATGACCCGGCTCGACGGCAACCGCGACGAGATCCACGACGCCATCGACGACCTGCGCACGGAGGCGTCCACCAACCTCGGCGCGGGCGTCGAGACCGGCTACGGGACCGCCGTGGAGGGCCTGCGCAAGGGCGCCACCAACCGGGTCGTCCTGGTCTCCGACGCGCTCGCCAACACCGGCGACACCGACGCCGACACCATCCTCGAACGCATAGCCGACTCCCGCCGCGAGTACGGCATCACCCTGTTCGGCGTCGGCGTCGGCAGCGACTACGGCGACGCCCTGATGGAACGCCTCGCCGACCGTGGCGACGGCCACACCGTCTACGTCTCCGACACCGACGACGCCTACGACGTCTTCGCGGAGCGACTCCCGCGCAACGTCGACCTCACCGCCCGCGACGCCAAGGCCCAGGTCGCCTTCGACCCCGAGACGGTCGCCGAGTTTTCCCTGGTCGGCTACGACAACCGGCGGGTCGCCGACGAGGACTTCCGCGACGACTCGGTCGACGGCGGCGAGATCGGCCCCGGCCACACGGTCACCGCGCTGTATGCGGTCCGCACCCGCTCCGGTGCCTCCGGCCACCTCGCCACCGCCACGGTCCGCTGGCTCGACCCCGACAGCCGCACCCCGCACGAGGAGACCGCCCAACTGGAGAGCGGCGCCCTGGACGACTCCCGCACCACCGCCTCCGACCGCTTCCGGGTCACCGCCGTGGCCGCCTACTTCGCCGACGCCCTGCGCCGCGGCACCGACCACACCCACCTCCCCGGCGCCCTGGACCTGACCGACCTCACCGAGGAGGCCGAGGACCTGGCCGAGGAGACCGGCGACAGCGCGGTACGGCAGCTCGCCGAGGCGATCCGGCAGGCGGATGCGCTGAGCTGAGCCGGGCGGAGCCGAGCCGGGCGGCGTCCCTCCCATTGACTCTTTCTTACTTGCGGGTAAGTTCTTGTCGGGACAACGCCGTTCGCCGTACCGGGAGCCGCCATGGGCGTACGCAGGGATCTGAAGCGGGCCAGGAAGCATGCCGCCCTCACCGACCGCACCGGCATCGAGCTGACCAGGGACGCGGACGGCACCGTGCGCGAGGTGCGGGCGGCACCGCTCGCACCCCGCCCGGCGGCGGGCAGCATCGCCGACATCCCGTACACCAACGCGGCCGAGGCCCCCGACGCGGTCGTCCTGCGCCGCCGTACCGACCGGGGCTGGCAGCCGGTGACCGCGCAGGACTTCGCCCGGGAGGTCACCGCGGTGGCCAAGGGCCTGATCGCGGCCGGGCTCGAACCGGGCGGCCGGGTCGCGCTGATGTCCCGCACCCGCTACGAGTGGACGGTCCTCGACTTCGCGATCTGGGCGGCGGGCGGCTGCGGCGTCCCGATCTACGCCACCTCCTCGGCCGACCAGGTGGAGTGGATCGTCCGCGACTGTGGCGCCCGATTCGTCGTCACCGAGACCGCCGAACACTCCGCCACGGTCACCACCGCCACCTCCGGCCACCCCGAACGCCCCCGCGTCTGGGAACTGGACGCGGGCGCGCTCGACGAACTCACCCAACTGGGACGGCACATCACCGACGAGGAGGTCACCAAGCGCCGTACGGCGCTCACCCCCGACACCGTCGCCACCGTCTGCTACACCTCCGGCACCACCGGCCGCCCCAAGGGCTGCGTCCTCACCCACGCCAACCTGCACGCGGAGTCGGCGAACACGGTCGAACTGCTGCACCCCGTCTTCAAGGCCGTCACCCGCCAGGCCGCCTCCACCCTCCTCTTCCTGCCGCTCGCCCACATCCTCGGCCGCACCCTCCAGATCGGCTGCCTGCTGGCGCGGATCGAGACCGGCCACTTCCCGAGCGTCAAGCCCGACGAACTCCGCCCGGCCCTCAAGGAGTTCCGGCCCACCTTCCTCGTCGGCGTCCCCTACCTCTTCGAGAAGATCCACGACACCGGCCGCGCCACCGCCGAGAAGCTGGGCCGCGGCGCCTCCTTCGACCGCGCCGACCGCATCGCCGTCCGCTTCGGCGAGGCCCACCTCAACAGGTTCCTCGGCACCGGCAAGGGCCCGGGCCCCGCCCTGTACGCCGCCTGGGCCCTGTACGACCTGCTGGTCTACCGCAGGGTCCGCAAGGAACTCGGCGGCCGCGTGCGCTACGCCATCAGCGGCGGCTCCCCCCTGGACCGCAACCTCAACCTGTTCTTCTACGCCGCCGGCATCCTCGTCTACGAGGGCTACGGCCTCACCGAGACCACCGCCGCCGCCACCCTCGTCCCGCCCCTGCGACCCCGCCCCGGCACGGTCGGCCTCCCGGTGCCGGGCACCTCGGTCCGGATCGCCGACGACGGCGAGGTGCTGCTCAAGGGCGGCATCGTCTTCGGCACCTACTGGAACGACCCCGAGGCCGCCGACGCCGTCCTCACCGACGACTGGTTCCACACCGGCGACCTCGGCTCCCTCGACCAGGACGGCTACCTCACCATCACCGGCCGCAAGAAGGACATCCTCGTCACCTCCGGCGGCAAGAACGTCTCCCCGGCCGTCCTGGAGGACCGGCTGCGCAGCCGCTCACCCATCGGCCAGTGCATCGTCGTCGGCGACAACCGCCCCTTCGTCGCCGCCCTCATCACCCTCGACCCCGAGGCCGTCGCCCACTGGCTGGCCGTACGCAAGCTGCCCGCCGACACCCCGCTCTCGGAGGTCGTCCGCGACGAACGCGTCCGCGCCGACGTCCAGCGGGCCGTCGACTACGCCAACGAGGCCGTCTCACGCGCCGAGTCCATCCGCGCCTTCACCCTCCTCACCGGCGAGTTCACCGAGGACAACGGCCTGCTCACCCCGTCCCTGAAGGTCAAACGCCATGCGGTGACGGAGGTCTACGCCAAGGAGATCGACGCCCTCTACGACGGCGGGCGCTGAACGCGGCACGAACGGGGGCGGGGCCACCGGTTTCCTCCGGCGGCCCCGCCCCACGGCTGCTGGGCGCAGCTCAGTCCTTCGCTGCCTCAGTCCTCGCTGTTGTACGACAGGATCGACACGTCCTCCAGCAGGTGCGCCAGCGCGCCGTCACGCTTGGACTGCGTGGAGTTCTCGGTGCACTGCTGCGTCAACTCGTCCGACAGGATCGGCACGTTCTGGATCGGGATGAGGTTGACGACGCTGACGGGGACGTCGCTGACGGCGATGCACGGCTTGTTGAAGGAACCCTGGATGAGCGCCATCTGCGGGCTCATGTTCCCGTGGGTGGCCGAGTTGCCGTAGAACTGGGCGGCACCGTTGCCGTTCGCGAGGGCCGGGCCGCTGTCATCGCCGATCGCCATCGCCTGCGGAGCGGTGACAGCGGAAACGCCCATGGCGGACGCGGCGAGCGCCGCGGTGGCAACAACCTTCTTGATCACTGGCAGTCCTTTCTGAGGAAACCCCGTCCACCGGAGCTCTCTGGTCAACTGCGCCTATGCAGTGTGGTTTCTCCCGTTCACCCGGTCGGCCCACATGCGGGCCAACCGGGTGAACCGCCGCAACTAATCCTGATTCACCGTGTTGATGAGGCCGTAGGACATGCGTCGCTACGAGGAAAGGAATGCGAAGTGCTCAAGAAGGCAATGGTCGCCGCGGCGGCCGCCGCTTCCGTCATCGGTATGTCGGTGGCGGCCGCTCCCCACGCGCTTGCCGTGGGCGACGACTCCGGCCCGGCCGTGGCCAACGGCAACGGCGCCGAGTCGGCGTTCGGCAACTCGGCGACCAAGGGCGACATGAGCCCGCAGCTCTCGCTGGTCGACGGGTCGCTCAACAAGCCGTGCGTCGGCCTTGAGGACATCAACGTCGCGGTGCTCAACATCGTGCCGATCCAGGATGTCCCGATCCTGTCGGACGACCTGGCTCAGCAGTGCTCCGACAACTCCACCCAGGCCAAGCGCGACGCCGCTCTGTCGCACATCCTGGAGGACCTGTCGGTTCTGTCGGCCAACGGCGACTGACCCGAATTCGGAAATCCCGGTGGAGTCCGGGTGGTCCGCAGCGGTATCGCGCGGGCGCCCGGGCTTTTCCGGAAAACCGGTCTCCGTCCGAATCGCCGGGGGGAAAAGTGTGGTGGCGCGGTGCGATCGGGTGAATTCCCGGGCGACCCGCGTTCCTCGGTTTCCCAATCCGTCTATCCCTCGTTCTACAGCCTGCCGGTCATGGTGCGAGCCATTGAAGCTGCGCTCGCTCGGCTTCGGCCGTCATAGGGGCATGACCGCAGAGAAGGGAAAGTTCATGAAGAAATGCGCTGCTGTTGTCGCTGGCGCGATCATGGCTCTGGGCGCGGCCGCCCCGGCGTTCGCGGACGCGGGCGCCCAGGGCGCCGCCGTCGGGTCCCCGGGTTTCCTCTCCGGCAACGTCGTACAGGTTCCCGTTCACATCCCCGTCAATGTGTGCGGCAACTCCCTGAACCTCGTCGCCGCGCTGAACCCGGCGTTCGGCAACGTGTGCGTCAACAAGTGACGTCATAGCGCACCGGCTCGTCCGGCTGCGTCCTGGCCGGTCTCGGACGAGGGTTCGCTCACGTCCGAGGCCGGCCCAACCGTTTCTTCACACCAGGAAGACCACGAGATTGCGACAGACCCTGAGCAGGGGAATGGTCGCGGCGGCCGCCGCGACCGGCATTCTGTCCCTGTGCGGCAGCACCGCCCTCGCCGACTCGACGGCCGAAGGAGGCACCGGGCACTCGCCCGGGGTCGCGTCCGGCAACGACGTCCAGGCGCCGCTGAACGTACCGGTGAACGCCTGCGGCAACACCGTCGACATCGTCGCCGCGCTGAACCCGGCCTTCGGCAACCGCTGCAAGACCGACGGCGGCGGCCACCAAGGCGGCCACCACGGCGGTGGCCATGATGCCGACCACGGCGGCGCCCACGGCGGCCACGGCGGCCAGGACAGCGGCAACGGCGGCCCCAGCAGCGGCCACGGCGGCAACGGCGGTCACAGCGGTGGCGGCGGTCACAGCGGTGGCGGCCACGGCGGTCACGGGCACGGTTCGGACGGCTCCTCCGCGCACGGCGGTGCCGTCGGCTCACCGGGTGTCGGTTCCGGCAACAACGCCCAGGCCCCCATCGACCTGCCGGTCAACGCCTGCGGGAACACCATCGACGTCATCGGCCTGCTGAACCCGGCCTTCGGCAACGACTGCGGCCCCGAGGAGCCACCGGGATACGGCGAGACGCCCCCGACGACGCCCCCGGCCCACCCGCCGACGACGCCGCCGACGACGCCTCCGGCCTCGCCCCCCGAGAACAAGCCGCCCGCCGAGGAGGAGAAGACACCGCCCCCGACGAGCGAGCGGCCCCCCGCCGAGGAGGAACTGCCGCCCACCGGTGGCGAACAGCCCGGCCCCCCGCCGGGCGGCGGGCACCACGAGCCGCCCGCGCTGGCCGAGACCGGCAGCGGCACCGTGCTCGGTGCCTCCGCCGCGAGCGCCATGCTGATCGGCGGCGGCATCGTGCTGTACCGCCGGGGACGGGCCGCGTCCCGTCGCTAGAGAGCACACCGCGCCCCGGGTGACGACCGACGGTCCGTCACCCGGGGCGCCGTGCGTTGCGGTCAGCCGTGCGCGGCGGCCCGGGTCTCCCGCGACCCCCGGCGCCCCGGCGCGGGGACCGTGCCGACGCCCGCCCCCGCGGCCAGTCGGCGCCGCACGCCTCGTAGCAGCGTGGGCGCGGTGAAGGTGGCGCCGTGCACGAAGCGCATCGCCGGGCCGAACCCGGTCGCCGTCACCAGACCGGCCAGGAAGAGCCCGGGGTACGACGACTCGAAGTCGCTGCCGACGGCGGGGGAGCCGTCGGACAGCGTGAGCAGGGTGCCGCGCAGGTCGGGGGAGAGCGGGGCGAGCCGGTCGGCGGTGGCGCGGAAGCCGGTGGCGGCGATGACGTGCTCGGTGTCCAGGCACCGGGTCCGCGCGGACCACGCCTGAAGGGCCTCCGGCTCACCGGCCGGCCCGGCGCCCGGGGTGTGGCGGACCACTTCCAGGCGGAGTCCGCCGGGCACCGGACGGGCCGCGGCGACGCGGTGGCCGAGGTGGATCTCGACGGACGGCTCCACCCGGTCCCGTACCCACCAGGCGCCCGCGGGGCCCAGCGCGGTCGCGGCGACGCGGGCGCGGGTGGGTTCGGGGAGGTGGTGGAAGAGGCCGGGGTGCTCGGCGTAGCACCAGTTGCGCCAGCCGCAGCCGAGGGCGGAGTGCGGGGCGCGCAGCGAGCGCCACCAGGGGCGGCGCCGGGGCGGCGGGACCTCGTTCCAGCTGAGCCGGGCGGTGCGGGCCAGGACGCGGACCCGGGTGCCCTGTTCGGCGAGGAGCGCGGCGGTCTCCAGGGCGGCCTGCCCGGCGCCGACGACGGTGACGTCCTTGCCGCGCAGGTGGTCCAGGTCGGCGTGGTGGCTGCTGTGCGAGACGAGGGCGGGCGGCAGTCCGCGCAGCGCGGCGGGGATCTCGGTGAACGGCATGACGCCGACCGCGAGGGCGACGGTGCGGGCGGTGAGGGTCCGCCCGTCGTCGAGGACCGCCTCGAAGCCGCCGGGGCAGGGCGCGAGCCGGGTCACCTGGTGCTCGTCGACCTCGGGCACGGCGTTGCGGGCGAACCACAGGCCGTACTCGGCGAACGTCTCCACCGGGATCGGCTCGGCGTGCCGGGCGGTGGTGCCCCGGCCCGCGCAGTAGGCGTCGAGGCGCCAGCGGCCCTCGGGGTCGGAGAGGCTGGACGCCCAGGGTTCCGACTTCAGGAACATGCCGCGGGGCATGTGGTCGCGCCAGGACGCCATCGGGCGGCCCAGCACGCGCAGGGAGAGCCCGGCGGCCGCGGCGTGGGCGGCGACGGACAGCCCGTAGGGGCCCGCGCCGACCACCAGCAGGTCGTACATCAGTGGCTGCTCGCTTTCTCGTCGGTGGGCCGGGCCGCGGGGGTGTCCCCCGTGTCCTCGGCCGGTGCGGTGGCCTGCCGGACCACGCGGGGCTGGGCGCGGGTGGCGCCCGCCGGGGCCCGGCGGTGCAGCCGGGTGCGCAGACGGCGGGAGACGTGCCGGGACCACAGGCCCCACAGCGCACGGCCGGGGCCCCGGTCGTCGTCGGCGTGCCACGCCAGTTCGCGTCCGGCGGGCGCCGGGCGGAGCGCGGTCAGGGGCGCGTAGTTCTCCACCACGAAGGTCCGGCCGTGCCGCGGCGCCCCGGCCGGCAGCGGACGGTGGGTCAGGTCCAGGTGCAGGGCGCGTACGACGTCCAGGTCCGCGGTGTCGCTGAACAGCCGGAACTGGGCGCCGGGACGCGGGTTGAAGTCGAGCAGGTGGTAGCGGCCGGTGCGGTCGCAGCGCCGGAAGTCCAGGTCGAAGACGCCCCGGAAGCCCAGTTCGGTGGTGAGCCGTTCGGCGAGCGAGAGCACCTCGTGGTTGGGCGTCCACTCGCCGACCGCCGTCAGTCCGGCCGCGCGCGGCCAGGAGCGCAGTTTGCGGCCCGGTCCGCCGCCGCGCACCGCCCCCGAGCGGTCGGCGTAGCCGTGGACGAACCAGTCGTGGTCGGTGCCGGGCGGCAGGAACTCCTGGATCAGCAGCCTGCTTCCGGCGTCGGCGGCCCGCCCGTACAGCTCACCGGCCTGCCGCGGGGAGTGGACGAGGGTCGTGCTGCGCAGCCCGGACCCGGCGGGCAGCAGCCAGGGGCGGCTCCACTTCGCCACCACCGGCACGCCGAGCCGCCAGGCCGCGTCGGCGGCGTGCCGGGCGCTGTCGGGGACGACGGTGTGCGGGTGCGGCAGGTCGAGCGCCGCGCACACGGCGGCCAGCTCCGCCTTGTCGGCGAGGCGTTCGGGCAGCGCGGCGGGGACGGTGGGCAGCAGATAGGCGGGGGCGAGTTCGGTGTGCAGCCGCCCCACGGCCACGGCGCTCGCGTCGTCCATCGGGACCAGCACCGCGGGCCGGGCGACCCGGGCGGCCACCCGGCGCAGCGCCACCGCGATCTCGTGCGGCGTCGCCCCCGGCCCCGGTGGCGCGTGCACCTGCCGTACGTAGCGGGAGGCCTGGACGGGGCTGTCCGCGCAGTCGGCGACCACATGGACATCGAGCCCGGCCCGGCCGAGCGAGCGGGCGGCGCCGAGGGTGCCGTGGTGGAAGGGGTTCCGGTCGATCCGCAGCAGCACGGCGGGGACGCGGGTGTCGAACAGTGTCACGGTCGTTCTCCTCGGTCGGTCACCCGTGCGGGCGAGTGGGACGCTCCAACGCCGCAGCCGCACTGGCGTACCTCGTATTGATGTGACTGGGTGTCAGTGAGTGACGAAGACGAGTGGAGAAAGGAGCAGGCATGGCCCCACAGCGACGACGTGCGCGGTCCCGGCGGATCGCGCTCCTCGCGGCGACGGTCGCCGCGTCGGCCGCCCTGGCGTCCGTCCCCGGTTTCGCCGCGGGACTGGGGGTGGCGGTGGAAGCCGACCCCTCCGCTCCGCCCGCACCGGTGGCGCCCACGGTCCCGGCCGACCCGCCGAGCGCACAGGCACCGGCCGCCCCGAGCAGCCCGGCGCCGCAGCCACCGGAGGAGGTCCCCGCCTTCGGCGCCTACCTCGACTACGGCCCGCGCGGGGTGGCCCGGATCGCGGAGCTGAGCCGCTGGCTCGGCGGCACCGAACTGCGGGTCGGGCACACCTACCTGCCCGGCGACCGTTGGAGCAACATCGCGGGCGCCCCCAGCTTCCTGGAGGACTGGGCGCGCTGGCGCAACGAGAAGGCCGACCGGATGTTCGTCCTCAACGTGCCCATGCTGGAACGCAACGAGGAGGGCGTTCCCGACGCCGAGGTGCGGCGCCAGCTGCGGCGCGGCGCGGCCGGACGCTACGACCAGCACTTCCGGACCCTCGCCGAACGCCTGGTCGCGCTGAAGGTGCCGGACACGGTGATCGTGCTCGGCTGGGAGATGAACGGCGTCACCTACACCCACCGCTGCGGCCCGGACCCCGAGGCCTGGAAGACGTACTGGAAGCGGATCGTCACCACCATGCGCGCCGTGCCCGGCCAGCGGTTCCGCTTCGACTTCACCCCCAGCCGGGGCCGGGACGCCGTGCCGTGGACGCAGTGCTACCCGGGCGACGACACCGTCGACATCGTCGGCATGGACTCCTACGACCAGCCCGCCGGGCTCACCTTCGACCAGCAGGTCGAGGAGCCCTACGGCCTGAAGGAGCACGTCGAGTTCGCCAAGGCGCACGGCAAGCCGATCTCGTACCCGGAGTGGGGGCTGTTCCGCAACGGCGACAACCCGGAGTACATGCGGCGCATGCTCGCCTGGATGGCCGAGCACAAGCCGCTGTACAACACGCTGACCGACTACTGCCCGCACGGCGTGTGGCAGTGCGCCGACAACCCGAAGTCGGCGGAGGTGTACCGGGCGGCCCTGTCCGGTCTCGGCCAGCAGCCCCAGCCGGACCCGACGCCCACCCCGACCCCCACGCCCACCCAGCCCACCGAACCCGCGCAGCCGCCGTCCGAGTGCCAGCCGCTCGACCTCGGCGACTGGGTGGAGCACTGGCTCGGCGGGAAGCTGTGCATGCGGCTCGACTGGTGGTCGCGGGCCCGCTGACGCGGCGTCGGACGCCCGGTGGCGGCGGGCCCGCTCAGGACCTGCCGTCACCGTCGTGTCCTCTCCGTCGGGGCCGCTCGGCGCGGCGGCGCAGCAGTTCCTTGCCCCGCCGCCGGGCGGCCACGTCGCACACGGTGGCCGCGAGCAGCGGTGCGGTGCGCCGCTGCGCCAGCAACAGCCGCTGGTTGACGACGGGTTCGGGCCGCCAGTGCCGTTTGTAGGGCTCGTCGCCGCGCAGCAGGCTCAGCGTGCCCCGGGCCTGCTCACCGGTCGCGCTCAGCAGCATCACCGCGACGTCCGCCCGGCGCTCCCGCAGACACGGGTGGGCGCCGTACAGATAGCCGCCGGTCAGGCCGCGCGAGCGCAGCGTCAGATCGACGGCCACGACGTCGTCGTCCAGCCGGAACTCGGTGACGACGGCGTCCCCGGAGCGCACCATCGGCTCGGCGGAGCGCACCAGGTGCTGACGGAACCGCTCCCGCAGGTGCTCCGGCGTCACCTTCCGCCCCCGCCACTGCAAGGCGTGCAGCTCCAGCAGCCGCCGCAGCGCCTTGTCGACCTCTTCCGGCGTCACGACGTGCCGTTCGACACCGAGCGCGGCCAGTTTGCGCAGCTTGGCGCGGACCCGCTGCTGGGACTTGCCCGACGGCAGCCGGGCGACGAGCTGGTCCATGGGTACGGCGGGCAGCTCCAGGCACAGCGAGTCGGGCACCCGGTGGTGCGGTCCGGGCCAGCGGTCGTAGACCCGTTCGGCGGCGCCGCCCGGCCGTACCTCGCGCAGGTCGATCAGCGCGGTGCGGGCGGCCCGCTGGAGAGCCTCGGTGAGCGCGGCCACCGCCCGGGTGCCGTGCGCCTCGTCCACCAGGACGTCCCCGTAGTCGGAGATCGGCCCGCCGATCGGCACCAGCGACGGCAGCGGACGGCGTACGAGCATCAGGGGCGCGGCGGCGACGAGTTCCCCGCCGGTGTCGCTGACGAGGACCAGCCGCAGCCGTCCGGGCCTGCCGTACGACTGCCACCAGGAGTGCAGCCAGGCGTGATGCTGGAACGGGGTCGCGGCCGGGCAGCCGCCGTACAGCCGCGCCCAGCGCGGGGCGAGCGCGGCGAACACGCGCTCCTCGGTGACGAGTTCCGCCGTGTACGTCACAGCTGCCCGTGGGCGTCGGCGGCGACGGCCGGACCCGGTACGGCGGCCGGGCGCCCGGCGCTCTCGGTGGCGGCCCGGCGGGGCCGGACCAGCAGGGCGAGCCCGCCGAGCAGCCCGCCCGCGCTCGCCCCGACCAGGCCGGTCAGCGCAGGGGAGGCGGAGGACGGTTCGGTGGGTTTCACCGCGCGGGCGAACCGCTGGAGTTTCACGTCGGTGGTCTTCACGCCGGCGTCGGCGTGCCGGGTGAGGGCGCGGGCGACGGCGTTGGCCATGTCGGCGGCGAGGTCGGGGCGCTGGGAGGTGGCGGTGACCGCGACCATCGGCGCGTCCGGCGAGGTCGCCGTGCGCACGCTGTCCTTCAGCGTGGCGACCGGCACGCCCGCCCACACCTGGGCGTCCCCGAGCACCGCGAGCTGGGTGGCGACCCGGCCGTAGGCCTGCGCGAACCCGAGCGCGCCGGCCGGGTCGGAGCCTTCGGCGGGCACGGCGACGAGATAGCTGGTGGCCGTGTACTCGGGGGTCTTGAGCGCGCCGTACGCGCCGCCGAGGAGACCGCCGGTGAGGGCACCGGCGACCAGCAGCGACCAGGGCGGCAGGGTCCGCGCGCGGTGCAGGACGGCCCGGCCCGGGCGGCGCGCTCCGGTGGGGTTCTCGGTCATGACGGGCTGGCTCCCTGGGGCGATGGTGACGGAATCGGGGCTTGGGGGGCGGCCGGGATGCGCACTGGCCGGGCCGGGGCGCCGGGCGCCGGACGCCCTCGGTCCGCGGTGAGCGCGGCCCGGTACACGTCCAGCAGCCGGGCCGCGCTGCGGGTGATGTCGTAGCGGTGGGCGGCGGCGGGGGCGGTGCGTGGCCGGGGGCCCGCCGCCCGGACCTCGGCGACGGCGTGCGCGAACACGTCCGGGCCCGCGTCCCGGGCGACCCGGCGGGCGTCGGGCGCGTCCCGCGCGGGGAGGTCCTCGACGGCCGGGCAGGAGGCGTACCGCACGGGCAGCCCGGAGGCCAATGCCTCCACCACCGCGAGGCCGAACGACTCCTCCGGGGACGGCGAGGCCAGCATGTCCATCGCGGAGACCAGGGACGGCAGGTCGGGGCCGGGTGAGCCGTCGGGGACGCTGGGGCGTTCCCCGGTGAACAGCACCCGGTCGGCGACGCCCGCCTCGTGGGCGGTGCGGCGCAGCACGTTCTCCTCGGGTCCGCCGCCGACCAGCAGCAGCCAGTGGTCGGCGGGCAGCCGGGCCAGGGCACGCACCAGGACGTCGAAGCGTTTGGCGGCGGTGAGCCTGCCGATGCCGCCGATGACGTACGCCGTGTCGGGCAGCCCGAGCCGCTGCCGGGTGCGCAGCCGGGCCCACGGGTCGAAGCGGAACCGCTCCAGATCGATGCCGTTGGGCACCACCTCGATACGGGGCGCGGGCACCCCCCAGCGCTTGAGCCGGTCGGCGACGGTGGGGGAGACGGCGACCGTGGTCCGGCCGAGGCGTTCCCCGGCGAGGTACAGCGCCCGCACCCCGGCGGTCAGCGGGCGGCCCTCCATCTGGGAGTCGCCGAGGGAGTGCTCGGTGGCGACGATCGCCCGTACCCCGGCGAGGCGGGCGGCGAGACGGCCGTAGAGGCAGGCGCGGTAGAGGTGGGTGTGCACCAGGTCGTACCCGCCCTCGCGGACGATCCGCACCAGCCGGGGCAGCGCGCCGACGTCGCGGTTGCCCGCCATGCCGAGGTGGATCACCCGTACGCCGTCGGCCCGCAGCCCGTCCGCGACCGGTCCGGGGTTGGTGAGCGTGACGACGTCGCTGTCGACGGGCAGGTGCCGCAGCAGCAGCCGCAGTTGCTGCTCGGCGCCGCCGACGCCGAGGCCGGTGATGACGTGCAGCGCCTTCACCGGGCGGCCCCCGCCGGGACGGGCCGTCTGCGCAGCCGGTGCAGCCTGTACTTCAGCAGCAGGCGTACGGCGGTGTCCCGCTGCCCGATGTGCAGCCGGGGCAGGGCGTGCGGGCCGGTCAGCGGGCCGGGGTCGATGGCGCAGGCGTACCGGTACCCGGCCGCCCGTACGGCGTCCACGGCGCGCTGGTCGAGCGTCCCGTACGGGTAGCAGAACCCGGCGACCGGAGCGCCCGTCAGTTCCGTGAGCACTGCCCGGCTCTCGGCGACCTCGGCGTGCAGCAGCGTGTCGTCCACTTTGGTGAGGTCGACGTGGGTGAGGCCGTGCGAGCCGATCTCGACGCCCTGCCCGGCCGCGTGCCGGATGCCGTCGGCGGTCAGCAGCGGCTTGCGCGGGCCGAGCGGGTCCCAGGCGTTGTCGCCGCCGAGCCGTCCCGGCAGCACGAACAGGGTGGCGCCGAAGCCGTGGCGGCGCAGCACCGGCAGCGCGTCGGTGACGAAGTCGGCGTACCCGTCGTCGAAGGTCAGCCCCACCAGACCGGCGTCCGCCCCGAGTGCCCGGGCGGTCAGCAGGTCGGCCACGGACACCCCGCGCAGCCCGCGCCGCCGCAGCCAGCCGAGCTGGGCGTCGAGCCGGGCCGGGGTCACGGTGATGCGGTACGGGTCGTCGGAGCAGTCGCCCACCGAGTGGTACATCGCCACCCATGGGAGCGGGCCGGGCGCGTGGCGGCTGCCAAGGCCGTCGAGGCCGAGGTCGTCAACGGGAACGGACATGCACAACCCTCCGGATCACGGAACGCAGACAACTCACGGCCAGCACACAGCCCTGGTCGCCCAGGGCCCGGCCGACCAGCACGAACACGACGGCGACGGTGAGGGCACCGACGGCCAGGCCCGGCACCGGCGAGCCCACGGCGCCCGCCGCGCAGGCGCCCGCCGCCGTCGCGACCACCGCCGCCCGCAGCGGCCTGCTCAGCTCGGCCAGCACGGCCCGGCGGCGCAGCGGCACGACACCGCCCGGACCGTTCTCCCGGGCGCCGGCCAGCAGCAGCGCGGCGGTGACGGTGATCCCGGCCGCGTTGGCGGCGGCGATCCCGGCGGTGCCCCAGGGGCGTACCGTCCAGACGCCCAGCCAGGCCGTGGCGACGATGCCGACGGCCATCGTGGCGAGCGGGTACCAGGTGGGGCGGCCCGCCCCGAAGTAGCAGCGGATCAGCGCGCCGACCAGGGTCTGGCCGAGCAGGCCGAGCGCGTACACCCGCATCACGGACGCCGTCGCCGCGGTGTCCCGGGCGGTGAACGCGCCCCGCTGGAAGAGCACTTCGATGATCTGCGGGGCGCAGGCGACGACGATTGCCGCGCCCGCCAGCACCGTGCACGCGGCCAGCGCCAGGTCCCGCTGCACCCGTTCCCGGGCGCGTTCGGTGTCGCCGTCGGCCAGCGCCCGCGCCACCACCGGGAAGGTGACCGTGCACAGCATCAGCGACAGCGTCATGGGGATCTGCGCGACCTTCTGCGCGTAGTTCAGGTGCGAGATCGACCCGGCGGCCAGGTGCGAGGCGAGGAACCGCTCGATCAGCACCTGGGACTGACGGCACAGCGCGAACAGCAGCACGGTGCCGACGAGGGCGAGGCCCACGGTGGCGGGCGAGCCGTTCCGGTCGGACCCGTCCGGGGGTTCGGGCTGTTCCGGTGACTCGGGCGTGCGCAGCCGCCGCCACAGCACCGGCAGTTGCACCGCCACCATCAGGAAGCCGCCGACCGCGACCCCGGCCGCCGCCGACCGCACGCCCCAGCGCCCGCCGAGCACCAGCATCGTCGTGACGATGCCGGTGTTGTAGGCGACGTAGATCGCCGCCGGGGCCAGGAACCGGCGGTGGGCCCGGAGCGCCGCGCTGGAGTAGCCGGCGAGCCCGAAGCTCAGCAGACAGGTCGCCGTCAGCCGGGTGCAGTCGACGGCGAGTCCCCGGTCGGACAGCCCGGGGGCGAGGGCGGCGACCAGGTAGGGGGCGGCGGCGACGGTCAGGGCGGCGCCCGCGACCAGGGCGAGCGTGAGCCGCGGCAGGCTGCTGGCGACCAGGGCGCGCACCGGGTCCTTCGGGGCACCCTGGGCGCGTTGCGCCAGCGCCAGGCTGAACGCCGGGACCAGCGCGAAGGCCAGCCCGTCCTCGATGAGCAGCGTCGCCGCGAACTCCGGCACGGTCCACGCCACCAGGAACGCGTCCGTGTCCCGCCCCGCCCCGAACAGCTGGGCCAGCGCCTGGTCGCGCACCAGCCCGAGCACGGCACCGGCGAGGGAGAGGGCCGCGGTGAGCAGCGCGGCCCTGGCGAGGAAACCGCGTGGTTCCCGGGGCGCCTCCGGGGCGGCCGTGTCATGCGGCGCGCGCTGTCCGGGCGGTGCCGCTCCCGGCGCCGGCGGTGTCACCGTCATCCCGCGACCACCCTCTCCGCACGGCGTCCGGCGTCCCGGGGCACCACGTCCCCCGCGTCGCCCGGCCCCCGCGCCCCCACCAGCGCCCACCACGCCGCCAGCCCGAAGGCCAGCGCCGTCAGCACGGTCGAGGGGCCGCCGATGTCGGCGTAGGCGAAGTCGGTGAGCTGCCAGACCAGCAGACCGCAGGCGACCAGGGCGCAGTCGAGGCCGGTGCGGCCGGGGCCGGACCGGCGGGACCGGGCCAGCCCGCGCACCGCGCACACCAGCAGCGCCAGCCAGCTCCCGGCGAGCGCGACCAGACCGATCAGCCCCTGCTCGCTCAGCACCAGCAGGTACATGTTGTGCGGCGACAGCAGCGGCTGCCGCCGGAAGGCCGCGCCCGCCCCCTCGGTGTCACTGCCGGAGGACAGGGCGAGGGAGGCGTGTGCGTCCCGGTGCTCGGGGAAGCCCTTCAGACCGACACCGGTCAGCGGCCGCTCGCGCCACATACCGGCCGCCGCGGTCCACAGCGCGTACCGGTCGGTCACCGACTGGTCGGGCGCGCCGGTCACCCGGGTGATGCTGGCGACCCGCTCCTGGAGCAGCGCCGAACCCACCCCGAAGCCGCCGACCAGCAGCACACCCACCGCGGCGGCCACGGCGCCCACCGCCAGCGCCCGCCGCACCCCGGCCAGCGCCAGCTGCACCGCGCAGGTCACGGCCGTCGCGATCCACGCGCCCCGGCTGAAGGACAGCGCCAGCGGCAGCAGCAGCACCGCCGCGCACCCGGCGGCCACCGCCCGCTGCCGCACCGGCCCGCGCCCCAGCGCCAGCCCGAGCGCACAGACCAGCCCCACCGACACCGCACCGGCCATCCCCATGACGTCCTGCGGCCCGAAGGTGCCGACGGCCCGGATCGGCTGCCCCTGGTACGAGGCGCCGGTCCCGGTCACGTACTGGTGGACGCCGACCGCGCCCTGCCACACCGCGAGCCCGACGAACGCCCAGGCCAGCAGCCGTGCGTCGCGCCGGTCGCGGATCAGCAGCAGCACGGCCGCCGGGACCAGCACGAAGACCTGCGCGTAGCGGGCCAGCCCGGTGAACCCGGCCGTGGGCGAGAGCGCCCCCGCCGCGGCCACCGCCAGCCCCACCAGCGGCAGCCCCAGCACCACCGCCGCCGTCCGGGACAGCGGGCGCCGCCGCTGCCGCAGCAGCCGCAGCGCGCACCAGCCCACCAGCAGCGCGGAGGCCAGGTCCGCCGGGGTCGCGCCGCCGTCGGCGCCACCGGACGGCAGCGGCAGCCCGAGCAGCGCGACGACGGCCACCACGGGGAGGACCGGCGACACCCCGCGGGCGGTGGGCAGGCTCATCCGCGCTCAGCTCCCCGTCGGCCGCAGCAGCGCGGCGGCGGTGCGCAGCAGGATGCACACGTCCTGCCACAGCGACCAGTTGTCGATGTACGCGTTGTCGAAGCGGGCCCGGTCCTCGATGGAGGTGTCGCCGCGCAACCCGTTCACCTGCGCGAGACCGGTGATGCCGGTCGGCATCCGGTGCCGGGCCGCGTAACCGGGGTGGGCCTGGCTGAACCGCTCGACGAAGAAGGGGCGTTCGGGGCGCGGGCCGACCAGGCTCATGTCGCCGCGGAAGACGTTCCACAGCTGGAGCAGCTCGTCCAGCGAGGTGCGCCGCAGGAAGCGGCAGAACCAGGGCATGTCCTGCTGGTTCGCCACGCTCCACCGGGTGGCCGCCTCATGGGCGTCGACGGGACGGTGGGTGCGGAACTTCAGCAGCGTGAACGGTCTGCCGTCCTCGCCGATGCGCTCCTGCCGGAACACCACCCCCGGGCCGCCGGTCAGCCGCAGCACCGCCGCGCACGCCAGCAGCAGCGGACCCGCCACCACCAGCAGCAGCCCGGACACGGTCACGTCCAGGGCCCGCTTGCCGGGGCCGCCGCGCCGCCCGGGCACCAGCTCCAGCCTGCGGCAGCCGAACCCGGCGAGCCGCTCGGGCGCCCGGTACGACGGCGAGTCGGCGTCCACCTCCCACACCGCGCACCCCGACTCGGCGAGCGCCCGCAGCAGCGCGGCCCGCTCCGAGCGTACGGAGGGGTGCACGGCCAGCACGTCCCGCACCCCGTTCTGGATCAGCGCCCGCTGGACCTCCGCCCCGGTGCTCAGCACCGGCAACTGCTCGGTGCCGTCCGGGTCGTCGGCGACGATCCCCACCGGCCGCACCCCGCACGCCGGGTGGCGCAGCACCGCCGCGGCCACCCGGCCCGCGGTCGCCGCGGGGCCCACGACGAGCGCGGCGCGCGGCTGCCGCAGCAGCGTCGCACGACGCCGCCCGTGCACCAGCGCCCGTCCGGCGCAGTCCACCACCGCGTGCAGCAGGAACCCGGTGGCCAGGGCGTGCGCGGACAGGGTGTGCTGCGGGACGTACGCCGCCACCAGCGCGGCCAGCGCCAGCCACACCACCGCGATCCGCCCGCACACCGAGGGCAGTTCGTCCAGCACGCCCTGCGTGCGGCGCGGCGGCCGGTGCGGACGCAGCAGCATCGCCCCGGTGACCAGCAGCGCCCCGAGCAGCGGCCGCCGCCCGGCGAGCGTGACGGCACCCGGCAGGGCGGCGGCGAGATCGACCAGGAGCAGCGGCACCGGGGAGGCGGAGCGGGCCGTGGGCCGCCGCGCCGGGTACCGGAAGCCCGGCACCCGCGGGAACCCACCGGGCCCGTGCCCCCGCTGCTGGACGCTGGGGGACGGGACGGTGCCCGCCGCAGTGCTTTCCGCAGTCACGAGTGGATCGACTCCCTGTACTCGTCGGACTCGTCGGACTCGCCACACGCACCGGACGGGCCGGGGAGGCCTGACTCACCGCGGTCGTGGCGCTCGTCGTACTCGTCGTGCCGGCCGTGCCTGCCGCGCCCGTGTGGCTCGTCGTACGCGCTGGACTCGCCGCGCCCGCCCCGCCGACCCCGACCGTCCCGGTCCGTCCCACCCGCGGGTCGTCCGCCGAGGACCTCCCGGTACACCCGGGCGATCGCCTCGGCCGTGTGCCGTACGTCGTGTGCGGAGCGGACGTGGTGGTGTCCCGCCGTGCCGAGCGCCGCTCGCCGGGCGGGGTCGCCGAGGAGCGCGGTGATCGCGCGGGCCAGTGCCGTGGGGTCGGCCGGGGGGACCAGGCAGTCGGCGGCGGCAGACGGGGGCAGGCACTCGCGGGCGCCGCCCACGTCCGTCGCCACCACGGGCCGCCCGCACGCCATGGCCTCCAGCGGGGCCAGCGCCATGCCCTCCCAGCGGGACGGCAGGACGACCAGATCGGCGGCCCGGTACCAGGGCACCGGATCGGTGACGGCCCCGGCGAACAGCACCGACCCCGGCGCCCGCACCCGCAGCCGCTCCCCGTCCGGCCCGTCGCCGACGAACACCAGCCGCGCCGCGGGCAGCCGCCGTGCGACCGCGTCCCACGCCGTCAGCAGCACGTCCTGCCCCTTCTGCGGACACAGCCGCCCCACGCACACCACCAGCGGGGCCCGCGCGTCGAGCGCGGGGAGGAGCCGCTGTCGTACCGCCTCGGCGGGTGCCGGGCGGAAACGGTCCAGGTCGACGCCGTTGGGTACGACGGCCCAGACGCCCCGGACCCCGGCCCGTGCCCCCGCCGCACGTTCCGCCTCGCTGACACAGACCACCCGGTGCGCCCAACGCGCCCCGAACCGCTCCCACCCGACCGCCAGCGCCGCGGTCGCCCCACCGACCGCCTCGAACGACCAGGCGTGCGGCTGGAACACCGTCGGCACCCGCCCCCGCACCGCCAGCCGCCCGGCCAGCCCGGCCTTCGCGCTGTGCGCGTGCACCAGGTCCGGCCGTACGGCGTCCACGAGCCGCGCGAGCCGCCGTACCTCACCGGCGAGCGACACCCCCGGCGCCCGCGTCGCCTCCCAGCGCCGCACGTCCGCGCCCGAGGCACGGACCTGGCGGGCGAGGTCGCTGTCGGGGCAGCCGACCGTGACCCGCCAGCCCGCGGCGAGCTGGGCCCGCGTCAGATCGGCGACGACCTTCGCGACCCCGCCGTGGACGGGCTGGGTGAGATGCAGGACCCGTGGCGGAGGGTCGGTGGCTGACTGGTGCATGCGCGGGCTCTCTCGTTCACGGGGTGCGCGGGACGGACGGTGCGGCGCCCTCAGTCGTGGGCGTCGACGGCGGTGAAGAGCACCCCGGCCCAGGCCGCGTCCCGCTCGGACGCGAGCCGGACGCCCCGCTGGTCACCGCCGCGCCGCGGCACCGCACCGAGGCCGAACACGTCCGAGTCGTAGCCGAGCGTGTGCGGGTACGACGGCACGCGCTCGGACCTGGGCCCGCTGATGGTCGAGTTGAGGACGTCGTCGCGGGGGTTGGCGGCGTCGGAGAGCGCCGTGCCGGAGACGGTGAGCGAGTCGCCGGTGCGTCCGCGGTCGCCGTTGTAGGCGACGAGTCCGGCGTAGCCGCCCGCGCCCTTCGGCAGCCGCGGGCCGGCCAGCCGGACCTCCCGCCGCCCGTCCAGCGCCTCGAAGCCGTCCCACACCGACAGCCGCCGCAACGGCTCGGCCGGGTCCTCGTACGCCACGACCAGCGTCCAGCCGCCCCAGGCGCCCGCCGCCGACCTGCCCATCGCCACGTTCACCTGGGCCACGGTCCACAGTCCCGACCCGCTGTCCCGCACCAGCTTCGTGACGTCCGCCGAGGCCTGGAAGGCGTCCGCGCCGTGCGCCACCCGGTGTCCCACGACGGTGTCCGCCAGGACCTCCTTGTAGGCGCCGCCCGGCTCGGCGATCAGCACCCGCCCGTTGTCCTTCGGCGGCTTCTGCTCACCGACGCGCAGGTTGCCGCCCCAGTACAGCCGGGCGAAGGTCACCCGGGCGCCCGCGGGCAGCCGGACCTCGGCGCGGGAGGAGTTGTAGGTGTTGGGGTCGCGGTCGACGTCGACGTAGAACATGTCGAAGTCACCGTTGGCGGCCGTCGTGCCCCGTCGTACGGACGCGCACGAGGGCGACGTCGTACGGCAGCTGATGGAGGTGTTGGCGGCGCGGACGATGCCGCCGTGCTGTGTCGCCCGGTACCGCTCGGCGAAGGGCAGCCGTTCCGCCTCGGCCGCGGCCGCCGGGGCCGAGGCGGAGGTCCAGAACGTGGCGAGGGCGAGCATGCCGACCGTCGCACGGCGCAGCAGTGGACCCGGGGAATTGCGCATGACCGGCAGTGCCCTTTCGGAAAGCGACAGTGCGATTTGCGTGCTATAGGGGCGTCGGACGGTCCGCAACTCTAGCCGCTATGCGGATTAATGCGTTGAATTCGGGCAAGTGTGTCGGAATGGTGAAGCCGGGCCTTCTGCCGGATCACTCCTTTGGCGGCACAACTCCCGCGCGTCTCACGCGTTGACACAACGCCGGGCATCCCGCCCGGATGTTTGTGTCAATCCCAAGGAGCACCTCTTCCATGTCGCGTATCGCGAAGGGCCTGGCCCTGACCTCCGTCGCCGCTGCCGCCGTGGCCGGCACCGCCGGTGTGGCCACCGCCGACAGCGGCGCCCAGGCCGCCGCCGCCCACTCGCCGGGCGTGCTGTCGGGCAACGTCCTCCAGGTTCCGGTTCACGTTCCGGTCAACGTCTGCGGCAACACGGTCAACATCATCGGTCTGCTGAACCCGGCGTTCGGCAACGAGTGCGTCAACGACTGACGTCGAGCCGCCTTGCTCTGACCGGCCGCTCTCCCGCACGGGAGGGCGGCCGGTTCACTGTGCTCCGAACGGGCGGCTGCGGTTGCGGCCGTGGGGGGCCGATTTCACGGTGGGACGCACACCCCCCTCCGCACCACCGGAAGGAAGTCCCATGCGTGAACTGCCCATACGGCGTCTCGCGTCCACCGCCCTGTTCGCCGCCCTCCTCCTCGGCGTCGCAGGGCCGTCCGCCCTCGCGGCCGACGGTGACCCGGCCACCCGGGAACACGGCGCCGCGGCGTCCCGGGCGCCCGTCCCCGGGGCGGACACGCTCCTCGGCCAGAGCGGGAACCTCGCCGACCTCGGTACCGTCCTCACCCCGGCGACCGGCCTGCTCACCGCCGTGGCCAAGGCCGACGACGGCCAGCTCACCGCCGAACAGGCCACCGAACTGGGCGAGGCCGTCAAGGAGGCCATCACGGGCATCACCGGGGTCGGGTCACCTGCCTCCTCGGCGACCCCGTCCCCCCAGACCCTCCCGGCCGAGGCGGAGCCCGCCGCCGACCCCAGGACCGATGTCCTCGACGCGCTCCGGCTCCTCCTCGACGACCTGCTCGCGGTGATCACCTCCGGCGACGCCGCCAAGGTCGGTCCCGCCGCCCAGTCGATGGTGACCGGCCTCGCCGACCTCCTCACCGTGACCCGGGAGGGCCTGTGAGGGCGCCGGATCATATGAGGATGCGAAACGCCGATGAGCGGCCCCCGTCGTTCGGGTGGGCCGCATAAACACCCCGCAGCCGGGGTTTCCGGGCCGTTCGGGGCTCGTTAGGCACGGCGCCACCCTTCCCCTCCGGCGACACCGGTCGCCGAAGAAAGGAACACGATGAAGTCCCTGAAGGCCGCCGCTGTCGTTGCCGGGTCCATGGCCCTCGCCGGTGCCGCCGCGCCCGCGTTCGCCTACGACACCGCCGACCTCACGCCCACCAGCCTCAACGGCGCCGTGAACACCCTCACCAAGGGCCCCATCGACCCGATGCCGCTCCAGCACCAGTCCCACGCGCTCGACACCGAGAACAAGGACTCCGTGCTCAGCACCGTGAAGGACGCGACCCGCTCGCTGAACTCCCGCGACGGCCTGCTCGGCGGCCTCCCGCTGAACCGCTGACCGGCGCCGCCCCCCGCCGGGCGGCACCCGGCGACCAGGGCCGGTCCCCGCCCCCGTCCCCCTGACGGACGGAGCGCGGGGACCGGCCCTTCGCGTCGTCCCTCGATCGGGTGGCGGCGCCGAGTGCGCTCCGCCACCCGGGTGACAAGCCCGCCGACCCCCACCGCCTCGTGGATAAGGTCCCGCGGGTGACCACAACTCCCCCCGAAACCCGGCCCCTTCCCACCTCCGACCTCGGCACGCTCGTCATGATGGCGTGGAGCGGCGAGGCCGCCGACGGCAAGGACATGCCCTACCTCCTCGCCTGCACCCTCGGCGACGCCGCGGACGGGCCCGAGGCCGCGACCGCCGCCGTCGAGAAGATGCTCACCGACGCCGGCCTGCCCGTCGGCGGAGAACTCGTCGACGGCCATCTGAAGCCGAGCCTGCCGGCCAGCCTGCTGGTCGTGGCGGGCCAGGCCGTCGTCACCATGCCCCGCCTCAGCGCCCAGTGCACGGTCGGCGACGAGTGGCTGACGGCGGTCGCCGAGCGCGGCTACGCCTACCTCCTCTTCACCACCCTGCCCTGGCCCGGCGAGAGGCCCGGCGCCACCGTCGGCCACGAGGAGTTCAGCGAGTTCGTGACGGCCGACGCGACCCTGAAGGCCGCCGCGCACATCGTCCTCCCGGCCCGCAGCCTGCGCGGCTGATGGCCCGGACCGGGGTGCGGCACGCCCGCCCCGCGGTACGGGCGGCGGGCGCGGGCCGTGGCCTCGCCGTGCTGCTGGTGCTGACCGGCGCCGCCGGGCTCGTGGCCTCCTGGGTCATCACCCTCGACAAGTTCAAGCTGCTGGAGGACCCCGACTTCACCCCGGGGTGCAGCCTCAACCCGGTGGTCTCCTGCGGCAGCGTCATGACCAGCGACCAGGCGGAGGCCTTCGGGTTCCCCAACCCGATGCTGGGCCTGGTCACCTACGCCGTCGTCATCGGCGTCGGCGTGAGCCTGCTGGCCGGGGCCGTCTTCCCGCGCTGGTACTGGCTCACCTTCGACGCGGGCTGTCTGTTCGGCGTCGGGTTCGTCTCCTGGCTCCAGTTCGAGTCGCTGTACCGGATCAACGCGCTGTGCCTGTGGTGCTGTCTGGCGTGGGCGGCGACGATCCTGCTCTTCTGGTACGTGACCGCGCACGCCGTGCGGAACGCGTTCCTGCCCGCGCCGCGGTGGCTGAAGGCGTTCCTCGCCGAGTTCACCTGGGTGGTGCCGGTGGTGCACCTGGGAGTCGTCGGGATGCTGATCCTGACCCGCTGGTGGGACTTCTGGACGAGCTGACCACCGTATTACTGCCATTACTGCGACTACTGCGGCAGCCGGGGGATTCTCGTGCTGGTGCTCTTGCCCGGCTCGTTACTGGTACGCACGCACAGCCTCCCGACTTCGGAAAGGGACCGCACCTTCATGAAGCCCACCACCCGAGGAACCCTCGCCGCCGCGCTCACCTGTGTGGCGACCGCGACGGCCGGTGCCGCGACCGCGTCCTCCGCAGCCGCGGTCACGTCGGTGCCCGTCCCCGTGCCGCTGGGGGGCGTCGAGAAGGCACTGAAGGTCGAACTTCCCGAGGCCAGGGGAGAGTTGCCGGTCCCGGTGCCGGGCGAACCGAAGGGGACGCGTTACGTCGAGGGCCGACTGCTCCCGGACCGCGCGGTCCCGCAACTGCCGGTCAGCGGCGGGCTGCCCGGCGGTGACGTCCGCGCGCCGCTGCCGCACGTCCTCGGCTCCCGCTTCGACCACCTCGCCGTCTCCGCGCCCCCGTCCGACCTGCGCGCCCTGGCGCCCGGCCTGTCCGTGCAGGCCCCGGTCGGCCAGCCGGAGGGGGACCGCTACGGCCTGCCCGGGACGGGACTGCCGCAGGCGGGCGTGGTCACGCCGATGCTCCAGACCGTCCCGGCCGCGACCGTGGTCACCGGACCGGGACTGTAGGAGCGGACAGACGCGCGCAGGCGACGCCGTACGACCGTTCACGGGCCACGGTCGTACGCGCGTGACCGCGGGCCCCGCCCGCCGGTTACCGGTACGGAGCACCGGACCGGACGAGGAGCACACGATGGCCGTCAGCGTCGGCACCGCGGCGACGGACCCACCGCCCGAGCCGCCACCACGGCCCCAGGGCCGCACCCGCCGGGACCTGGTGCGCGCGGCGGTCACCGCGCTGGCCCTGACCCCGCTGGTCGCGGCCTCCCGGCCGCGGGAGCCCACACCGCACACCCTCGGCCTCACCTTCGACGAGACCTACCGGGGCCGCCGTATCCACGGCATCGCCACGGTGGTCGCCGGGCGCGCGCTGGGCACCCCGGCCTGGCAGGTCACCGTCGACGGACGCCCGCTGCACCTGATGCGCCGCGCCGACGGCGGCTGGCTGAGCGTGCTCGACCACTACGGCTCGTACGACTCCCCGCTGGAGGCGGCCCGCGCGGCCGTCGACGAACTCGGGCCCGGGCGGCACCTGCGAGGGGGACACCATGGCGTACATCCGTAAGAGCGTGAGCGCCCTCACCGGCACCGAGAAGCGGCGGCTGGTGACGGCGCTGCTGGAGCTGAAGCGGCGCGGCGAGTACGACGAGTTCGTGCGGACCCACATCGAGTTCTACGTCGCCGACGGCGAGGCCGGACTGCGCACGGCCCACATGGCACCCTCGTTCCTGCCCTGGCACCGCAAGTTCCTGCTGGAGCTGGAGCGGGCGCTGCGGCGGGTCGACGACTCGGTGTCGGTGCCCTACTGGGACTGGACCCGCGACCGCGCCCCCACCTCGGCGCCCTGGACGGCGGACCTCCTCGGCGGCAACGGGCGGCGCTCCGACCACCAGGTGACGACCGGGCCGTTCGCGTACGCGGAGGGCAACTGGAAGATCAAGGAGAACGTCACCGACGGCACCTTTCTCACCCGCGACCTCGGCCGCCCCCGGGACCCCGTCGACCTTCCCACGGCGGGCGACGTGGAGTGGGCCCTGAAGGACCCCGCCTACGACACCCCGCCCTTCGACTCGACGTCGGAGCGGGGCTTCCGCAACAAGCTGGAGGGCTGGGGCGCGGGCCGCGGCAAGGCCTCCTGGCTCAACCACAACCGGGTGCACCGCTGGGTCGGCGGGGTCATGGTCGGCGGCGCCTCCGTCAACGACCCCGTCTTCTGGATGCACCACGCCTTCATTGACCTGCTCTGGACCCGCTGGCAGGCACGCCACCGCGACCACCGCTACCTCCCGGCCGACCCGCCCCGGCCCGGCGACGCGCAGCACGAGCGGATCGTCGCCCGGCACGAGCGGCTCCCGCCGTGGGACCTGACGCCGGACCAGCTGGAGGACCACAGCGGGATCTACCGGTACGCGTGACCACGCGCCCGCTCCGGTCCGACGGCCGGCGGCGGACACACGAGAGCCCCGGCGCTCGGGGAGGGGAGCCGGGGCTCTCGGGTGAGGTGACGACCGGCGGTGTCAGTTGCCGTAGCCGCCGTGGTGCTTCTTGTGGTGGCCGCCGTCGTTGACGCACGTGTTGCCGAAGGCCGGGTTCAGCAGGCCGATGATGTCGACGGTGTTCCCGCACAGGTTGACCGGGACGTGCACCGGGATCTGGACGACGTTGCCCGACAGGACACCCGGCGAGTGGACGGCCGCGCCCTCGGCGCCCGCGTCCGCCATGGCCAGTCCGGCCCCGCTGAGGACCATGGCGCCGGTGCCGAGCGCGACGCCGGTCGCCTTCGCGATGCGAGACATCTGGTTCTCCTTAAGGATCGGTGAGCGCGACGGCAGGACACGCCGCCGCACTTCCCGTTCAACGCCGGGGATCTTGCCGGGTCACGGCGATCGGTCCCGGATCACCCTTTTTGAACAGGGGGATTCGGCGCGCGGGGCGCGGCGCCGACACCGGACGGTGTGGTCGGGTACATGCCGAACGACGGATTTGGCGTACCGAATCGCGGGGAAGTACCAGCCATGCTGGACATCTCGCGGTCGGCGCACGCCGTGCTCGTAGGAGTGGAGCAGTACGCGGGCGGCTCCGACTGGCGCCTGGACGGGCCGGTGCGGGATGCCGTCGGTCACGCGCGACGGCTGCTGGCCGCCGGGGTACCGCCGGAGCGGATCACCCTGCTGCTGTCACCGCTGCCGCACAACGCGTCGAAGCCGCGGGACCTCGATCCGGCCCTGGACGTCCGACCGGCGACCCGGGACACCGTCCACGAGGTGCTCTTCCGCGAACTGCCCAAGTCCGACGGCGAGTTGTTCTACCTCTCCTGGTCGGGACACGGCCTGCTCGACGCGGGCGGCGGACGCCGTCTGCTGTACGCGGACGCGGTCCCCGAGGACCTGCGCGGCCTCGACCTGGACGCCGCGCTGGCCGCCTGGCGCTCCGATCTCGTCCCCTCCTTCCCGCGCCAGCTGTGGCTGCTGGACGCCTGCCAGGTGTTCGGCGACCTGCGGGCCGAGCGCGGCACCCTGGTGCCCGACCCCGTGCCCACCGGACAACTGCGGGAACGGCCCGGCCAGTACGCCTTCTTCGCCGCCGCCCCCGGCCAGTCCGCGCGCGGCACCGGCACCGGGGAGCACGGCGTGTTCACGTCCTGGGTCCTGCGCCTGCTGGACGAGCGCGGCGACCGGGGACACGCCTGGCTCACCGACCCGGACGGGTTCGCCGCGGCCCTGCGGGACGGCGTCGGGCGGCCGACCCCGGACGGCGACGGCCAGACACCGACGTACCTCTGGCACACCGGCCCGGACGGCGCGCACGAACGCCGGTCGGGAGCGGCGCCCCTGCCGCGCCCCCGCACAAACGGGGCGAACGGCTTGGTCCGGCCCACCCGCGAGCAACGGCGGCGGCTGGTCCGGCTGCTGGAGCGCATACCGGCGATGACCAGCCCCCACGACCGGTCACGCCTGATCAGACAGCTGCCACCCGACCTCGCGGTGAGCGTGCCACAGTCCGACGTCACCCGCTTCGCGCTGCTGGACCTCATCGACACCTGCGTGGACTTCCCGGGTGGTCTGGACGAGTTGCACGAGGCGCTGGAGATGGTGGACGCCGGGACGACCGCGTTCGCGGAGTTCGGGGACGCGGTGCGGGAACTGGGCGGTGGGCGCTGATCGTTGGCTGGGAGGGAGTGAGGAGGATCATGCTTTGGCCTGCTCAGAGGAGTGGGTGATCGGCCCATGGCTCGAAAGGATGTCTGAGACACGGGCTTCCCGCACCTCAGTGACGCAGCCATGATGGACAACAGTGGGTCGGCGTCGGCGGCATCGGCCCGGATGCTGGGAGGGCAACGGCACCATGGAACACGCCGACAGCATTGTCGAGTCGGACCTTCTTGATCTCGGGGGAGTGACGCTTGATCAGCTACGCGCGATTAGGGACCGGGAACGCGCCGACAGCAAACGACGGCTGTTGCGGAAGCTGGAGCAGCCGGACGTCAACTTCGGCGGTTCCGATGACTGACGCGTGACAGGGCGAGGTATCCCTCAGGTGACCCGGTACGCGCTGAGCGAGGCAGACTTCGACGCGCTGGCCGGCGGGGGTGGTACGACGGCCGCGCTCCGGCGGATCCGGGAGGGCGAGCGCAGCCACCGCTTCCTGCTGCTGGATCTCTTCCTCGACCGGGTGACCGGCGACCCGGACGTGCTCGGACCCCTGCCGCCCGCGGACAGCGCGTGGCGCCTGCTCCTCGCCGCGAACCGGCAGGACCGGTCCAAGGCCGAGGACCTGTTACTGGCACCGGAGGCCGGACTGTGGATCGCCGCCACCCTGCGCAGGCTGGGCGGTGCGGCGGACGCGGCCCAGCCGGACGTGCCGCTGTGGGTGGACGTCGGCCAGCTGCACTGCTTCGCCGCCGCGGCGGCGGTGCGCGCCGGTGTGGACTTCACCCTGACCGTGCCGGTGCGTCACGGCACGGTGTGGCTGCCGTCCCTCGGCCGCGCCGTCGCACCGGGGGCGGTCCGGCCCTGGGGCACCGCACGGGTGACGTGCCGGGCCGGTGACCTCACCATCCGTATCGCGGACCGCATCATCGGCGTACCCGCTCCGCACGCCGAGGAGACCCCCGAATGGCAGCCGGTGCGCACCGTCACCGTGCCGGTGCTGGACCGGCGCTTCGAGATCCTGCTGGACGACCTGAGCGCCCATCGCATCGACCCGGAGGCCGCGGGGCCGCCGCTGTCGCGGTTGACCAGCGCGGAAGCCGAACAGTGGGCCGCGCTGCTGCGGGACGCCGTGGCCCTGCTGGGGGAGACGGACGCCCAGTCGGCCGTCGACGTGGTGACGCTGCTGCGCAGTATCGAACCCCTGTCGTCCCCCGACTCCGCCGCCCTGGTCAGCGCCACCTCCGGGGACGGCGTGGGGCGGCTCGCCTCGTCCAGGTCACCGGACGCGCTCCAGATGGCCGCCGTCCTCACCCACGAGATCCAGCACAGCAAGCTCGGCGCCCTGATGCACCTGTACTCCCTGTACGAGCCGGGTGACACCACCCTTTCCTACGCCCCTTGGCGCGACGACCCGCGGCCCCTGCGCGGGTTGCTCCAGGGCACCTACGCGTTCACCGGCGTCGCCCGCTTCTGGCGGGCCCGGGCCCGGCACGCCAGGGGGGACGGTCAGGACGTCGACCCGGCGCACTTCGAGTACGTCCTGCGGCGGCAGCAACTGCTGACGGTCCTCCCGCAGCTCTGCGACCACCCGGGCCTGACAGAACTGGGTCGCCGTACGGCGCGGCGTCTGCGCGAGACGGTCCTGGGCTGGGCGGAACCGGACGCCGAACCGGACCGGCTGGCGGCGGTGCGCACCATGGCCGAGGACGCTGCCGAACACCACGCCCTCAGCTGGCGGCTGCACCACCTGGCGGCGGATCCGGCACTGGCCATGGCCCTGACGCGGGCATGGCCGCGGCCCCCGGGCGCCGCGCTGCCCGACGCCCGGTCACAGCTTCGGCCCCGGCCGGGCGTGCGGCGGCTGGACACACTCGCGAGCCTCTACCGCATCCGGCTCAGGGACGAATGGGCCCTGGAACGCGTCGGTGACGATCCTGCCGGTCTGAGCAGGCTGGTCGCCGGGGCACAGGTGCCCGGCCTGCTCCAGGTGCGCGGTGACAGCGAGGGCGCGGGGAAGCTGGCCGCGACGGCCCTCCAGACGGGGGAACCGGACGCGGAGTCGCTGTGGGCCGATCTGCTCCTCGCGCTGCGGGCGTCGGGCCACGAGGCGGTGGGGCCCGCCGTGCTGGCGCGGCCGGAGCTGACGCACGCGGTGTACCGGGAGATCGGGTGGGCGGACGGAGCCGCCCCCGATCCGGTGTCGTTCGTGGGATGGCTGAACGATCACCTGTCCACGGCGTTCGGCACCCCGGGGTCCGGTGCCGCCGCCGTCGGCCTCCGGTGAGACCGACGGGTCTGCCGCTGTTCCGTGCGGTCGGTGGACGACCAGGTCAGATGGGCATGGGGTCGATGTCGCAGTTGGCGCGCTGCCATGCCACCGCGTCGGCATAGGCGGGGTGCTCCTCGCCCAGTACCTCGGGAAGTCCGGTGAGCGCGGCCCGGCGGTGGGTCTCGGCTTCGTCGGTCCGGCCCAGTGCCCTCAGGTCCTGGGCGAGGTTGCTGGTCAGCACGAGCGTGGTGGGGTGCTTCTCCCCGAGGACGCGTGCCGAGATCTCCAGCGTCTCCTCGTCCATGGTCAGGGCGGCGGTCACCTCACCCTGCGCGAACATGTCGCTGGCCAGGTTGATACGGCAGGCCAGGGTGTCGGGGTGTTCCTCGCCCAGCGCCTCCACGCACCGCTCAAGGGCGGCCTCGTTGAGTGCGCGCGCCGCGCCGACCTTGTTCAGCAGGCGGTAGGTGACGGCGAGGTCCATGTTCGCCTCTACCGTGTGCGGATGGCCGGAACCCAGCACCTGGACGTAGAGGTCCCGGGTCTGTTCTCCCAGTTGGACCGCTTCCTTCAGGTCGTTCAGCTGCCGCAGGTCCACGGAGTAGTTGAGGGAGGCGACCAGGGAGTCCGGGTGCTCGGGCCCGTACCGGTTGATGAGTTCCTTGCGTGCCCTGCGGGTGAGTTCGGCGGCTTCCGCGTGGCGCCCCGCCTTGCGCAGGGTCACGCCGAGGCGGGCCAGGTTGCGCAGGGTGTTGGGGTGGTTCTCACCGATCTGCTGGCGGTAGCGCTCCGTGATGTCCTCGAAGAGGCGCACGGCGGGCAGGTACTCGCCCAGCTCGCGCCGGTCCAGGGCGATGCTGCTCTCGGTGAGCATGGCGCTGAGGGATTCCTCGCCGTACATCTCCGACCTGCGCTGCCAGGTCTGCTGGTCCAGCGCGAGCGCCTCCCTGAACTTGCCGTTGACGCGCAGGCTCACCGCCAGGTTGTGGGCGTGCAGCAGGGTCTCCGGCTCGTCGTCGCCGTAGGGCAGCGACCGCTGGTAGACCTCCTCGTTGATCCGCAGGGACTCCTTGAAGTCACCCGCGGCACGCCGGTCTGCCGCGCCGAGGCCGAGGACGCGGAGGAGTTCCTCGTCGGCGTCGGCCTCCGGCCGCTCCAGCACCGAACGCATGCGCTGGGTGATGGCCGCGGCCTCCTCGTACCGGCCCATCGTCCACAGGATGTACCGCAGATGGCGGCCCAGCGTCAGGGTCTGGCCGTCGTCCTCGCCGTACAGGCGGCTCCAGGTCTCGTAGCCGTTCTGGGCGAACTCCCGGGCGCCTTCGTGGTCGCCCCAGTGGAAGAGGTACTCGGCGACGCTGTGCACCGTCTGCCGGACGTGCCGTGAGCTGGACTGCACCGCGTCCGACACCAGCACATGCGGATACAGCTCGCCGAACTTGGCCCAGTTGATCGGGTCCTGCGGGTTCCCCGGCGTGTCGCCCGCGAGCAGCAGGTGTGCCCCGTGCTGCATGCGGTCGCGCTGTTCCTGGGACATGCGGGCCGCCAGCACCGACTGGACCAGGCGGTGCATCTGGATCGAGTTGGTGCGGTGGTCGATCTTGGCGAGGGAGTAGCGGTTGATCTCGCGGATGGCGCGGCCCAGCCGCAGCGGGTCGGTCAGCGCCCGGTCCAGGTCGGGCGCGATCGGCTCGACGGGGGCGCGGGAGAACAGGGACCGGGAGATGGGTTCCGGGGCGAGGTAGGCGCAGACCTGGAGGAGCTGGAGGGCGGCCGCGTTCTTGCGCTCCAGGTGGTCGAGGGAGACGTTCCAGGCGGTGGCGACCGTCTCCTCGTAGTGGGTGGGCTTGGAGACCGTCATCAGCTCCGCCCGCTTCTCCTCGAACAGGCGCAGGTACTCACCGGCGGGCATGCCCGTCTCGGCGCGCCACGCTGACGCCTGCTCGACCGCGAGCGGCAGATCGCCGAGTACGGCGGCCAGTTGGTCGGCCTCGGAGTCGGGCAGGTCGGGGTTGCGGCGCTGGAGGAGGTGGATGGACTCCTCGCGCTTGAAGACGTCGACCTCCAAGGGGTGTGCCAGGGTGTTCCACTGCGGGTTGCGGGAGGTGACCAGGATGGAGCCGACGGGGCCGCTGCCGGGGCTGGTGGGGAAGTAGTTGCGCACCGCCTCCGGGCTCTCGGCGTTGTCGAAGACGAGAAGCCAGTTGCCGTACGGTTTTCCGGTGCGCAGGGACTCCAGCACCGCGGGGACGGCGGTGTTGGCTTCCGAGGTCACCCGCAGTCCGAGGCGCTGGGCGAGTTCCACCAGGGCCTGGGCGATCTGCGTGGGCCGTTCGGCCGGAATCCACCACACGACGTCATAGCGAGCGGCATTTCGATATACGTACTCGAGTGCGAGCTGTGACTTTCCCACGCCGCCCATTCCGTGCAGGGCGTGTGGCAGCACGGCCGTCGGGCCCTGCCCCAGATTCCGTTCCAGCATGCGCAGCAAATCGTCGCGCCCGGTGAACAGGGCGTTCCGAGGGGGCATGTTGTTGAGGACCGCTGGACGGAGCGAGGAAACACCTTCTTGAGGCTTGCCCAGCGTCACGCCCTCTGGTTCGGGCGCCGGGGTGGCGGTCCCTGGGGCAACCGTGGTCACTGTCGTGCCTCCTTGGCGTGTGGTGCTGTCGATCTGCCCGTGGATGGCAGATACGGAGGGCAGGGGCTCAGACGTGCTCCGGCTCTCGGGGGCGTCGGCTGTATTCATGGTGCCGGAATCTTTTCGTAAATGATCGGTTATGTCTTCGGTGTGTACTCCGGCTCCTGTCAGTTCATCCGAGTGGATGTGAGCTGAAAGGAGACCGCGAATTCGGTGCGCACGGCGCAGATGCGGTCCCGCGAGCGAACTGAGAACGACGTATTCGGTCGTTCGGAAACGGACGTTGTCCGGTGTGATCTCGGTGCGGCCGGTGATCTCACGGCCCGCGAAATAGTCGAGGAGATCACGCGCGGCGCTGCTCTTGGGCGCGAGCACTTCCGCGGCCCGCCGGGAGGCCCGCAGGGTGGCGCGTTTGGTGCTGGATGCAAGTAGTTCGGAGCGAATGCCGGGCAGGAAGGCGTACGACTCCGGGCGGCCGGGACGCGGCTCGATGAGGCCGCTCACCAGCACCTCCGCCAACTGCACGGGCCCCGACGCGGGCAGCATGTCGCGCTGTACCGCCAGCATCACCGTCAGGTCCAGCTCCACCGCCGCCAGCCGCACCGCCAGCTCGAACGACTCCGGGGACGCCCACACCCGGAACCGCGCCACCTTCTGCGCGGCGCTCTCCTGGAGGGGCGCGTTCTCCAGCGGGGGAATCGGTTTGGCGCCCGGCGCCACCAGGGTCGCCGCGGCCTCCGCCCAGCGCGGCTCGGTGCCCGCCACGAACCGTGCCCAGGGCGCCAGCCACTCCCCGGCGGTCTCCAGCACCGGCACCGGGAACGACCTGCGCGGCCGCAACGGCGCCGACCACTCGCTCGCCCCCCGCGGACTGAGCAGCTCCCAGGTCAGCTCGCCGCCCGCCGCCCCCCGCCCGGCGGCATGCATCCGGACCCGCTCCGGCAGCAGCCCCGTACGGTCCCACAGGCGCTGGGGTAACGGCGTCAGGATGGCCAGCGGCTGGTGTCTGCCCCACACGGCCAGCGCCCCGCGCACCGCGCCGGTGTGCCAGGCGGGTGCCATCCCGTCGGTGACGACCAGCACGATCCGGCGCCCCGACAGATCGACGAGGCTGCGCACCGGCTGGGGACGGCCCGGTCGTCCGCGCTGCCCGGGTGTCCGTAACACGACCCCGTCGGGCGTCCCCGCCGCGGTGTCCAGCAGCCGGGTCTCGACGCTGCGGAAACCGCCGTACAGCCGCAGGTCCCCGGCCAGCGACGAGGTGGTGCCGCGCCAGGCGACCATGTGCGGGGCGGTGTCCACCACGACGACCACGCTCCAGCGGGGCTCGTGCCCCGGTCGCAGCACGGGGGGCAGCCAGGGGGCCTCGGCGAGCTGCTCACCGGTGCGCTCCTCGTCGAGTTCCCCGAAGGGTGAGGTGCGGTCGCGCTGGCGGAGGGGGCGCAGGGCCCGGGCGAAGGGCGTCTTCGGGGTTCTGCCGCCCTTTCTGCCTCTGGTACGGCGGCGGGGGCGGCGTAAGGGGGTGCGGGGCTCGCGGGTCCCGGACGTCTCCTCGGGGCGGGGGGACGGCGGTTCGGCGGGGAGGGCCTCGGGGGCCTCGGGGCCCTCGGGGCTCTCGGGCTCCTGCGGGGATGTCGGGGATGTCCCCGTGGGCGTCGGGGACCCGGGCTCCGGCGCGTCGTCGGGCGTGCCGGTCTCCGTCCCGCGTCCCTCGGGCGCGTCCCGCCGCTCGGGTCGGGGGGCCTCCGGGACCTGGGGAGCGGCTACGGCGAGGTCGGCGGGATCCGGCGCCACCAACCCCGGATGTTCCCGGACGAGCCACAGCGCGTCGGCGACCTCCCGCCAGTGCAGGTCGCCGACGCGCAGGCGCCGCTCGTCCGGGGCGGGGCCGTGCGCCGCCCCGCCCTCGGACGCGGGGTGGTGTTCAGTCACTCCGCCCAGTCCCATCGGCGTCGAGTGGGTGCCAGATGGCGCTCAGCACCGCCTGCCATTCGGAGTCGTCGCCCTCGGCATAGCTGTACGCGCCTGACGTGACCAGGTGTGCCGCGTTGAGCAGCATGTCTGCGGCCAGTCCCGAGGATTCCTCACTGTGGGACCTGAAGGCGCGGATCAGTTTTCCCTGCATGTCACCGAGCCGATCGGAGAAGTGGGCCGACAGCAACTCGGCCAACCCTTCCGCATCCAGGTCCGCCATGTCCAAACGCAGACAGCGCCGCATGAAGGCTTCCGGAAACGCGCGCTCCCCATTGGACGTCATGATCACAATGGGGAATGCCCGGGCTTTGACCACGCCTTCCTCGACACGCGCGAAACCGCCCGGATCGGCGGTGTGGACGGTGACTTGGGGGTGCTGCTTCCTCACTCGAACGAGTGGCGGCACAGCGTACCAGCCGTCCTCGAACAGGGTGAGCAGATCATTCGGAAGATCAGCGTCCCCTTTGTCGATCTCGTCGATGAGCAGAACCCTGGGGAGCCGGTACGGCAGGAGCGCGGTGCCGAGGGGGCCCAGCTGGATGAAGTCGCCGATGTCCGCGGTGGCCTCGGCTGCCACTTCTTCCGGGGCTCCGGGGGCTCCCGGGGCTTCCGGTCCTCCCGGTGCGGACGACTGCTGTGCCGTGGCTGCCATGAGCCACGGGTTCCGGGACTGGGCCCGCCCTATCGCGTCGTACTCGAAGAGACCGGACGCCAGGGTGGTGCGGCTGGTGACGGGCCATTGCAGGACCCGGCCGAGACCCAGTTCCCGGGCGATACGGAAGGCCAGCGCCGACTTGCCGACGCCGGGGCGGCCGGTCACCAGCAGCGGGCGGCGCAGCAGGATGGCCGCGTTGACGAGCCGGACCTCCTCGGGCGGCGGCTGCCGGGGCACGGCGACCGGGCCGAGACGGCGGTCCGCCTCGTCGTCGGGGGGTGGTTCGGGCATCACCGGGCCGCCGTTGAAGTCCCGCCAGCGCGGGCCGTCGGGCCAGCTCCGCTCTTCGTACGGAGCGTCGGCCTCCGGTGACCGTCCGGTGCCCCGGTAGGGCAACGCGTTGGTGTCCTGCGCGTTCAATCGGTCCCCCCTATGAAGGCAGCGGGAGCACACGCGTCGCCGTCGAGGAGATGGTGCGGGTCGTCCCAGATGACACCGAGGTGTCTGATCAGGGTCCTGTCGCGCTGCCCGGCGGCACCCGCGGCGGCGTCACCCCTCCACTGTCGTGCAGTGGCGGGCAGATTGGCCAGGCCTTCACCGGCCAACAGCTCCTGCACCAGGCTCCGGAAACCCTCCGAGGCGGCGGCCTCCCGGTGGAAGACCATCACGGGCACGCCGTGGTCGAGCCCCAGCCGTAACTCCCGCAGCCCCAGACCGTTCCTGGCCCGCGGAGTGTCACTGAGCACCATGCAGACCACCCCCTCCTCCTTGCCGATCCGAGCATCCAGCAGCTCAAGGTGCTCGGCGGCGGGGCGTCCCTGAGGATCACACCAGTGGGCCTGTCCGGTCCCGAGGTCGCTCCGCCACCGTGTCCATCGCCTGCGCCACACGTGATGCAGATCGCGGCGCTGCATGCGCTCCAGACTATGGATGAAAATCCAAGAGTATTTACTCAACAGCGGGTTGGGATGGCTTAGTTGAGGATTTCTGTTCCACCACTCGACCGGTTCGGCGAGCAGTTCGGTCGGGAGGAAGATCTCGAGGACGACGTTCTCGTCCCGAGACTGCCACAGCTCCGCCGTCGCGGACAGCAGCTCGGCGACGGCACTCGGTACCTTGCTGCGCGGAACCGGCTCCTCCGGGTCGCGGCCCTCCTGGTGGAGCCGCGTCGACTCCACGTACCGCACCCGTGAGGAGAGCCGGTAGCGGCTCTCCGGGCGCCTTCTGCGCGGGCCCGTGGCGTCGAACGGGGTGAGGTCGGGAGCGACCTTGATGAACATCCGGATCACCGGCACGGCCGCGCCGGGCTCGGCCTCGGACTCCGGCTCGGACGGCCGGGCGGTCGCGGTAGAGGAGGTGGAGGTGGAGGTGGAGGAGGTGGCGGTGGAGGTGGCCGGATGCTGCGCCGCCGACACGGCGGGGGCGGGCGGTTCGGCGTGTCCGATGTGTCCGATGTGTTCGATGCCCTCGAGGTGCTGGGCGGACACCCGCTGCCGGGCGGCCAGTTCGGTGCGCAGCGCGCGCAGCCCGGCCGGTCCGACGTCGGTGCCCCAGGCCGCCGCGAAGTGGTCGTTCCAGGCCCGTATCTCGCCGACCAGGGCCGCGGCCTCCGTGCGCAGCATCAGATGCTCCAGCAGCACCATGCTCGTCTCCAGACGGCCGACCGGCGCGTTGTGGCAGGCCAGATGCACGAAGGCGTGCCACACCGAGGTGCAGTACGGGGGCAGCCGCACCCGGTCGCCGCTGACCTCGGCGATCAGCGCGGGCAACTCGGGGAGGGAGAAGTCCAGTCCCGCCCGCAGCGCCGACCAGTCCCGGCCCTCGTACAGATCGGTGGCGTACCACTCGTCGAGCAGCGGGCGCAGCCGCGCCGAGAGCGCCGGGGCCAGGAACTCGGTGATCTCCACCAGCCCTTCCAGACCGCCCTCGGTGCCGCTGCACAGCCGTACGGCCTCGACGAACTCCTGACGCGGGGTCGGGAAACCGGTGAGTTCCAGCCCCTCGAACTCCGAGGCCAGTTCCCGGGCCCACTGGAGGCGTCCCCGGGGATCCGCCAGCGCGGGCGAGGTGCCCAGCACGTCGACCATCGCGCTCAGCACCCGTTGTCGCGCCGAGTGTTTCCAAGACCTTTGCTGCACGTGCGTTCCCCCTCGCACTGCCCGACACTCACATCATCCCGGAACACCCACGTCATCCGGGAAGGGCCTGGGCCAGAACTTCGTACAGGCGCGGGTTGGCCCAGTAGGCGCCGTGGGCGGCGGACACCGGCTGTCCATTGTCCACCTCCACGTCCCGTACCCGGGAGCCGAAGATCGGGGAGCCGAGGAAGGAGAGCAGGTCGCGGGGGTCGTACACGTTGAGCCAGGCGGGGAAGTGCGCGGGCAGGCCGGTGCCGTAGGGGCGGGAGGGGAGCGCGTCGAGTTCGTAGAGGAGCGGGGCCTGGGAACCGACGGTGATCAGCTGGGTGACGTGCGGTGTGAGGGACGGGTGGGACGCCAGCAGGTCGAAGCCGATGACCCCGCCGAGGCTGTGGCCGAGCAGCACCACGGGTGCGGGCAGGGTGCCGGCCAGATCGGCGACGTAGGCGCGGACCGCCTCGCCGCGGACGAGGTAGCTGAGGATGTCCCCGGAGAAGCCGAGCGAGTGCTCGCTGATCGTGCCGCGCCTGCTGACGACGAGCCGTGAGCCGCCCGCCCGCTCGGCCAGCCGTGCGAAGGCCCCGAGCGAGCGGCCGACGACCTCGGCCAGGCCGCGCTCGTCGCCGCCGAGTTCGTCGGTGACCGCGTCCACCGCCGCGTCCCGCTCCGCCACCGGTACGGCGCCCGGGCCCTCCGGCAGCCGGGCGAGCGCGCGGGCGACGAGCGAGCGGCCCGTCAGCCGCGGCAGGCCCCGCCCCGGCCCGCCGCGGCCGTCGTCCAGGGCGTTGCAGGCGGAGCGGAAGACGCTGGAGGACCGTAACTCGCGCAGTACGTCGTCCAACTGCCCGGCGAGTCCGGCGGCCTCCCACGCCTCCCGTACGGCGGGCGCCTCGGCGAGCCCCGACACCTGCTTCCACAACCGCTGCCCGGCCGGGACCGCCCCCGGAACGAACACCCCCGGCGCCTCGGCGGGCCCGCTCGGCCCGCTCAGGGCGAACAGGGTCAGCTCCGCGTCCGGCTCGGCGTACAGCAGCGCCCAGCGGGCCCGTTCCTCGTCGTCCGGCGCCCGCCTCGGGGTGGTGTCCGTCTTCTGCGGGCGGTACCCGGGGATCGACGCGCCCTCCGCGCGTAGATACGACCCGAGCGCCGACCCCCAGTCGCACTCGGCGACGGCGACGTCCGGCCGTATCCGCCCCAGCCCTGCGCGTACGGTCCGCAGCGCGGCGGCGTAGTCCGGGGCTCGCACACCTGTTCCATGGATGAAGAGCACGCTGGTCATGGGGCCTCCGGGGGGCGGGTCCGTGGCGGGTCCGTGTGGGTGCGTGGCGGGTCCGTGGAGGGGCCGCGGCGGGTCCGTGCGGGTCCGAAGGATGGAGCCTGCCGGATCACCCCGAGGCCCACAAGAGGGGGACGGGACTACGCGGGAGCGTCACCCGTGCCGGCGCCGTACCGGACGGTGACGGAACCGGGGAGGCCGTCGGCGGTGACGTCTCCGACGGTCGCGGCGGGCAGCCCCTGCCCCCGCAGTGCCTCGACCAGGCCCTCCGCGCCGCTCTCGGGCACGGCCAGCAGCAGACCGCCGGAGGTCTGCGCGTCGAAGAGGAGCGTGGCCAGCGCTTCCGGAACGGACGCCTCCACGCTGACCGCCTCCCGGAGCCGGTCCCTGTTGGCGCGGGTGCCCCCGGACACGAAGCCCCGTTCGACGAGGTCGGAGGCCCCGGGCAGCAGCGGTACGGCCGCCGCGTCGACGGTCGCGGCGAGGCCCGCGGCGCGCAGCATACGGTGCAGATGGCCGAGCAGGCCGAACCCGGTCACGTCGGTCGCCGCGCGGACCCCGGCCGCCAGGGCCGCCGTACTGGCACCGGCGTTCAGCAGGGTCATGGAGTCGACGGCCGCCCGGACGACGTGGTCGGCGGCGGCGCCCTGCTTGAGCGCGGTGGAGACGGCACCGGTGCCGATCGCCTTGCTCAGGACAAGCCGGTCACCCTCCCTGACGCCGTCGATCGTGAAGAGGCGGTCGGGCCGGGCGAGTCCGACGACGGCCATGCCGTACTTCGGCACCGGGTCGTCGACCGTGTGCCCGCCGACGACGGGGCAGTTCACGGACGCGGCGATCTCGGCCCCGCCGCGCAGCACCTCGCCCAGCATCTCCAACGGCAGGTCGCTGCCCGGCCAGGCGGCCAGGTTCACCGCGATCAGGGGCGTACCGCCCATGGCGTACACGTCCGACAGCGCGTTGGCCGCGGCGATCCGGCCCCAGTCCCACGGGTCGTCGACGATCGGCGTGAAGAAGTCCGTGGTCAGCACGATCGCCCGCTCGCCATCGAGCCGCAGCACCGCCGCGTCGTCCCCCTCGACCGCCCCGACGAGCAGGTCCCCGGAGGCCGCGGGGAACCCGGCCGTCAACGACGAGAGCACGTCCTCGAGCTTGCCCATGGGCAACTTGCACGCACATCCCCCACCGGGGGAGAGGGCGGTCAGGCGCGGAGCCTGGGTGGTGGCCCCGGGGGTGGGGCTGGGGACGGGCGGCATCTGCCCTCCGATGGCCGTGGGGGCGGCGGTCCGGGCCGAGAGCCACGCCAACGCGCCACCTCGGCGAGGGCCACGCTACAGGGCAAACAGGAACACGCGACGAAGCCACCGGCCCACGAAGCCCCTACGCACCCCCACCGCCCTTCTTCTCCGCCACCTTCGTCATCCAGCCCTGACAGCCCCACCGAACAAGGCCCCCGACACCGAGCGCCACAAAAACGGCGCCCCAGTCGATGACGTGCGGCAGCCCGGGGAAGAACGCGAAGAACCCGAGCGTGAGGACGACACCGACGACGAACGCGGCGACACCGATCCGGCGACGGAGCGCTAGCCAGGCCGGATCCGTTGTCTTCCCCGTCTTCCCCTCATGCTGTTCGATCATGGAACGACTCACTTCGTGATGTGGTGGCACTGACTCACACGGCGCACACCGTTGACGTTCAGATGAGCGCACGCCTTGCCATAACGAGGCAGCCGCTGCCGAGGGCCGCGACGAAGGCACAGTCGACACCGGCGTTCTGGTACGTGATCTTCAGATGAGCACCTGGCGCAACGCCGGTCCGTGCGGCCGGATGTGGGGGCAGAAATGCGGGGACGTCTGATTCGTTCAAGAGAACGGCGACCACCGCGTCCTACCGTTTTCCCCATGAACCCCACCGACACCGGAACACGCCACCTCAGTGTCCGCATCGACCGCACCGTCGACGACGTCTACGCCTTCGCGTCGGAGCCGGCCAACATGCCCGCGTGGGCCCATGGGCTGGGTGGGTCCATGGAGAAGGTCGGCGATCAGTGGGTCGCGGAGTCGTCGCCGTTGGGGCGGGTCGTGGTTCGTTTCGTGGCGCGCAATGAGCTGGGGGTGCTCGACCACGACGTCACGCTGCCCTCCGGCGAGACCGTCTACAACCCGCTCCGGGTGATCGCCTGCGGGACGGGGAGCGAGGTCGTGTTCAGCCTCCGCAGGCGGCCGGGGATGAGCGACGCCGACTTCGAACGTGACGCCGCCACGGTCATCGCCGACCTGGCCCGGTTGAAGGAGTTGTTGGAGTCGGCCTGAGTAGAGCCGAGCAGAGTCAAGCCGCGCCAGGCATAAGAAAAGACCAGCGTCTCCGCTGGTCAAGGGCTGCTGGCGCCCCCGGCAGGACTCGAACCTGCGGCCAAGCGCTTAGAAGGCGCCTGCTCTATCCACTGAGCTACGGGGGCCTGGTGTGGTGGCCTCTGTCGTGGTGCCCGGGTGTGGGCTGATCCTTGACGTTGCCGGGGACAAGGATAGGGCTCCCGGATCCATGTCCCTGTCGCTTCCCCTCCGTGGCTCGATGTGGAGGTTCGGTGAAGCGGTCCTGATAATCGCAGGCAGGTACGAATCGTGCATCGCTTTTGGCGCCGTGCGTCTCGGGTGTTGTGCACTCGTTATGCCTCGCCTGTGTCCATGTCCCGGTCGTCCCTTCCGTCCCTTCTGTTCCATCGGCACGCAGACATGTCTATATGCTTCAGAATTCCCCTAAAATTGGGCATTCTTCGCATGTGGTGACCTTGGACGTACGGCCTCAGCTGCTCGACGCACTCTCCGCCCTGCGCGACCGTGTCGCCGCCGCACGCTTCCCGCTGCCCCTGGCGGGGGCTCCACGCGCGCGTGCCAACCGCGACGAACTACTCGCCCAGCTCGACGACTACTTGGTGCCCCGCCTGCGGGAACCCGAAGCACCCCTGCTGGCCGTCGTGGGAGGCTCCACCGGCGCCGGCAAGTCGACGCTCGTGAACTCCCTCGTGGGGCGGCGGGTCAGCGAGGCGGGCGTGCTGCGGCCCACGACCCGGACACCGGTGCTCGTCTGCCATCCGGAGGATCATCACTGGTTCAGCGGCATGCGCGTACTGCCCGACCTCACGCGCGTGTGGGTGCCCCAGCGGGAGTCGGCCGACGACCTCCTCCTCCCCGGGGAGGACCCCGCGCGCGTCCTGCGCATCGAGACCGCCGACACCCTCCCACCCGGCCTCGCCCTCCTCGACGCCCCCGACATCGACTCCCTGGTGGCCGACAACCGCGTCCTCGCCGCCGAACTGATCTGCGCCGCCGACATCTGGGTCATGGTCACCACGGCCGCCCGCTATGCCGACGCCGTGCCCTGGCACCTGCTGCGCACCGCCAAGGAGTACAAGGCCACCCTCGTCACGGTCCTCGACCGCGTACCCCACCAGGTCGTCTCCGAGGTCTCCCGCCAGTACGGGGCGCTGCTCACCAAGGCCGGACTCGGCGACGTACCCCGCTTCACCGTGCCCGAACTGCCCGAGTCGGCCTGGGGCGGCGGACTCCTGCCCGCCACCGCCGTCGCACCGCTGCGCACCTGGCTCGTCCACCAGGCCCAGGACCCCGCCGCCCGCCAGCACTCCATGGCCCGCACCGCGTACGGCGTCCTGGACTCCCTCAAGGCCCGCATGCCCGGACTGGCCGGTGCCGCCGCCGCGCAGTACGCCGCCGCCCTGCGGCTCACCGGCGCCGTCGACACCGCCTACGACAGCGAACACTCACGCGTGCGTGGCCGCTTGCAGTCCGGCGCCGTACTCGCCGGGGACGCGCTGAAACGCTGGCGCGCCTTCCCCCTCGACTGCACCGCGTCAGAACTGCTCGACGCCTTGGTGGAGAGCCTGTGCGAACTGCTTCTGTGCGCCGTCACCGCCGCCGACGAACGCGTCGACGACGCCTGGCGGCGCGAACCGGCGGCCGCCGCCCCGGAACTGACCCCACAGGAGTCCACCACCGACACCGTCGAGCACCGCATCGGGATGACCGTACGGCGCTGGCGGCGCGAGGTGGAGGAGTACGCCGAGGAAGAGGTCCGCGAACTGGACCGGAGCATCGCACCCGACCCCGAGGTGATCGCCGCGCTGGTCGTCACGGCGCTGCTCGGCGGCCGACGGGCGCGCAGCGCGGGTGAGGGGCTCGCCGAGCGGATCGGCGCCCATGGCGCGCTGCGGCTGCGTGACCGCGGCGGGCGGCTGCTCATCGACTGTCTGGACCGGGTGATGAACACCGAGCGTGAGCGGCGTCTCGCCCCCCTCGACGCGCTCGAGGTCCACCCGGAGCCGCAGGCCGAACTCATCGCCGCGCTGTCCGTACTTCAGAAGGAGAGGTGACCGGTGACCGCCGTCACTGACCAGGACCACACGGAGCACACGGACCACATGGATCACACGGACCACGTCGAGCACGGCAAGGACGGGGAGCAGGCCGCGCATTCCGGCCACTCCGACCGCGGTGGTGATCCCGGGAACGCCGCTCGTGGCGAGGAGGCGGCGGAAGCCGACGCTCCGGTCTCCGAGGACGAGCGTGCTGGGGAGAGTGGCGCCATGGGGGAGAAGGACGAGCGCTCAGAGGCCGCCCCGAAGGAGGACGACCGCCCGGCGGAGCGGCCTGCGGAGCGGTCCGTCGAGCGGTCCGTCGAGCGCCCTGCGCCGGTCTCCGTCGAGCGCTCTGTGGACCGTACGGCGGAGAGGTCCGAGGAGCGTCCCGCGGACCGCCGCAGAAGCCGCCGGGCGGAGGGCCGCCGAGCCGAGGCCGCTTCCCCGCCCGCTGCCCCTGTCGCATCCGCCGCGCCCGCCGCCCCCGTCCCGGACGACGCGGAGGCCGCGGACGCCTGGGACGACGGGCTGATCGCGCGGAGGGTGAACGAGGACGCGGCGGCCGAGCAGGCGGCCGTCGTGGAGACGCGGGCGCCCGGGCCGCGGAGCGTGCCGCCATTGGCGTACGACGGGGCGTTGCGGTCACGGCTGGACGCCATGCGCGAGCTGGTCGGCCTGTCGCGGACGCGGCTGGACAGCCGCACGCTCGCCGAGGCGGGCCGGGTGCTCGACGAGGCCGCCGCGCGGCGCAGGCTCTCCGGTCAGCACACGGTGGTGGCCGTCGCGGGCGCCACCGGCAGCGGCAAGTCCCAGCTCTTCAACGCGCTCGCCGGGGTGACCATCTCCGAGACCGGTGTACGACGGCCCACCACCGCCTCGCCCATCGCGTGCAGTTGGAGCGACGGCGCCGCGAGCCTCATCGACCGGCTCGGCATCCCCGGACGGCTGCGCCGCCGCCCGGTGCAGAGCCCGGAGGCGGAGGCACAGCTGCGCGGGCTGGTCCTGGTGGACCTGCCCGACCTCGACTCGGCGGCCGTGCAGCACCGGGAGCAGGCGGAGCGGGTGCTGGCGCTGGTCGACGCGGTCATCTGGGTCGTGGATCCGGAGAAGTACGCCGACGCCGTCCTCCACGAGCGCTATCTGCGGCCGATGGCCGGTCACGCGGAGGTCATGTTCGTCGTGCTGAACCAGATCGACCGGCTGCCCGGGGAGGCGACCGAGCAGGTCCTCGACGATCTGCGGCGGCTGCTCGACGAGGACGGCATCGCCCTGGGGGAGTACGGCGAACCGGGCGCGTCCGTGCTCGCGGTGTCCGCGCTGACCGGGGACGGCCTCGCGGAACTGCGGGAGGTGCTCGGCCAGTTCGTGACCGAGCGCGGGGCCCCTGCGCGGCGGGTCTCCGCCGACCTGGACGCCGCCGCCGTACGGCTGTGGCCCGTGTACGCCACGGGACGCAGGACCGGGCTGAGCGAACGCGCGCGGGACGAGTTCTCCGCGCGGCTCGCCGACGCCGTCGGCGCCACCGCCGCCGGTGAGGCCGCCGAACGCGCGTGGCTGCGGAACGCCAACCGCGCGTGCGGCACGCCGTGGCTGCGGCTGTGGCGCTGGTACGAGGAGCGGCGCGAGCCGTCCACCGGCCGGTTCCCGCAGCGTCCGCAGCCGGAGGAGGAGGCCACCGCACGGCAGCGGGTGGAGCAGGCGGTGCGGACGGTCGCCGACCGGGCGTCTGCCGGGCTGCCCGCGCCCTGGGCGCAGGCCGTGCGGGAGGCGGCGGTGCGCGGCTCGCAGGGGTTGCCGGAGGCGTTGGACGAGCTGGCGGCGCGGGCGGGGCTGCCTCCGGGCCGGCCGCCGAGGCCGGGCTGGTGGCCCGCGGCCGTGCTCGTGCAGGCGTCGATGACGCTGCTTCAGGTGATCGGGGGACTGTGGCTGGTGGGACAGATCGTCGGGGTCATGGCGCCGAATCTGGGGGTGCCGGTGCTGCTGATGGTGCTCGGGATCGTCGGCGGTCCGCTCGTCGAGTGGAGCTGCAAGATGGCGGCCCGGGGACCGGCCCGGCGGTACGGGCTGGAGGCGGAGCGGCGACTGCGGGACGCGGCGGCCGGGTGCGGGCGGGCCCGGGTGCTCGATCCGGTGGCGGCGGAGCTGCTGCGGTACCGGGAGGTGCGGGAGCAGTATGCGCGGGTGATGGGGGCGGAGACGGTGGGGGTGTCGGTGTCCGGCTCCCGGTGAGGCGCCCTTCGGGGTCACCCACTGGGGTGACGAGGTTGTCCACAGCTGGGGACCGGTCCACAGGGCTCAGCGGGCCCGGCTCGACGGAGGCAGTCTGGCGGTGCGGCGAACGCGACGGACGCGGTCGCCCCGCCAGAGGCAGCCGTACGGGACGGGCCCGTCGGCGTATCCGCCCACCCGGCGCGAGCGGTCGGGTGGGGAGGGAGGGGACAACGATGAACGAGACGGTGATCTGCGTGGTGGGCAACGTGGCGACGCAGCCGGTGTACCGGGACCTGGCGTCGGGGCCGTCGGCGCGCTTCCGGCTGGCGGTCACCTCGCGGTACTGGGACCGCGAGAAGAGCACCTGGACGGACGGGCACACCAACTTCTTCACGGTGTGGGCCAACCGCCAGCTCGCCACCAACGCGGCGGCCTGTCTGTCGGTCGGTGAGCCGGTCGTGGTGCAGGGCAGGCTGAAGGTACGGACGGACGTGCGCGAGGGGCAGAACTGGACGTCGGCCGACATCGACGCCCTGGCGATCGGCCATGACCTGGCGCGCGGGACCGCCGTCTTCCGCCGCACGCCGGGCAGGACGGAGACGCCGCCGGGAGCCACGACGGCGACCACCGCTCCGACGCCGCGACAGCCGGAGCCCAACTGGGAGACGGCGGCGCCGAGTTCGGAGGAAGACCAAGAGGTCGCCCAGGAACCGCAGTTGGTGACGTGACACCTGACCGGCAGCTGACCGAAGTGTGGCTTATCGGTGAATGCGCACCGAACAACCCGGGTGGATTTGTCGATAAGCCCTGCTCACGACCGGTCTCCGCGATAACGATTCCGATTCGGATCGGTTGGCTGACGGGATCTCTGGGAAGCGCGGTGCGACCACGTACCTAGGATGCCGGGAACAGCACTTGGGGCTACTGATTCTGCTGGTGGGACCGCACCCCCCATGTCAACGGGTCCTGCTCGAAAGGGAATTCCGTGCTTTCTTCGCTCTCGCTGCCGTTCTCGCGGTCGGCACTGTCCGCACCGACGGCACCGCTCAGGCGGTCGGCGTGCCGACGGCGGACGGTACGCCGTGCGGCCGGGGCGGCGCTGGTCGCCGGGCTCGTCGCCATGGGTGTGACGGCCAGTGCGGGCACGGCGGCGGCGGAGAGCGGGACGACAGCGGCCAGGGGCGGGGCGACAGCCACCATCGGCGGACTGAAGACGTACGGCGCCGCCGTGGTCCACACCGAGACCGGGGACCTGGAGGTGTCGGCTGGCCTGTTCGAGATGTCCGTCGAGGGCGGCGGCACCCTCCAGACGTACTGCGTCGACCTCCACAACCCCACCCAGAAGGACGCCCGTTACCACGAGACGCCGTGGAGCGGCACGTCCCTGGGCACCAACAAGGACGCGGGCCGGATCCGCTGGATTCTCCAGCACTCCTACCCGCAGGTGAACGACCTCGCCGCGCTCGCACGGAAGGCGGGCATCCGCGGTGGCCTGACCGAGCAGGACGCGGCGGCCGGTACGCAGGTGGCCATCTGGCGCTACTCCGACGCAGCGGACGTCGACGCGGTCGACGCCGAGGCCGAGAAGCTCGCCGACTACCTGGAGAAGAACGCCCGGGCCGTGAGGGAGCCCAAGGCGTCCCTCACCCTCGACCCGCCCGCGGTCTCCGGCCGCCCCGGCGGACAACTCGGCCCGGTGACGGTGCGCACCGACGCCGACATGGTGACGGTGACCCCGCCGGCGAACGCCGTCACTAGCGGCGTACGCATCGTCGACGCGGACGGTGAGCCGGTCACGTCGGCCAGGAACGGCGACCGCCTCTTCTTCGACGTGCCCGAGGACGCTGCGGACGGCACGGCGGAGCTGACGCTGAACGCCAGCACCACCGTCCCGGTCGGCCGCGCCTTCGCCTCCGAGAGCCGCAGCCAGACGCAGATCCTGGCCGGGTCAAGCGAGTCGACGGTCTCCGTGAAGGCCACCGCGACCTGGGCGAAGACCGGCGCCATACCCGCGCTGTCCGCACGGAAGAACTGCGCCGAGGGCGGCCTGGACATCACCGCCTCCAACGTCGGCGACGAGCCCTTCACCTTCGACCTGATGGGCATCGAGCACAGCATCGAGGCGGGCGAGACCCGCACGGTGACGGTCCCCTTGCAGGAGGACCAGCCCTACGACCTCACGATCACCGGCCCCGGCGGCTTCGAGAAGCGCTTCACCGGAAACCTCGACTGCGAGACCCAGGGCGCCGACACGGGCATCACCACCCAGACTCTCACCGAGCCCACCCCGGCCGTCAGCACCCCCACCGACGACCTCAACCTCGCCGCCACGGGCTCCTCCAACGCGACCCCCCTGATCGCGGGCGCTGCCATCGCCTTCGTGGTGATCGGCGGCGCGGCCCTGATCCTCGTACGCCGCCGGAACGCTCCGTAACGAGGACCGCTCGAACGACACACCACTGCCTCGACGCGTCCCAAGACGAAAGGGGCAGGTCAGCCGCCCCGGCCCAGACGGGTTTCCCCCCAGGGGTAGCCGTCAGGCAAGATGGGGTGTATCTGCCCACTGCCAGATTCAAGCTGCCGGACGGTTTCTCTTGGCTGAGTTCATTTACACCATGCGCAAGGCGCGCAAAGCGCACGGCGACAAGGTGATCCTCGACGATGTCACCCTGAACTTCCTGCCGGGGGCGAAGATCGGCGTCGTCGGTCCGAACGGTGCCGGTAAGTCGACCGTGCTGAAGATCATGGCGGGGCTTGAGCAGCCGTCGAACGGGGACGCGTTCCTGTCGCCCGGGTACAGCGTCGGCATCCTGCTCCAGGAGCCCCCGCTGAACGAGGAGAAGACGGTCCTGGAGAACGTCCAGGAGGGCGTCGCCGAGATCAAGGGCAAGCTCGACCGGTTCAACGAGATCGCCGAGCTGATGGCGACGGACTACTCCGACGCGCTGCTCGACGAGATGGGCAAGCTCCAGGAGGAGCTGGACCACGCCAACGCGTGGGACCTCGACGCCCAGCTGGAGCAGGCCATGGACGCGCTCGGGTGCCCGCCCGGGGACTGGCCCGTCACCAACCTCTCCGGTGGTGAGCGCCGCCGCGTCGCGCTCTGCAAGCTGCTGCTGGAGCAGCCCGACCTGCTGCTGCTCGACGAGCCCACCAACCACCTCGACGCCGAGTCGGTGAACTGGCTGGAGCAGCACCTCGCCAAGTACGAGGGAACCGTCGTCGCCATCACCCACGACCGGTACTTCCTCGACAACGTCGCCGAGTGGATCCTCGAGCTGGACCGCGGGCGTGCCTACCCGTACGAGGGCAACTACTCCACGTACCTGGAGACCAAGGCCACCCGTCTCAAGGTCGAGGGGCAGAAGGACGCCAAGCGGCAGAAGCGGCTGAAGGAGGAACTCGAATGGGTTCGCTCCAACGCCAAGGGGCGGCAGGCCAAGTCCAAGGCGCGGCTCGCGCGCTACGAGGAGATGGCCGCCGAGGCGGAGAAGATGCGGAAGCTGGACTTCGAGGAGATCCAGATCCCGCCGGGGCCGCGGCTCGGCAACGTCGTCGTGGAGATCAACAACCTCAGCAAGGCCTTCGGGGAGAAGGTCCTCATCGATGACCTGAGCTTCACGCTGCCGCGCAACGGGATCGTGGGCGTCATCGGCCCCAACGGCGCCGGCAAGACCACGCTGTTCAAGATGATCCAGGGGCTCGAGACTCCCGACTCCGGTTCGATCAAGGTCGGCGACACCGTCAAGATCTCGTACGTCGACCAGAGCCGCGAGAACATCGACCCCAAGAAGACGCTCTGGGCCGTCGTCTCCGACGAGCTGGACTACATCAACGTGGGGCAGGTGGAGATGCCCTCGCGGGCGTACGTCTCCGCCTTCGGGTTCAAGGGGCCGGACCAGCAGAAGCCCGCCGGGGTGCTCTCCGGTGGTGAGCGCAACCGGCTGAACCTCGCGCTCACCCTCAAGCAGGGCGGCAACCTGCTGCTCCTCGACGAGCCGACCAACGACCTGGACGTCGAGACGCTCAGCAGCCTGGAGAACGCGCTGCTCGACTTCCCCGGGTGCGCCGTGGTCGTCTCCCACGACCGGTGGTTCCTGGACCGCGTGGCCACGCACATCCTCGCCTACGAGGGTGACTCGAAGTGGTTCTGGTTCGAGGGCAACTTCGAGTCGTACGAGAAGAACAAGATCGAGCGGCTTGGGCCGGACGCCGCCCGTCCGCACCGGGCGACCTACAAGAAGCTGACTCGGGGCTGATCTTGCGGCACATCTATCGCTGCCCACTGCGCTGGGCGGACATGGACGCGTACGGGCACGTGAACAACGTGGTGTTCCTCCGCTATCTGGAGGAGGCCCGGATCGACTTCCTGTTCCGCCCGGACAAGGAGTTCAAGCAGGGGTCGGTGGTGGCGCGCCACGAGATCGACTACAAGCGGCAGCTCGTCCACCGGCACCACCCGGTCGACATCGAGCTGTGGATCACGGAGATAAGGGCCGCCTCCTTCACGATCTCCTACGAGGTCAAGGACGGGGACGTCGTCTATGTACGGGCCTCGACCGTCATAGTGCCGTTCGACTTCGAGACCCAGCGGCCCCGCCGGATCACCGGCGAGGAGCGGGAGTTCCTGGAGGAGTACATGGACGGCGCCGAGGAGGCCGTCGCCGCATGACGGTGCTGCACCTCGCCGACGACGGGGAGGCCGCGGACCTCGCGGCCTTCCTCTCCCGGTTGCTCCACTACGACCGTGGAGCGGCGGTCCGTCTCCAGGCGGCGGGCACGGCGCTCGCCGTCTTCGGGCGGCCCCCGTCCTTCGAGGTGCTGGCCGTCCGCACGGCCCGGCTGGCGAAACCGTACGAGAACGGCCTCGACGCCGTCCTCGACGTCACCGTGTCCGCCGGGGAGTTCCTGGAGGGCGTCGACGAGGCCGCCGCCACCGTCGGCGTGCCGACGGCGGTGACCGGGCCGCCCTGGGCGGGGGTGCTGCCGCCGCGCGGCGGCTGGCGGGAGGAGCCGGGGCTGCCCGGCCCCGACGCCCTGCGCGCCCTGGTCGGGGCCGGGGTCGCCGAGTTCCGGGCGCGTACCCGGGAACTGCCGGAGGAGCGGCGTACCCGGGCCGAGCTGGACCGCATCGGGCGGGAGATCTGGTCCCGCACGGTCGCGGAGACGGGCCTGCCGGTGCGGGCCGTGCACGCCGCGCAGTCGCTGGGCTTCCTGCGGGCCGCGGCCGGGCGCGCGGACCTGGGCCTGTTCTCCTCCGGGGCCTGGCTGCGGCTCCGTACGCCCTACGGGTCCGTCGCCGTACGGCGGGTCGGGAGCGGGGCGCTGGGGCTCAGCGTCCGATGAGCCCCGGGCGCGCGTCCGTGCCGCTCACCCGACCATGACCACGGTCAGTCCGCCGTGTTCACCATCGACGCCGCCGCGTACGTCAGATAGCGCCACATCTGTTCCTCGTGCTCCTCGGACAGACCCAGCTCCTCGACGGCGACCCGCATGTGCTTCAGCCAGGCGTCGTGCGCGGCGCGGTCGACCTTGAAGGGCGCGTGGCGCATCCGCAGCCGGGGATGCCCGCGCTGCTCGCTGTACGTCGTCGGACCGCCCCAGTACTGGATCATGAAGAGGGTCATCCGCTCCTCGGCCGGGCCGAGGTCCTCCTCCGGGTACATCGGCCGCAGGATCGGATCCTCGGCGACCCCCTGGTAGAAACGGTGGACGAGCCGACGGAAGGTCTCCTCCCCGCCGACCTGCTCGTAGAAGGTCTGCTCCTGAAGCGTGCCACGCCGAATCTCATTCACGCCCTCCATGGTCTCAGACCGGGTGGACCAGGACTCAAGGCCTAGGACCCCACCGGATCGGCGGCGGCCGGGCACTCGCCTCCCGGGCGGAAGCGCCGCACAGTGGACTCATGGGCACCCACGCTGTCGGCAACGAACTGGACGACCTCGCCGCGTCGGCGCGGGCCGCGCTGGTGCGGGAGATCGCCGCCGAGGGGGTCTTCGACGGGGACCCGGTCTGGCGGGCGGTGTTCGAGACCGTGCCGCGCCACGTCTTCGTGCCCTACTACTACGTCGGTGTCGTCGGCGGCTTCGAGCGGCGCTGGTGCGACAGCCCGGAGGCGGGCGCGCGGGAGCGCTGGGTGCGCGGGGCGTACGCCGACACCCCGCTCGCCACCCGGCTGCGCGACGGTGAGCTGCTGTCCTCCAGCAGCCAGCCTTCCCTCATGGCGACGATGCTCGTCGAGCTGGAGGTCGCGGACGGCGACCATGTGCTGGAGATCGGCACCGGGACCGGGTACAACGCCGCCCTGCTCGCCCACCGGCTCGGCGACGACGGCCTCGTGACCACCATCGACCTGGAACCGGAGATCACCGACTCCGCCCGGCGGCATCTCGCCGCCGCCGGGTACCGTCCGGCGGTCATCACCGGCGACGGGGCGCGCGGGGTGCCCGAGCGCGCCCCTTACGACCGGATCATCGCCACCTGTGCCCTGCCGTCCGTCCCGGGCGCCTGGATCGCCCAGTGCCGACCCGGCGGGCGCATCCTCACCCCGCTCGCCACCGGCCTGGTCGCGCTGACGGTCCACGACGCCGGGCACGCCGAGGGCCGCTTCCTGAACACCGCCGCCTACTTCGTGCCGCTGCGCGGCGGCGGTACGGCGGACCAGGGGCCGGTGCAACTGGGCGGCGTACCGCGCCGTGGGCGGGAGCACGAACTGTTCCGCTTCCTGCTCGCCCTGACCCGCGGGCGCCTGGACCCGCAGGAGGCCTACGCCCTGTGGGAGCGGGAGGGCGAGCCGGGGCGTGAGCGGTACGGCATCACGGTCGTCGGGGACCGGGAGTGGGCGTGGCTGGACGACCCGGAGGGGCCCTACTCCTGGCCCCTCTCGGGTCCTGCGTCGGCCTTGGCCGAGCCCTGACCCGACCTGCCGCAGGGGCTAGCCCCGGCGGATCGTGATCGTCGTCCAGGCGCCCACGTGCACCCGGTCGCCGTCCTGGAGCGGCACCGGCACGAACGGCTGGATCGGCTCCTCCGAGCCGTTGACCGTGGTGCCGTTCGTCGAGTTCTGGTCGACGATCGCCCAGGTGCCGTCCGGCTGCTGCACCAGCACCGCGTGCTGGTGGGAGACGCCCGGGTCCTCCGGCGGCACCGACAGGTCGATGTCGGGGGTCTCGCCGGTGGAGTGGCGGCGGCGGCCGATGGTGACCTGGTTGCCGGAGAGCGTGCGCTGCTGCTCGGGGGAGTAGGCGGGCAGGTTCAGGCCCGCGGCCTCCGGTCCGGAGCGCTGCATCATCGACATGAAGTAGTCGCGGTCCGGGCCGATGGTCGCCAGCCAGGTCGTCGGTCGCTGCGGGGCGGCGGGGCCGGGCGGCGCCTGGGTGGCGCCGGAGGCGGGGTTCGGGTAGCCGTAGCCGCCGGGGGCACCGGGACCGCCGGGTCCCCCAGGGCCGCCGGGGCCGCCCGGTCCGGTGGCGGACGGTGGGGAGATCACCCAGTCGTCGTCACCGCCGAACGGCGAGCCGCCGGGTCCGCCGCCCGGCTGCGGGCGGTTCGGCTCCTGCGGGAAGCCGGGGCCCGGGTGCGGCGGGGCCTGCGGGCCGGTGCCCGGCTGCTGGAACGCCTGGGGGGCGCCGCCCGGTCCGCCCATCGGACCGTTCGGGCCTCCGGGACCGCCAGGGGCCCCAGGGCCGCCGGGACCGCCCGGACCACCGGGACCGCCCACGCCCGCGGGCGGGGTCGGGCCGGGCGGGGGCGGGACCGGTCGGGAGGGGTCGCCACCACCGAAGCCGCCCGGACCGGAGGGCCCGGGGCCGCCGGGTCCGCCAGGGCCACCGGGGTGGCCCGGAGCGCCGGGGGCGCCGGACGGCGACTGGCCCGGCTGACCCGGGCGCTCGCCACCGAAGAAGCTGGAGGGACCGGAAGGACCCCCGGGGCCGCCGGGACCCCCGGGGCCGGAAGGAGGTCCGGGCGGACCCCCCGGCTCGCCGCCGAACGGCGGGCCCGGGGGGATCGGCTCGGCCGGACGGTTCATCTGCGACGGGCGCGAGCCCTGGTAGTCGTACGAGTCACCGCCCCCGAAGGACGGCGGCGGGCCGCCCGGACGCGGGAAGTTCGGGGCGGCGCCGGATGTCGAGGGGCGCGGGGCGGCCGGGGTGTACGAGGTGGCCGTGTTGGTGAGGAAGTTCCACCGGCACTCCTCGCAGAACGGAGCGCCGCCCTCCCGGGGCGTACGGCACTGCGGGCAGAGTTCGGGTTCGGGGTTCCCCCGGCCGCCGGGCGGCGGGGGCGGTGACTGGCCGGGGCCGGGCGGCGGGAAGCCGTAGCCACCGGCCGGGGGCGGCGGTGGCGGGGGTGGCGGCACGGCACCCGCCATGCGGTGACCGCAGACCTCGCACCAGTCGTCGGAACCCGACTGGTGTCCGTTCGGGCAGGTCGGCATGTCGGCGCTTCCCCCTCTCCTTTCCGGCCGCTTCGACCGGATTTCTCCAACCCCGAGGGGTCAGGCTCAGTCACTTCTTTACACGAACAGTCTTTGTCGACCGAGTTTCGAGTGTCATCTCGTCGGCGTCCTCGACCTTCGCCTTCAGTCGCACAGTACCTGTCGTGGCGTCGACCACGTCCACCACCTTCGCAAGCAGTTTCGCAGTATCCGCGTTGCCGGAGGCGCTGGCGAGCTGAACGGCGCGGCCCAGTTTGGCCGTTGCTCCGTCGAAGTCTCCCGCTTTGCGAAGATCCAGCCCTTGTTGGATGGCCTGTGCCAGTTCGGCCTGCCCCGTGTAGTGGGCGACCTGCGGATTGATCGAGGTGGAGGCCGTCATGTCGTCGGTCCACACGGCCCGTACGAGACCCTGGGCGCCCAAGTTCTGCACCGTACCGTCCGGTTGCGGGATGACCAGGGAGACCCGGGCCGCCAGCATCTCCTGGCCGATCCCGGCGGCCGGGACCTCCACACAGACGTGGTAGTCACGGGACTCGTCGCCCCAGGAACCGGTGGGGTAGTCCCCGGCGCGCGGGCCCGACTCGGTGCGCCGGTCGGTCAACTCCTCGACCGTGGGCGCCACTTGTTTGACGAACTTGATCGTGGTCCCGACCGGGGTCCACAGCCGCAGGGCGACGTCCGCGACCTCCTTGCCCATCGCCGTCTCCATCATCTGCGTGAAGTCGGTGGCGAGTCCGGCCGGGTCGGCGACGATGTCGGCGGTGCCGAGCAGGGCGGAGGCGATCCCTGTGACTTCTTTCACTTCCCAGTCGGTGCCCACGCCCCGCGCGTCACAGGTGAACCGTCCGGCGCAGGCCTCCAGCGACGCCTTCAGCTCCTCCGACGACTCGTGTTCGTTGCGGCCGTCGGTGAGCAGGATGCCGTGCCGGATGGCGACGTCCGCCGACGCCAGCAGCCGGTCCGCCAGCCGCAGCCAGGTACCGATCGCCGTACCGCCGCCCGCGCTGAGCCTGCGCAGCGCCTGCTTGGCCTGGTCGCGGGTGGAGGCGTCGGCCACGGCGAGGCGCCCGCCGCCCGGATAGACCTCCCGCGCCACGTGCGTACCGCCGATCACCGCGAAGTGCACTCCGTCGCGCAGGGTGTCGATCGCCGCGGAGGTCGCGTCGCGGGCGTTGCGCATCTTCGTCGGCGGGTAGTCCATCGAGCCGGAGCAGTCGACCATGACGGCCACGGCCGCGGACGGCCCCTGCCCCGGCGAGTAGAGGTGGGGCGCCGTCACCGCGGTGCCGATGGTGCCGCCGCCGGTGGCGGTCACCGTGACGATGGCGTTGACCTCGCGGCCACCCTCCGGGAGGTACTCGTTCTGGTACACGTCGACCGAGAACTGCGGCACGTTCGACTTCGAGAATTTGGCCATGCCTACTCAGATCCCCCTTGGTCCCCGCCCAGCGCCCCGTGTGCGCCGGGCCGATGACGGTGAGCGGACCGGTCCCCTCCGGCCCGCCCGCGGCTTTGGGCCCTGTGCGGCCTCAGGCCGATCCTGCCCCCTGCGGCGGGGCCGGGAACGGCACGAGTGCCACTGTTACGTTGTCGTGGCCCCCGCCGTCCAGGGCGTGACCGACCAGGACCCGGGCGGCGTGCAGCGGCCGGACGGCGGCGTCGAGGGGAAGGACCCGGGCCATCTCCTCGGCCGCCTCCGCGTAGTTCCACAGCCCGTCCGTGCACACCACCACCAGACCGGGCCGGTCCGGCTTGAAGGAAGCGGTGTGCGGCTCCAGTTCGTAGGCGTCCGCGCCGAGCCAGCCGGTGATCGCGTGGGCGCGTTCGTCGGCGTACGCCTCCGCCTCGTTCATCAGGCCCGCCGCGACCATCTGCGCGGCCCACGAGTCGTCCTCGGTGAGCCGGGCCGGGGGTGCGCCGCGGTCCAGCGGCACCCAGTAGGCGCGGCTGTCGCCGACCCAGCCGACCACCAGCAGCCCCGACGTCACCACCGCGCCGACCAGGGTGCAGGCGGGCGCGTTCTGGTGCGGGGCGTGCTCGCGGGCCGTCGCGGGCTCCAGGGCGAGGGCGTTGACGGCCTGGGAGGCGGCGACGATCGCCTCGTGCATCGCCTGCTGCGGGTGCGTGCCGAGCGGCAGGGCGGCCAGCAGGGACTCGCTCGCCGCCTTCGACGCCGCCAGCGAGGCGTCGTCCGGGCGGGTCGCCGAGGACACACCGTCGCAGACGACCGCCAGCGTCGCGGGCGAGCCGTCGGGCACCGCGGTGTGGCCGATCGCGAACGCGTCCTCGTTGCGGTGGTGCCGCAGGCCGCGGTCGCTCACCGCGGCGGCCGGGCCCACCTCCTGCTCCATGTGGTCGCGTTCACGGGGCTGGGCGTGCCCGCAGTTCTCGCAGTAGCCGTCGTCGTCGACGCGGCCCGAGCGGCAGGCCACGCAGAGCTTGCCGCCGGCGCCGTCCGGCGGCGCACCGGACTCCGCCGCCGCGGCGAGGTCGGCGGCGATACGGGGGTCCGGGGCCTGGAGGGGGTACTCGTCGGGCT
>NZ_JAGPXL010000133.1 GCF_018070565.1 Streptomyces sp. B93
ACCGCCGACGCCGTACCCAAACTCAACCAGGCCGCCGTCACCGCCGGAACCGCCGACATCGACGCCGTGTCAGGAGCCACCTACACCAGCGGCGGATACAAGGAATCCCTGCAATCGGCAGTGGACCGGATGGGGGCCGAGGGCGGCGGGGCGCAGGACCCACAGGCCGGTGGCGGCGCCGCGCAGGAGCCCGAGAGCACCACCCGTACCGTCACCGGCGAGGTGGCCCAGACGCAGTACGGGCCCGTGCAGGTCCGCATCACCGTCGAAGGCGGACGCATCATCCAGGCCGAAGCCGTCCAGGCACCCAGCGGCGGCAAGAGCACCGAGGTCACCGCCGACGCCGTACCCAAACTCAACCAGGCCGCCGTCACCGCCGGAACCGCCGACATCGACG
>NZ_JAGPXL010000134.1 GCF_018070565.1 Streptomyces sp. B93
GGGGGGGGGGCCACGCCAGGCCCCACCCCCTGGGTCCACGCATAGCCTCGGGCAGCCGCCCTGCTGGGGCGGGGCCCACCCTGGAAGCGGGGCCGCCTCCACATAGCTGCGGGCAGTCGTGCCGCTGGGGCGGGGTTCACCCTGGCAGTGGGGCTGCATCCGCCGTAGCTGCAGGGCTGTCTCCGCCTAGCTGCGGGCAGTCGTGCCGCTGGGGCGGGGTTCACCCTGGCAGTGGGGCTGCATCCGCCGTAGCTGCAGGGCTGTCTCCGCCCAGCTGCGGGCAGTCGTGCCGCTGGGGCGGCACGGGTGGGCGCAGCGGCACCCCGCACGCGCCCGGCCGCGCGACCCACCCCCAGCAACCCCCACCCCCCGCACCCGGCCACGC
>NZ_JAGPXL010000015.1 GCF_018070565.1 Streptomyces sp. B93
CAACATATCTGGCGTTGACTTTTGGCACGCTGTTGAGTTCTCAAGGAACGGTCGCTTCCTTCGTACTCACCCTCTCGGGCTTTCCTCCGGGCGCTTCCCTTCGGTCTTGCGTTTCCGACTCTATCAGTGTTTTTCCATGTCCCTGACCACTGTCCCGCAGACATACGGAAAGTGACCCCGAGATAGGATCTGACAAGTTGGGTGCTGCCGAACCAAGGCGCTTGATCGCGTCGCTCAGCTCCGGGCAGGTCTACGACTGTACATGGGGCGCTGGAGCCCGTGCAAATCGATTGGTAGAGTGGTCTAGACCTCTTGACCGGGATCGCTCGTACGGAACGGAACGGGCACGTCATATGACATACCCTGCTGAACAGTGCGCCGTCCGGGACAGGCAGTGACGGCCCATCTGCATCTCCACCCCCCTGGGAGGCTCCCCATGACCACCGTGACGTCCCCGCTCGCAGGACGCGCCATCGGACTGGCAGAGGTGCCTGATCCGGTCTTCTCCGGGGCCATGGTCGGCCCGGGCACCGCCATCGACCCCGTGCGTGAGCCCTCTGACGCGGTGGCGCCCGTCGACGGAGTGATCGTCTCCCTCCACCCGCACGCCTTCGTCGTCGTCGACGCGGACGGCCACGGCGTCCTCACCCATCTCGGTATCGACACCGTCCAACTCAACGGCGAGGGCTTCGAGCTGCTGGTGAGCAAGGGCGACACCGTGACGCGCGGGCAGGCCGTGGTCCGTTGGGACCCGGCCGCCGTCGAGGCCGCCGGCAAGTCGCCCGTGTGCCCGGTCGTGGCGCTGGAGGCGACCGCCGAGTCACTTTCCGAGCTGCGTGAGGACGGCGACGTCAAGGCCGGCGACAGCCTCTTCGTCTGGAAGTGACGTCAGCGCCGTCGTCGGACGGCTGTCAGGACATCAACCGCGGCGGCCGGGTCCGCCGCACTATCGGAGACGGGTGAGATGGAGACAACGCTGCGAGGCGTCGGTGTGAGCCACGGTGTGGCGATCGGCGAGGTTCGGCACATGGGGACGGCGGTGCTCGAACCGCCCGCCAAGCAGATCCCGGCAGAGGACGCGGAGCGTGAGCAGGGGCGCGCCCGCAAGGCCGTGGAGGCTGTTGCCGCCGACCTGATGGCGCGCGGCAATCTGGCGGGGGGCGAAGCCCAGGCAGTGCTCGAGGCCCAGGCCATGATGGCGCAGGACCCCGAACTGATGGCGGACGTCGAGCGCCGGATCGCGGTCGGCAGCACGGCGGAGCGGGCGGTGTACGACGCTTTCGCCGCGTACCGGGCGCTGCTCGCGGGTGCCGGTGAGTACCTGGCCGGTCGTGTGGCCGACCTCGATGACGTGCGAAACCGTATCGTCGCCCGGTTGCTCGGGGTGCCGATGCCGGGCGTTCCGGACAGTGACGAGCCGTATGTGCTGATCGCGCGGGATCTTGCGCCCGCGGACACGGCGCTGCTGGATCCGGCTCTGGTACTCGGTTTCGTGACCGAGGAGGGCGGGCCGACGAGCCACAGCGCGATTCTGGCGCGTGCGCTCGGTGTACCGGCCGTGGTGGCGCTGCCGGGTGCCGGGGAGCTGGCCGAGGGCACCGTGATCGCCGTGGACGGCAGCACCGGTGAGATCTTCGTGAATCCCGGTGAGGACCGGAAGGCCAAGCTCACGGCCGAGGCTGAGGCGCGGAAGGCCGCGCTGGCGGCCGCGACCGGGCCGGGTGCCACGTCCGACGGTCACAAGGTGCCGCTGCTGGCCAACGTCGGTGGTCCGGCGGATGTGCCTGCCGCGGTCGAGGCGGGAGCGGAGGGGGTCGGTCTCTTCCGTACCGAGTTCCTCTTCCTCGACGAGAGCAAGCAGGCGCCCTCGGAGGAGAAGCAGGTCTCCGCGTACCGGCAGGTGCTGAAGGCCTTCCCTGAGGGGCGGGTCGTGGTGCGGGTGCTGGACGCGGGTGCGGACAAGCCGCTGGACTTCCTGACTCCGGCCGATGAGCCGAACCCGGCGCTCGGGGTGCGTGGTCTGCGCACGCTCCTCGATCACCCGGAGGTGCTGCGCACGCAGCTCACCGCGCTGGCGAAGGCGGCCGAGGGGCTGCCGGTCTACCTCGAGGTCATGGCTCCGATGGTGGCGGACCGGACGGACGCGAAGGCGTTCGCCGATGCCTGCCGCGAGGCCGGTCTCAAGGCGAAGTTCGGCGCGATGGTGGAGATCCCGTCGGCGGCGCTGCGGGCGCGGTCGATCCTGCAGGAGGTCGAGTTCCTGTCCCTGGGGACGAACGACCTCGCGCAGTACACCTTCGCCGCCGACCGTCAGGTGGGTGCGGTGTCCCGGCTCCAGGACCCGTGGCAGCCCGCGCTGCTCGACCTGGTGGCGCTGGCCGCCGAGGCGGCGAGGGCGGAGGGCAAGAGCTGCGGTGTCTGTGGCGAGGCCGCGTCGGATCCGCTGCTGGCGTGTGTGCTGACCGGTCTGGGTGTCACCTCCTTGTCCATGGGGGCGGCCTCGCTGCCTTATGTGCGGGCGACGCTGGCGAAGTACACGCTGGCGCAGTGCGAGCGGGCCGCGGCCGCCGCGCGGGCGGCGGACACGGCCGAGGACGCGCGCAGTGCCGCCCAGGCGGTGCTGTCCGGGGAGTAGTCCCCGCCGCCTGGCAATCGTGCAGGGGCGCTCCGCCTTCGGGTGGGGCGCCCCTGGCGTTTTCAGTGCCGGTGGCCCGGCGGCGTGGGGGTGTCGGGTGTGTCGTCGCCGAGGTCGGGTGGGGTGGTGTAGTCGACGTCGGATTCCGGGGAGATGAGGTCGCCGGATTCGATGTCGGTGCAGTAGGCGTCGAAGACCTCTGCGGCGGTGAGGGGTTTCAGGTCGTCGCCGGCCAGGCGCCATCCGTAGACGCGGTCGGTGGTGCCGGGGGCGCTGACCCTGATGACGAGTCCGCCGGGGCTGCGGGTGCCGATGCCGACGGCCAGGACGGTGGCGAGTTCGAGTGCCTCGGCCTCGTCGAGGTGGGTGGCGCCCCCGTTGTCGTCGTCTGTGTGGAGGGCGGCCAGCAGGGTCTCGGGTGTTCCGGTGACGCTGCACACGAGGTGGCGGCTGCCCGGTGGGGCGGTGTCGAGAATCCGTACGAGGAGTGTCGAGGCCCGTTCGAAGGCGGCGCGTCCGATGTCCTCGCCGCAGGATGCGCAGGCGCCGATGCGGGCGAGGAGGGTGGAGGCGTACTCCCAGGTGGCCTGGCGGACGCCCGCGTCGATGAGGGTGGGGAGGAGGTCGGTGAGGGGCTGGCCGTCGTAAGGGAGGGCGGGGCCCCTGGTGGCGAGTTCGGCGGTGAAGCGGGCGCGGCTGGACGGGATGTCCGGGTCGAGGCCTGTTTCCCGGCAGAACTCGGCGTAGTCCTCCGGGTCGAAGAGGGCGACCGTGGTGTGGCTGCCCTGGGAGGCACGGGTCCTGAGGAGGGCTTCGATCTGTTGCAGGTAGAGCGTGTGGTCGTCGAAGGTGAAGCTGCGGTAGCGGCGCCGCATGGTGCGGAAGTCGTGCTCGTCGGTGAGCAGGCCGATGGTGCCTGCGATCTCGCGGCGCAGTACGCGTCGCATGGTCCGGTGGTCGGTGTGCGCCATGTTTCCCCCTGTGCGCGGTCGATCAATGCTCACTCACCGTAACCGCCACCACTGACAACGGGTGGGCGGGCGGGGCGGCGGCGGTCACGGGGGTTGAGTGAAGCCGCAGGTCACAGGGGGGTCAGGCGCGTTTGCGGGCGAGGTCCTCGTAGAAGTGCAGGAGGTCGAGGTTGTCGATGGAGCCAGGGTTGACGGCCTTTTCCAGGGGGGTGCCCTGGAGGAGGCGTTTGACGGGGACCTCGATGCGCTTGCCGGTGAGGGTGTGGGGGACGCCGGGGACCTCGATGATCTCGTCCGGGACGTGGCGTGGGGAGAGCTGTTCGCGGATGGTCCGCTTGATCCGGGTCAGCAGGGCCTCGTCGAGGGTGGTGCCGGGGGCCAGCTGTACAAACAGGGGCATCCAGTAGCCGCCGTCGGGCTGTTCGATGCCGATGACCAGGGATTCCTTGATCTCGGGGAGTCGTTCCACGGCTTCGTAGATGTCCGCCGAGCCCATCCGTACGCCTTGGCGGTTGAGCGTGGAGTCGGAGCGACCGTGGATGACGACGGAGCCCCGGGAGGTGACGGTGATCCAGTCGCCGTGGCGCCAGACGCCGGGGTAGGTGTCGAAGTAGCTGTCGTGGTAGCGGCTGCCGTCGGGGTCGTTCCAGAAGCGGATCGGCATGGACGGCATGGGGTTGGTGACCACGAGTTCGCCGACCTCGTCGACGAGGGGGTCGCCGTTCGGGTCCCAGGACTGGAGGTCGGTGCCGAGGCCGGGTGCCTGGAGTTCGCCGATGTGGACGGGGAGGGTGGGGACGCCTCCGGCGAAGCAGGAGCAGACGTCCGTGCCGCCGCTGACGGAGGCGATCCACAGGTCGGCCCCGCTGTCGGCGAACTCGTCGTGCAGCCAGCGGAAGCCGTCGGGCGGCAGCGGGGAACCGGTGGTGGCGACGCACTGCACGGCGGACAGGTCGTGGTCGCGGGCGGGGTGTACGCCCGCCTTGCGGCAGGCCATGACGTAGGCGGCCGAGGTGCCGTACAGGGTGGCCCGGGTGCGTTCGGCGACGCGCCACTGGGCGCCGGTGTCGGGGTAGCCGGGGCTGCCGTCGTAGAGGACGATCGTGGTGCCCGTGAGCAGGCCGGAGACGAGGAAGTTCCACATCATCCAGCCCGTCGACGTGTACCAGAAGAAGCGGTCCCCGGGGCCGAGGTCGCAGTGCAGGCCGAGCTGTTTGAGGTGCTCGACGAGGATGCCGCCCTGGGACTGGACGATGGCCTTGGGGAGGCCGGTCGTGCCGGAGGAGTAGAGGACCCACAGGGGGTGGTCGAAGGGAACCGGCTCGAACTCGGGTTCGGTGTCGGCGGCGGTCAGCGCCGACCATTCCAGGGCACCTTCGGGGGCCGGGGTGCCGAGGAGGGGGATGTGGACCGCGGCGCGCAGGGTCGGCAGTTCGCGGCGGAGTTCGGCGACGGTGTCGCGGCGGTCGTGCTCCTTGCCGCCGTAGCGGTAGCCGTCGACGGTGAAGAGGACGACGGGTTCGACCTGCTGGAAGCGGTCGAGGACGCTGCGGGCGCCGAAGTCGGGGGCGCAGGAGGTCCACACGGCGCCGACGGTGGCGGTGGCGAGGAGGGCGACCACGGCCTGCGGGATGTTCGGGAGGTAGCCGCTGACGCGGTCGCCGGGGCGGACGCCCAGGGCGCGCAGTTCGGCGGCGAGGGAGCCTACCTGATGGCGCAGCTCGGACCAGGTCACGGGGCGGGGATCGTGGCTCTCGTCGACGCAGAGCAGCGCCGGTTCGTCCGGGCGGGTCCCGGCGGCTCGCAGGGCGTGCTCGGCGTAGTTGAGGGTGGCGCCGGGGAACCACTGGGCTCCGGGCATGGCGCGGTCGCCCAGCACGCGCGCGTAGGGGGTGGAGAAGCGTACGTCGAACCACTCCGTGACGGCTTTCCAGAAGGTGTCCAGCTCGTCCACGGACCAGCGGTGCAGTGCCGCGTAGCCGCCCTCGGCGGGGGCGCCGTGGTGTTCGGCGGCCCAGGTGTGGAATTTGGTGATCTGAGCCTGGGCGATGCGTTCCGGATCGGGCTGCCAGAGCGGCTGGGGGTTCTCGGTCGACATGGGGCGGCTCCCGGACTGTGCGCGTCGTGTGCGTCGCTCGCGCACGGGCTGGGGTGTGCGCGTGACGCGGCTGACACGGACGATGCCATGTGATCGACTTCCGCACCAGGGTGCACCGCACATAGTCGGTGTGGTGAAGATGTGGTCCGAGCACTGGTGAACGGCAGTTGAACGGCACCCTGAGGCGGGCCGCTCAGTGGCATGGTGATCACTATGGACGGTCGTGACCTGGTGCGTTCGGTGAAGGCGGTCGGTTCTGTGGGGACGGCTCAGGGAGTGCGGACCGTGCGCGCGGCCTGGCGGAGGAAGCGCGCCGATGCCTCGGGGTTGCCGCCGCGGGGCGCGGAGCGCGCGCGGGTGCCGGGTCAGGTGCGGGACGTGGAGCCCGCGCCCGGGGGTGGGACCCTCCGGTTCGGCCGCGCCGAGCTGCGGATCGTCGTCACCCTCGGCGGGGCCGTCTTCTGGGGGTGGGACGGGGCCGGTCCGGAGCCGTCGTACGCGCTGGCCGGGCCGTGTCCGGAGCCGGATCCGCGGGCGGTGCTGGAGCCGGACAAGGACGGTGGCTGGCGTGTGGTGGCCGAGCGGGTGACGGTCGTGGTGTCCCGGCACGGCGCCGTCGAGGTGCTCACGCCGGGCGGGGTGATGCTGCGCCGTGATCTGCCGCCCCGGTGGTGGGAGCCGGTGGGGGGCGGTCCGGCCCGCTGGATGCAGCGGTCGGAGGTGTCCGCGGACGCGCGGTTCTTCGGGCTGGGCGGCCGGGCGTCGGGGCCCCGGCTGCGGGACGGGTCGTACCGGCTGTGGAACACCGATCCGGGGCGGTCCTTCGCTCCCGGTGACGATCCGCTGTACATCACGATGCCGGTGCAGCTGGTGGTGGCCGACGCGGGGACGCACCTGGTCTTCCACGACAGCTCCTGGGACGGGACGGTGACGCTGCGGGAGGGCGAGGAGGGTGCCGGGTCGGGGCACGACCGGGCGGGCTCCTGCGAGCTGCGGATGGACGGTGGTCCGCTGCGCTGCTGGGTGGTGGTGGGTACTCCCGCGCGCGTGCTGCTCGCCTGGTCGGCGCTGACGGGGGCGCCCGCGCTGCCGCCCGCGTGGGCGCTGGGGCACCAGCACGCGCGGTGGGGTTTCGGCGGCGAGGGGGAGGTGCGGCGGATCGTCGAGGAGTACCGGCGGCGGGGGCTGCCGCTGGACGCGGTCCATCTGGACATCGATCACTACGACGACCACCAGGTGTTCACCGTGGACCGCGACCGCTTTCCCGACCTGCCCCGGCTCGCGGAGGACCTGCGGGAGGACGGGGTCCGGCTGGTGTCGATCGTCGATCCGGCGGTCAAGGCGGACCCGGGCAACGCCGTATACGCCAGTGGGTCGGCTGAGGGGGCGTTCATACGCGACGCCTCCGGGCGGCTGGTGCGGGGCGTGGTGTGGGCCGGGGAGTCGGTCTATCCGGACTTCACCGACGCGCGCGTGCGGGAGTGGTGGGGCGGGCTGTACGAGGAGCGCCTGAAGCAGGGGTTCTCGGGTTTCTGGCACGACATGAACGAGCCCACGTCGTTCATGTCGTTCGGGGAGTCGACGCTGCCGCGGTCGGCCCGGCATGCGTTGGAGGGACGCGGTGGTGACCATCGTGAGGCGCACAACGTCTACGGGCTGTGCATGGCGAGGGCCGGGTACGAGGGGGTGCGGGCGCTGGTGCCGGAGAAGCGGCCGTTCGTGTTCTCCCGTTCCGGGTGGGCCGGTATGCAGCGGTACGGGGGGACGTGGTCGGGGGATGTGGCGACGGGGTGGGCGGGGCTGCGGGCGTCGCTGTCGCTGGTGCTGGGTCTGGGGCTGTGCGGGGTGCCGTACTCGGGTCCGGACGTGGGCGGCTTCGACGGTTTTCCGTCGCCCGAGCTGTATCTGCGGTGGTTCCAGCTGGGCGCGTATCTGCCGTTGTTCCGCACGCACGCGAGCATCCGGGCGGGGCGGCGGGAGCCGTGGGAGTTCGGGGCCGAGGTGCTGGAGCACGCGCGCGTGGCGCTCCTCGAGCGGCGGCGGCTGCTGCCGTACTTCGTGACGCTGGCGCATCTCGCGCGGCGCACGGGGGCGCCGTACGTGCGGCCCGTGTGGTGGGGCACCCCGGAGGACCGGGCGTTGCGCGACTGCGAGGACGCCTTCCTGCTGGGCGACGGTCTGCTGGTGGCTCCGGTGCTCGACCCGGGGTCGGACCGGCGGGCGGTGCGGCTGCCGCGCGGGCGCTGGTACGACACGGTGACGGAGCAGGTCTACGAGGGTCCCGCGCGGGTGGTCGTGGAGGCGCCCCTGTCGCGTGTTCCGGTGCTCGCGCGCGCGGGTTCCGTCGTGCCGGTGCGCGGGACGGACGGTGGGCTGGAGCTGGAGGTGTGGGCGCCCGCCCCGGGGCGTACCGGGGGCGGGCTGGTGGTGGCGGACGCGGGCGACGGGTGGGACGAGCCGGAGCTGGAGCGGTACGTCGCCCGCTGGGAGGGGAGGCGGGTGGTGGTCCGCCGGGAGGGTGATGACGGGGTGTGCGAGCCCGGCCGTCCGGTGCGGGTACGGGGGCTCGCCGGGGCCCCGGGTCAGTAACGGCCCTCGAACCAGGCGCGCACGGCCAGGGTGTGCAGCGGGAAGGCCAGCTCCTCGGGCCTGCGCAGGAGGTGCCAGCCCTCCGTCTCGTCCGTGGCGGCCGGCTCGGGGAGGCGGTCGGCGGGGCGTTCGGGGAGGAGCCCGAAGAGCAGCAGGTGCCCGTCGGGGGAACTCATCGCGTCGACCAGCCGTACGTCGCGGCTCGCCGCGTCGATGCCGGTCTCCTCCTTGAGTTCACGGACGACGGCCTGGCGCCAGTCCTCACGGTCGTCGATGTAGCCGCCGGGCAGTGCGACGCCCCCGCGCGCGGGACCGATGGTTCGCGTGATGACGACCAGGGCGGTGCCCTGGGTGTCGTACACGGGTTGGAGGGCCACCGCGACGGGCAGCGGGTTGCGGTACGCGACAGTGCCGCAGGCCGGGCAGGTGCGGGGCCAGCCGGTGACGCCCTCTCCGTAGGGCGCGCCGCAGCGCGAACAGTGCGAGTTCGCTGCGGAGTTGATCGTGGAGTGCTGAGATTCGGACACGCGGCGGACTGTATCCGATCACGGAGAGGGCGTCTTCGGTGGGCGGCTCAAGGGCGGGCGGCGAGCGATCGGGCGGACACCGGGAAGTCGAAGTAGGTGTCCGGGTAGCGCTCGGGACGGTAGGTGAAGTGCCACCATTCCTCGGCGAGGTTCACGAAGCCCAGGTCTTCCAGGGTGGTCTTCAGCAGCAGTCGGTTGGCGCGCTGGGGGCCCTGGACACGCGGGTCGAGTGTGTGGCTGAGGGTGTCGAAGCAGTCGTAGCCGGTCCCCATGTCGACCGAGTTGTCGGGGAAGCGCTCGTCCTGGGGCGCGTAGCAGGGCACCAGGGGCTGGCCGGGGACGTAGGGCTTGGTGGGGCGGGCCGGGAGGCGGACCAGGGTGAGGTCCACGGTGGAGCCGCGGCTGTGGCCGGATCTCGCCGCGATGTAGCCGTCCGTGAACAGCCGTGTCTTGTCGACGTCCGGGTAGAACTCGTCCTTCATCGTCTGGTCGTCGAGGTCCTCGGCCCAGCGGACGAAGTGGTCGACGGCGCGCTGTGGCCGGTAGCAGTCGTACACCTTGAGGCCGTAGCCCTGGCGCAGGAGTTGTCGCTGGGCCTGGTGCAGGGCTTCGGCGGCGGGGCGGGTGAGGATGCACAGGGGTTGGCGGTAGCCGTCGATGCGCTCGCCGATGAAGTTGTGGGGGGTGATGTAGCGCATCTCCTCGATGATCGTCCGGTCCACGGTTCGCAGGGCGACGAAGTCGTCGGGTGCCCTGGGCTCGGTCTTCGCCTGGGCGGGGGCGGACGTGGCGGTGACGGCCAGCAGGGCGGCGAGCGTGGTGACCAGTCCTCGTACCGCGGTGGTGAGTCGTGTCATGTCCCCTGCGTCTATCAGGTGGAGGCTGCGGCGGGGAAGACGCCCTGCCGCTACCCGGTTGCCCGTGGCACACTTCTGACGTTCCGTCAGTTACGGATCCGGGAGGGGCGTTGACAGAGACAGGGACCCCTGTGGTGGCCGGGTGGTTCGCCGGAGAGGGGGACGCGTTCCGGTTGCTCGGCACGCGGTGCTCGGGCTGCGCCTCGGTGTTCTTCCCGCGCGAGGACGTCCACTGCCGCAATCCCGGCTGTTCCGGCGGCGATCTGGTGGAGGTGCCGTTGTCGCGGCGGGGGCGTGTCTGGTCGTACACGGACAGCCGGTACCGGCCTCCGTCACCGTATGTGACCGATCCGGAACTTCCGTGGGTGCCGTGCGCGTTGATCGCTGTGGAGCTGGAGTCCGAGCGGATGGTGGTGCTGGGACAGGCGGCTCCCGGTGTCACCGTCGCTCATCTGGCGGTGGGCATGGAGGTGGAGGTCGTCCCCGGTGTGCTGCTCGGGGAAGCGGGGGCGACCTGGACGACGTGGCAGTGGCGGCCGACGGGGGTGGCGTGATGACGGGTGAGGTTGCGGTGCTCGGGGCGGGCATGCACCCCTGGGGGAAGTGGGGGCGCGGCTTCGTCGAGTACGGCGCGGTGGCGGCCCGCGCGGCGCTCGCCGACGCCGGGCTGGAATGGCGGCAGATCGGCTCGATCGTGGGCGCGGACACCGTGCGCGGCGGCTATCCGGGGTATGTGGCGGGGGCCGCGTTCGCCAAGGCCCTGGGCTGGCAGGGGGCCCGGGTCACCAGCGTGTACGCGGCCTGCGCGTCGGGGGCGCAGGCGGTGAACGCCGCGCGGGCGCAGATCCTGGCGGGCCTGGCGGACGTGGTGCTGGTGGTCGGCGCCGACGCCGCGCCCAAGGGGTTCTTCCGCCCGGCGGGCGGCGAGCGGCCCGACGATCCGGACTGGCTGCGCTTCCGGGTCCTCGGCGCGACCAATCCGACGTACTTCGGGCTGTACGCGCGCCGGCGGATGGCCGTGCACGGCGACACGGTGGAGGACTTCGCCCAGGTCAAGGTGAAGAACGCGGCGCTGGGGGCGCTGAACCCGTATGCGCGCTACCGGCGTCGGGTGACCGCCGAGGAGGTCGCGGCCTCCGCGGTGGTCGCGGATCCGCTGCGGCTCCTGGACATCTGTGCGACCTCGGACGGCGGGGCGGCGCTGGTGCTGTCCAGCATGGACTTCGCGCACCGGCACGGGGCGGCGCGGCCGGTGCGCATCCGCGCGGTGTCGACGGTGACGCCGCGCTATCCCAACACCGTGCTGGATCTGCCGGACATGGCGACGGACTCGGCGGTGGCGGTGGCGCCCCCCGCGGAGTCGTTCCGCGCCTCGATCGCCCGGGCGGCCTACGAGGAGGCCGGTGCCGGGCCGGGGGACCTGTCCCTCGCGGAGGTGTACGACCTGTCCACGGCCCTGGAGTTGCAGTGGTACGAGGATCTGGGGCTGTGCGCCGAGGGTGAGGGGGCGAAGCTGCTCAGGGACGGGGCGACCGCGCCGGGCGGGCGCATACCCGTGAACGCCAGCGGTGGACTGGCCTCCTTCGGGGAGGCGGTACCGGCTCAGGCGGTCGCCCAGGTGTGCGAGCTGACCTGGCAGTTGCGGGGTGAGGCGGGAGACCGGCAGGTGGCGGGGGCGCGCATGGGCATCGCGGCGAACCAGGGACTGTTCGGGCACGGTTCGGCGGTGATAGCGGTGCGGTGAGGCACGGCCCTCACCTCCGGGTACCCCGCGGGGCGAGCTGTCCGTACGCTCTGTGATCGCCTCGGAATCCTGCGTGAACGTCTCATGAACTGGGCCTGGGCCCGCGCGGGCGGCGCCATCATGCTCCCGTGCACTCCTGGTCGGACACGCTCCGCTTCGCGTTCCAGCCGGTGGTCAACCTGGCCACCGGAGGGATCGCGGCGTTGGAGATCCTCGCCCGCCCGGAGACCGGTGACGTGCTGGCCGAGGCCCGTCGGGACCCCGAGATCGACGGTCGGCTGGCGGTGTTGGCGGTCCGCGCGGCGGTGGGCAAGGAGACCCTGCTGCCGCTGCATGTCAATGTGTTCGCCGGTACCCTCGCCGACCTCGGTGGGCTCGGTCCGCTGCACGACGCCGTGCGGGCGGCGGGACGGCTGCCCTGGGAGGTGACGATCGACATCTGCCCGCCCTGGACCCATGTGCCGCGCCAGGCCCTGCTGGACGCGGTGGCGGAGCTGCGCGCCCAGGGGTTCCGGATCAGCGCGGACGGGGTCGGCGACGGTGATCTGCCGCTGCGGCTGCTCACCGACATCGCCCCGGACCTGGTGAAACTCGACGCCTCCCTGCTGTCCAGACCGGCGGCGGTGCGAGCGATGCGCACGCTGGCCGACCAGTTGGGCGCGCTGCTGCTGGCGGAGGGCGTGGAGACCGAGACACAGTGCGCGGCGGCGGTGTCGGCCGGGGCGCAGTTGGCCCAGGGCGAGTTGTTCGCGCCTCCGGCCCGGCTGCCCGTCGCGGACGTATACGTTCCACCACGCCCCGGCGGCGGGGGCGGTGGTCCCGCGGCGCCGGGGCCGGGTCCGTCGGTGCGGCAGTTCCTGCGGCCCGCCGCGCTGCTGCCCGCCACGGCGTCCGCGGGGCAGGTGCGGGCCCTGCTGACCGGGTCGCCGGAAGTCTCCGGGGTGCTGCTCGTGGACCGCGCCGGGGTCCCGGTCCGGTCGGTGCACCGCTCCCGCTTCCTGCTGTCGATGTCGGGGCGGTACGGCCATGCGCTGTACGCCGACCGGCCCGCCGCCAAGCTGGGCGATCCGCCCAGGACGGTGGGCATCGGCGCCACCGCGTGGGAGGTGCTGGACGTGGTGGCGGTCGGTGAGCGGGACCGGGCGTCGGACGACGTGGCCGTGGTGGACGAGCACGGGCGGTGCCTGGGCGTCGTACGGCTGGCGGATCTGTTGCGGGCGTTGGCCGAGTCCCGGGTGGAGGAGGCTGCCGGGCTCAATCCGCTGACGCGGCTGCCGGGTTCGGACGCCATCACCGGGGAGGTGGACCGGTGGATCGCGCAAGGGCGGACGTTCGCCCTGAGTTGGCTGGATGTCGACCACTTCAAGCAGGTCAACGACGGGGCGGGGTTCGCCGCGGGTGACGAGCTGATCCGGTCCGTGGGGCGGGCGCTCGAGGCGGCGGCGGCCGGGAACACGCGCGTGGGTCACATCGGCGGGGACGACTTCCTAATCCTGGCCGAGCCGGAAGGGCTGGATCCGCTGGCGGTGTACGTGCTGGACGCGCCGTGGCATGCGGGTGGGCGGCCGGTGACCCTGTCCCTGGCCACGGTGGTGTGCGCGCCGGGCAGCGTCACCGATCACCGGCAGGCGGCGGCCTGTCTGGCGCCGCTCAAGAAGGCCGCGAAGTCACTCGGCGGGGCCAGTTGGGTGCTGGGCCGGCCCGGGCTGCCCGGGTACGAGGTCCTCCGGGGCGCGGAGCCGTCGCCGAGCCAGGCGGGCTGCGCGGTGGCGGAACCGGGGCTCGGCTGAGGGCCCTCGCGCACTCGGCCGGGCCGGCCGGGGACGGCCGGTGGAACCGTTGCCGTCAACGACCTTGACGGTCCCTGGGCGCCGGTGAACACTTCCCGGTGTCAGCCGACATCGCCGTACATACTCGGCGGATTCCGGCACTCCGCCGCATGGGCTCATGACCCTGGCCCACTCCCCCACAAGGCGATTCGGCGACGACGAGACGTTCGTCACGGACGCCTGGGCCGGGCACGGGACCCGCTCCGCCCCGGGCCGAAGTCGCCACGGGAGCAACGGGAGTCACGGGGAGTCACGGGGGAATCCGCCCCGCACCGAGGACCGGGGCCGATCACCCGGGTCCGGCACTAGGAGCCGCCATGAGCAACGGAGACATCGTCGTCGGCGAGATCATCGGCACCGCGATCCTCATCCTCTTCGGCGCCGGGGTCTGCGCCGCAGTCACCCTCAGATACTCCAAGGCCCGGGCCTCCGGCTGGATCGTGATCGCGTTCGGCTGGGGGTTCGGAGTGATGGCGGGCGCCTACACCGCCGCTCCGTTGTCCGGCGGGCACCTCAACCCGGCCGTGACCCTCGGCATCGCCGTCGACACCGGTGACTGGGACAAGGTCGGGCTCTATCTGCTGGGCCAGATGATCGGCGCGATGCTGGGCGCCGTACTGGCCTATCTGGTCTACTTCGCGCAGTTCCAGGCCAACGTCCGGGAGACGGGCACGACGGAGGGCACCGCCGAGGAGCCGACTCCGACGCTCGGCATCTTCTCCACCATCCCGGAGATCCGCCATCCGGTCGCCAACCTCATGACCGAGATCATCGCCACGATCGCACTGGTCCTGCCGATCCTCGCCTTCGGGCTGACCAAGGGGCTCGGCGAGTCCGGCACGCTCGTGCTGATCGTCGCCCTGCTGGTCGTGGGCCTCGGTCTCTCCCTCGGCGGGCCGACCGGCTATGCGATCAACCCGGCGCGCGACCTCGGCCCGCGCATCGTGCACACCTTCCTGCCGATCCCCAACAAGGGCACCTCCGACTGGGGTTACGCCTGGGTGCCCGTCGTCGGGCCGCTGATCGGCGGAGGACTGGCCGGGCTCATCTACAACGCAGCCTTCTGAGACAACTCAGCCCAAGGGGTAGCCATGACGGACCACGCCGAGAAGTACGTCGCCGCCATCGACCAGGGCACCACCTCCAGCCGCTGCATCGTCTTCGACCGGGACGGGGCCATCGTCGCCGTCGACCAGCGCGAACACCGCCAGATCTTCCCCAAGCCCGGCTGGGTGGAGCACGACGCCACCGAGATCTGGTCCAAGGTGCAGGCCGTCGTCGCCGGGGCGATCGCCAAGGCCGGACTGCGCGCCGACCAGCTCAGCGCGCTCGGCATCACCAACCAGCGCGAGACGACGGTCCTGTGGGACCGGGCGACGGGCAAGCCGGTACACAACGCCATCGTGTGGCAGGACACGCGCACCGCCGCACTCTGCGCCGAGCTGGGCGGCACGGACGGCCAGGACCGCTTCCGCGAGCAGACCGGGCTGCCCCTGGCCAGCTACTTCTCCGGCCCCAAGGCGGCCTGGCTCCTCGACCACGTGCCGGGTCTCAGGGCCCGCGCCGAACGCGGCGAGATCGCCTTCGGCACCATCGACTCCTGGCTCATCTGGAACCTCACGGGCGGCACCGACGGCGGACGGCACGTCACCGACGTCACCAACGCCGGGCGGACCATGCTGATGAACCTGGAGACCCTCCAGTGGGACCCGGCCATCCTCTCCGCGATGAACGTGCCGGAGACCGTCCTGCCCGAGATCAGGTCCTCCGCCGAGGTGTACGGGACCGCGGTCGGGCAGCTCGCCGGGGTGCCGGTCGCCTCGGCGCTCGGCGACCAGCAGGCCGCCGTCTTCGGGCAGGCGTGCTACGACGTCGGCACGGCGAAGAACACCTACGGCACCGGCAGCTTCCTGCTGCTCAACACGGGCGGCAGGCCGGTGCCGTCCAAGAGCGGGCTGCTGACCACCATGGGGTACAAGATCGGCGGCGAGGCTCCGGTCTACTGCCTGGAGGGGGCGATCGCCGTCACGGGCGCGCTGGTGCAGTGGTTCCGCGACCAGCTCGGCATCATCCGTACGGCGGACGAGATCGAGACCCTGGCGGCGAGCGTGGACGACAACGGCGGGGCGTACATCGTGCCCGCGTTCTCGGGGCTGTTCGCGCCGTACTGGCGTTCCGACGCCCGCGGTGTCGTCACCGGTCTCACCCGCTACGTGACGAAGGCGCATCTCGCGCGGGCGGTGCTGGAGGCGACCAGTTGGCAGACACGTGAGGTCGTGGACGCCATGTACCAGGACTCCGGGGTGCGGATCACGACCCTGAAGGTGGACGGGGGCATGACGAAGAACAACCTCCTCATGCAGCACCAGGCGGATGTGCTGGACGTGCCGGTGATCCGTCCGCGCGTGTCCGAGACGACCTGTCTGGGCGCCGCCTACGCGGCCGGGCTCGCCACCGGGGTCTGGAACGACCTCGACGAACTCAAGACGCACTGGCAGAGGGACGCCGACTGGACTCCGGCGATGACGGCGGCGGTGCGGGACCAGGAGTACCGCAACTGGCGCCGGGCTGTGGAGCGGAGCTTCGGCTGGCTCGAGGAGGGCGACAACTAGGCCTCCACGCGCGCGTGCACGGGGGGAACCAGGGCATCCGAGCTGTGTGGCCCGTACCCCGGTCGGCGGGGGTACGGGTCACGTCCGGGCGGTCGCCTCAGGTGGTGACCGGGTGTCGGCGGTCCGCCGTCCGGGTCATCGCGTGCTCGACGAGACCGACGAGGACGTCCCTGACCGACCGTCGGTCTCGCGCGTCGCACATCAGCAGCGGTACGTCGTCGTCGAGGTCGAGGGCGCGTCGGACCTGGTCGGCGGGGTGCCGGGCGGCCCCCTCGAAGCAGTTGACGGCGATCAGGAAGGGGATGGCGCGCCGTTCGAAGTAGTCGACGGCGGCGAAGCAGTCCTCCAGGCGGCGGGTGTCGACGAGGACGACGGCGCCGAGGGCGCCCTCGGAGAGTTCGTCCCACATGAACCAGAACCGTTCCTGGCCGGGGGTGCCGAAGAGGTACAGCGTCAGGTCCTCCCGCAGGGTGATGCGGCCGAAGTCCATGGCGACGGTGGTGGTGTGCTTGCCCGCCACGCCGGTGGTGTCGTCGACGGGGCGGCCCGCCTCAGTGAGCAGTTCCTCGGTCCGCAGCGGTCTGATCTCGCTGACCGCGCCGACCAGCGTGGTCTTGCCCACGCCGAAGCCGCCGGCCACGAGGATCTTGAGCGTGACGGGCTCGACCGGGAACCTGCCGCGCTCAGTTCGCCCGAGGATCATCGATGTCTTCTCCTGCTTGATGGGGGTCGTCGGGCGGTGAGCCGTAGCCTCCGCCGCCGGGGGTTTCGATGACGAGTACGTCGCCGGGGCCGACGTCCGTGGCGTCGCTGCCGCCGAGTGGGGTGACCGTGCCGTCCGCGCGTTCCACCCGGTTGGCGCCCAGCGCGCCGGGATGGCCGCCCGCCATGCCGTACGGCGGGACCCGGCGGTGCTGGGAGAGCGTGGAGACGGTCATCGGCTCCAGGAAGCGGACGCGGCGCACCGCGCCGTCCCCGCCGCGGGTGCGTCCGGCGCCGCCGCTGCCGTGCCGTACGGCGAACTCGTCGAGGCGGACGGGCAGTCGCCACTCCAGGACCTCGGGGTCGGTCAGCCGCGAGTTGGTCATATGGGTCTGGACGACGCTCGCGCCGGGGAAGCCGTCGCCCGCGCCGGAGCCCGAGGCGACGGTCTCGTAGTACTGGTGGCGTTCGTTGCCGAAGGTGACGTTGTTCATGGTGCCGGAGCCCTCGGCCTGCACGCCGAGCGCCGCGTAGAGGGCCCCGGTGATCGCCTGGGAGGTCTCCACGTTGCCCGCGACCACGGCGGCGGGCGGTTCGGGCGAGAGCAGGGAACCGGGCGGCACGATGATGCGCAGGGGGCGCAGACAGCCGTCGTTGAGGGGGATGTCGTCGGCGACGAGGGTGCGGAAGACGTAGAGGACGGCGGCGTTCACCACCGCGTAGGGGGCGTTGAAGTTGCTGTCCAACTGGGCGGAGGTGCCGGTGAAGTCGACGGTGGCGCGGCGGTTCTCGCGGTCCACGCGCACGCGTACCCGGATGACGGCGCCGGAGTCGGTCTCGTAGGCGTACTCGCCGTCCTCGAGGGCGTCGACGACCCGGCGCACCGCCTCCTCGGCGTTGTCCTGGACGTGCCGCATGTACGCCTGTACGACGTCGAGGCCGAACTCGTCGATCATGCGGGCGACCTCGTCGACGCCCTTCTGGTTGGCGGCGATCTGGGCGCGCAGGTCGGCGAGGTTGGTGCGGGGGTTGCGGGAGGGATGGGGTGCCTCGGTCAGCAGGCGGAGGGTCTCGCGCTCGCGGAAGCGGCCGTCCTCGGCCAGCAGCCAGTTGTCGAAGAGGACGCCCTCCTCCTCGATGCTGCGGCTGTTCGCGGGCATGGAGCCGGGGGCGATGCCGCCGATCTCGGCGTGGTGGCCGCGGGAGGCGACGTAGAACAGGATGCGGTCACGCTGCGTGGCGTCGGTGTGCTGGGTGGGCCGGGTGTCGAAGACCGGGGTGATGACGGTGACGTCGGGCAGGTGGGTGCCGCCGTGGTACGGGTCGTTGACGGCGTAGGTGTCGCCGGGGCGCATCCGGGAGCCGCGGCGGCGGATGACCTCCTTGACGCTGGTGCCCATGGAGCCCAGGTGGACCGGGATGTGCGGGGCGTTGGCGACCAGGTTCCCGTCCGGGTCGAAGAGCGCGCAGGAGAAGTCCAGGCGTTCCTTGATGTTGACGGACTGGGCGGTGGACTCCAGCCGGGCGCCCATCTGTTCGGCGATGGACATGAACAGGTTGTTGAAGACCTCAAGCAGAACCGGGTCGACATCCGTGCCGAGTTCGGAACTCTGCGTGACCGCCGCGCGTTCCATGACCAGATGCCCGTGCTCGGTCGCGGCGGCCTGCCAACCGTCGTCGACGACGGTGGTCGCGCTGGCCTCCGTGATGATCGCGGGTCCCTGGACCGGTTGTCCGGGCGGCAGGTCCGCCCGGTGGTGCAGGGGTACGTCGCGCCAGGTGCCGCCGGTGTGGAGGCGGACGGTCAGCGGGGCGGCGGTGCGGCCTTCGTAGGGGGCGAGGGCGGAGAGATCGGGGGGGTCGGTGAGTCCGGTGGCTTCGACGGAGAGGGCTTCGACGACGACGGGGCGGTCGAGGGTGAAGGAGTACGTGGCGCGATGACGTTCCTCGAACGCGGCCCGCATCGTGGCGGGGTCGGTCAGCTCGACGGTGAGGGTGGTGTCGGTGCCGTCGTAGCGCAGTTGGGCGCGGCGGGTGACCTGGATCCGGTCCTCCGGGATGTCCTCGGCGAGGAGTTCGGCGCGGGCGGCCGCCTCGAGGTCGTCGGCGGTCTTGCGGACGCCGGGCATGGCCGCGGGCTCCAGGGGTGCCTCGACGGACTGTTCGCGCATGGCGGTGGTGTCGGCGAGGCCGATGCCGAGCGCGGAGAGCACACCGGCCATCGGGGGCACCAGGACGGTGCGGATGCCGAGCGAGTCGGCGACCATGCAGGCGTGCTGGCCGCCCGCCCCGCCGAAGGTGGTGAGCGCGTAGCGGGTGACGTCGTGGCCCTGCTGCACGGAGATCCGCTTGACGGCGTTGGCGATGTTGGCGACGGCGATCCTCAGGTAGCCCTCGGCGACCTGTTCTGGGGTGCGGTCGTCGCCGGTGCGGTCCCTGATCTCACGGGCGAGGGCGGCGAAGCGGTCACGGACCAGCGCCTCGTCGAGGGGCTGGTCGCCGTCGGGGCCGAAGACACGGGGGAAGTGCGCGGACTGGATGCGGCCCAGCATCACGTTGGCGTCGGTGACGGCGAGCGGACCGCCGCCCCGGTAGCAGGCCGGTCCCGGGTCCGCGCCCGCCGAGTCCGGCCCTACGCGGTAGCGGGAGCCGTCGAAGTGCAGCACCGAGCCGCCGCCGGCCGCGACGGTGTGGATGTCCAGCATGGGGGCGCGCAGCCGGACCCCGGCGAGCTGGGTGGTGAAGACGCGTTCGTAGGCGCCCGCGAAGTGGGAGACGTCGGTGGAGGTGCCGCCCATGTCGAAGCCGATGACGCGGTCGAAACCGGCGAGCTGCGACATCCGGGCCATGCCGACGATGCCGCCCGCGGGCCCGGAGAGGATGGCGTCCTTGCCGCGGAACTGCCCGGCCTCGGTGAGCCCGCCGTTGGACTGCATGAACATCAGCCGGACGCCTTCGAGGCGGTCGCCGACGTGTTGGACGTAGCGGCGCAGCACCGGCGACAGGTAGGCGTCGACTACGGCGGTGTCCCCGCGCGGGACGAGCTTCATCAGTGGGCTGACCTCGCTGGACAGCGAGATCTGCGGGAATCCGGTGCGGGCGGCCAGTTCGCCGACGGCGTGCTCGTGCGCGGGATGGAGGTGGCTGTGCATGCAGACGACGGCGACCGCGCGGATCCCGTCGTCGTACGCCTGGCGCAGGGGGCCCGTGAGGGCGTCGAGGTCGGGGGCGCGCAGGACGGTGCCGTCGGCGGCGATGCGCTCGTCGATCTCGATGACCCGCTCGTACAGCAGTTCGGGGAGCTGGATGTGGCGGGCGAAGATGCGGGGCCGGTTCTGGTAGGCGATGCGCAGGGCGTCGCGGAAGCCCCGGGTGATGACCAGCAGGGTGCGCTCGCCCTTGCGTTCCAGGAGGGCGTTGGTGGCCACGGTGGTTCCCATGCGCACCGAGTCGACGGGGTCGCCGGATTCCGCCAGCAGGGCACCGACCCCTGCGACCGCCGCGTCGGAGTAGTGCGCCGGGTTGTCCGAGAGCAGCTTGTGCGTCAGCAGACGGCCGTCGGGACGGCGCGCGACGACGTCGGTGAAGGTGCCGCCCCGGTCGACCCAGAACTGCCAGCCAGTCACGTCCTCACCCCGCTTCCGCGCTGCTCACAGCGCCCGGAGGCCGTTGATCACATCGCGCAGAATACTCTCGTCGGGCAGTTCGGCCGGGGGCACCGGGCGGGTCACATGGACGAAGTCGCTGTCCACGAGGTCCCCGATGAGGACCCTGACGACACCGATCGGCAGATCCAGCTCGGAGGCGAGTTCGGCGACGGACTGCGGGGTCTCCCGGCACAGGTCGACGATGTCCATGTGTTCCGGGGACAGCGTCGGGTCCTCTTCGGGGTCGTCCGCGTGGCGTTCCGTGACGACCACCGCGATCAGGTCGAGGCGGTGCTGTGCCGCATGGCTGGTGCGGCCGCGCGTCATGGCGTAGGGGCGGACGACGGGCCCCGCGTCGTCGTCGAACCAGTGGCTTCTTGCCTGACCGTCTGCGCTCATGTCATCCCACTACCCGCCCGAGGGCAGATCGGTGCGCGGTGCGGCGTTCAGATGTGCGCCGACCCGCTTGACCAGGAGCGTCATCTCGTAGGCGACCTGGCCGACGTCGGAGTCCGCGTCGGCGAGGACGGCGAGGCAGCTGCCGTCGCCCGCGGCCGTGACGAAGAGGAAGGCCTCGTCGAGTTCGACGATCGTCTGCCGGACGCCTCCGGCGTCGAAGTGGCGGCCCACGCCCTTGGCCAGGCTGTGGAAGCCGGAGGCGACGGCGGCCAGGTGTTCGCCGTCCTCCCGGGTCAGGTCCTTGGAGACCCCGATCGCCAGGCCGTCGCCGGACAGTACGACGGCCTTGCGGATGCGCGCGACGCGGTCCACCAGATCGTCGAGGAGCCAGTTCAGCTCGCCGGACCCGGTGGTCGCGGTGTCGCCGGTCGCCTTCGGTGCGGTCATCGACCGTCCCCCTTGTTCGTTCCCTGTGGTGCTGTGCCGCTGTGGGCGTCGTCGCCCGCGGCGTTCTCCTGTCGGCCGCGCTGCCAGCCGCGCTGGAGCGAGGACATACGGCTGCGGACCTCGTCGGCGTCCCGGTCGTCGGACGCCGTCCGCTCCTCGGGGCGTGGCCGGGGTTCCTGCTTCAGCTGGGGCGCCAGGCTCGCCTGCCGCACGCGCCGGGGCAGGGGGCCGGTGTCGCCGCCGGGGCCTTCGGGCTCGGGCCGTCGGTCGGCGCCTCGGGGGTCGGACGGTGCGAGCGCGGCGCGGCGGGCCGGTGTGAGCGCGGCCGGGGTCCTGGGCGGGTCGCCGGGGTCGTGGGCCGCGGGCTCGGCGGTCCCGGCCCGGGTGGGGTCCGTCGGTGGGGTGCGCCGGTCCAGGCGGTCGGCGGACCGGGCCCGTCGGTCCGGGCGGTCGGCCTGCGGGACTTGTCCGTCCCTGCGGTCAGACTGCTGGCCCCGTTCGTCCTTGCGGTCCTTGCGGTCCTTGCGGTCCGCCTGGCCGGTGCGTCGGCCGATGGCGGATGCCCCCCGGCGGCGGGTCGGCAGGGCGGCGGGCCTGTCCGGATCGGGTCGGCCCGGCCCGGGAACCGCCGTGGTGTCCAGGTCGGCGTCCGTGCGACCGGGGCGTGGCTCGGGCACGGGGCGTCCGTGCGAGCTGACCAGCTTGGGTGTGCGTCGGCGGGGCAGGGGGACCGGGGCGGTGAGCCGGTCGTCGTCGATGTCCTCCGGGTCGGCGGCATCCGGGTCGGGTCCGCCGGTGCCGAGGTGCGGGTCCTGCTCGGCCCTGCGGCCGGCCGCCGCATGGTCCGGGCGGGCGGTGGCGCGGCGCGGGCGGAACAGGCCGCCGCGTTCGCTCTCCTCACCGTCGAGGGCGCCGGGGAAGTCGTCGATGGCGTCCAGGTCGACGGGGCCCTCCAGCTCGACGGGTCCGTCGAGGAGCGACGCGGGCAGGCCGGGGAGGCGCACCGGGACCTGGGAGAGCGCGGTGCGGCGGCTCTCCTCGATCTCGGCCTCGCGGGAGGGCTGCGGCCGGTCGAGGCGGAACCCGATGCCGTTGGTGTCCGGGACGTCGTCCGTCAGCAGCGCGTCGGGGATGAAGACGACGGCGGTGGTGCCGCCGTACGGGGAGGTTTGCAGCGAGACCCGTACGTTCTGCCGCTGGGCGAGACGGCTGACCACGAAGAGGCCGAGCCGGTCGGTGTCGGAGAGTTCGAACTCCGGTGTCTCGGCGAGCCGCAGGTTGGCGTCGAGCAGGGCTTCGGCGGTCATGCCGAGGCCCCGGTCGTGGATCTCCAGGGTGAAGCCGTTGGCGACCCGCTCGCCCAGGACCTGGACGGCGGTGTGCGGCGGCGAGAACACCGTGGCGTTCTCCAGGAGTTCCGCCACGAGATGGGTGAGGTCCGCGACGGCCGGACCGGTGACGGCGGTGCGCGGCAGACGGCGGACCTCGATGCGTTCGTAGTCCTCGACCTCGGCGACGGCGGCGCGGACGACGTCCATGAGCTGGATGGGTTTGCGCCACTGCCGGGACGGGGCGGCGCCGGAGAGGATCACGAGGCCCTCGGCGTGGCGGCGCATCCGGGTGGTGAGGTGGTCGAGGCGGAACAGGTCGGCGAGTTCCTCGGGGTCCTCGGTGCGGCGTTCCATGGTGTCGAGGAGGGTGAGCTGCTTGTGCAGGAGGACCTGGTTGCGGCGGGCGAGGTTGACGAAGACCTCGGAGACGCCGGAGCGCAGTTCGGCCTGTTTGACGGCCGCCTCGACGGCTGCGCGCTGCAAGGTGTTGAGGGCCTGGCCGACCTCGCCGATCTCGTTCCTGTCGTACTCCAGGCGCGGGACCTCGGTCTCCACGTCGACCTGTTCTCCCGCGGAGAGGCGGCGTATGACGCTGGGCAGGCGGACGCCGGACGCCTCATGGGCTTCCAGGCGCAGTTGCCGCAGGTCGCGGATGAGGCCGCGGCCGATCCGCGCGGAGACGAGCACGGTCAACAGGAGTGCGACCAGCCCCAGGGCGCCCGCGAAGACGGCCTGCACGATGACGCCGGTGGCGATGGGGCTGACGCGGTCCTGGTAGCGGTCGCTCGCCTCGTCGTCGAGGGTGCCGAGTCCGTCGAGGACGTTGCCCGCCGCGGTGTCCCAGCTCTTCGCGGTGACCCCGCTGGGTGTGCCGGGTCCGGCGGCGATCGCGGCCTGTTCGGCGACGCGCAGCGGGGCGGTGTCGGCGTTCTTCCAGAACCGTTCGTAGCGCTGGCGTTCCGAGGAGGGCAGCAGCGGCAGGTTGGTGTCGTACAGCAGGGTGCGCTGGGCGGCGAGATCGGAGATGTTGCGGATCTCGGCGCGGGAGAGTTCGCCGACGATCAGGGCGGAGCCGAGGAGGGCGTCCTCGCGGGAGAGGAGTTCGCGCGCGCGGGCGACATTGACGAGTGCGCGGTACTGCTTGTCCAGTTCGACGTCGTCGACGGCGTGGAGGTTGGCGAGCAGTACGTAGCAGGGGTCGACCAGGAGGTTGTACTGGTCGAAGGCCTGGGAGCGGTTGATCGTCCCGTCCTCGACGCTGCGGCGCAGGGAGTCGATGCCGTCGAAGGCCTCCAGTACGGCGGTCAGCCGCTCGGCGCTGCCGGGTCCCAGCGCGTCGCGCACATCGGGGTCGGCGGCGTTCCGCCTGATCTCGGCGATGGCCCGGTCGGAGGCGGTGCGGCTGCGTTTCAGCGCGGCGAGGCCGTCGGAGGCGCGCGGGTCGGCGAGGTGGGCGAGGGTCTGGCGGCGTTCCTGCTGGAGGACCCGGACGGTGTCCTCGGTGGGGTAGCCGACCTCCTCGATGAGGGACGACACGGTGAACAGCCGGCCCGCCTCACGTCCCGTCAGTACCGTGGCGAAGGCCCAGATCGCGGTCAGGGACACCAGCGGCACGAGAAGCAGCGCCACGATCTTCCGGCGGATGGACTTCCCGCGAAAGCGCATGGACTCCCCCAGCTCGACCCCCCACCGGCAGGGGGTGCGCATGTGCGTCAACAAACGGCGCGAGCCTACTACCGACGCACAGGGAACTCGAAGAGTCTTCCGGAGGGCGAACTTCCGCACGGGAGCCGAGAGATGTGGAGTTGTCCGGCCATTGCGGGAGATTGTGTCCCGCACGACACCCCAGGCCACAGGGGGCCATGGCGGTTGCACACATGGGGATTTGGCCAGAATTTTTCGGTGCCCGGGAATCTTCGCGGTGCGCCGTTCGTCCTTCTGTACAGGAAATGGGGGCGGAATCGGCCACAGGAGCCGCGTCCTGCAACCAGGCGGCGTAAATCAGCGCAAGCCGGGCAGCCAAGGGGAGTCGGGTCTTCGGACCGGGGCGAGCGGCCTGCTTGGCGGTGGGGAGTGACACGGTGATGGGCACGGCGGAGCGGTACGAGGCACCCGAGCAGGACGTGACGGGGCGAGCGCCGGTGGGGCAGGGGGCCGGGGCGCCGGAGCGTGACATGCCGGCGGTCCGGGAGCAGCCGCACTACCGGCCGTTGTGGATCGAGGAGCCCGCGCGGCGCCGTCGGCTGCCCGACCCGGTGCGTACTGCGGCGGTGCGGGCGGTGCTGATCGTCGCGGTGACGCTGGTGCAGGCGGTGGTGGCGTTCCTGTGCACCCTGGCCGGGTCGTGGCTGGCGTTCCCCATGGTCCTCAGCAGCGTGGCGAGCACGGTGGTGGCGACCTGGGGCGTCCTGGACGTGTGGGTGACCCGTCAGGTGTGGAAGCAGCGCAACGGTGTGGTGTCGACGCCCAGCAGCACGGCGCGGGCGCTGCGGCGCGAGCGGCGCCGGGTCCGGCGACAGGCGAAGGCCGCCGGTCGCGGCCAGAAGGGGATACGGCAGCCTGGAGGGGCCGGGCGCCTGTCTCACCCCTGACGGCACGTGGCCTTGCGGACTCCCCGAGGGTCGTGGCCTTTCGGGGTCTCCGAGGGCGCGCGGGCCGTCAGGCCCTCCAGGCTCGTGGACCGTCCGGTCCCGGAGGAGGCATGAGCCGTCCGGTTCCCAGGGGTTCGTAGGGGGTTCGCAGGGCGCCCGCCCAGGTGCGCATCCTTTCTCTCACCGGCCCCTGAAACGGTCGGCGTTCCTCGGAAGGCCGACGCCATCCGGCCTTCCCCGGGCGTGAGTTCACGCCGGCCCGAGTGAACGGCCGCGAGCGGTCAACGGTGAGGACCGCGGCGATTCGACCGTTGCGTTCGTACGGGTCCCCTCGGCCATGAGGACGGTGCCACCGTCCCTGCGGGCCGCGGACGGCTGCGCGGGCTTCCGGATTTCGTCGACCTCATGCCCGATCAGGTCACCCTGCGCCGGATGTTCCCGCTCCCCGCAGACCGCACGATCGTCGCCCGCGACGGCGGGGTGCTGGTACCCGGTGAGCGTCACCCCGGCGTCTTTCACGCGTGGCTGCTCGGGGCAGCTCCATGCCGAGGGGAACTGACGCATTGTGATGCGCGTCACATCTGAAAATACTCTCGAATGAGTTCCCGACATTCGGGCAGGCGCCCCGCCCCATGTCCTGTCAACAACCTGACTGGTCATGGGAGAGCCGGGAAGGCATCCGGCGCGCACGACAAGGAGCAGAGACCTCATGCCCGAGCAGGACGAGCAGGAGACGTACGACTACGTGGTGGTCGGCGGCGGCACGGCGGGATCCGTCGTCGCCGCGCGCCTCACCGAGGACCCGGGGGTGAGCGTCGCCGTCATCGAGGGCGGCCCGTCCGACGTGGACCGACCGGAGGTGCTGACGCTGCGCCGCTGGCTCGGCCTGCTCGGCGGCGAACTCGACTACGACTATCCAACCACCGAACAGCCGCGCGGCAACAGCCACATCCGGCACAGCCGCGCGCGCGTCCTCGGCGGGTGTTCCTCCCACAACACCCTGATCAGCTTCAAGCCGCTGCCCTCCGACTGGGCGGAGTGGGTCGATGCGGGCGCCGAGGGCTGGGACGCGGCGGCCATGGACCCGTACTACGACCGGCTGCTGAACAACATCGTCCCGGTGGACGAGAAGGACCGCAACGCCATCGCCCGGGACTTCGTCGACGCCGCCCAGCGGGCCACCGGCGTGCCCCGGGTGGAGGGCTTCAACAAGAAGCCGTTCACCGAGGGCGTCGGCTTCTTCGACCTCGCCTACCACCCCGAGGACAACAAGCGTTCCTCGGCGTCGGTGGCGTATCTGCACCCGGTGATGGACGCCCGCCCCAACCTGACGATCCTGCTGGAGACCTGGGCGTACCGGCTGGAGCTGGACGGGGAGCGGGTCACGGGGGTCCGGGTGCGCACCGCGGACGGTGTGGAGAGGACCGTCACCGCGGCGCGTGAAGTGGTGCTCTGCGCGGGCGCGGTGGACACCCCGCGGCTGCTGCTGCTCTCCGGCATCGGCCCCAAGGACGACCTGACCGGCCTTGGCATCCCCGCGGTGCACGACCTGCCGGGCGTGGGTGAGCACCTGCTCGACCATCCGGAGTCGGTGATCGTCTGGGAGACCCACGGGCCCATCCCGGAGAACTCCGCGATGGACTCCGACGCCGGTCTGTTCGTCCGCCGGGACCCCGAATCACCGGGCCCGGACCTGATGTTCCACTTCTACCAGATCCCGTTCACCGACAACCCGGAGCGGATCGGCTACGAGAAGCCGCCGTACGGCGTCTCGATGACCCCCAACATCCCCAAGCCCCGCAGCCGCGGCCGTCTGTACCTGACCAGCGCCGACCCCGAAGTGAAACCCGCGCTGGACTTCCGCTACTTCACCGACGAGGACGACCACGACGGCCGCACGCTCGTCGACGGCATCCGCATCGCCCGCGAGATAGCCAGGACCGAACCGCTGGCGAACTGGCTCAAGCGCGAGGTCTGCCCCGGCCCCGACGTCACCGGTGACGAGGAACTGAGCGAGTACGCCCGCAAGGTCGCGCACACCGTCTACCACCCCGCCGGAACCTGCCGGATCGGCGCTCCCGACGATCCGAACGCCGTGGTCGGCCCCGACCTGCGGGTGCACGGACTGCGCGGGGTACGGATCGCGGACGCCTCCGTCTTCCCCACCATCCCCGCCGTCAACCCGATGATCGGGGTCCTCATGGTCGGCGAGAAGTGCGCCGACCTGCTCACTCGGCCGACGAACCCCGGAGTCGATGCCTGATGTCCACCACCCTGCCCGAACAATCCGCGCCCACCTCGGACTCCGCGCCCCCCGTGTTCTCGGTACGCAACCTCTGGAAGGTCTTCGGCCCGAAGGCCGAACGCGTCCCCGGCAACCCCGGCCTGGAGTCGCTCCCCGCCGACGAGCTGCGCCGCGCCACGGGGTGCACGGTCGCCGTGCGGGATGTGTCCTTCGAGGTCCGCAAGGGCGAGGTCTTCGTCGTCATGGGCCTGTCCGGCTCCGGCAAGTCCACCCTGGTGCGCTGTCTGACCCGGCTGATCGAACCCACCTCCGGGGAACTGGAGATCGACGGCGAGGACGTGCGGGCGATGGACCGCACCCGGCTGCGCGAACTGCGCCGCCACCGCGCCGCCATGGTGTTCCAGCACTTCGGCCTGCTGCCGCACCGCTCGGTCCTGGACAACGTGGCCTACGGCCTGGAGATCCAGGGTGTCGGCAAGCTGGAGCGCCGCGCGCAGGCCATGAAGGTCGTCGCCAAGGTCGGCCTGGACGGCATGGAACACCGCAGGCCGAACCAGCTCTCCGGCGGCCAGCAGCAGCGTGTCGGACTCGCCCGCGCGCTCGCCGTCGATCCCGAGGTCCTGCTCTTCGACGAGCCGTTCAGCGCGCTGGACCCGCTGATCCGGCGCGACATGCAGGAGGAGGTGATCCGGCTGCACCGCGAGGAGGGCCGCACCATGGTCTTCATCACCCATGACCTCAGCGAGGCCCTCAGGCTCGGTGACCGGATCGCGCTGATGCGGGACGGCGAGATCGTGCAGTGCGGCACGCCGGAGGAGATCGTCGCCTCGCCCGCCGACGACTATGTGCGCGACTTCGTGCGCGACGTCCCCCGCGAGCAGGTCATCACCGTCCGCAGCGCCATGCGGGCCGGGGACTGCGGCGGCACCAAGCACCCCGGCGCCCTCGCCCCCGACACGGTCGTCGCCGCCGCCATCGAGACCGTCGCCCGCAGCGGGTCGGCGGCCTGTGTGGTGGCGGACGGCCGCTGCCTGGGCGTCGTCGACCACGAGAACCTGCTGGCGGTCGTCGCGGGCCTGGACTCCGAGCGGGCGGCGGTGAGCTGACGATGAGCACCCTCACCCCCGAGAAGCCAGCCCCGCAGAAGACGGGTTCACCACCGGGCAGGGACCAGCGCGTCGCCACCCGCTCCTTCCTCGCGCGCCGTCTGTCGGTGCTGCGGCCGTCCACACGGCGGCTGGGAGTGCTGGGCGTGGCGGCCGTGCTGCTCGTGCCGTTCGCCGCCGCGCTCTGGGGCAGCGGAGCCTGGCCCGCCGACCTGACGGTCGATGTGAAGGGCCCGCTCGACGACGCCTACGACTGGGTCCTGGACAACCGCGACACCAGCCCGGTGTTCCTCTACTTCCTGCTGCACCTGAGCAACTGGGCCGAGGACTCGGTGGCCTGGGTGACCGACTTCCTGCTGAACCTCGGCTGGTTCGCGGTGACCGCCGCCGCGGTGCTGACGGCCTGGCGGGTCGGCGGGCCGGGACGGCGGGGCCTGCGGACCGCGGGCACGGCGCTGGGCACCTTCGTGGTGTGCGGGCTGCTGGGCATGTGGGAAGCCACCATGGAGACGCTCGCGCTGATGGCGGTGGCCGTGCTGGTCTCCGCCCTGGTGGGCGGCCTGCTCGGGCTCGGCGCGGGCCTGTCGGACCGGTTCGAACGCATCCTGCGCCCGGTCCTCGACACCATGCAGATCATGCCCGCGTTCGCGTATCTGCTGCCGCTGGTGCTGGTCTTCGACATCGGTGTGCCGTCCGCGCTGATCGCCACCGTCGTCTACGCGGCCCCGCCGATGGCCCGGCTCACCTCGCTCGGTCTGCGCGGCGCCGACCCGGCGGTGATGGAGGCGTCGGCGTCGCTCGGCGCGACGCCCGTGCAGCGACTGCTGACCGCACGGCTGCCGCTGGCCCGCAAGGAGATCCTGCTGGGCCTCAACCAGACCATCATGATGGCGCTGTCCATGGTCACCATCGCCTCGGTGATCGGGGCGGGCGGCCTCGGCGAGGAGGTCTTCCGCGCGCTGTCCACGGTCGACGTGGGACAGGCGCTCGCCGCCGGCATCCCGATCGTGCTGCTCGCGGTCTGGCTGGACCGCACCACCGCCGCAGCCGGCGACCGGCTCGGCGAGGGCGGCGCCGGCACCGGGGCCGCCTGGCTGCACGGCTGGCGGGCCTGGGCCCTGGTGGCGGGCGCGTTCGCCGCGCTGCTCGCGGTCGGCAAGGCCGCGACGCCGAGCGAGTGGTCCGACGACTGGACCGTCGGCATCGCCCGGCCCGTCAACGACGCCGTCGGCTGGTTCACCCGCAACCTCGCCGAGGGCGTGCCCGTCCTCGGCGGCACCCGCACCTGGGCGGACGGTTTCACCACCGGCGTCCTCAATCCGCTGCGGGACACCCTGACGGCCACCCCGTGGTGGCTGCTGGTGCTGCTCGCCGCCGCGCTCGCGCTGCTGGCCGGGGGCTGGGGCGCCATGTGCACGGCCGGGCTGTCGATGGCGGCCGTCGGTGCCATCGGTGTGTGGGACCACTCCCTGGACACCCTCTCGCAGGCGATCGCCGCGGTGGTCCTCACCCTGCTCGCCGGGTTCGTGATCGGCGTGGCCGCCGCCCGGGTGCCCCTGCTGGAGCGGCTGTTGCGTCCGGTCCTGGACACCATGCAGACGCTGCCCCAGTTCATCTATCTCATCCCGGTGGTCGCCCTGTTCAACGTGGGCCGGGCCGCCGCCGTCGCCGCCGCCGTCCTGTACGCGCTGCCCGCGGTGGTCCGTATCACCGTCCAGGGTCTGCGCTCGGTGGACGCCGCCGCGCTGGAGGCCGCCCGCTCCATGGGCGCGGGCACCTGGCAGCAGATCCGCCAGGTGCAGCTGCCGCTGGCCCGCCCGGCCCTGATGCTCGCCCTCAACCAGGGCGTGGTCCTGGTCCTCGCCATGGTCATCGTCGGCGGGTTCGTCGGTTCCGGCGCGCTCGGTTACGACGTCGTCTACGGCCTCCAGAAGAGCGAACTCGGCGTCGGTCTGACTGCGGGCGTCGCCATCGTCCTCCTCGGTCTCGTGCTCGACCGGACCACTCAGCGCCGTACGGACGACCGGTCGCTCACCCACTGACCCCGCCCGCTCGCGATATCCCGCCCGACAGAAACGAAAGACACCTCTCCCATGATGAACAGAACCCATGCCCGCCGTGCCGCCGCCGCCGTCACCACCACGCTCGTCCTCACCACGCTGAGCGCCTGCGGCGCCGCCGACACCTCCTCCTCCAGCAGCTCCGACAGCGTCACCATCGCCGTGCCCTCCTGGGTCGGCGCGGAGGCCAACGCGGCGGTCGCCAAGTACGTGATGGAGAAGGAGCTGGACGTCAAGGTCAAGACGACCCAGCTGGACGAGTCGGTCGCGATCGACGGCCTCAACAGCGGCAAGGTCGACGCCGTACTGGAGGACTGGGGCGGCGCGCCGAAGAAGATAGAACAGTACGTCGAGCAGAAGAAGACCGTCGTCGCGGGCGGTGACCTCGGTGTCGTCGGGCACATCGGCTGGTTCGTGCCGAAGTACCTGGTGGACGAGCACCCGGACATCACCGACTGGAAGAACCTCAACAAGTACAAGGACCTCTTCAAGACCGCTGAGAGCGGCGACAAGGGCCAGCTGCTGGAAGGTTCGCCGTCGTACACGACGAACGACGACGCGATCATCAAGAACCTGAAGCTGGACTTCAAGACGGTCTACGCGGGCTCCGAGGCGGCGCAGATCACCCAGATGAAGGAGAACTACGCCGCCAAGAAGCCGTTCATCGGCTACTGGTGGACGCCGCAGTGGCTCAACGCCCAGATGGAGCTGGTGGAGGTGAAGCTGCCCGAGTACGAGGAGGGCTGCGACGCCGACCCGGAGAAGGTGGCCTGCGGGTACGCCAACACCCCGCTCCAGAAGTACTTCAACGCCGACTTCGCCAAGGACGGCGGTGACGCGGCCACGTTCCTGAAGAACTTCAAGTGGACCGCCGACCAGCAGAACGAGGTCGCCGCGATGATCGCCGACGAGAAGATGAGCGCGGACGCCGCCGCGGAGAAGTGGGTCGAGGCCAACCCGGACGTGGTCAAGGCCTGGCTTCCGTAGCCGAGAGCACCGCAAGCGGCCGTCCGGGCACCGACCCTGCCGCGTCGGCGCCCGGGCGGCCCCCTGTCACGAGCACCTGAAAGAGGCACACGATGCCGGACCTGTTCATCGGCGGCGACTGGACCGCACCCCGGGCGAAGCGGACCCGTGAGATCCGCTGTCCCGCCGACGGCACCCTGGTCGCGGTGGTCGACGAGGCGGACGGCGAGGACACCGCCGACGCGATCGCCGCCGCCCGCCGCGCCTTCGACGAGGGCCCCTGGCCGCGCACCCCCGCCGCCGAGCGTGGCGACCTGCTGCTGCGGGTGGCCGACCTGCTGCTGCGGGACAAGGCCGCACTCGCCCGCGCCGAGTCCCTCGACACCGGCAAGCGCCTGGTGGAGAGCGAATACGACATCGACGACGTGGCCGCCTGCTTCCGCTATTTCGGACGGCTGGTCGGGACCCAGACCGGCCGGGTCGTCGACACCGGCACCGACCACGCCGACAGCCGGGTCGTGTACGAACCGGTCGGGGTGTGCGCCCTGATCACCCCCTGGAACTATCCCCTCCTCCAGACCGCCTGGAAGGTCGCTCCGGCGCTCGCCGCGGGCAACACCTTCGTGCTGAAGCCGAGCGAGCTGACCCCGCACACCGCCATCCACCTGATGCGGCTGCTGACGGAGGCGGGCCTGCCCGCGGGCGTCGGCAACCTGGTCCTGGGCGCCGGACCGGAGGCGGGCGCCCCGCTGGGCGACCACCCTGACGTGGACCTGGTGTCCTTCACCGGCGGCCTGGACACCGGCCGCCGGCTGATGGCCGCCGCGGCCGGGACGGTGAAGAAGGTCGCCCTCGAACTCGGCGGCAAGAACCCCAACGTCGTCTTCGCCGACGCCGACTTCGAGGCGGCCGTCGACATGGCGCTGACCGCGGTCTTCCTGCACTCGGGGCAGGTGTGCTCGGCGGGGGCGCGGCTGCTGGTGGAGGACTCGCTGCACGACCGGTTCGTGGAAGAGGTGGTGCGCCGGGCGCGGCAGATCCCGCTCGGCGGGCCGTTCGACGAGCGGGCGCGCACCGGGCCACTGATCTCCGCGGCGCACCGGGCGAAGGTCGAGGCGTATGTCGCGCGGGGCCTCGAGGAGGGCGCCGTGCTGCGGTGCGGGGGCGCGCGGCCGGAAGGGCTCGACGAGGGGTTCTACTACCTGCCGACCGTGCTCGACGAGTGCGAGGCGTCGATGTCCGTGGTGCGGGAGGAGTCCTTCGGGCCGGTCCTCACCGTGGAGCGGTTCCGCGACGAGGACGAGGCCGTACGGCTGGCCAACGACACGATCTACGGGCTCGCGGGCGCGGTGTGGACCGGCGACGAGGCGAAGGCCGCGCGGGTGGCCGCCCGGCTGCGGCTGGGCACCGTGTGGATCAACGACTACCACCCCTATGTCCCGCAGGCGGAGTGGGGTGGTTTCAAGCAGTCGGGGACCGGGCGGGAGCTGGGTCCGGCCGGGCTCGCGGAGTACCAGGAGCCCAAGCACATCTGGCGCAACACCAGCCCCGCGGCGCAGGGCTGGTTCGACTGACGTCAGCTCCCCTGGGGGGCGGGGCGTTTGAACATGCGGGTCGCGGTGATCTCGCTGTGCACCGCCTCCGCCTCCCCGGCCGGGGCGGGCTCCGGCAGCCCCGGCCGCAGGTGCTCCTCGACGCTGATGTACTTCAGCCCCGCCCGTAGGTCGGCGTCGTTGCGCAACCTGATGACCAGCGGGAACTCCGCGAGCGCGGTCGTGTCGAACAGGCCGGTGGTGTACAGCAGCTGCACGCCGAGCGCGTCGGACACCGCACGCTGGAGTTCCAGCAGATAGGTGGCGTTGGCGCGGCCGATGGGGTTGTCCAGGAACAGGGTGCCCGCGTGGCGGTGCTTGTCGCGGCCCCGGTCGTTGCTGCGCAGCGCCGCCATCGTGCAGTACAGGGCGATGGCGGCGGTCAGCAGCTGGCCGCCGGAGAACACGTCGCCCATCTGCCCGACCGGCACCCGCTCGGCACGCAGCACGGCGTCCGGTTTGAGGATTTCCACGGCGACGCCCTTGGGCTGGAGGGCGGCGGCGACCCCGCGCAGCAGCAGGGACATGCCGTCGCGGCGCAGGTCGGAGTTCTTCTTCACGGCGGCGCGGGTCGCCTCGTCGATGACCTCGCCGAGCCGTTCGGTGAGGGTGGCCTGGTCGGGTTCGTCGAAGCGGATGCGCAGGAACTCCTGCCCCGACCACTCCCCCAGCCCTTCGGGCAGCCGGGACAGCCGCTGCGCGGACCGCAGGGTGGCGAGGGCCGACTCGACGAGGCCGCGCAGCCGGTCCACGATCGAGTCGCGGTTGCGCTCCAGCTGGGCCAGCTCGTCGGTGAGGACCCGCAGGCGGGGCGCGAAGGCGTCCGCCCACTTCTGTGCGTGCTCGGGCAGCGCGGCGGCGGGCAGTTCGCGGATCTGCTGGCGGGCCGGGGTGCGGACCTGTTCGTAGCGGGTGGAGTTGGCGTGCCGGACGAGGATGTCGCTGGCCTCGCGGACGGCGGCCTCGGCGGCGGACAGGTCGGCGGCGCAGCCGCGCAGGGAGCGGCGGGCCTCGGCGGCGGACTGCCGGGCGTCCTCCAGGGAACCCGGGTAGGGCTCGGGCCGGTCCTGGTCGTCGTCGGGAGTCTGCTCGCGGAGCAGGTCGCGCAGCAGGGCGGCGGTCTCGTCGAAGCCCCCGGCCGCGTCCTCGGCGGCACGGTGGGCGGCCAGCAGTTCGGCGTGGGCGTCGCGCGACTGGGCCAGCGCCTCGGTGCGGGAGGCGAGTTCGGCGGTGGCGGTGCGCAGCAGGGCCTGGGCGTGTTCGGCGTCGCGCGGGAGCAGTGCCTCAGGGAGGTCGGTGTGGGCGTCGCCGTCCTCGGGCGCGTGCCGCTCGGCCTCGCCGCGCAGGCGTCCCAGTTGCTCGGAGGCGGTGGACATCCGCGTCTCCAGCAGCTGCACCAGTTCCTCGGCGCGGGCGGCGGCGGCCTGCCGGGACGGGCCGTCGGAGCCGTCCGGCGAGGTCAGGAGCTGTTCCGCGCGGGTGCGCACCTTGTTGCTGAGCCGGTCCAGTTCGGCGCGGGCGGCGCTCTCGTCGCTCTCCGCGCGGGCCTGCTCGGCCCGCAGGTCGGCTCCGACGCCGACCTTCTCGTACACCTGGGAGGCGGCCCGGTACGCCTCCCGCAGGGCGGGCAGCGAGGCCTTCGGCCCGTCCGTGCCGTCCTCGGGTACGTCGTCGGGGGCGCCCGCGATCTCGGCGCGCTCGGCGCGCAGCGCGCGGGCGGTCCGGCGGGCGTCGTCGGCGGCGCGCTGGGCGGCGCGGCGGTCCTCGTCGGCGGCGCGGGCGCGCTCCAGGCAGACCTGGGCGCGGGCCTCCGACTCGGTGGCCTCGTCGGCCAGTTCACGCAGCCGCGCCTGCCATCCGGCGCGTTCGCGCAGGCGGAAGGCGAGTCCGGCGAGGGCGTCGGCGGCGCGCCGGGCCTTCTGTGCGGCCTCCTGCCGTTCGTCGCGCACCTGGGCCGCCTCGGCGGCGGCCTCCTCGGCCTCCGCGCGGGCGGTGCGGGCCTCCGCCAGCTCCGCCTCGGCCTCCTCGGCGAAGGCGCGCGCCTCGCGGGCGGCCTCGGCCAGTTCGACCAGGCGTCCGGCCGGGCAGCCGGTGCGCCAGGAGGCGAGCCGCGCGGACAGCTCCCGGTCCTTGCCGAGCCGGGCGGCGAGCGCCCGGATCTCCTCGTCGCGCTCGGTCGCGCGGGCGCGCAGCGCCTGCCGCTCCTCGTCGGCGGCGTGCTCGTCGTGCATGGCCGGGTTCGGCGGTACGAGGAAGACGTCACCGTCGTCCGCGCCGGGCGCCGGGGTGGGGGCGAGCAGGGCGGCGGCGGTGCCGACGGCCACGGTGGAGCGGGGCAGCAGCGCGGCCTCGCCGAGCGCCTCGCGGGCCCGGGTGTGCGAGGCCGGGTCGGTGATGACCACGCCGTCGACGAGTTCGGGCCGGGCGGCCAGGACGCGCGCGTGGTCGGCGGGGTCGACGGCCTGGGCGAGGTAGCGCCAGCCGGGCAGGGCCGGGATGCCGTGCTCGCCGAGGTACTCGACGGTGGCGAGGACGTCCGGGCCGGGCGGCAGCAGTCCGCCGTCGCCGAGCGCGCCGAGGATGCGGGCGTCGTCGGCGGCGGCGGTGCGCAGGTCGAACAGCTGGCGCTCGGCGGCGGAGACGGCGTCGTCGAGCAGTTCGCGCAACTCGTCGGCGAAGCGGTCGAGTTCCTCGGGGGTCAGCGCGCCGTTCGCGTCGGCCGTCGGGGTGCTCGCGCGGGCGCTGTCGGTGCCCGAGCGCGGTCCCGGGACGCCGGAGCGTGGCGCGCCCGGCAGGCTCAGCAGTTCCGCGAGCCGGGTCTCGGCGGCCAGCGCCTCGGCGGTGCGGCGTTCGCCGTCGTACGCCCGCTCGGCGGCGAGGGCGGCGTCCGCCGCGCGGGCCGCGGTGAGTTCGGCGCGGCTCTCGGTGGCCGCGGTCTCGCGGGCCTGTTCGGCGGCCCGGCGGGAGGCCTCGCGGGCGGTGTCCCAGGCGGCGACCGCGCTCTTCTCGGCGTCGCTGGCGGCGAGCGCGGCACGGGCCGGGTCGGCGTCGGGCGCGCTGTCGTCGAGCCAGCCCGCGCGAACGGCCTCGGCGGTTTCCTGCTCGACCTCGGTGAGCCGCTGCCGCAGGTGACCGGCCTCACTGCGGGCGCGCTGCGCCTCGGTGGCGGCGGCGGTGGAGTCGCGGTGGGCGGAGTCGCTGACGTCCTGGAGCGACGCCGAGCGCTCCTCCTCCTCGTTGGCGAGGGTCTCGGCGCTCTCCGCGGCCGAGTGCAGGGCCCGTACGAGGTCGACGGCGGCCTTGGTGCGGGCGGCGAGGGCGGGTGCGGCGTCCCGCTCGGCCTCCTGGATCGCGGCGGACACGCGGGCGACTCGGTCGGCGGCGGCGCGGTGGCGCAGTACGGTCTCGGCGGCCTGCCAGGCGGAGTGCAGGGTGCGGGCGTCGGCGAGTTCGCGTTTCTGCGCGGCGGCGGCCTTCTCGGCGGCGGCGAGCGCCAGGGAGGCGTGCCGGTAGGCGAGTTCGGCGGCGACGAGCGCGCTGTGCTCGCGGGTGGACTCGGCGTGGGTGACGGCGTAGGCGGCGGCCGTGACCCGCTGGGCGAGGTCGGTGGCGCGGACGCGTTCCTGGGTGCCGCGCGCGGACAGCCGCCGGGACAGGGTGCGGGTGCGCCGCTCGGCCGCGGTGTGGATGTCACGCGCGCGTGAACGGGCCTCGGCGGCTTCGACGATCCGGCCCAACAGGTCCACCGACCCGGCGGTGAAGTCGCGTTCGGCGATCAGTTCGGCGCGGCGGCCGAGCTTGTTGCCGAAGCCGCTGACCAGGTCGGCGAGGCCGTCGGTGTCCCGGGTGTCGGTGACGGCGCGCAGCAGCAGGTCGGTGAAGTCGGCGTCCTTCTTCACGGCGAAGAGACCGGCCGCCTCGCCCTCGTCGGCGTTCATCTCCCGCTGGTAGCGGAAGAGTTCGGGATCGAGGCCGAGTTCGCCGAGGTGTTCGGTCCAGCGCTCGTGGGTCTCCTCCCAGTGCACCTCCAGGTGCGGGTAGGTCTTGCCCGCCTCGGTGAGGGCGTCGCGGAAGCCCTTCATGGTGCGGCGGCGGCCCCGGGCGCCGGACTGGCCCTCGACGGGCGGGCGTACGGCGGTGGACTCGGCGACGGGCAGGTTGTCCAGGCTGAGTCCGGGGCCGGGCCGGAAGGAGTACCAGGCCTCGGCGAACTTGCGCGGGTCGTTGGAGACCTGGCGGCCCCGCCACTCGCTGACCTTGCCGACGACCACGCACTCACCGGTCAGCACGTGCTGCCACTCCAGCGCCACGTGCCCGCAGTCGTCGGCGAGCAGGAACTTGCGCAGCACGCCGGAGCTGGCGCCGCCGAGGGTGTTGCGGTGGCCCGGCAGCATCACCGAGAAGATCAGCTTGAGCAGGACGGACTTGCCACCGCCGTTCTCCAGGAAGAGGACGCCCGCGGGGGCCGGGCGGCGCGGCGGGCCGACCGGCTCCTCCTCGAAGAACTCCGCCTGCGTGGGGGCGGGGTCGGGCACGGGCTCGCCGACACCGCGCAGGTCAAGCACGGTGTCGGCGTAGCGCGCACCGGCGGGTCCGATGGAGTAGAGGCGGACCCGGGACAGCTCGTACATGGCGGACTCTCGTCAGTCTTCTGCGGGGGGGTCAGGGCTGGGGGGAGGCGTGGAACGGCAGTCCGGCGTCGGCGACCAGGTCCAGGTCGTCGGTGTCCTCGGCGGGCAGCAGGGTGGGGGTGCCGTCGGTCACCGGGACCACGCCCAGCTCCAGTAGTTCGGCCAGGGCGGCGCTGCCCGCCATGTCGCGGACCTGGAGCTGGTAGCGGGCGGTGGTGCGGTAGGTGCCGCCGTGGTCGTCGCCGGTGCGCTGGAGGAAGCCGGAGTCGGTGAGGAAGGCGACGGCCTTGGCGATGATGCCGGTGGTGGAGCCCGCGAGTCGGCGGGCGTCCTTGGTGGCGCCGGTCGCGCTGCGTCTGACCCAGATCCGCCAGGCGGCCTCCAGTCCGGGCGCGTCGCTCACCGGGTCGGTGTTCTCGCCCTGCGCCTCGGCCCGCTCCTCCAGGCGGCGGCAGGCCTGGCGGACGAAGGCGTCGACGCCGTTGACGGTGACCCGGCCGATGTAGCCGTCGTCGGCGAGGTCCTCGGGGCGGGGGAACGCCATCGCGGCGACGGCGAGGTGGGCGAGCCCGTGCAGGAACCGGTCGCCGGAGTCGGCTGAGGTACGACGCGCGTAGTCGCCCATGCGGACGGCGAACACCGAGTCCTCGGCGGCGGTCACCGCCATGCCCGCGCGCGGGGACACCTCCAGGACCACCAGGCCGAGCCCGGTGGCGACGGCGTCCGCGAGCCGTGCGAAGGGCGGGTCCTCGCGGTAGCGGCGCAGCAGTTCCGCGTACTCCTGGTCGCGGGCGGGCTGGAGCTTGGGCTGGAGCCCGAACGCGACGAGCCGGGCCGCGTCGGCGGCGTCGGCGGGCGTGACGGCGGCGCTCACGGACGCGGAACCGGTCCCAGTCGCGGAACCGGTCCCCGACGCGGCAGCGCTCGCCGACCCGGCGACGGTCTCCTGCTCGCTGCGGTCGTCGTGCTCGGTCACGGTCGGGGCTCCTTGCCGCGGTGTCGCTGGTACGGGGGTGTGCTGGTGTGCCTGCTCACGCGGCCTCCGTCCGGTCGGCCGCCATGCCGGCCGCGTCCAGCAGGGCGGTGCCCACGATGAGGTCGGCGCCGCCGAACTCGGGGTCGTCCAGTTCGGTCCCGTCGTCCACGGCGAAGAGCAGCTTCTGCTCGCCCTGGCGGTAGGCGGTGCCGACGGGCGGGCTGGCCGCGTGCACCGCCAGCAGGGCGACCAGGTACGGCAGGTCGGGGTCGCGGCGGCGGGCCTCGGCGAGCAGGCCGGAGAGTCTGCGGGGGGCGTCGGCGGGCAGGTCGAGCAGTTCCGTCGCCGCCGCGAGCTGCTCCTCGCTGAAGCGGCTGTCGTCCGGGGTGGCGATGAGGTCGGGCTCCGGCATCTCCGCGCCCAGGTGCTCCCGCTCCACCGGTGGTGTCAGCAGTATCTCGACGAGGTCGCCGACGCGCACGGACACGGGTGTGCGCAGGCCGGTGCCGTCGGCGAAGAAGGCGTCGGTGACGCGGATCGCCCGCTCCAGCGGGAGCGGCAGGGTGGGGGCGAGGAGATGGCCGTAGAGGTCCGTGCCGGAGGTGGCCGCAGGGGTGGCGAAGGCCTGCCGGTCCTGTTCGGCGCGGAACAGCGGACCGGCCTCCAGCAGCCGGGACTGGAGCTGGGTGTGCCTGCGGATGCAGTCCTTGACGATGTCGACCAGCTCGGCCGCACGGCGCTTGTGCTCGGGCTCCTCGGACTCGTCGCGGGCGCGGCGGATGTTGGTGAGGATCGCGTTCTCGTGGCGGTAGCGGTCGGCGACGTGGTCGAGGGCCTCGGCGATCATGTCGGGGACGGCGCTGAGCCAGTCCACCGCGCGGACGTTGCGCCGGGTGGCGTCCAGGGCGCGGCGCAGGGTCTCCGAATACTGCACGGTGCGGTACCGGGCCTGCTCGGCGGCGAGCTGGGCGTCGGCCAGCCGCCCCCGGTTGATCAGCACCTCCAGCTTGACCTCGGCGGCGATCTGGGCGCTGGTGACGTCGGTGTCCAGGGCGCCGACCAGGACGTTGACCGCCTCGTCCGTCGTACGGAGGTAGACGCTGCCGCCGGGGCCCGGTACCTCCTCGATCAGCTTGAAGTCGTAGTCCCGGCGGACGTAGGTGCCGTCCGGTGCGAAGGTGCCGTACACGGCGCGGAAGCCGCGGTCGACGTTGCCCACGTTGATCAGGTTCTCCAGCACCCAGCGGGCCACGCGCTCGTGCTCGGTGACGGGGCGCCGCGGGGCCTGGGCGGCGATGCGGGGGATGAGCCGGGCGACGACCTGGTCGTGGTCGGCTCCGGTGTCGAAGTCCATGTTCAGGGTGACGAGGTCGATCGCGGCGAGGGCGACCTCGGCCATGCCGTACACCGAGTACTCGCCCGCGAGGTTGGCCTTGCGGGTGTCCAGGTCGTGCAGCGGGGCGGTGCAGGCGAGCGCGCGCAGCCGCCGCGCCAGTCCTTCGTCGGCGGCCGGGCCCGGCGCGGGCCGCGGCCCCGCGCTGAGCTGGGGCGGAACGCTGTCCGTCGATGCAGGCGAAGTCACGGTGCACAGACTAGGTCCTCGGTCTGACAACGACCCAAACGGGCGCAGAAGCGACCACCGTCACAGCGGCGCTACACGCCTGGTCACCGGCGGGGGCCGGGCTCAGCCGTCGGCGCCCACCCGGCGCTGGTAGGCCCCGCCGATACGCTTCAGTGAGTCGTCGAGGTAGACCGCGAGCTGCCGCTCCGCCTCGGTCCTGTCGCCCGCCTGGAGCGCGTGCAGGATCTGCCGGTTGCGGGCGAGGTAGGGCTCGTGCAGGCGCCGGGGTTCGTCCACGACGTGGAAGGCGAGGCGGAGTTCGGCGAAGACGCTGCGCATCAGCTCGTCGGTGCGTGCGCTCCCGGCGAGGGCGACCAGTTCCCGGTGGAAGTGGATGTTGGCGGTGCCCAGGCGGCTCCAATCCTCCTCGGCGGCCGCCAGCTGGCCCTGGTTGACGGCCGACGTGAGCCCGTCGAGCGCGTACGGCGGCTCGCCGAGCCCGCGGACGACGGCGCACTCGACGAGGCGGCGGGTGCGGTAGATGTCCTCGACGTCCTCGACCGTCAGCACTCGCACGAAGACGCCGCGGTTCAGCTCGTGGACGAGCAGCCGCTCGTGGGTGAGCAGCCGGAAAGCCTCGCGCAGGGTGTTGCGGGAGACGCCCAGCGCCCCGCCGATGGCGTCCTCCGACAGCCGGGTGCCGGGCGGGAAGAAGCCCTCGGCGATCCGGGTCCGCAGGATGTCCGACACCCGCTCGGCGGTGCTGGTGCGCCCGAGGAGGGCGCGGTCGTCGGCCAGTCCCGTCAGCTGCTCTGCCATGCCCGGAATTCAACCGCAGACAGAAGAACGAGACAACATGAGTATTGAAGGATCGTTGAACGATCCTCTACGTTGCTACGAACGCACGGCACAACCCCGCAAGACACGGCAACGGCACGGCTCAGTCCCAGCACCCTCCGTCCTCACACTGCGAGGTGCACATGAGCACGACCCCTCCACGGCAGGCCCTGACCACCGACCCGCGGCCAGGGCCGGGCGAACCCCCCGACAGCGACGTCCCGTTGGGCTGGCTGCGCGCCCTCGGCCCGCGCGGCCGCCGCGCCTTCGCGGGCGCCTTCGGCGGCTATGCCCTGGACTCGTACGACTCTTCACGCTGCCGCTGAGCATGGTCGCGCTGGCCGCGTACTTCGGCCTGGACAGCGGCCAGACCGGCCTGTTCACCACCGTCACCCTGGTCGTCTCCGCGGTCGGCGGCGCGCTCGCGGGCGTGCTCGCCGACCGGATCGGCCGGGTCAGGGCACTGATGATCACGGTGATCACCTACGCCGTGTTCACGGTGGCCTGCGGCTTCGCGCCCAACTACGAGACGCTGCTGGTCTTCCGCGCCCTCCAGGGCCTCGGTTTCGGCGGCGAGTGGGCGGTCGGCGCGATCCTGGTCGCCGAGTACGCGAGTGCCAGGCACCGCGGCCGGACCCTCGGGTTCATCCAGAGTTCGTGGGCGGTGGGCTGGGCGGCCGCCGTGATCGTCTACACGCTGGTGTTCTCCTTCCTCGGTGACGACCTGGCCTGGCGCGTGATGTTCTGGACCGGCGCGCTGCCCGCGCTGCTGGTGCTGTGGATGCGGCGCCGGGTGCACGACGCGCCGCAGGCCACCGCCGTACGCGAACGAAGCCGCCGGAGCGGGAGCGCGAAGGACTCCTTCGCCGCCATCTTCAGGCCGGGGCTGCTGCGGACGACGGTCTTCGCGGTCCTGCTCTCCACCGGCGTCCAGGGCGGCTACTACACGCTGGCGACCTGGGTGCCGACGTACCTGAAGACCGAGCGGGACCTGTCGGTCGTCGGTACCGGCGGCTATCTGACGTTCCTGATCTCGGGCGCCTTCACCGGCTATCTGACGGGCGGTTACCTCACCGACCGGCTCGGCCGTCGCCGCAACATCTGGCTCTTCGCGCTGCTGTCGGCCCTCTGCATCCTGGCGTACGCGAACATCCCGAGCGGCGCCAACACCCTGCTGCTGGTGCTGGGTTTCCCGCTCGGCTTCTGCATGTCGGCCATCTTCAGCGGCTTCGGGTCGTTCCTGAGCGAGCTGTACCCGACGGCGGTGCGCGGGACAGGACAGGGCTTCACCTACAACACCGGCCGCGCGATCGGCGCGGTCTTCCCCACCACGGTCGGCTTCCTGGCCGACGGCTGGGGCGTGGGCGGCGCGCTCGTGTTCGGCGCGATCGGTTACGGTCTCGCCGCGCTGGCGCTGCTCGGACTGCCGGAGACCCGCGGAAAGGAGCTGGTGTGACCCGCACGGAGGACCGGCCGGTGACCCTGGCCGACGAGCACGCGCACGCGTGGAGCGCGAGGACGGCCCGGGCCCGCTTCCGCTCCGGACTGACCGGACCGACGGCGGGGGTCGCGGCCGGGCACACCCAGGTCAACCTGGTGTCGGTGCCCGCCGACTGGGCCTACGACATGCTGCTGTTCTGCCAGCGCAACCCCAAGCCCTGCCCGGTGCTCGACGTGACCGACGCGGGCTCCTGGACGACCGTGCTCGCCGACGGCGCGGACCTGCGCACCGATCTGCCGCGCTACCGGGTGTGGCGGGACGGGGAACTGGTCGACGAGCCCACGGACGTGCTCGGCCACTGGCGGGACGACCTGGTGACGTTCCTGCTGGGGTGCAGCTTCACCTTCGAGTGGGCGCTCGCCTCCGCGGGCGTGCCGATCCGCCACGTCGAACAGGGCCGCAACGTGCCGATGTACGTGACGGGCCGTCAGTGCCGTCCGGCGGGGCGGCTGAACGGCCCCATGGTGGTGTCGATGCGTCCGGTGCCGCCGCGGCAGCTGGCGGCGGCCATCAGGGAGAGCAGCCTGCTCCCGGCGGTGCACGGCGGGCCGGTGCACTGCGGTGACCCGTCGGCGCTCGGCATCGACGACCTCTCCCGCCCCGACTTCGGCGACGCGGTGGACGCCGAACCGGACGACATCCCGGTGTTCTGGGCCTGCGGAGTGACCCCGCAGGCGGCGCTCGCGGCCTCGCGCCCGCCGTTCGCCCTCACCCACGCGCCGGGGCAGATGTTCGTGACCGACGCGCGTGACGAGCAGTACCGCGTGGCCTGAACCGAGTTGAGAGGATTCCATGACCCCCATCGATCTGAACGCCGACCTCGGCGAGGGCTTCGGCCGCTGGCGGCTCACCGACGACGAGCGGCTGCTGTCCGTCGTCACCAGCGCCAACGTGGCCTGTGGCTTCCACGCGGGGGACGCGGCCACCATGCGGCGGGTGTGCGAGCTGGCGGCCGAGCGCGGGGTGACGATCGGCGCCCAGGTCTCCTACCGGGACCTGGCGGGGTTCGGGCGGCGCGCGATGGACGTGCCGCCCGCCGAGCTGACCGCCGAAGTGGCCTACCAGATCGGCGCCCTGGAGGTCTTCGCCCGCGCGGCGGGCGCCCGGGTCGCCTACGTCAAACCGCACGGGGCGCTCTACAACCGGGTGGTGCACGACGAGGAGCAGGCCCGCGCGGTCGTCGAAGGCGTACTCCTCGTGGACGACTCGCTGCCCGTCCTCGGGCTGCCCGGCTCGCGGCTGCTGGAGCTGGCCGCCAAGGCGGGGCTCCCCGACGTCCCCGAGGCGTTCGCGGACCGCGCCTACACCGACCAGGGCACTCTGGTGCCGCGCGCGCGGGAAGGCGCCGTGCTCACCGACCCGGCGACCGTGGTGGAACGGTCGGTGAGCCTGGCCCGCTCCGGAACGGTCGTCGCGGACTCCGGCTCCCGGATCGATGTACGCGCGCGTTCCCTGTGCCTGCACGGCGACACTCCGGGCGCGGTGGAGCTGGCCGGGCGCGTCAGACGGCGGCTGGAGGCGGCGGGCGTCCGGGTGGAGTCCTTCGCATGAGGGCCCTGCCCGTCGGTGAGGACGCCCTGCTCGTCGAGGTCTCCTCGGGGGACGAGGCGCAGGCCCTGCACGCGGAGCTGCTGCGCCGCCGCTCCGCGGGTGCGCTGTCGGCGCGGGAGATCGTGCCCGCGGCCCGCACGGTCCTCCTCGACGGTGTGGACGACCCGGCCCGCCTCGCCGCCGAACTGACCACCTCCGCGGTACCGCCCACGCCCCCGCGTGCTGGACAGGTGATCGAACTCCCGGTGCGCTACGACGGGCCGGACCTGCCGGACGTCGCCGCGCACTGGGGCGTGACCGAGGCGGAGGTGGCCCGGGTGCACGCCGCCACCGAGTTCCGGGTCGCGTTCTGCGGGTTCGCGCCCGGCTTCGGCTATCTGACCGGCCTGCCGCCCCGTTACGACGTCCCGCGCCGGGCCACGCCCCGTACGGCCGTCCCCCCGGGCTCGGTGGCGCTCGCGGGGCCGTACACGGGCGTCTATCCGCGATCGTCGCCGGGTGGCTGGCAGCTGGTCGGCACCACCGACGCGGTGCTGTGGGACCACGCGCGTGTACCGGCGGCGTTGCTGTCGCCCGGGGCGCGTGTGCGGTTCGTCCCGGTGGCGGCGGCCGGGGGAGCGGTGACCGCATGACGGACCGCGCCCTCGCCGTGGTGCGTCCCGGGTCCCTGACCACGGTGCAGGACCTCGGCCGCCCCGGCCACGCCCATCTCGGCGTTCCCCGTTCCGGCGCCCTCGACGCGCCCGCGGCCGCGCTCGTCAACCGGCTGGTCGGCAACCCGCGCGAGGCGGCCGTGCTGGAGACCACCCTCGACGGCTGTGCCGTGCGCCCCCGTTCGGCGGTCACCGTCGCGGTCGGCGGGGCGCCCTGCCGGGTCACGGTCGACGGGCACCCGGTCGCCTGGGGCGCCCCGGTGCGGGTACCGGCGGGGGCGGTGCTGGACGTGGGCGCGGCGGTCTTTGGCGTACGCGGCTATGTCGCCGTCTCCGGCGGCATAGCCGTCGAGCCGGTGCTCGGCAGCCGCTCCACCGACCTGTTGTCCGGGCTCGGCCCCCCGCCGCTCACCCTGGACGCGGTGCTTCCCCTGGGGCCCGCGACCGGGCGGCACGCGCGCGTGGACGTCGCCCCGCAGCCGGGCCCCCCGGCGGAACTCCTGCTGCGGGTGACGCCGGGGCCGCGTGCCGACTGGTTCACCGCGGACGCCGTGCGGACCCTCACCACGCGCGCGTACCGGGTGTCGAGCGCGAGCAACCGCATCGGGCTGCGCACCGAGGGGCCCGCCCTGGAGCGGGCCCGGCTCGGCGAACTGCCCAGCGAGGGCCTGGTGCTGGGCGCCGTCCAGGTACCGCCGGACGGCCGCCCGGTGGTGTTCCTCGCCGACCACCCCACCACCGGCGGCTACCCGGTGATCGCGGTCGTCCGCACCGCCGACCTGCCCGCGGCGGCCCAGGCCCGTCCGGGTACGCCGGTGCGATTCCTGGCCGTACGGCGCCGCTGACCACCGCCGGGCGGTCCGGACGGGCGTCGAGCCGCCCTCTCAGGCCGCCTCCGGCTCCGCCCACGGCTCCCCCGAGGACAGCGCGGCCAGCGCGGCGCTCACCGCGTGGGCCGTGCGCAGGTCCAGGCGGGAGCTGGTCCCGCGCGCGTGGTGGCGCATCTCGTCGGCGGCGAGGCGGAGGAGCTGCGGCAGCAGGTCGGTGCACCTGCAGGCCACCCAGCCGGTGCCCGCGGTGGCCAGCCAGCGCAGCCGCTCCGTCCTTGTGGGCGCGGGGAACTCCGGCTCGGGCGAGGGCCCCACACCGCCGGCGAGGCCGGTCCGGGCCAGCAGGGCGTGGAAGCGGAGGGCCAGTTGGCGGTGCCCGCGCTCTCCCGGGTGCAGCCGGTCGGCGCTCCACATCGCGCGGTCGGTGAGCCAGGCACCCTCGGCCGCGTGCAGGTGCACGGCGCCGTGCCGCGCCGAGAGGGCGTGCACCACGGTGTTGACCGCGCGTTGCCGCCGGGCCAGCGGGCGGGCCAGGGCGCCCGGCAGGCCGAGCATCGCGCCGGGGTCGGGCAGGCAGGCGGTGAGCACGACCGCGCCCTGGGCGGTGCAGGCGGCGTACACCTCGTCGAGCCGGGCGGCGACGGCGTGGATGTCGAAGGTGCGGCGCAGGGTGTCGTTGACGCCGACGAGCACGGACACCAGGTCGGGCCGCAGGGCCAGCGCGGCGGGCAGCTGCGTCTCCAGCACGTCCCGCGTCTGCGCCCCGCTGACCGCGAGGTTGGTCAGGTGGGCGGGACGGTCGCCGAGTTCCCCGGCGAGCAGCGCCGCCCAGCCGCGCCATTTCCCACCCACCGGGTCGCCCACACCCTCGGTGAGCGAGTCACCGAGGGCCACGAAGCGCACGGGTCTCATGACACGCCCTCACGCAGGGCGCCGACCCGCGACACGGACGGCACGCTCGCCGCGGTCCCCACGGGGGACCCACCCCGACCCACCGCATCGCCCCGGCCCGGCGCATCGCCCCGCACCGGAGACTCGGCCCGCACCGGCGACTCGGCTCGCGCGGAATGCTCGGCCCGCACCGGCACATCACCCCGCACACTCGACTCGACGGCCACCGCCGACTCGCGCACCCGAGGCTCGACCGCCACGGGTGACTCACCCCGCACCCGAGCCTCAACCGCCACCGGCCCAGGCACAGGCACCGCAACCGGCACCTCACCCCCCACCCCCGCGTCATGCGCGGCGAGAAACCCGGCCACCGCCGCATCCCACCCAAAGCACTCCGCACGCGTGCGTGCCGCGCCCCGCCGTTCGCCCTCGGGCCGCTCCAGCAGCATGGCGACGGCGTCCGCGAAGGCCTCCCCGTGGTCGGCGGCGGTGGCCCCGGCGGCGCCGACCACCTCCGGCAGCGCGGAGGAGGCGCTGGCCACGACGGGCGTACCGCACGCCATGGCCTCCAGCGCGGCCAGCCCGAAGGTCTCCGCGGGTCCCGGGGCCAGGCACACGTCGGCGGAGGCCTGGAGCGCGCCGAGCAGACCGCGGTCGGCGACATGCCCGAGGAAGGTCACGGGCAGCCCCCGTTCGGCCGCCCGCTGTTCCAGCCGCCCGCGCAGCGGCCCGTCCCCGGCCACCACCAGCACCGCCCGCTCGCCGCGCCGCAGCAGCGCCTCCAGGGCGTCGAGCGCGGTACCGGGCCGCTTCTCCACGGAGAGCCGCGAGCACATCACCAACAGCCGCTGGTCCACGCGCGCGTGCAGGTCGCGCAGGCCCGGGTCGCGCAGCGCCGGGTGCCGGCCCGTCAGATCGACGCCCAGGGGCGCCCGTACGACGTTGGTGGCGCCGATCCGGACGAACTCCCGCTCGGCGAACTCCGTGGTGCACACCACGCGCGCGTAGGCGTGCGCGGTGCGGGCGTTGAGCGCGTCGGCGGCGCGCCGGGACATCCCCTCGGAGAGTCCCCAGGTGCGCAGCACTCCGTCGGCGGTCTCGTGGGAGACCATCACCGCGGGCACCCGGGCGCGCCGCGCCCACCGGCCGGTCCACCTGAGCGTCGTACGGTCGGAGACCTCAAGTCGGTCGGGCGCCAGTTCCTCCAGCAGCGCGGCGACCCGGCGCTTGTCGGTGAGGACTCGGTAGCCGCCGGTGCCGGGCAGCAGCGGTCCGGGCAGGGTGATCACCCGGCCCTGCTCGGTGTCCCGGTCGTCGTACCGCTCGCCGGGCACCACCAGCACCGGCTCGTGCCCCGCCGCCAGGAAGCCCTTGCCCAGCTCCCGCAGGGCGGTGCGCAGCCCTCCGGAGGCGGGTGCGACGAAGTTGGCGAGCCGGACGATCCGCAGCGCGCTCATGCCGCCATCACCGCCGTCCGCGCGGCGAGGACGTCTTCGTAGTGCCCGATCAGCCGGTCGCCGATCGCGGCCCAGGTGCGCCCCTCGACGGCGGCGCGCCCGGCGGTGCCGTAGGCGGTCCGCAGCGGGGGGTCGGCGGCCAGGGAGGCCACGGCGTCGCGTACGGCGTCGGCGTCGCCCGGCGGGACCAGCAGTCCGGTGCGGCCGTGGTCGACCAGGTCGAGCGGGCCGCCCACGGCGGGCGCGACGACCGGCACTCCGCTGGCCATGGCCTCCTGCACGGTCTGGCAGAAGGTCTCGAAGGGACCGGTGTGCGCGAAGAGGTCGAAGGAGGCGAAGATCCGCGCGAGGTCGTCGCCGCCCCGGCGGCCGAGGAAGACCGCGCCGGGCAGCGCCTCCTCCAGGCCGGACCGGCTCGGCCCGTCACCCACGACGACGACGCGCACCCCGGGCAGGGCGCAGGCCCCGGCGAGCAGTTCGACGTGCTTCTCGGGGGCGAGGCGGCCGACGTAGCCGACGATCAGTTCACCGTTCGGGGCGAGTTCGCGGCGCAGCGCCTCGTCGCGGCGGTCGGGGCGGAAGCGGACGGCGTCCACGCCGCGCGGCCACAGCCGCACCCGGGGCACGCCGTGCGCCTCCAGGTCGCTGAGGGAGGCGCTGGAGGGCGCCAGGGTGCGGTCGGCGGCGGAGTGCACGGAGCGTATCCGCCGCCAGGCCGCGGCCTCACCGGCGCCCACATAGGTGCGGGCGTACCCGGCCAGATCGGTCTGGTAGACGGCGACGGCGGGGATGCCGAGCCGGGCGGCGGCGGCCATGCCGCGCACACCGAGGATGAAGGGGCTGGCCAGGTGGACGACGTCCGCGCGGTGAGTGACGAGCGCGGCGGCCAGGCGTCGGCTGGGGAGGGCGACGCGCACCTGGGGGTAGCCGGGGAGCGGCAGGGAGGGGACATGGACCACGGGGCACGGCGCCAGGGCGGCGTCGGCCTTGTTGCCCGGGGCGGGCGCCGGTGCGACGACGAGGGGAGCGTGACCGCGGTCGACGAGGTGCCGGGCGGTCTGGAGCGCGCAGTGTGCCACGCCGTTCACATCGGGGGGAAAGGATTCGGTCACGATGACGACACGCATACGGGTGTTGTCGCCGGGCTGGACGTGGCCGCGTCAACGTGGATCTTTCCGGGCGAGGAACGTCCCATGAGCTTCTGGATCGGCTCCCGCGCAGGTCGGACCACGTCCATGCGCTCCTGACCCGCGAGTCACCCCGTGTTCACACTGCGGGCGCGTCAGGGCCGATCCGGCTGCGTACGGCCGTCTGGACCTCCGCCTCCTCGGCCGGATCGGCGGCGAGCCTGCGCAGTCGCTCCACCACGCGCGCGTCCCCGGTCTCGGCGTGCCGGGCGGCCAGTTCCCGGGTGGTCTCCTCGCAGTCCCACAGGCATTCGACGGCGAATCCGGTGGCGAAGGAGGGGTCGGTGGCGGCGAGCGCGCGGGCGGCCCGGCCGCGCAGGTGGGACGAGGCGGTCTCGCGGTAGACGTGCCGCAGCACGGGCGCCGCGCAGACGATGCCGAGCCGTCCGGTGCCGTCGACGAGGGTCCACAGGGTGGGCGCGTCGGGGCCCTCCGAGCGCACCGCCTCGCGCAGGGCGCCAAGGACGAGGTCGCTGTCCCTGGTGGTGCCGCGGCAGGCGAGCATCCGCCCGGCGGCGGCGCCGAGGGCGTCGGGCCGCTGGGCCCAGCCGCGGGCCCGGTCGACGGCGGCGACGCCGCGCATCCGTTCGAAGGCGTCGACGGCGGCGTCCACGACAACCGTGGAGCCGGTGGCGACGGCGGTGTCGATCAGGTCGAGGGCGTCGGAGTCGTCGCCGTCGGCGAGGTAGCGCAGGGCGGTGCAGCGGGCGCCGTCGGAGCCGTCCTTGGCCGCCTGCACGATCTCGGCCCGGTCCTCGGGGCCGGCGACCGCGCTGAGACATCGGGCGGCGGGCACATGCAGGGCGGCGCCGCGTTCGATGCCCTGCTGGGCCCACTCGAACACCGCCTGCACGCTCCAGCCGGGGCGGGGCCCGGAGGGCCGCATCTGCCGCTGCCAGCGGTCGAAGCACCCGGTCTCCTGGGCGGCACGCACGCGTGCGGCGATCGTCTCGCGCGAGTCCTCCGCCCAGAGCCGCCAGGGCCGTGGCTCGAAAGCGTCCCTCACGGTGGCGGCCAGTTCGGCGTCGCCCTCGGGGCCGGCGGGGAACCGCGCGAGGACCGGCTCGGCGAGGGCGCGCAGCCCGGCGTCGTCGTCGCGCAGCGCCAGTTCGTCCAGGGCCCAGGCCCAGTTGGTGCCGTGGGCGGCGTAGGCGCGCAGCAGGTCGAGGGCGTCACGTCGGCCGTAGGAGGCGAGGTGACCGAGGACGGCGAGGGCGAGTCCGGTGCGGGACTCGCAGGTGTCCAGGACATCCTCGGGGTCGAACAGGTGGGCCTCGATCTCGTCGAGTCCGCCGCCCAGGTCGAGGTAGAGACGGGCGTAGTAGAGGGAGCGGTTCTCCAGCTGCCAGTCGTGGCGGGGGTCGTGCAGCACGCAGTGGTTGAGTGCCGCGAGCGCTTCCGCGCGGGGGGCGGTGAGCGCGTGCAGTGTGCCGTCGCCGCGGCCTCGCTGGAGCAGGCCGAGCAGCGTACCGCTGGGCGCTATGACCGGATCGAACATGGGAAACAGCCTCACATCAAGCGTCGACGCAACCGGGGAACGTGCACTACCTGGCCGCGTGACAACACGTCGGGGCGCCCGCCGTCTCTTGCTCGCTGTAGACCATCTTCCTCTGCCTCTCGTCAAGTGGCCCGTGCGGACCATTCACGGCCCGCGCGGTGCGGCAACACCTGCCCAGCCATCGCGTCCGTGAATCACGACGTCATGATGACTCGGCGGTTATCAGTACCGCGACCGATATTTCCGGCGGCCTTGTCCCGCCTCCCCCGTTTTCCGTTCCGAACCCCACTGACCAGCCCGTCCTCGCTGGTCAGGGCGTTCGGATCACTGTGCGCCGAACAATTCCAGCAGTTCTGTCTTGCCGAACATCCGGGCCGTGTCGACGGCCGAGGGAGTTCCCGCGGCCGGGTCGGCACCGCCCTTCAGAAGGGCCTCGATCACTTGCTGCTCCCCCTTGAAGACGGCCCCGGCGAGCGGGGTCTGTCCCCGGTCGTTGATCCGGTCGGCGTCGGCCCCGCGGGCGAGCAGCGCGCGCACGGTCTGCGCGTGGCCGTGGTAGGCGGCCAGCATCACCAGGGAGTCGCCGCGGTCGTTGGTGAGGTCCGCCGGTACGCCCGCGTCGACATAGGCCGTGAGCGCCTCGGTCTGCCCCCGCCGGGCCAGATCGAAGATCTTGGTCGCGAGTTCCACGACCTCGGGGTCGGGGACTTCGGTCATCGGCGGGACCGCCTCTCACTGCGAGCGCTTCGGGGACGTACGGGGAGCAGCGTACGGCGGCGAGCGGTGCAGCCGTACGGGTGAATCGCCAGCGTACTTGCTGCGCACGCACATGGCCGGACACACCCGAGGCAAAGATCACCAATGCGCCCGCCGGACGCAACCGCGCTGGTCGGACGCGCCGGGAGCTGCTCGGCCAACCGGACGAAATCCTCGGAATTTCACCCAGTTGCACCTTTTGTCGTATGGATACATGCTGTGAGCCTGGAAGTACTCATGGTGACTGTCCCCTCACACCAGGAGACCTCATGATCCTCTCCATCTCAGGCGTCGTCCTGCTCGGCATCGTCGTCTTCATCTTCTTCCGCAAGGACGGACTGAAGGCGTCGCACGCGCTGATCTCGGCCCTGTTCGGCTTCTACCTCGCGAGTACCGCCATCGCCCCGAGCATCAAGGCGGGCGGCGAGAGCCTCGCGAGCCTCCTGGGCGGCATCAAGTTCTGACGCCTGCCCGTCCGCACGCCCCGCTCCCACCCGTACGCACCTCCAGGAGACAGCAGTGGTCCGGCGCCCCCTCCCCCGCATTCTGAGCAACGGCAGCGCGCAGCTCGCCCGGAGCCGGGAGCTGGCCCGGACGGCCGCCGACAGCGCCACCGACGTCCTCCACCCGCTGATCACCATCACCCGCGGGCTGCGCCGACTGGCCTCGGCCGGCCGGCGCAGGTGGGCCGAGACCCCCAAGGACAAGCGCGGCCCCCTGCTGTTCCTGGTGGCCTCGGTCATCCTGGTGGTGGCGCTCGTGCCGTACGGTCCGCTGCTCGCCGCCATCACCCTGATGGCGGCGGCGGCGTGGCAGGGCCGGGACCGCACCCCACCGGCCCCGGACGGCCCCGACGAGTCCCAGGTCCAGCGCCTGAAGTCGCTCTACGAGGCGCTGGTCCCGTACTTCTCGGCCTCCGAGGACCCCGAGCCGATGTACAGCCACGGCGGCGACTGGGAGACGGCGCTGACCTCGTACGACTTCGACGCCTCGGGCCGCGTCACCCGCCTGGTCATCGACTACCCCGCCTACTTCACCGACGGCGAGCCCGAGTCCCGGGCGCGCATCGAGCAGCTGCTCAGCTCCAAGTCGGGCCGCGGCCGGGAGTACCACTTCGACTGGGACGAGGAGGGCAACCAGCTCACGGTCACCGTCCTCGCCCCCCTCCCCACCGGCATCCCCGCCCAGCGCTTCGTCACCGCCCCCGGCGAGACCGTGCTCGGCTTCACCGACCCCACCGAGGTCCAGCGCACGCTCCCCCTCACCTACGGTGAGGAACAGCACGACATCCCGCCGGTCGTCTGGCGCACCGGCCCGCGCTCCACCGAGCCGCATCTGCTGGCGCTCGGCCAGCCCGGCAGCGGCACCTCCACCCTGCTGCGCTCCGTCGCCCTCCAGGCGCTCCAGCACGGCGACGTCCTGATCGTCGAGGGCGGCGGCACCGGCGAGTACGCGTGCCTGACCGGCCGGGACGGCGTCCTCGCCGTCGAGTGCGCGCTGGCCGGGGCGCTGACCAGCCTGGAGTGGGCGGCGCACGAGACGGAGCGCCGGCTGATCGCCGTCAACCGCGCCCGCCAGGCGGGCCACCCGCCGCCCGAGGACACCAAGCGGCCCCTGTGGATCCTCCTGGACCGCCCGACCGCCCTGGCCCACGTGGCCGCCGCCGACGGGCACAAGGACCCCCAGTCCCTGCTCCAGATCCCCCTGCGGCACGGCCGCGCGGCCGGCGTCACGGTCGTCGTCGCCGAGCAGTTCGACGCCATGGACGCGCTGAGCGACGCGGTACGGCAGCACACACGCGCGCGTGTCGTCCTCGGCCCCGCCACCGCGGCGCAGCTGGAGCAGTTTCTGGGCGCCCCGCCGCGCACGACGCCGGTCAGCCATGTCCCGCCCGGCCGCGGCTACGCCCGACTGGGCACCGGCCCGGTCCTGCGCCTCCAGGTTCCGGCGACACCCGACCCGTACGACGACGCGACCGCGGACAGCCACCGGCAGGCGGTCATGGACCTGCTGCCGCCGCACACGACGCCGGGCGACGCGGAGGTCGAGGGGCCCGCCGACGCCCTCGCCGAGCCCACCGGTGGGCCGGAGACCGAGGCCGACCCCGAGACCACCCCCGAACCCGCCCCCGTCCTCAGGCCCACCCTGGACAAGCCCGACCCGGTCCCGGCGAAGGCGGCAGTGGCGGAGACGTCGTAGCGCCCGGCTCGGCCGGCACGCCAACCGTCCCTACGCGACGAACGTCCGCGGTGTCTCGCCGCCGCCCACCCCGCCGCTCTCCACCAGCCGGGCCGCGGCCGCCAGCCGCAGGGCGGCCTCCTCGGCCACCGCGCCCGCCACGGTGAACGGCAGCCGCACATACCCCTCGAACGCCCCGTCCACCCCGAAGCGCGGCCCGGACGGCACCCTGAGGCCCACCCGCTCCCCCGCCTCGGCGAGCCGCGACCCCGACAGCCCCCCGGCCCGCACCCACAGCGTGAGCCCGCCCCGGGGCACCTCGAACCCCCAGCCGGGCAGCTCCCGGCGCACCGCGGCGACCAGGGCGTCCCGGTTGCCGCGGGCCTGCTCGCGCCGTACCTCGACCGCCTGCTCCCAGCCACCGGTGCCGAACAGCCAGTTCACCGCCAGCTGTTCGAGGACCGGCGTGCCGAGGTCGGCGTAGGCGCGGGCGGCGACCAGGCTGCGGATGACGTCGGGGGCGGCCCGTACCCAGCCGATGCGCATCCCCGCCCAGAACGCCTTGCTGGCCGACCCGACGGTGATCACGGTGGACCCGGCGGGATCGAAGCCGCACACCGGCCGCGGCATCCGCACGTCGTCGTCCAGCCACAGTTCGGTCATCGTCTCGTCCGCGACCAGCACGGTCCCCGCCGACCGGGCCGCCTCCACCAGTTGCCGTCGCTGGTCCTCGTCGGCGAGCGCGCCGGTGGGGTTGTGGAAGTCGGCGACGACATAGGCGAGCCGCGGCGCCGCCTCCCGCAGCACCTGCCGCCAGCGGTCCATGTCCCACCCGGCGAGCCCCGCGGCCATCGCCACGGGCACAAGACGGGCGCCGGTCTCCCGCATCAGCTGGAGGATGTTCGCGTACGACGGCGACTCGACGGCGATCCGCTCACCACGCCCGGCGAACAGATGGCAGATCGCGTCGATGGCACCCATCGCCCCGGTCGTCACCATGATCTGCTCGGGCATGGTCGGGATGCCCCGCGCGGTGTACCGGTCGGCGATCGTGGCGCGCAGCGCGGGCAGTCCGGCCGGGTAGTCGCCGTGGGTGTGCGCGTAGGGCGGCAGTTCCTCCAGGGCGCCCCGCACGGCCCGGGTGAGCCAGGGTTCGGGCGCGGGCAGCGCGGCGGTGCCGAGGTCGATCATCGAGCCGAGCGCCTCCGGCGGCAGCGGTTCGAGCCCGCGCGCGGGCAGGGGGTTCCCGGCCGGTACGGCGGTCCAGCTGCCCGCGCCGCGCCGGGACTCCAGGAACCCCTCCTGGCGCAGCGCCTCGTAGGCGGCGGCGACCGTGGTGCGGCTGACGGACAGCGAGAGCGCGAGTTCCCGTTCGGCGGGCAGCCGCGCGGCCACCGGGACCCGGCCCTCCAGCACCAGCAGCCGGATGCCGTCGGCGAGCGCGCGGTAGGCGGGCGGACGGCGCGTGCCGGGGCCCGCCGGGCGGTCCTGCTGCGACTTGAGCAGCCGGGCGAGCTGCGCCGCCCCGACCGCCGAGGTCCACTGCGCCATGCGGATCAGTCCACCTTCCCCGAATTGGCCCTGGATGGCCATGCTTCCCAAGCCACAGAGTGGCACGCGCCAGGCCACTTCTCCAACAGGGGGCATCTCTTGTCCGCACCGGGACCCAGGCAGGGGCACGTCCCACGCCGTCTCACCCAGCTCTATCTCGGCCTCACCCTCTACGGCGCCAGCTCCGCCCTCCTGGTCCGGGCGGGCCTCGGTCTGGAACCCTGGAACGTGCTGCACCAGGGCCTCGCCGAACGCACCGGCCTGACCATCGGCGTCGTGTCGATCATCATCGGCGCGGCGGTCCTGCTGCTGTGGATCCCGCTGCGCCAGCGCCCCGGACTCGGCACCGTCTCCAACGTCTTCGTCGTCGGCGTCGCGATGGACGGCACCCTCGCCCTGGTCCCCGACGCCCACTCCCTCGCGGTCCGTGTCCCGCTCCTGCTGGCCGGGGTCGTGCTCAACGGCGTGGCGACCGGCCTCTACATCGCCGCCCGCTTCGGACCGGGCCCGCGCGACGGCCTGATGACCGGACTGCACCGGCGCACCGGCCGCTCGATCCGTCTGATGCGCACGGCGGTCGAGGTCGCGGTCGTCGTCACCGGCTTCGCGCTGGGCGGCACGATCGGCGTCGGCACCCTGCTGTACGCGGTCTCGATCGGCCCGCTCGCCCAGCTCTTCCTGCGCGTCTTCGCCGTCCCCGATGCATCCGGCGGCAGCACGGTCGTTGCCGCGGCGCCACCGCGGCGCGCGATACTTCGACGGTGACCACGCGGATACGCCACCCCTACCTCGACCACCCCGGACCCATCCCGTTCGCCCACCGGGGCGGCGCGGCGGACGGCCTGGAGAACACCGCCCTCCAGTTCCGGCGCGCGGTCGAGGCCGGTTTCCGCTACATCGAGACCGATGTGCACGCCACCCGGGACGGCAGGCTGGTCGCCTTCCACGACGCGACGCTGGACCGGGTGACCGACGGGGCGGGCCGGATCGCCGACCTGCCGTGGGCGGAGGTACGGCACGCGCGCGTGGCGGGCCGTGAGCCGGTGCCGCTCTTCGAGGAACTGCTGGAGACGTTCCCGGAGGTCCGCTGGAACGTGGACGCCAAGGCCGAGTCCGCGCTGCACCCCCTCCTCGACCTGATCGCCCGCACCGGATCGTGGGACCGGATCTGCGTCGGCTCGTTCTCCGAGGCCCGGGTGGTGCGCGCCCAGCGGCTGGCCGGTCCGCGCCTGGCGACGTCGTACGGAACCAGGGGGGTGCTGAACCTGCGGCTGCGCTCCTGGGGCGTGCCCGCCGCGCTGCGCCGGTCCGCGGTGGCCGCCCAGGTGCCCGAGGCGCAGTCCGGCATCCAGGTGGTCGACCACCGCTTCGTCCGGGCCGCCCACGCGCTCGGTCTCCAGGTGCACGTGTGGACGATCAACGAGCCCGAGCGCATGCACCGTCTGCTCGACCTGGGCGTCGATGGCATCATGACCGATCACATCGACACACTGCGCAAGGTCATGGAGGACCGGGGCGTCTGGGCCTGAGCCCCGCACCAGGGCCTTCTCGCGGCGCGGGCACGGGGAAGCGAGGGCACGGGTGGGCATCGACGCCGTGCGGGCGGAGGTCACCGACGAAGTGGCCGAACGGCGGCGCGAGCAGCGCGGCTGGTACTTCTACGACTGGGCCTGCTCCGTCTATTCGACCAGCGTGCTCACGGTGTTCCTGGGGCCGTACCTGACGTCGGTCGCCAAGTCGGCGGCGGACGCCGACGGCTTCGTCCACCCCCTCGGCATACCGGTGCGCGCGGGCGCCTTCTTCCCGTACGCGGTGTCCCTGTCGGTGATCGTGGCGGTGCTGGCGATGCCGCTGGTCGGCGCGGCGGCCGACCGCACCGGCCGCAAGAAGCCGCTCCTCGCGGCCGCCGCCTATCTGGGCGCCGCGGCGACGACGGGCATGTTCTTCCTCGACGGCGAGCGCTATCTGCTCGGCGGTGCGCTGCTGGTGGTCGCGAACGCCGCCCAGTCGGTGGCGATGATGCTGTACAACTCCTACCTGCCGCAGATCGCACCGCCCGAGGAACGCGACGCGGTCTCCTCGCGCGGCTGGGCGCTCGGCTACGCGGCGGGCGCCCTGGTCCTGGTCGCCAACCTGGTGCTGTACCTCGCCCACGACTCCTTCGGCGTCTCGGAGAGCACGGCCGTACGCATCTGCCTGGCCTCGGCCGGCCTGTGGTGGGGCGCCTTCGCGGTCATTCCACTGAGACGGCTGCGCGACCGCCGCTCCCCCGCGCGGGAGGCCGCCCTGCCGGGCCGCAGACAGCTCGCGGCGACCCTGCGCGACATGCGCCGCCACCCGCTGACCCTGGCCTTCCTGCTGGCGTACCTCCTCTACAACGACGGCATCCAGACGGTGATCTCCCAGGCGTCGGTCTACGGCTCGGAGGAACTGGGGCTGGAGCAGTCGACCCTGATCGTGGCCGTGCTGCTGGTGCAGGTGCTGGCGGTGGCGGGCGCGCTGGCGCTCGGCAGGCTGGCGCACCGGTACGGCGCGAAGCGCACGATCCTCGGCTCGCTGGTCGCCTGGACGCTCACCCTGGGCGCCGGGTACTTCCTGCCGGCCGGTGCGCCGCTCTGGTTCTTCGTGCTGGCGGCCGGGATCGGGCTGGTCCTGGGCGGCAGCCAGGCCCTGTCCCGCTCCCTCTTCTCCCACCTGGTCCCGCCGGGCAAGGAGGCCGAGTACTTCTCGGCGTACGAGCTGAGCGACCGGGGCATGAGCTGGCTGGGGCCGCTGCTGTTCGGGCTGACCTACCAGCTGACCGGCAGCTACCGGGACGCGATCATCTCGCTGGTGGTGTTCTTCGTGCTCGGTTTCGTGCTGCTCGCGCGGGTTCCGGTGCGCCGGGCGATCCGCGACGCGGGCAATCCGGTGCCGGACAGGATTTAGCACTCGGAGCGAAAGGGCTGTAGTGTACGCGTTTGGCCTGCCAGGCGTACCGTTACTGCGCGTCAAAGATGCCGAAACGCTGGGTGACATCTCCTTGCAGATGTGACAAACCGGGCGCCGGTGGGTACTGCACTGGTTGACAAGGCTGCGGCTACGACGGCGACGCATGACCCGGAACGGGACTCGGAACGGGAATCTTTACCGCCGACCGGACGTTGACCGGATGACGACGACAGCGACACCTGTCCTGTGGGCGACAAGCCCGGGAGGCACGATTCATGAGTGAGCGAGCTCTTCGCGGCACGCGCCTCGTGGTGACCAGCTACGAGACGGACCGCGGCATCGACCTGGCCCCGCGCCAGGCCGTGGAGTACGCATGCGAGAAGGGGCACCGCTTCGAGATGCCCTTCTCGGTCGAGGCGGAGATCCCGCCGGAGTGGGAGTGCAAGGTCTGCGGGGCCCAGGCACTTCTGGTCGACGGCGACGGTCCGGAGGAGAAGAAGGCCAAGCCTGCGCGTACGCACTGGGACATGCTGATGGAGCGGCGTACCCGCGAGGAACTCGAAGAGGTCCTCGAGGAGCGCCTCGCCGTCCTGCGGTCCGGTGCGATGAACATTGCGGTGCACCCCAGGGACAGCCGCAAGAGCGCGTAGCCGAAGGCCACGACAGCAAGACCCGAGAAATTGCCCGCGGGCGCCGTACACGGTGTGTACGGCGCCCGCGGGCATTTCGGGTGCGCCGCTCAGCGCTCGATGGGCGGGCGCGGCTCCTCGGGGCGGTCGGTACGCTCGCGCGGCTCGTCCCGGATGACCTCGCCCTGCACGACCTTGCCGTCGGGGCGGTGCATACGGGCCTGCTGGAAGGCGTCGCCCAGAGTGCCGGGGCGGGCGGTGCGCAGCCTGCGCTCCAGGGTCCGCTCGGCCCGACGGCTCAGCGCCTTCTGCACCGGCGGGATCAGCAGGACGAGGCCCACCGCGTCCGAGATCAGCCCGGGCATCATCAGCAGCAGGCCGCCCAGCATCAGCAGGCCGTTGCCGCCACCGCGCGAGGGGGCGGTGCCGCGCTGCAACGCCTCGTTCAGGTTCTGGAAGGCGCGGCGGCCCGCCCGCTTGATGACCACCGTGCCGCACACCAGCCCGGCGAGCAGGAGCAGGAACACCGTCAGTCCGCCCGCCGCGTCGGCGACCAGGGTCAGCAGCCAGATCTCCAGCACCAGCCAGGCCGCCACGCCCAACGGCAGGAAGGTGCGCAGCCGGGAGCGGCGCGGCCGGGCGGGGGTGGGAGTCGAAGCGCCAGTCGTCATGTCTCCAGTGTGCCTGGCCCCGGCTCAGCCCGGGATAAGCCCCCCGCAGCGGTCAGTCCCGGCCGCGCCCGAGCACCCGTCCGACGCGCTCCCCCACGCCCCAGGTGGTGACCCGCCACAGCGCCTCCACGAGGATGTCGCGGCTCATCTTGGAGTCACCGTGCTCGCGCTCGACGAAGGTGATGGGCACCTCGACCACGTGGTAACCGGCCCTGACGGCCCGGCGGGCGAGGTCGACCTGGAAGCAGTAGCCCTGGGAGGCCACCTCGTCGAGGCCGAGGCCCTCCAGTGTCTCGCGGCGGAAGGCGCGGTAGCCGCCGGTGACGTCCCTGATCGGTACGTCCAGCAGCACGCGCGAGTAGAGGCTGCCGCCGCGCGAGATGAACTCGCGCCCCTTGGGCCAGTTCACCACCCGGCCGCCGGGCACCCAGCGGGAGCCGAGCGCCAGGTCGGCGTTCTTCAGTGCGGTCAGCAGCCGGGGCAGTTCCTCGGGCTGGTGGGAGCCGTCCGCGTCCATCTCGATGAGGACGCCGAAGCCGTGCTCCAGGCCCCAGCGGAAGCCCGCGAGATAGGCGGCGCCGAGGCCCTCCTTGCCCTTGCGGTGCAGTACCTGGACGTGGTCGTCACCGGCGGCCAGTTCGTCGGCGAGCTTGCCGGTGCCGTCGGGGCTGTTGTCGTCGGCGACGAGGACGTGCGCGTCGGGGACGGCCTCCCGTACCCGGGTGACGATCGCCTTGATGTTCTCGGCCTCGTTGTAGGTCGGAATGATCACCAGAGGCGTGCCGAGCGGACCGAAGCGCCTCCCCCGGTCCTGTGCCGCGAGGGTCTCGTCGCCGTCGTTCACTGCTGCCCCTTCGAGTACGTCCGCAGGGGTCCACCATAATGGTCGCGGCCTGCGTGGACGTGACGGGACGTTCGTATTCCGGTGTCGATCGTCGCGGAACGGGGTAGGGATCCGTTCTTTCGGACTCTTTCGCCCGGATGCGGCGGGTACGGCGGATCGGGGCCCGGCGCCCTTCGGGCCGACCTGGGACCCGCTGGCTGCGGATCGACCTGAAGCCGTTGTCTACTGAACGCGCGGGCCCCACCCCGGTCCCACCTTGCCGGCCGGCCGGAACGTCCCTCGGGCGGCGGGGACGCTGAGCCTGGCACCCAGCGACGGTGCCCCGGTGCGGTACACCGTCCCTGACCCAGCGGCGCCGCGCCGAGTGCGCGGAGGTTCCCCGGTCGGGCGTCCGATGGTGGACCCGGCCGAACCTACCCGTCCTCGGCCGCTGCCTGTCAACAGCCGAGGAACCCGCCGGTCCGCCCGCCCGCCGCCGGTCGGCGGCGAGGATCCGCAGGTCGTACGAGGGGTGGCGGGCGGGGGCGGCCCGAGCGCCGCCCCCGTAGATCACTCGCCCGGCCGTACGAACACGGTCCGGCCGCCCACCACCGTGCGCAGACAGACGGGCAACTCGGAGCCGGGAGCGAGATCGGGCAGGCCGGGGGTGCCGGAGCGGGGGTCGGTCGACCAGCGCGCGACCCGGTCGTCGGGGGCCTGCACGACGAGGTCGCCGGTCCGCCAGACGGCGTAGTCGGCGGGCGCGCCCGGCACCAGCACACCGGCGTCGTCGCGGCCCACCGCGCGCCAGCCGCCGCGGGTGTGGGCGGTGAACGCGGCCCGCACCGAGACCCGGTGCTCGGGCGTGCGGTGGAAGGCGGCGGCGCGGACCGTGCCCCACGGGTCGAGCGGGGTGACCGGGCTGTCGGAACCGAAGGCCAGCGGGACCCCGGCCCGCAGCAGCGCGGCGAAGGGGTTCAGGGTGCGGGCCCGTTCGGCGCCCAGCCGCTGGGCGTACATGCCGTCCTCGCCGCCCCACAGCGCGTCGAAGGCGGGCTGCACGGAGGCGGTCAGGCCCAGCTCGGCGAAGGCGGCGACGGTGTCGGGGGTGAGCATCTCGGCGTGCTCGACGCGGTGCCGGGCGGCGCGGATCCGGGCCAGGCCGAGCTTCTCGGCGGCGGCGCGCACGCCCTCGACGACCGTGGTGACCGCGGCGTCGCCGATGGCGTGGAACCCTGCCTGGAGCCCGGCCTCGGTGCAGTCGGCGACATGTCCGGCGACGGCATCCACGTCCAGGTAGGCGATGCCGGTGTGGTCCGCGTCGGCGTAGTGCTGGTGGAGGCAGGCGGTGTGCGAGCCGAGGGCGCCGTCGACGAACAGGTCCCCGGCCGCGCCTACGGCGCCGAGCTGGCGTGCCCGGTCGATGTCCCGGTCCGCCCAGTAGCCGACGACGCGGGGGCCGTCCTCCTCGGCGGCCAGCCGCAGCAGCCCGGTGAAGTCGTCCTCGCCGGAGATCTCCGGCCCGGCGCACTCGTGGACCGTGCCGATGCCGAGCGAGGCGGCGTGCGCGAGGGCGGCGCGCTGGGCCTCGGCGCGCTGGAGCGGGGTGACGGCCGCGAGCGCGGCGGCGCGCACGGTGTGGTGGTCGTCAGCGGTCAGCGGCCGGTCCTCCCGGGTGACCCGGCCGGGGACCAGGTCCAGCAGGGCCGTGGTGACCACCGCGGAGTGGACGTCGATCCGGCTGAGGTAGAGGGGCCGTCCACCGGTGGCGGCGTCGAGTTCGGCGCGGGTCGGCGGGCGGCCACCGGGCCAGCGGGCGGCGTCCCAGCCGTGGCCGAGCAGCACCCGGTCGTCCGGGCGGGCGGCGGCGAACTCCCGGACCAGCCCGAGCGCCGCCTCCAGGCTCGGCGCGCCGGACAGGTCGAGGCCGGTCAGCGCGAGCCCGGTGGCGGTGGTGTGCACATGGGCGTCCGTGAACGCCGGGGTGACCAGCGCACCGTCCAGGTCGACGACCTCGTCCACCCCGTCCACGAAGGCGTCGGCGGCCCCTTCGGACCCGACCCAGGCCACCTGCCCCCGCTCGACGACCATGGCGGTGGCGAAGGGATCGGCGGGACTGTGGACCTCTCCACGGCGAAGCAGAACGGTCCTGACGGGCTCGGTGCGCTCACTCATGGGCACCAGTCTCACCCGACGCCGGGGGCCCATCGCACGGGGGGCGCCTCCGACGCCGCAAAGGGGCGCGGTGCTGTGTTCAATCTGCGGCTCCGCCGCGCGGGCGCGACCAACCACAGACCACCCGCACGCGCAGAACGACGATTCAGATCCGCGGCGGCCGCGCCTCATACGGCGTGGACAGGACCACCGTCGTCCGCGTGGACACCCCGGCCAACGACCGCAACCGGGCCAACAGCTCCTCCAACTCGTGCGGCGTGGCGACCCGCACCTTGAGGATGTAGTTCTCGTCGCCCGCGACGCTGTGACACGCCTCGATCTCCGGCACCCCCGCCAGCCGTTCCGCGATGTCGTCCGGCGCGCTGGGATCGAACGGCTTCACCGAGATGAACGCGGTCAGGGGCAGCCCGACCGCCTCGGGGTCGACCACCGCGGCGTAGCCGCGGATGACGCCACGCTGTTCCAGCCTGCGCACCCGCTGGTGCACGGCCGACGTGGACAGGCCCGTGGCCTTGCCCAGGTCTGTGTAGCTCATCCGCCCGTCCTTGACGAGCAGCTGCACGATCTGACGGTCCAGCTCCTCCATGGCGCAAGAACCTACAGTGCGCTTGATCTCCTCGGACACCTCGGCGAAACGGGCCGTGCCGTGCTCAGGGGACAAATGCGCCGCGCCGGGCACCTGCGGGCGGCATGTGACGAAGACCACACCCCCCGAGCGGGCTCCGTGATGTCCCCGTGATTACCCCGGATGCCGGACGGGAAGTGCTTGCTGTGGTCGAGGCCGCAGCGCCTTCACGGCCCAGCCCGAGGGGGAGAATCCCATGCAGAGTCTTAAGCGCCCTGGTCGTACCGCACCCAAGCGCCAGCAGCTGGTCGTCGAGCCCACGCCGGAGGGCGTCGAACCCGACGACTTCGACGCCGACGAACTCGACGCGTACGACACCTTCGAGATGTACCGGGTGATCTGCCCGGACTGCGCCCAGCCCATCGCCCTGCTCGCGGACGAGGAGGTCCTGCCGGAGCACGCGCTGTGCGCCTCGCCGTGGAACCCGTTCGGCCTCACGGTCTGCGCCGGTACGGGCCGCCGGGCCACGGACGCCCGTCCCGCCGACGAGTCGGTGGAGCCGCAGGAGCAGGACACCGCGCTGCTGCTGACGCTCCCCCAGGGCCTGGACTGGCGGATGCAGCCCTTCTCGCACGTCGGCGGACCGGGCTCGCGCCCCATCAGGGTCCCCGCGATGCGCCGGCACGCCGCCTGACGCGACACCGCGCAGGCACATCCCCGTAGCGGACACCCCGCGCCATGGCCGTACACCGCCGTGGTGCGGGTCGGGTACGCGTGCGCCGGAGCGGGGCGGGAACTCACGGACGATTCCGTGCGCCGGTGACCTGTCCACCCGTGGTCGCGTTGGCCGGGTATGAGTCCCACCCTTTCGGCGACGACGCGGCAGCGCCAGATCTACGTCCGCCGCCCCGCAGAATCGGTTCCGTCACCCCTTCCGACGGCCCAGCCGCAGCTGTCGGACCCGCCCATCTACCGTGATCTGCTCCGGACCTGGGCAGGCCACGGCCGCACCCTGCCGGGGCGCCACGACCCGGAGTGGGTGCGGCTCGCGGCGCCCCTGGTGCGGCCGGGACAGTTCAGCGCGTCTCCGGGCCCACGAGATGACGGGCGATGACCATCCGCTGGATCTGGTTGGTCCCCTCGACGATCTGGAGCACCTTGGCCTCGCGCATGTAGCGCTCGGCCGGGAAGTCGGCGGTGTAGCCGTACCCGCCGAGGATCTGCACGGCGTCGGTGGTGACCCGCATCGCCGTGTCGGTGCAGTGCAGCTTGGCCATGGCAGCCTGCCGGGCGAACGGCCGGCCCGCGTCCCGCAGCCGCGCGGCCGACAGGTACAGGGCGCGGCCCGCCTCGATCTGGGTCGCCATGTCGGCGATCATGAACCTGAGCCCTTGGAAGTCGGCGATCGGCCGCCCGAACTGCCGCCGCTCCGCCGCGTACGCCATCGCCTCGTCCAGCGCCGCCTGGGCCACGCCGATCGCGCAGGCCGCGATGCCGAGCCGTCCGGAGTCGAGCGCGGCGAGCGCGATCGCGAAGCCCTGGCCCTCGTCGCCGATGCGGGCGCTGTCCGGGACCCGCACGCCGTCGAGGTGGACCTGTGCGGTGGGCGAGCCCTTCATGCCCATCTTCTTCTCGGGCGCGGCGGCGCTCAGCCCTTCGGCGTCGCCGGGCACCAGGAACGCGGTGATCCCGCGCGGGCCCTCCTCGCCGGTGCGCGCCATGACGGTGTAGAAGTCGGCGACGCCGCCGTGCGTGATCCAGGCCTTCGTGCCGGTGATCACCCAGTCGTCGCCGTCCCGCACGGCCTTGGTGCGCAGGGAGGCGGCGTCGGAGCCGGAGGACGGTTCGGACAGGCAGTAGGCGCCGAGCAGACCGCCGCCGAGCATCGCGGGCAGGTGTTCGGTCTGCTGCTCCTTGGTGCCGTAGGCGGCGAGCGCGTAGGAGGCGAGGGTGTGCACGCTGACGCCGAGGCCGACGGTGAGACGGGCGGCGGCCAGCTCCTCGAGCACCTGGAGGTAGACCTCGTACGGCTGGTCACCGCCGCCGTACTCGGAGTCGTACGGCAGTCCGAGCAGGCCGGACTGCGACAGCAGGGCGAAGATCTCGCGCGGGAAGCGGCCCGCGTCCTCCTCCTCGGCCGCGTTCGGGGCGATCTCGCGCTGCGCGATGTCACGGACGAGCGAGATCAGATCCCGGGCCTCGTCCGTGGGCAGTTGGCGGTCCACCGGTTGCGGGGCGCGGTCGGGCATGGGAACGCTCTCCTCCCTGTTCGGGCAAGCGGCGGACGCACGCCTTCGGTGGTGGCGGCCCCGCCGGGTGTCACGGCACTCGCCGGTGCTTCCGCTCCCGGGTCGCGGAAGCGGCTGACCAGCGGCTGCGCTGTGAGTATGCCCGATCACGGACCTTCCGTCACCGGTTAACGACCGCTCACTTCAGGCCGTACCCGCGTGCTCACCGGAAGGAACGCCGAGGGCGCCGGAATCGTCCCGTCAGCCGTCCCGGCGGGCGGGGGCGGGGGCGCGGTGGGAGGGCTCCATTTCCTCGATGGCGCGCAGGGTGCCGCCGAGGGTCTTCACCAGCAGCTCGCGCATGGTCTCGCGGGAGAGCGCGGGACGGTCGATCCAGTCGAGGGTGGCGCCCTCCACGGCGCACACCCAGCCGAGCAGTCCCACGCGTGCGACCGGCGCCATCTCGCGAGTGCCGTACGCCCCGTCGGCGATGGTCTCGACGATCGCCTCGCGCACCCCGTCCCGGATGGCCTGCACCTCTGTGTCGAAGCCGACGCCGCCGCTGACGATGGTGCGGTACGCGGCCTGGTTGTGCTCGGCGTAGCGCAGGTAGCCCTCGATGGTGCGGTGCACCCGGTCCAGCTGGGGCAGTTCGGCCTCGCGGGCCGCGAAGTCGACGAGGTCGGCGACGGAGTCCTGGACGATCGCGAGGTAGTAGCCGCGCTTGGACTGGAAGTAGTAGTAGATCAGCCCCTTGGCGACATGAGCATGACGGGCGATGTCGTCCATCGACAGCGCGTCGTAGGACCGGTCGGAGAAGAGCCGCCGCCCGATGGCGATCAGTTCGGCGCGGCGCGCCAGGGACCGCTCGGTGCCACGGGCCCGGGGACGGGCACGGTCGTCGACGGAGGCACGCTGTTGACTGATATTCAATTTCGACCCTGGTCTCCGGGGGGCGGCGCGGGACAACCGCAGTATGGCAGGTCGGCCGTAGGGTCCGCCGGGGCCGGAAGGCCGGGGTCAGAGCAGTCCGAGACGGGTCACGAACACGGCGACGACCAGGACGAGGAGCCATCCGAGGGCATGCTCGACGATCTCCGGGCCGTGGTCCTTCGGCCCGCCGGTGCGGACGCGTCCGGCGGTGGCTGGGTGTGCGGTCATCCGTCCACCCTGCCACCGCCGGGAGCCCGCGCGGCGGAGAGGTTGCTCACAGCCTCACTGCCGCAGAGGGCTCAGCAGACGCCGACCGCTTCCAGCGCGGCGCGCTGCCGCGCGGTCGGCCGGGCCGGGAAGTACAGGTAGCAGACGCCGCCGGTGCCGGAGACGACCCTGCCGGAGGCGTTGTACCGCTTGGTGCGCAGCCAGATGTTCTCCCACTCGCGCCGCTTGTAGACGCGCCGCACCGCCTCGTTGCTCGGCGAGGCCGGGTCGTTGGCGATCACGTCGCCGTCGGCGGTGAAGCCGATCACCGTCATCAGGTGGCCCGAGGTGCCGTACCCGGACCCGGTCAGCTCCTCCTCGCGGAACGACTGGGACGTTATGGCCGGGATGCCCGCGGCGATCAGCGTCTCCAGGTCGGTGAGCGAGGCGAGCCGGGTGACCACGCCCTGGACGCCGTCGAAGGTGGCGGCGTAGGCGGCGTTGAAGGGCCAGTTGCCGCAGCCCGCGTACTGGTAGTCGTAGGTGTACCGGGCCGCGTGGCAGACCTGCGGGTCGGCGTAGGACGGGTCGACCCAGGAGAGCTGTTCGTCGGTGAGCCGTCCGCCCCAGTACTCGATGATCATCTGCGAGGAGGTGGGGCTGCACCAGGCCTCGCCGCCGTTGTCGTACTCGGGGTACTGGCCGACGTGGGTCTCCTGCGAGTAGCGCGGGACGTCCAGCTCACGCGCGAGGCCCGGCGTGGTGGCGGGCACGGTGAAGCGGTCCGGGATGTCGGAGCCCATCGCGCCGAGCCGCCACACGGTCGGCGTGAGCTTGGTGCCGGGCCTGCGGTGCAGGGTGAGCCGCAGCCGGTACGAGGTCAGGCGCAGTCCCGAGGCGGCGTCGTCGATGGCGAAGGTGTCCGTCCAGACGCTGCTCTTGCCGTCACCCTGGTCGTCCACCGAGGTCCGGCGGATGTCCTGGTCGCCCGCCGCCCAGCGGCCCATGACGTACCAGGGGGTGTCGGTGCCGTCGGAGTAGGTGCCCTTCAGCTCGACCTGGAGCCAGGTGCCGTCCGGGGTGTGCGCGTTCCAGGAGGCGATCACCTCGGTCGAGGGCACCTTGAGCCGGTGGACCGGGGAGGTCCAGGTCGCGTACTCCCAGGCGGCCGTGCGCCCGGTGTGCGGGTCGGTGTAGTCGGCGGTCCCGGCGGGCGTCGCGATCGCCAGGCCGGGGCGGTCGCCCGCGACGGCCCGGGTACCGCGGGCGGTACCGCCGCGCCAGTCGGTGTACGTGGTCCAGGCGTGGTTGTCGATGGGGCGGGCCGGGGCCTTGGCGGGGCCCGCGGCGGCGCTCGCCGCGTGGGCCACCGTCCCTCCCGCTCCGCTGCCCACGGCGGCGACGACCGCGGCGGCCAGAAGGGTTCTGCGGGACGGCTGTTCGGCTCTGCTCATGGGCGGAAGACCCCCAGGTGTCGAAGTCGGGGCAGGTCAGTCGAGGCGGGTCGGGTTGGGTCGAGGCACGTCATGCCGGGCGGGCCGGGGTCGGCCAGGTGCTCGGATCGTGGGCCAACTATGGCTGTTGATCACCCGGTCCGGCCAGCACTTCGGTCCATGGCGCGTCCACCAATATTGGTCTCGACCACTGGCACCACCTGGAGCGGAGCGCCCGGGGCGCCATGGATGATGGGGACGTGCCGACCTCCCGCCGCCCCCTCGTCCGCCCGGCCGGGCTCACCGCCCTCGCCGACGCCCTGCGCGCCCTGCCGCCGTCCTGCGGGCCGGCCCGGCTGGTCGGCGTCGACGGACACGCCGGGTCCGGCAAGTCCACGTTCGCCGGACGACTGGCGGAGGCGCTCGGCGGGGCGCCGGTGTTGCACCTCGACGACATCGCCAGCCACACCGAACTGTTCGACTGGACCGGCCGGATGCGGGCCCAGGTCATCGAACCCCTGCGCCGCGGCGCCCCGGCGCACTACACCCCCTACGACTGGACGGCCCGCGACTTCGGACCGCCCCGCGTGCTGGAGCCCGCGCCGGTCGTGCTCGTCGAGGGCGTCGGCGCCGGGCGCCGCGCGCTCCGGCCGTGGCTGGCGCTGCTGCTGTGGATGGACCTGCCCCCCGAGGAGTCCTGGCGGCGCGGACGCTCACGGGACGGGGCGGACCTGCGGGAGTTCTGGGACGGCTGGGTCCGCGCGGAGCGGCGGCATTTCGCCGACGACCCCTCCCGCCCCTTCGCGGACCTGCTGGTACGGCAGGGAACAGCGGGGTACGAGGTGCTGCCGGGGCCCACCGGACGCCCCCGCCGGGGACCCGCACATGACAGTCGGTGACGGAGCACCCGTCATGTGGTGAACGTGTGAAGACCCTTGCGCCGGAACTTGCCCTGGTGCTTCAACTCCGCTTGACCGACGGCCCGTACAGGACTTACGTTCTCAATGTGCGGCCCATCGAGGCCGCCCCGTACGCGAAGCCCCCGGTTGTTCCCCCGTGACCGGGGGCTTCGTTCTTCCCTCACCCCGCCGCCCCGGGCGCTGTGAGCCGCGATCCGCTCACCCTCGGTCACCACCCGCACCGCGCCCCATCTGCTCCCACCTCGACAAACGGCCGTACCGGCACCCTTCGGCGGGCGGCGGCCCACGGGTACGATGCCCTCGGGTGCGACCTTCCGGACGACGCTGTCTCGCACCGCCGCAACTCCCGTCCGGGGCACGGCGGTTCGACCCAGAACGGTCGGCGGGCGACGGCCCGGCGGTGAACCAGCGGGGGCATGGTTTGTGGGGGGACGTGATGGACTTCGGCACGCGGGGCCCCGAGGCCCCGGCCGACCTCGCCTGGCTGCGAGGCGTGGACGCGTACACCATGGGCGCCTATCCGCAGGCGGAGGAGGAGTTCCGCACCGCGGTGCGCCTCGACCCCGGGATGGCCGACGGCTGGCTGGGACTGCACGCGCTGCGCGTCGACACCACCACCGCGCTGCTGCGGATGTTCCGCCACCGTGAGCGCTTCGGCGAACAGCGCGCCCGGCACCGCCGTACGCTCAACTCCTGGTACTGGCTGGGCTGGTGGGTGCAGCCGGTGCTGGAGAGCCCCCGCGATCTGCTGCTCGCGCACGCCTCGCACTGGCTGGACGGCCGCCATGTCCCGGAGCTGGACCGGGCGCTCGCCGGACTGCCGCCGGTCGACACCGACCCGCAGGTGCGGTTCCTGCACGCCTGCCGCTCCTATCTGGTCAAGGACTGGGACCAGTTGGTGCGGCACACCGACCCGCTGCTCGACGATCCGCTGCTCGGCATCGAGGCGGGGCTGTTCGGCGGCATGGCCCGGGTCCGCCTGGAGATGTACGGGCAGGCCGAGCCGCTGCTGTCCGCCGCGCTGATGCGCTGCCGCAGCGAGCAGCCGCAGCGCAAGGAGCTGCGCTACTGGCTGGCCCGGGCCCACGAGGGCACCGGCCGGTCGGCCGCCGCGCTCCCGCTGTACCGGGCGGTGCACCGGGTCGACCCGGCGTTCATGGACACCTCGGCCCGGCTGGCGGCGATCGCCGAGGGCGACGGCTACGACGACTCCGACGGCCTGGCCCTCACCCTCACCGGCGTCGTTCCCGACCTCGACGGCCTGGACGCCACCGACCCGCTGTACGACACCGAGGGCCGGGACCTGAAGCTCTCCGAGCCCGAGCTGCCACCGGCCGGACCGCCGCCGTCGGTGAGCGACCCGGCGGTGCGCGAACGGGGCGCCGCGACCTCGCAGCCGCTGCCCGCCGGACCCACCGACCCGGCGCTGCTGGCCGAGGCGCTCGCCGAGCTGGAGCGGATGGTCGGGCTGGAGCCGGTGAAGCGCCAGGTCAAGGCGCTGTCGGCGCAGCTGAACATGGCCCGGCTGCGGGCCGGGCAGGGCCTGCCCGTGCAGCCGCCCAAACGGCACTTCGTCTTCTCCGGCCCCTCCGGCACCGGCAAGACCACCGTCGCCCGCATCCTGGGCCGGGTCTTCTACGCGCTCGGGCTGCTCGGCGGCGACCACCTGGTGGAGGCACAGCGGGCGGACCTGGTCGGCGAGTACCTCGGGCAGACCGCCGTGAAGGCCAACGAGCTGATCGACTCCGCGCTCGGCGGGGTCCTCTTCGTCGACGAGGCCTACTCGCTGTCCAACTCCGGATACGGCAAGGGCGACGCGTACGGCGACGAGGCCTTGCAGGTGCTGCTCAAGCGGGCCGAGGACAACCGCGACCACCTCGTGGTGATACTCGCGGGCTACCCCGAGGGCATGGACCGGCTGCTCGCCGCCAACCCCGGGCTGTCCTCCCGCTTCACCACCCGCGTGGACTTCCCCTCCTACCGGCCCCTCGAACTCACCTCGATCGGCGAGGTGCTGGCCGCGGAGAACGGCGACGTGTGGGACGAGGAGGCCCTCGACGAGCTGCGCGCCATCGCCGGGCACGTCGTCGACCAGGGGTGGATCGACGAGCTGGGCAACGGGCGGTTCCTGCGCACGCTGTACGAGAAGAGCTGCGCGTACCGGGACCTGCGGCTGTCGGTGTACCCGGGGTCGCTGTCCCGGGACGATCTGGCGACGCTGCGCCTGCCGGATCTGATGCAGGCGTACGGAGAGGTGCTGTCGGGGCGGGCACCGCAGGATCCGACCGCTCCGTGACGGACCCCGCGGCGCGCCGCGCCGCCGGTCAGCTCGCCAGCACCTCCCCGCCCGGCGCGGACCGGGTCGACGCCGGGTCGAGGGGGGCCGCGTCACAGGGAGCGGGCGGAGCGGGCGCCCGGTGCGCCGGGTCGCGCACCTCCCCCACCAGCAGCTCCAGCACGTCCTCCAGCGCGACCAGGCCCAGCACCCTGCCGGAGGCGTCGGCCACCTGCGCGAGATGGGTGGCGGCGCGCCGCATGACGGTGAGGGCGTCGTCCAGCGGGAGTTCGGAGCGCAGGGTCGTCATCGGCCGCCACAGCCGCTGCGGCACCGCCCGCTCGGAGTCCTCCAGGTCGAGTACGTCCTTCACGTGCAGATAGCCCATGAAGGCGCCGCCGCGCCCCGCGACCGGGAAGCGGGAGTAGCCGGTGCGGGCGGTCAGCTCGACGATCCGGGCCGGGGTGACCGAGGGAGGGACCGTCACCAGGGACTCCCGGCGCAGCAGGACGTCGGTGACCGGGCGGGAGCCCAGTTCCAGGGCGTCCTCCAGGCGCTCGGCCTCCTCCGGGTCGAGCAGGCCCGCCTGTCCGGAGTCCTCCACCAGCCGGTTGAGCTGCTCGCTGGTGAAGACGGCCTCCACCTCGTCCTTCGGCTCCACCCGGAAGAGCCTGAGGACGCCCTGGGCGACGGCGCCGAGGGCGACGGTGAGGGGGCGGCACAGCCGGGCGAAGGCGACCAGCCCCGGGCTGAGCCAGAGCGCGGCCTTCTCCGGGGCGGCCATCGCCAGGTTCTTCGGGACCATCTCGCCGATCACGAGATGGAAGAAGACGACGGTGGCGAGGGCGATCACATAGCCCAGCGGATGGATCACGGCGTGCGGCAGATGGACCCGCTCGAAGACCGGTTCCAGCAGCCGCGCCACGGTCGGCTCGGCCACCGCGCCCAGCGTCAGCGAGGACACCGTGATGCCGAACTGCGCCGCCGCCATCATCTGCGGCAGCCGTTCCAGGCCGTAGAGCACCTGCCGGGCACGCGCGGTGCCGAGCGGTTCGATCTGGCTGCGCCGCACGGACACCAGCGCGAACTCGGCGCCGACGAAGAAGCCGTTGGCCAGCACCAGCAGGGCGGCGAAGAGCAGTTGGAGGAGGCTCATCGCACGCCCTCCGCGACGGCGGGGACGGGGGCCGTCTCCGTCGCCGCCGTACGGCGCTCGGCGCGCACCCGGGTGAGCGGGAGGGCCGCCGGGGCCGTCGCGACCAGCCGGACGCGGTCGGCGCGGTAGTGGGAGACGCGGCGCACCACCAGGCGCCAGCCCGGCAGCTCCACGGTGTCACCCACGGCCGGGATGCGGCCGAGGAGGTCGGCCACCAGTCCGGCGACGGTCTCGTACGGCCCCTCGGGCGCGGTGAAGCCGACCCGGGTCAGGGTGTCGACGCGGGAGCCGCCGTCGACGTCCCAGGCCGGGCGGCCGTCCTCCGGCGGGGCCGGGACCAGCTCGGGCACGTCCTGTCCGTCGTGCTCGTCGCGGACCTCGCCGACGAGTTCCTCCACGATGTCCTCCAGGGTGACGACCCCGGCCGTGCCGCCGTACTCGTCGACGACGACCGCGATGGGCTGCTCGCTGCGCAGCCGGGCCAGCAGGGGGCGGACCGGCAGGGTCTCGGGGACGAGCAGCGGCGGGCGGGCGATCCGGCTCACGGGGGTGCGCAGCCGGTCCGCCGCCGGGACGGCCAGGGCGTCCTTGAGGTGGACCATGCCGACCACCTCGTCGATCCGTTCCCGGTAGACGGGGAAGCGGGACAGTCCGGTGGCGCGGGTCAGGTTGACCACGTCCTCGGCGGTGGCGGACGACTGGAGCGCGCTGACCTTCACCCGCGGGGTCATGACGGCCTGCGCGGTCAGCTCGCCGAGCGACAGGGTCCGTACGAAGAGGTCCGCGGTGTCCTGCTCCAGGGCTCCGGCGAGGGCCGAGTGCCGGGCCAGGGAGACCAGTTCGCCGGGGCTGCGGGCGGAGGCCAGCTCCTCGGTGGGTTCGACGCCGAGGGCGCGGACGAGGCGGTTGGCGACGGCGTTGAGCGCGGCGATCACCGGCCGGAACACCGTGGCGAAGACATGCTGGGGGCCCGCGACGAAGCGCGCCACCTGGAGCGGGCGGGACACCGCCCAGTTCTTCGGCACGAGTTCACCGACGACCATCTGCACGGCCGAGGCCAGCAGCATGCCGACGACGACGGCGAGGGTGGGTACCGCGCCCTCGGGGACACCGACGGCGGTGAACGGGCCGCGCAGCAGCGCGGCGAGGGCGGGCTCGGCGAGCATGCCGACCACCAGGGAGGTGATGGTGATGCCGAGCTGGGTGCCGGAGAGCTGGAAGGACAGCTCCCTGAGCGACGCGACCACCTTGCGGGCCCGTCGGTCGCCCTCGGCGGCGGCCCGCTCGGCGTCCGCGCGCTCGACGGTCACCAGGCCGAACTCGGCGGCCACGAAGAAGCCGTTGGCGAGGATCAGCAGGAACGCGGCTGCCAGGAGCAGCAGGGGGGTGGTCATGATGCCGCCGCCGGGGCCGGGGCGCGGTCCGCGCGGACGCGGGGTGCGCTATGTCGACCGGGGGCGGCGCAGGTACTGCAGGACGATCCGTCCATCGCCGGAGGGGGTCACTCCTCGGGTAGCAGGAACCCCTGTGCACCGGGCGGTACGACAGGGGCGAAGGCGCGGGGAGCGCGTCTTCGCCACCAGATTAATCAAGACAGGGGCGTGTGCGTCAGGGTGAACACCCCCGGCCGCCCCTGATGTTCCCCCGACTCAGCCCTGGCGTTCCCGGGCCCGGGCCTCCACCAGCGCGCGCAGGGCGGCGGCGTCGGCGATGGCCTGTTCCCTGGCGATGCCCGGCTGGATGCCGATGGCGGCCAGGCTGGTGCCGTCGCTGAGGTCGAGGAAGACCCAGGGGTCACCGACGCGCAGGTTCACCCGGACGATCTCCGCCCATTCCAGACGGCGGGTGCTGGCGAAGTTGACGACCGTGACACCGGACTCCTCGGCGACGATCTTCGGCCGGGCGAGGATCACCACCACGGCCGCGAGCAGGGCGCCGGTGAAGACGAAGCTGACGCGCTCCCCGGGGCCGAGCCGGTCGAGGAGCAGCGCGATGGCCGAGACGACGCCGAAGATCGCGACGGCGGCGGTGAGCAGGACCGCGCGGGTGCGGCCCGGCCGGAAGGTGTGGGGGAGCTGGGGAAGCGGTGCCCGTTCCGACATGGTGCGCCGCCTCTCAGAGCCGGCAGGCGTGGATGGCGGTGGTGAGGATGGCGCGGGCGCCGATCTCGTAGAGGTCGTCCATGACCCGCTGGGCGCCCTTGGAGGGCACCATGGCGCGTACGGCGACCCAGCCCTCGTTGTGCAGCGGGGAGACGGTCGGGCCCTCCAGGCCGGGGGTGATGGCGACGGCCTGTTCCAGGTGCTCGGCGCGGATGTCGTAGTCCATCATCACGTACGTCCGGGCGACCAGGACGCCCTGGAGGCGGCGCAGGAACTGCTGGACCTTCGACTCGGCGGTTTCCTCGGTGTCCGCACCGGTGCGCCGGACCACGATCGCCTCGGACTTCATGATCGGCTCGCCGATGACCTCCAGGCCCGCGTTGCGCAGCGAGGTGCCGGTCTCGACGACGTCGGCGATGACCTCGGCGACGCCCAGTTCGATGGCGGTCTCGACGGCGCCGTCGAGGTGCACGACGGAGGCGTCGATGCCGCTGTCGGCGAGGTGCTTGGCGACGATGCCCTCGTAGGAGGTGGCGACGGTGAGGCCGTTCAGGTCCTCGACGCCCTTGGCGGTGCCGGGCTTGGTGGCGTACCGGAAGGTGGAGCGGGCGAAGCCGAGCGGGAGGATCTCCTCGGCGTTGGCGCCGGAGTCGATCAGCAGGTCGCGGCCGGTGATGCCGATGTCGAGGCGGCCGGAGGAGACGTAGATCGCGATGTCGCGGGGGCGGAGGTAGAAGAACTCGACCTCGTTCTCCGGGTCGACGATGCGCAGTTCCTTGGACTCGCGGCGCTGCTGGTAGCCGGCCTCATGCAGCATGTCCGCCGCAGGGCCGGAGAGTGAACCCTTGTTGGGGACGGCGATGCGCAGCATGAGGTCGGCTTCCTTTGTTCGTTCTCTACGGGGATGAGGTGCGGGTACGGCTCAGAGGTGGGCGTAGACGTCGTCGAGGGAGATGCCGCGGGCGACCATCATCACCTGGACGTGGTACAGCAGCTGCGAGATCTCCTCGGCCGCCGCCTCCTTGCCCTCGTACTCGGCGGCCATCCAGACCTCGGCGGCCTCCTCGACGACCTTCTTGCCGATGGCGTGGACGCCCTTCTCGACCAGTTCGGCGGTGCGGGAAGTGGCGGGGTCGCCGTGGGCGGCCTTCTGCTGGAGCTCGCTGAACAGCTCCTCGAACGTCTTATTGGACATGGTGACGCTCAGCCTATGCCAAATGCCGGCTTGCTCAGCGCCAGGGTTCGGATACCGAGCGGAGGGTGGCCGCCGTGGCGACGGCCGCGGTCACCGCCTCGTGCCCCTTGTCCTCGCTGGAGCCGGGCAGTCCGGCCCGGTCCAGGGCCTGCTCCTCGGTGTCGCAGGTGAGCACGCCGAAGCCGACGGGGACGCCGGTGTCGAAGGAGACCTGGGTGAGGCCCTGGGTGACGCCCTGGCACACGTAGTCGAAGTGGGGGGTGCCGCCGCGGATGACGACGCCGAGGGCGACCACCGCGTCGTAGCCGCGGCCCGCGAGGCCCTTGGCGACCACGGGGAGTTCCCAGCTGCCGGGGACCCGGAGCACGGTCGGCTCGTCGATCCCCAGCTCGGTGAGGGCGCGCAGGGCGCCGTCCACCAGTCCGTCCATCACCTTCTCGTGCCACTGCGCCGCGATGACGGCGACCCGGAGGTCACCCACGCCGGTCACGGACAGTTCCGGTGCGCCCTTGCCGCTCACGTTCCTGTGTCTCCTCGTTCGTTCGCTTACTGGTTGCCGCAGGTGGGCACGGTGGTCGTGTCCAGCCAGGGCAGGTCGTGGCCCATCCGGTCCCGCTTGGTGCGCAGGTAGCGGAGGTTGTGCTCGCCCGCGGTCACGGGCATCGGCTCGCGGCTGGCGACCTTGATGCCGTGCCGGGTGAGGGCGTCGCTCTTGTCGGGGTTGTTGGTCAGCAGCCGCACCCCGCGCACGCCGAGGTCGTCCAGGATCTGGGCGCCCGCGCCGTAGTCCCGGGCGTCGGCGGGCAGGCCGAGTTCCAGGTTGGCGTCGAGGGTGTCGCGGCCGCGTTCCTGGAGTTCGTAGGCGCGCAGCTTGGACAGCAGGCCGATGCCGCGTCCCTCGTGGCCGCGCAGGTAGACCACGACGCCCCGGCCCTCGCTCTGGATGCGTTCCAGGGCGGTGTCGAGCTGGGGGCCGCAGTCGCAGCGCAGGGAGCCGAAGACATCGCCGGTGAGGCATTCGGAGTGGACGCGGACCAGCACGTCCTCGCCGTCGCCGAGGTCGCCGTGGACGAGGGCGACGTGCTCGACGCCGTCGACGGTGGAGCGGTAGCCGTAGGCGGTGAAGGTGCCGTGCCGGGTGGGCAGGTGGACCTCGGCCTCGCGGCGGACGGTGGGCTCGGAGGTTCGGCGGTAGGCGATGAGGTCCTCGATGGAGATGATCGACAGGCCGTGCTTGCGGGCGAACGGGATCAGCTCGGGCAGCCGCAGCATCCGGCCGTCCTCACCGGCGATCTCCACGATGGCCCCGGCCGGGCGGAGCCCCGCGAGACGGGCGAGGTCGACGGCGGCCTCGGTGTGGCCGTTGCGCACGAGGACGCCGCCGGGCTTGGCGCGCAGCGGGAAGATGTGGCCGGGGCGGACCAGGTCGTCGGGCTCGGCGGTGCCGCCGGCCAGCAGTTGGAGCGTGGTGGCGCGGTCGGCGGCGGAGATGCCGGTGGTCACGCCGTGCGCGCCGGAGGCGTCCACGGAGACGGTGAACGCGGTCTTCATCGACTCGGTGTTCTCGTCGACCATCTGCGGGAGCCTGAGCCGGTCCAGTTCGTCGCCCTCCATGGGGGCGCAGATCAGGCCGCGGCACTCGCTCATCATGAAGGCCACGATCTCCGGGGTCGCCTTCTCGGCGGCGATCACGAGGTCGCCCTCGTTCTCCCGGTCCTCGTCGTCGACCACGACGACGGGGCGGCCGGCCGCGATGTCGGCGATGGCCCGCTCGACCGGGTCGAGGGCGAGGTCCTCGACGCCGTCGGCGCTGTACAGGACGGTTGCCGCGGTCATGCGCGGGCTCCTTCCGGGACGGGCCGCGCGGCCGTCGTGCGGGAGCGCAGCCACCAGTCGCGCAGGCCCCACAGGACGAGCGCGCCGTAGATGACGTAGACGAAGCCGGAGAAGGCGTAGCCGTTGGCGAAGTTCAGGGGGACGCCGACGAGGTCGACGAGCAGCCAGGCGAACCAGAACTCGACCATGCCGCGGGCCTGGGCGTACATGGCGACGATGGTGCCGACGAAGATGTACGCGTCGGGCCAGGGGTCCCAGGACAGGCTCGGGTAGGCCTTGAAGAGCAGGGCCACGGCGACGGTGCCGACGACGGCAGCGGCGGCCATGGCGCCGCGCTCGGTCCAGCTGGCGAAGCGGACGGAGATGTGGCCGTCGGCCGCCTTGTCCCGGCCGCGGTTCCACTGCCACCAGCCGTAGAGCGCGACGGCCATGACGACGGCCTGCTTGCCCGCGCTGCCGGTGAGGTGGCCGAAGAAGGCGCCGAAGAGGATGAGACCGGCGAGGAACTGCACCGGCCAGGTCCACACCGAGCGCCGCCAGCCGAGGGCGAGGGCTATCAGGCCGCAGATGTTGCCGATCATGTCCGACCAGAGGATGTGCTGGTCGAACAGGACGAAGGCCTCGGAGTTCAGCGAGTTCACCGGGTCGCCCCCTGGCCCGCGCCGAGCATCCGCTCGACGTACTTGGCGATGATGTCCACCTCGAGGTTGACCGGGGCGCCGGGCTGTTTGTGGCCGAGCGTGGTGAGGTCGAGGGTGGTGGGGATGAGACTGACGGTGAAGTAGTCGGCACCGGCCTCGACGACGGTGAGGCTGATGCCGTCGACGGTGATGGAGCCCTTCTCGACGACGTAGCGGGAGAGCTCGGCGGGCAGGGAGATCCTCACGATCTCCCAGTGCTCGGAGGGGGTGCGCTCCAGGAGGGTGCCGGTCCCGTCGACGTGGCCCTGCACGATGTGGCCGCCGAGGCGGTCGCCGACGGCGGTGGGGCGTTCGAGGTTGACGCGCGAGCCGACGGTCAGGGCGCCGAGGCTGGACCGCTTGAGGGTCTCGGCCATGACGTCGGCGGTGAACTCGTCGCCCTCGTGGTCCACGACCGTGAGGCAGACGCCGTTGACGGCGATGGAGTCGCCGTGCTTCGCGCCCTCGGTCACGACGGGGCCGCGCAGCCGGAAGCGGGAGGCGTCGCCGAGGTTCTCGACGGCGGTGATCTCGCCCAGCTCTTCGACGATTCCGGTGAACACTTCCCGGGTCCTCCTGCCTCTTCGGGCACGGACTCCGGGGTTGCCGACGACGGCAGAAGGTACGAGCGAGGACACGGAGAGCGACGCCGGACTCATGGCCCGTCCGAGGACGGACCCGGTATCGGCGGCGCGCACGTGTGCCCGCCCGCCGCGCACTGCCTCCCATCCGGACTTTAACCGTCGGTCCAGGAATTTCACCTGGTCAACCGGTCGCTGGAGGCGACCGGGTCGCGGACTGTAACCGCCGGTTCGGACTTTCACCGACCCCGGAGTGCGCTGCTGTTGGTACAGGGCCAGTGTGCCACGCCCGTCCGGCGTCCATGCATGCGCATCGTGTGGAGTGCCTCACAGAGGGTGCGCCCGGAGCCCCGGGCCCCGCCGGGGAATTGGTCCATACCTATTGACGTATTGGTCTAGTCCTCCCTACGGTCTGCCCAACTCCGTGGAGAGGAACCGACTTTGCTGTCCCCCTCGCGCAACCACCGCAAGAGACCCGCCCTGCTCGCCACCGCCGGTGCCGCCGCGGGCCTGGTGCTGGCCGGTCTCCTCCCGGCGACCGTCTCGCACGCCGCCGACGAGGAGTCCTGCCGCCCCGACGGCCTCTACCGCACGCCCGGCGTCGCCGTCCCGTACTGCTCGGTCTACGACTCGGCGGGCCGGGAGAAGATGGGCGCCGACCACCAGCGCCGGGTGATCGGGTACTTCACCGGCTGGCGCACCGGCAAGGACGGCACGCCCGCCTATCTGGCCTCCGACATCCCGTGGGACAAGATCACCCACATCAACTACGCCTTCGCGCACGTCGACGCGGGCAACAGGATCTCCGTCGGCGCGGACAGCGCCACCAACGCGGCGACCGGAATGACCTGGCCGGGCGTGAGCGGCGCGGAAATGGACGCCACGCTCCCCTACAAGGGCCATTTCAACCTGCTCAGCAAGTTCAAGAAACAGCACCCGGACGTGAAGACGCTGATCTCGGTCGGCGGCTGGGCGGAGACCGGCGGCTATTTCGACGACAGCGGACAGCGCGTCGACTCCGGCGGCTTCTACTCGATGGCCACCAACGCCGACGGCTCGGTCAACCAGTCCGGCATCGACACCTTCGCCGACTCCGCCGTCCAGTTCCTCCGGACGTACGGGTTCAACGGCGTCGACATCGACTACGAGTACCCGACCTCCATGAAGGACGCGGGCAACCCGCTCGACTACTCGGTCTCCAACGCGCGCCGGGCCGGCCTGGTCAAGGGCTATGCCGCGCTGATGAAGACCCTGCGCGAGAAACTCGACCGCGCGGGCGCGGCGGACGGGCGGCACTACCTGCTGACGGTCGCGGCGCCCTCGTCCGGATACCTGCTGCGCGGCATGGAGACCTTCCAGGTCCAGAAGTACCTGGACTACGTCAACATCATGTCCTACGACCTGCACGGCGCCTGGAACGAGTACGTCGGCCCGAACGCCTCGCTCTTCGACGACGGGAAGGACGCCGAACTCGCCGCGGCGGGGGTGTACTCGACCTCCCAGTACGGCGGGATCGGCTATCTCAACACCGACTGGGCGTACCACTACTTCCGCGGCTCGATGCCAGCGGGCCGGATCAACATCGGGCTCCCCTACTACACCCGGGGATTCAAGAACGTCACCGGCGGCACGGACGGTCTGTGGGGCAGGGCACCGTCCACCAACTGCCCGGCTGGTTCGGGCCTGACCAAGTGCGGCGACGGCGCCACCGGCATCGACAACCTCTGGCACGACCTGGACACCAACGGCAGGGAGTCCCCGGCCGGTTCCAACCCGATGTGGCACGCCAAGAACCTGGAGAAGGGCGTCGTCGGCGACTACGTCACCCGGTACGGCTTCCCGGCCGACACCCGGCTGACCGGCACCTACGCCCGCAAGTACGACTCCACGCTGGTCGCGCCGTGGCTGTGGAACGCCGAGAAGAAGGTGTTCCTGTCCACCGAGGACGAGCAGTCGGTGAAGGCCAAGGCGGACTACGTCGTGGACCGCGGCATCGGCGGCACGATGGTGTGGGAGCTGGCGGGCGACTACGCCTGGAACGCGGCCAAGGGCCAGTACGAGCCGGGTTCGACGCTGACGACGGCGATGTACGAGAAGTTCAGGTCGGCCACGCCGTACGGCGCCCGGCGCGCGACCGTCGACATGCCGGCCGAGGCGCTCGACATCGACGTGCAGTTCGGGCAGTTCCCGCTCGGTGACTCCAACTATCCGATCAGCCCCAAGCTGAAGATCACCAACAACACCCCGGTGACCCTGCCCGGCGGCACGGAGTTCCGGTTCGACTACGCCACCTCGGCGCCCGGGAACGCCAAGGACCAGTCGGGCTGGGGCACCTCGGTGATCCGCAGCGACCACACCGGTGCCAACGTCGGCGGTCTCAAGGGCGACTACCACCGGGTCTCGCTGAAGCTGCCGGGCTGGCAGTCGCTGGCGCCGGGCGCGTCGGTGGAGCTGGACTTCGTCTACTACCTGCCGGTGTCGACGCCGTCCAACTGGACGGTGACGTTCGGCGGGACGACGTACGCGCTGGCCGGTGACCTGGCGCGCGGCACCACCGTGGTGAACCCGGGCACGGGTACGACGCCGACGCCGACGCCCACCGAGCCCGGCGGTCCGTGCACGGCACCGGCCTGGGACGCGGCCACGGCGTACGGCGGCGGCAGCACGGTGTCGCACCACGGGCACGACTGGAAGGCCAAGTGGTGGACGAAGGGCGAGGAGCCCGGCACCACCGGCGAGTGGGGGGTCTGGCAGGACCTGGGCGCCTGCTGACCCCCGCGCGGACCGGCCCGGCGGCGGTGACGACGGCCCTTGCCCGCCGCCGGGCCTCACCACGAGGGACGGAGGGCCTTCTGGCAGGCTGGGCACCATGACGACCGCCGCCGCTCCCGCCGCCGAGTTCGAGCGCCACCGCCCCCGGCTGTTCGGCCTCGCCTACCAGATGCTCGGCTCGGCCGACGAGGCCGAGGACGTCGTCCAGGACGCCTATCTGCGGTTCAGCGGCGCCGACCGGGAGCGGATCGAGCATCCGGCGGCCTGGCTCGCCAAGGTCGTCACCAACCTCTGCCTCAACCGGCTGACCTCCGCCCGCGCCCGGCGCGAGCAGTACGTCGGGGAGTGGCTGCCGGAGCCGGTGGTCACCTCCGACGGCACGCTCGGGCCGCTGGAGTCGGCCGAGCAGCGGGAGGCGGTGTCGCTGGCGATGCTGGTGCTGCTGGAGCGGCTGACCCCGGTCGAGCGCGCGGTGTACGTGCTGCGGGAGGCCTTCGGGTACGGGCACCGCGAGATCGCCGAGGTGCTGGAGCTGAGCGAGGCCAACAGCCGTCAGGTCTACCGGCGGGCGGTGCGGCGGGTCTCCGCCGAGGAGAGCCGCTTCGATCCGGCGCCGGAGCGGCAGGAGGAGCTGGTCAGGTCCTTCATCACCGCGGCGCGGGACGGGGATCTGAACGGCCTGGAGAAGCTGCTGGCGGACGACGCCACCTGGTGGACCGACAGCGGCGGCAAGGTCCACGCGGCCCGGCGCACGGTCGAGGGCCGCGAGCACGTCGCGCGGTTCGTGCTGGGCGTCATGCGGAAGTTCACGGCCGGGCTCGAGTTCCGGACGGCCGAGATCAACGGCGCGAGCGCGCTGACCACGTGGCGGGGGGACGAGCTGACGATGGTGATCTCCTTCGAGGTGCGCGACGGGCGGGTCACCCAGGTCCAGAGCATGATGAACCCGGACAAGCTGAACTTCGTACGGCGTCAGCTGCTGCCCCGCTGACCCCGCCGCCCGGCGTGGCTGTCACGTTTCCGGGTGGCTGCCCGGTCCCAGCTGACGTGAGGCGCTCCGTCCGGGAGCGCGCGGTGTCGGAAGGGACTGAACAGCATGACCACGATCCTGGTGACCGGCGGTACCGGAACCCTCGGACGGCACGTCACCGAACTGCTGCGGGCGGACGGCCACGAGGTGCGGGTGCTCAGCCGCACCGCCCAGCCGTACGCCGTCGATCTGCGCGAGGGCGGCGACGGGCTGGACACGGCCCTCGACGGCGTGGAGACGGTCGTGCACTGCGCCACGTCGGCGCGCGGCGGTGACGAGGACGCGGCGGCGAACCTGATCGCGGCGGCGCGGCGGGCCGGGGTGGGCCATCTGGTCTACATCTCGATCGTCGGCGTCGACCGGGTGCCGTTCGGCTACTACCGGAGCAAGCTCGCGGTCGAGCGGCTGGTCGAGGAGTCCGGGCTGGGCTGGACGGTGCTGCGGGCGACGCAGTTCCACGATCTGCTGGCGCAGGTGTTCGGGGCGCTGGCGAAGTCTCCGGTGCTGCCGCTGCCCGCGAAGGTGCCGGACCAGCCCGTCGAGGTCAGGGAGGTGGCGGCCCGGCTGGCGGAGCTGGCGACCGGCGCGCCGGTCGGACGGGCCGAGGACATGGGCGGCCCCGAGGTCCGCGACCTGGACAGCCTCGCCCGCGCCTACCTCCGGGCCACGGGCCGACGCCGCCCCCTGCTCGGCGTCCCGCTGTGGGGCTCCGCCTACCGGGCCTTCCGGGCGGGCGGCCACCTGACCCGCGACCACGCGGTGGGCAAGGGCACCTTCGAGGACTACCTGACCAGGCGCTTCGGCCGCCGCCCGGCTGCTTGAACGCCCGGCGGGGTGCGGGCGGACGCCGGCTGGCCGAGGGCCGACGGTTCCCGAGGCCACGACCCGGCCCACGCGGCTGCCCGCCCGGCGCGGACTTCCGGCAGCCACTGCCAGACGGCCGCGGCTGCCCGGCCGCCAACGCCCCACCTGCCCCACCCCTGCGGCTGCTCGACGGCCGCTGCCCGACCTCACGTCCGCCAAAGGGCCCCTACCTGACCCCGGCGGCTGCCCGCCGGGCGCGGGTTTTCCGATGGCCGCTGCCGGAGAACGGCCGCTGCTGTCTCACGGGCGCTCTCCGCGCCCCCTACCGCTCGCACGCCACCCCACCCGCCGCTCGCACGCCACCCCACCCGCCGCTCGCACGCCACCCCACCCGCCGCTGGCGCGGCGCCCCCATCCACCGCTCGCGCGCCGCACCCACCGCTCCCGCGCTCCCCCGCCTATCGCTCCCGCGGCGCGAACAGGTCGTCCTGGGCCCGGCTCCCGGCCGTCAGCAGCGCCCCGCGCAGGACCGCCGCGCCGCCCAGCGCACCGGCGCGGACCTCGGTGGGCAGCGGGGAGATGCGCCGGATGCGCTCCTCGACGCGCGCCGCCAGTTCCGGGCCCCCGGCCTGGCCGACCTCGCCGCCGAGCACCACGCAGCCGGGGTCCAGAACGGCGGCGACGGAGGCGACGCCGAGGGCGATCCGGTCGGCCAGTGTGTCGAGGAAGCGTCCGGCGCCGTCGTCGTCCGGCCGCTGCACGGCGGCCCGCACCACGCCCGCGGCGGGCGGCTCGCCGTCCGGTTCCGGCGCGGTCAGGCCGTACTCCCCCGCCAGCTTCACGATCGCCGCCGAGCCCGCCAGGGAATGGAAGCCGCCCGCGCAGTCGGTCGCCGAGGGCGGGCCGGAGGTGCCGGGGACCGGCAGGAACCCGATCTCGCCGGTGCCGCCGGAGGCACCGCGGCGCAGGACACCGTCGAGGACGACGGCGGCGCCGGTGCCGTGGCCGAGCCAGAGCAGCACGAAGGTGTCCCGGTCGTGGGCCGCGCCGTCGCGCTGTTCTGCGAGGGCGGCGAGGTTGGTCTCGTTCTCGACGCTGACGCGGGCCTCGGGGAGCCGTTCCTGGAGCGCGGCGACGAGGCGGCGGTGCCACTCGGGCAGGCTCACGGAGTCGCGCAGTTCCCCGGTGACCGGGTCGATCAGGCCGGGCGCACCGATCCCGACGGTGTGCAGCCGGTCCGCGCCCGCCTCCTTCACCACCCGTTCGACGAGGGCGACCGCCTGTTCGACCGCGGGCCCGGTGCCGGACGCGGCGTCGATGGGCAGCGCGGCCTCGGCGAGGACCCGGCCGAGCAGGTCGGCGACGACCACGGCGACGCCCTCGGTGCGGACGTCGAGGGCGGCGAGGTGGGCGCGGTCGGCGACGATGCCGTAGAGCCTGGCGTTGGGGCCGCGGCGCTGCTCCCCCGCCTCTCCGACGACCGCGATCAGACCGGCCTCGGTGAGGCGGTCGACGAGGTCGGCGACGGACGGCCGGGACAGGCCGGTGAGCTGTTTGAGCTGCCCCGCCGTCAGCGGCCCCTCGCGCTGGAGGTGGTCGAGCGCGAGCCGGTCGTTGATGGCCCGGGCGGTGCTCGGGGATGCGGGCATGCCGGGATCCTCCCAGATGGGCGCGGGTGCGGGCCGGGCGCCGGATAATCTCTATCTATCAGGCAGGCTCCCTGATAGTTTACGCGACGGCAGCGGCAGACGGCAGCCGACGGCAGCACGGGCCGGACAGCGACCGGAGAGGGGCGGGACAATGAGCGCAGTGGTCTACGAGCAACGCGAGGTGAAGCGCGCCCGGTACGCCGTGGCGGCGGTGTTCGCCGTCCACGGCGCCGTCACCGGCTCCTTCGCCACCCGGGTGCCGTGGATCCAGGACCACGCCTCGGTGAGCGCCGGACAGCTGGGCCTCGCGCTGGCCTTCCCCGCCCTCGGCGCGTCCGTCGCGATGCCGCTCGCGGGCCGGGTCAGCCACCGCTTCGGCGCCCGCGCCGCCCTGCGCGGCCTGCTCTCGCTGTGGACCCTGGCGCTGGTCCTGCCGTCCCTCGCGCCCAGTCTGGCCACGCTCTGCACGGCCCTGTTCGTCTTCGGCGCCACCGCCGGGATGTCGGACGTCGCGATGAACGCGCTCGGCGTGGAGATCGAGAACCGCCTCGGCAAGTCGATCATGTCCGGTCTGCACGGCATGTGGAGCGCGGGCGCCCTGATCGGCTCGGCGGGCGGCACCCTCGCCGCCCATCTGGGCGCGGACGCCCGGCTGCACCACGCGCTCGCCGCCGCCGTGCTCACCGTCGCCGGTCTGGTGGCCTGCACCTGGGTGCTGGACCTCCAGCCCGCCGAGGACGAGGAGCCGCCGCCCCGGTTCGCGCTGCCGCCCAGGTCGGCGCTGCTGATCGGCGCGGTCGGGTTCTGCGCGGTGTTCGCGGAGGGCGCGAGCCTGGACTGGTCGGCGGTCTACCTGCGGGACCAGTTGGAGACGTCCGCGGGTCTCGCCGCCGCCTGCACCACCGGCTTCACCCTCACCATGGCCATCGCCCGGATCGCCGGGGACCGGGTGGTGGACCGCTTCGGCTCGGTCCGCACGGTCCGCTACGGCGGTGTCCTCGCCGCCCTCGGCGGACTGATGATCGTCCTCGCCGGGCACCCGGCGGTCGCCATGACTGGCTTCGGCCTGATGGGACTCGGCATCGCGGTGGTCGTACCGCTCTGCTTCGCCGCGGCGGGCCGCAGCGGACCCAACCCGAGCCAGGCCATCGCGGGCGTCGCCACCATCACCTACACCTCGGGCCTGGTCGCGCCGAGCGCGATCGGCACCCTGGCCCAACTCACCAGTCTGGTGGTGTCGTTCGCGCTCGTGACGGTGCTCTCCTGCGGCCTCGCCGCCTTCGCGGGCGTGCTGCGCGGTGCCGACCGCGACCGCCCGAAGATCAGCGCACCGAGCACGCCGGTCGCCGAACAGCGCAGCTAGGGCGCTCCACAGACCACCGGCCCCGGACATCCACAGCCCCGCTCCGGGGCCGGTCCAGCGCATCCGCGCGCACCCCGCACAATGGTCCGGAACGTTTCACCTGGAAAGCACCGCGAGAAAGCGAAACACCATGGACCTCGGCGTGCGCTGGAAGCTGCACGGGGACGGGCGCACGCCCGGACCGGGAGCGGTCGTCCGCCCCGACGAACGGCTCTCCTGGCCCCGCACGGCCGGACTCGGCGCCCAGCATGTGGTGGCGATGTTCGGAGCCTCCTTCGTCGCCCCCGTCCTGATGGGCCTGGACCCCAATCTGGCGATCATGATGTCGGGCGTCGCCACGATCGTCTTCCTGCTCGCCACCCGCGGCCGGGTGCCGAGCTACCTCGGCTGCTCGCTCCCCTTCGTCGGCGTGGCCGCGGTGATCCGCGCGGACGGCGGCACCTCCGCCACCGTCACCGGCGCCGTCCTCGTCGTCGGCGCCGTGCTGTTCCTGGTCGGACTGGCCGTGCGGCGGTTCGGCGCGCGGATCATCCACGCCACGATGCCGCCGATCGTCACCGGCGCCGTGGTGATGCTGATCGGCTTCAACCTGGCCCCGGTCACGGCGGCCACCTACTGGCCGCAGGACCAGTGGACGGCCCTGCTGGTGATGCTCTTCACCGGTCTCGCCGTGGTCTGTCTGCGCGGCTTCTGGTCCCGGATCGCCATCTTCCTCGGCCTGGTCTTCGGCTACGGGATCTCCTGGGCCTTCGACCGGATCTTCGGGCGGATCCACTCCGCCGACGCGAGCGGCAAGGTCACCGACCACTGGCGGCTGGACTTCTCCGCCGTCGGCCAGGCCGACTGGATCGGACTGCCCACCTTCCACGGCCCGTCCTTCGAATGGTCGGCGATCCTGGTCGCGCTGCCGGTGGTGATCGCCCTGGTCGCGGAGAACGCCGGGCACGTCAAGGCGGTCGGCGAGATGACCGGCGACAACCTGGACGACAAGCTCGGTACGGCGATCTCAGCGGACGGCGTCGGCTCCATGCTGTCCACCGCGGTCGGCGGCCCGCCCAACACCACCTACTCCGAGAACATCGGCGTGATGGCCGCGACCCGCGTCTACTCCACGGCCGCCTACTGGGCCGCCGCCGGATTCGCCCTGCTGTTCGGCCTGTGCCCCAAGTTCGGCGCGGTCGTGGCGGCGATCCCGGGCGGCGTCCTCGGCGGCATCACCGTCATCCTGTACGGCATGATCGGCCTGCTCGGCGCCCAGATCTGGATCAACGCCAAGGTCGACCTGCGCAATCCGCTCAACCTGGTCCCGGCCGCCGCGGGCATCATCATCGGCGTCGGCAACGTCTCCATGGAGATCACCGACACCTTCTCCCTCAGCGGCATCGCCCTGGGCACCCTCGTCGTCATCACCGGCTACCACGCGCTGCGGGCCTTCGCCCCGGCCCACCTCAAGACCCAGGAGCCGCTGCTGGACGAGGGCACGTCCAGCTACGACGAGGATGCTCAGCGCGCCAGGTCGTAGGCGTACGACGGTGTGAAGGTGCCGGGTTCGCCCTTGCATCCGTCGGACTCGCCCGGCAGCTTCACCCACAGGTAGCCGTCGATCCGGGCCGCCCCGGTGTCCAGCGTCGGCGCCCGGCCGATCTTCCGTCCGTCCGGATCGCACCACTCCCCGTCCGCCGGTGCCCCGTTGCCGTTGCGGCTGGTGTCGATGACGGCGCCCAGACCGGCCGGACCGCCGAGGGCGTCGAGGACCTGACGGTCGTAGGCGGTCTCGTCGGCGGTGGTGTGGAAGTTGGAGACGTTGCTGAAGATCCCGTCGGAGGACGCGGGGTCGGCGGCGCCCGCCTGGCGCAGCAGCGCCGCCTGGCGGCCCGCCGGGTGCCAGCCGGAGTGGCCCGCGTCGTAGTAGACACGGGCCCTGGGACCGGCGGCCTTCAGCACGCGGCCCGCGCGGGCCAGCGAGGCGAACCGGTCGGCCCGCTCCCCCGCGGACAGGCACTCGGACTGGGCGACGGAGTCGGGTTCCAGGATCACGATGACCTCGCCGGAGCCGAGCCCGGCCGCGAAGGCGTCGATCCAGGCGTCGTAGGCCGCCAGGTCGGGCGCCCCGCCCTCGGAGTGCCCGCCGCAGTCGCGGTCCGGGATCACGTACGGCACGAGGACCGGGACCCGGCCCGCCGCCGCGGCGCCCGAGGTGACCGCGGCGACCCGGGCGGTGATCGTCGCCGGGGCGTGGTCGGCGAACCACACGGCGGCGGGCCGGTCGGCGATCCGTGACCGGATGACCTCCCGGCGCGGGTCGTCTGCGTTGCCGTGCACCCAGGCGAGGACCTGCGAGTCGGGATGCCGGTAGAGCCGGGGCGGGGCCACGGCCGCGGGCCGCTCCGGCGCACTGGCGGCGCGGGGCGACGGTCTCGGGGTGACGGACGCCGGGGCCGCGCTGGTGGCGGTGGCCGACGGCGGGACGGGGATCTCCGACGGGGACGGCGACGGCACGGGCGGTCGCTTGGGGCGCGGCATGCCGGTCACCTCGGCGCGCCGGGCCTCGTCCACCGGAGCCCGGTCGCCGACCGCCGTCAGCACCCCGGCCGCGGTGCCCACCGCGGCCACCACCGACGCCGCCACCACCATCACGCCGCGCCGCACGGCCCGTCCGCGCTCCGCCCTGCGCTCGGCGAGGCGCCGGGCACGTGTGCCTGGCACGCTGCTGTTCCCCCTCCCGCGCGACGGGCGCGTTCCCCCGTTCTGGGGAAGCGCCGGGCCCGTCGGCACGTCGCACAGCCTAAGGCTGGGACGCTGCCCCCATGGCGCAGTTGGAGCAGTTGGAGCAGTTCACCACCCCCGTCGACGCGGTCGTCTCCCGGATGCGTGCCCTGGACGCGGCGCTGGACGCGCGGGACGGCGTGGCGGTCTTCAACCGCGTCTACCTCACCGTCACCGAGGAGACCGACCGGCGGCTCGACAGCGGCCGGTTCCCGGACCAGCACACGGCGCTCACGCTGGACGTGCGGTTCGTACAGCGCTATCTCTCGGCGGTCGACGCGGTCACCGACGGGCTTCGCCCACCCGCCTGCTGGCGGCCGCTGTTCCAGTTCCGCCGCCATCCCGGCGTACGACCGCTTCAGTTCGCGCTGGCGGGCATCAACGCGCACATCGGCCACGACCTGGCGCTCGCCGTGGTGGACGCCTGTCGTACGTTGGACTGCGAACCCGACGAGCTGGAGAGCGAGTTCGACCGCGTGGGCGATCTCCTCACGGCGCTGGAGGAACGGGTCCGCGAGGATCTGATGCCGGGCCCCGACCTGCTCCGGATCGCCGACCCGCTCACCCATCTGCTGGGCGCCTGGAGCCTGGAGCGGGCCCGCGACGCCACCTGGGCGGCGGCGCGGGCGCTCTGGGCGCTGCGTGAACTCCCGGATCTCACGGTGGAGTTCACCGACCGTCTGGACGCGGCGGTCGGCTTCGCGGGCCGCATGATGCTCACCCCGCTGCCGGACTGAGCACCCGCCCGGCTCAGTCCTCCGGCAGCTCGACCGGCGCGATCTCGTCGTAGACGTCACCCGGACCGGGGTTGGTCGGGTCGGTCGCCCCGCCGAGCTGGTGCATGACGCCCCATACGGCGTTCAGCGCGGTGTGCACGGCGCCCTCGGCCCAGCCCGCCGTCCAGGAGATGTCGTCACCGGCGAGGAAGATGCCCCGCTTGTCGGCGGGCAGCCGGTCCTGCATGAAGTGGGTGAACAGGCGCCGCTGGTAGCGGTAGTGGCCGGGGAGGTTGGCCTTGAAGGCGCCCATGAAGTAGGGCTCGTTCTCCCAGGAGACCGTCACCGGGTTGCCGATGATGTGCTTCCTGATGTCGACCTTCGGATAGATCTCGCCGAGCGACTTCAGCATGACCTCCATCCGCTCGTTCGCCGACAGCGGCAGCCACTTCAGGCTGTCGTCGCACCAGGTGTACGACAGACAGATGACGGCGGGCTTGTCCGGGCCGTCGCCGAGGAGGTAGGTCCCGCGGGTCATCCGGTCGGTGAGGGTCATCGACATGACGTCCCGGCCGGTCCGCTCGTCCTTGTCCAGCCAGAACGGCCGGTCCACGGGCACGAACAGCTTGCTGGACTCCATGTAGTGGGTGCGCTCGATGGCGGTCCAGTGGTCGATCGGGAAGAGCGAGTCATCGCACTGGATCTTGGACAGCAGCATCCAGGACTGCGCGGTGAAGATCGCCGCGCGGTAGGTGCGGATGTCGCCCTTCGCGTCCGTCACCGTGATCCGGTTGCCCGCGGTGCGGTGCAGCCGGGTCACGGCCGGGCGGGGCTCGCCGCCCTCGTGCAGGCTCGCGAGCGAGGTTCCGTGGGCCCAGTGGACGACCTTCTGTGGTTCGCGTTCCCAGAGCCTGAGCGGCAGCTGCTGGGAGCCGCCGACGATGCCGCGGTGGTGGTCGTCGGCCTCGGTGTAGACGACGCGCAGGATCTCCAGGATGGAGTTGGGGAAGTCGGTGTCCCAGCCGCCGGTGCCGAAGCCGACCTGGCCGAAGATCTCCCGGTGCCGGAAGGACTTGAAGGCCTCGGAGTCACAGAGGAAGCCGTAGAAGGTCTGGTTGTCGAGCTTCTCGACGAGCCTCGCCCAGATCTCGCGGATGCGCGGCACGTCCCGCTCCCGCAGGGCGCGGTTCATGCCGGAGAAGTCGGCGCCCTCCTCCAGGCACCTGTTCCAGGCGGCGGCGACGTCCCGGTACACCTGGGGCAGGTCGTCGATGGTCTCGGCGTAGTGCGACTCGCCCTTGAGGTCGACGACGGTCGACGGGGTCGCCTCGGCGAGGGGGTTGGGGAAGGGCCTGGTCTCCAGGCCCACCAGGTCGATGTAGTGCTGGAGGGCGGTGGAGGACGGCGGGAAACGCATCGCCCCCATCTCGGCGGTGAGCGCCGGGTCGCAGCCGTCGAAGCCGACCGTGCGCAGCCGTCCGCCGATCTGGTCGGCCTCGTAGACCACCGGCTTCAGGCCCATCTTCATCAGCTCGTAGGCGGCGACGAGGCCGGACAGTCCGCCTCCGATGACGGCGACCTCGGTGCCGTGCTCGGTGGCGGGGACCTGGCCGAGGCCCGCCGGGTGGGCGAGGAAGTCGTCGTACGCGTACGGGAAGTCCGGGCCGAACATGGTGATCGGCGGCTGCTGCTCGTCTGCGTGCTCGACGGCGTTGGGCACGGTGGACGTCATGGTGGTGCGGACTCCTTGCGCGGAACTGGGGGAGCGGGTGGTTCAGATGAGGGAGCCGTACAGACCGGGGCGGCGGTCCTTCAGGTACGGGTTGGCCTCGCGGGAGGCGGCCAGGAAGGCGGGGTCGGCGTCGGCGAGGACGAGTTCCTCGGCGCGGCCGGCGCGGGTGCGGGCGATGCCGTCGGGTCCGGCGAGCGTGGACAGCCCGACGAACTCGAACTCGCCCTCGGCGCCGACGCGGTTGACGTACGCGACGTACATCTGGTTCTCGAAGGCCCGCACCGGCACGAGCGACTCGGCGACGAACTGGAACGGGTGCATCTGCGCCGTCGGCACCAGCAGCAGGTCGGTGCCCGCGAGGGCGTGGGCGCGGACGTTCTCCGGGAACTCCACGTCGTAGCAGATCATCAGACCGACGCGCAGACCGTTCAGCTCGGCCTGGACGACGGGCCGGTCACCCGGTGTGAAGTGGTCGCGCTCGAAGCAGCCGAAGAGGTGGGTCTTGCGGTAGTTGGCGAGCCGGGTGCCCTCGGCGGAGATCAGCTGCGCGGAGTTGTGCACGGTGTCCCCGTCGCGCTCCGGGTAGCCGTAGGCGACGGCGATGCCGTGCCGTCCGGCGATCTCGGCGACGGCGTCCGCGCCGTCCCCGTCGGCGGGCTCGGCGAGGCGGGCGATGTCGTCACCGATGGCGTACCCCGTGAGGAACATCTCCGGCGCGACCAGCAGCCCGGCCCCGGCGGCAGCGGCCCGCCCCGCGGCCTCGTCGAGGACCTTGAGGTTCCCGGCGGTCGAGCCGGGGTGACCGGAGCTTTGCAGCAGGGCGGTGCGCATGCGGTTCCTCACGCGGGCTGAAGGGAGTGGGGCGCCCCGGGAGAGATGGGTGCGGGGGCCACCTAGAAGGTACGGTCGACGCCCGCACCCGGACAAGAAGCCGCCGTTGCGTGTGCGTGGGCGGATCGTTGCGTGGTTCGGGCCGGTCGCGGCGATTCGTTGCGTGGGGGCCTGACGGGGGTCACCGGTCAGGTAGGTGACCCCGAGGAGAACCGTCGCAGCAGCGGCGAGAGCACCAGCACGGACTTGGTCCGCTCCACGAACGGCTCCCCGGCGATCCGCTCCAGGACCCGCTCGAAGTGCCGCATGTCGGAGGCGAAGACCTGGGCGACGGCGTCCGCGTCGCCGGTGACGGTGGACGCGGCGACGACCTCCTGGTAGCGCTCCAGACCGCGTTGGATGGTCTCCGGGGAGGTGTTGCTGCGGCAGTAGATCTCGACGAACCCCTCGGTCTCCCAGCCGAGGGCGGCCGGGTCCACCCGTACGGTGAAGCCGGTGATCGCCCCGGTGGCGCGCAGCCGGTCCACGCGCCGTTTCACGGCGGGCGCGGACAGGCCGACGAGCTGCCCGATGTCCGCGTAGGAGCGGCGGGCGTCCTCGGCGAGGGCGTGCACGATGCGTTCGTCGAGATCGTTCAGCACTGCGGGTCGTTCACTTCGCTTCGGCTCGGGCAGGAGGGGAGCGGCCGGGGGGCCGCACCCGCAGTAGATCACGCCGGGCCGGTACCCGGCTCAGCTCCAGCTGGCGTGCAGCGGCTTGCCCTCGGCGTAGCCCGCCGCGCTCTGGATGCCGACGACGGCCTTCTCGGCGAACTCCTCCAGGCTGGCGGCGCCGGCGTAGGTGCAGGAGGAGCGGACGCCCGCGATGATCGAGTCGACCAGGTCCTCGACGCCGGGGCGGGCCGGGTCCAGGAACATCCGGGAGGTGGAGATGCCCTCCTCGAACAGCGCCTTGCGGGCACGGTCGTAGGAGGACTCCTCGCTGGTGCGGTTGCGGACGGCACGCGCGGAGGCCATGCCGAACGACTCCTTGTAGTACCGCCCGCTGGCGTCCTGCTGGAGGTCGCCCGGCGACTCGTAGGTCCCGGCGAACCAGGAGCCGATCATGACGTTGGAGGCACCGGCGGCGAGCGCCATGGCCACGTCGCGCGGGTGCCGGACACCGCCGTCGGCCCACACGTGCTTCCCGTACTTCTTCGCCTCGGCGGCGCACTCCAGCACCGCGGAGAACTGCGGCCGTCCGACGCCGGTCATCATGCGGGTGGTGCACATGGCGCCCGGCCCGACCCCGACCTTGATGATGTCGGCGCCCGCCTCGACGAGGTCGCGCACGCCCTCGGCGGAGACGATGTTGCCCGCGACGATCGGCACCCGCGGGTCGAGCGCCCGCACCACCCTGATGGCGCTGATCATCGACTCCTGGTGGCCGTGCGCGGTGTCGATGACGAGGGTGTCGACGCCCGCGTCGAGGAGTTGCTTGGCCTTGCCCGCGACATCCCCGTTGATGCCGACGGCGGCGGCGATCCGCAGCCTGCCGTGCGCGTCCACGGCCGGGGTGTACAGGGTGGCGCGCAGCGCGCCCTTGCGGGTCAGGATGCCCGCCAGCTTGCCGTCGGCGTCCACGGCCGGGGCGTAGCGGCGGTTGTGCTGGTCGAGGGTGTTGAACGCCTCGCGCGGGTCGATGTCGGCGTCCAGCAGGAGCAGGTCCTTGGACATGACCACTTCGAGCTGGGTGAAGCGGTCGACGCCGCTGAGGTCGGCGTCGGTGACCACACCGACCGGGCGCCCCTCGTCGTCGACGACGACACCGGCGTTGTGCGCCCGCTTGGGCAGCAGGCCCAGCGCGTCGGCGACGGTCTGGTGCGGGGCCAGCACGATCGGGGTGTCCAGCACCAGGTGGCGGCTCTTCACCCAGGAGACGACATCGGTGACGACGTCGATCGGGATGTCCTGCGGGATGACCACCAGCCCACCGCGCCGGGCCATCGTCTCGGCCATCCGGCGCCCGGCGATGGCGGTCATGTTGGCGACGACGAGCGGAATGGTGGTGCCCGTGCCGTCCGGGGCGCTGAGGTCCACGCCCTGGCGCGAGCCGACGGCGGAGCGGCTCGGCACCATGAACACGTCGTCGTACGTCAGGTCGTACGAGGGCTGGATGTCGTTGAGGAAACGCACGTGCTGCACATCCCAGTCGATCAGAAGTGGCCCCCGGACAGGTCAGCCGGGGGAAAGAGCACGTACTTCATTGTCCCATGGCGTCCACGAAGCGGTGCACGGTCCGTTCCTCCAGGCTACGCAGGGTGCCCTGGGAGGATGCTCCAAGAGCGACCACCGCGTTCCGTCCTGTGCGGACGGCCGCGGCGGCACCCTTCGGCGCCACCACGGCCGTCTCCCGTTCCGCTCCCGTCCCGCCCGGTCAGGGCCCGTCGGGGTCGGCGCGGTTCAGCGCGGGCCGCGGCGCCGACCCGGCCGCCATCAGGTAGTCCGCGGCGGAGGTGTCCGTCACCAGGCTGGTGACGAGCCCCGACCGCAGCACCGCGTCGATCGCGGCCGCCTTCCGCTGCCCGCCCGCGATCGCCACGACCTCGGGGATACGGCGGAGCTGGTCGGCCTTGACCGTGATGCACCGCTCCCCCAGGTCCCGGCCGACCCGGCGCCCCTCGGAGTCGAAGAGGTGCGCGGACATCTCGGCGGCGACACCGAGCGAGGCGTAGTGCGCCCGCTCCTCGTCGCTGAGCATGTCGTGCACCGTCGAGATGCCCGGCTCCCAGGAGCCGATGGAGACGCAGGCGACCGTGACCTTGTCGAAGTACTCGAAGGCCCGGGCGATCCCGGTCTGGTGGCGCAGCGCCGCCGCGGTCGCCGCGTCGGGCAGCAGCATCGGCGCGTAGATGGGGTGGGCGTCGCCGCCGGACACCTGGGCGGCGCGGCGGACGGCCTCCACCGAGCCGCGCTCGGCGGTCCCGGCGTCGTACACCCCGGTCAGCTGGACCACCGTGCAGGGCGGCAGCCGGTCCAGGGCCGCCGCCATGTGGATGGTGGAGCGGCCCCAGGCCAGGCCCAGCACATCGCCCTCGTTGACGAGTTCGCCGAGCAGGTCGGCGGCCACCTCACCGAGGTTCTCGGGGTCCGGGGTCTCCTCCGCGTCGGCCGGGGACTCGACCACGACGGCGTGCCTGAGGCCGTACCGGGCGCGCAACGCGTCGGAGCGCTCGGCGTCCAGTTCGGCGGGGACTCGGATCTCGATCCGTACGAGATCCCGTTCGAGGGCGGTCTCCAGGACCCGGGCCACCTTGAAGCGGCTGACGCCGAACTCCTCGGCGATCTGGATCTTGGACTTTCCCTCGAGGTAGAAGCGGCGGGCCATGGCCGCCGCCTGCACCAGCTCAGCGGGTCCCATCCGCATGGCTGACCGGCCCGCCGACATACCCGACACGGCGATCTCCTCACTGCTGTTCACACTCTGGATACGCCGTTCATCCTTGCAGATACGGCGCGGTCGATCAGCCCTGCTGAGAGCCGTTCACGTTCCCGTGGCTCAGTGGCCGCATGCCCAGGACGCCGCCGCGGTGGCCGCCTCCGCCTGACTGCGCAGTGCACGTACCGCCTCGGCGGGGTCCTCGGCGCCGTACACGGCCGAACCCGCGACGAAGACGTCGGCGCCCGCGTCCGCGCACCGCTCGATGGTGGAGGCCGAGACACCGCCGTCCACCTGGAGCCACAGCTGGAGACCGTGCTTGCTGATCAACTCGCGGGTCCGCCGGATCTTCGGGAGCATGATGTCGAGAAACGCCTGCCCACCGAACCCGGGTTCAACCGTCATGATCAGCAGCATGTCGAGTTCGGGGAGCAGGTCCTCGTACGGCTCGATGGGCGTCGCCGGCTTCAGCGCCATGGAGGCGCGGGCGCCCTTGGCCCGGATCTCCCGGGCGAGCCGTACCGGCGCCGCGGAGGCCTCGACATGGAAGGTGACGGACCCGGCACCCGCCTCGACGTACTGCGGGGCCCACCGATCGGGGGCTTCGATCATCAGATGGCAGTCCAGCGGAGTGTCCGTCGCCCGCGCCAGGGACTCTACGACCGGAACGCCGAGCGTGAGGTTGGGGACGAAATGGTTGTCCATGACGTCGACGTGGAGCCAGTCGGCTCCCTGCACGGCCTTCGCCTCGTCCGCGAGGCGGGCGAAGTCGGCGGACAGGATGCTGGGGTTGATCTGCGCGGCCATGACCCAAGCCTGCCATGTCGCGGCGCTCGGCTGTCACGGCGGTCCCCGGTGGCTAGGGTTGCGTTTCGGCCGCGGGCCGGTTGTGGCTGGTCGCGCAGTTCCTCGCGCCCCTGAGGGGGCGTAGCCGTGGAGGTGGGTATGACGGGTCGACGGGGGATCGCGCATCTGGTGTGCGGGCGGCGGGCCAAGTGGCTGGTCCTGGGGCTGTGGGTGGTGGTGCTGCTGATCGTCGCACCGCTCGCGCAGAAGCTGACCGACGCACAGGACAACGACGCGCAGTCGTGGCTGCCGGGGTCCGCCGAATCCACCCAGGTTCTGGAGATCTCCGAGGACTTCAGGCCGGAGCAGATCCCGGCCGTCGTCATCTACGCCCGCGACGGCGGACTGACGGCCGAGGACCGGGCGCGGATCGCCGAGGACGTGCGGGAGCTGAAGCAGCTGCGCGACCACGGCATCCGGGGCGCCGAGACCCGCGGCCCGGTCTACGACCGGGAGACCGACCCCAGGGCCGCCCAGGTCTTCGTGCCGATCACCATGGACGAGCAGGGCTGGGAACGCATCTCCCCGGCCGTCGAGTCGATCCGCGACGACGTCGGCGAGAGCACCGGCGGCCTCGCCGTCCACATCACCGGCCCCGGCGGCACCTCCGCCGACTTCGCCGAGGCCTTCGAGGGCATCGACTCCACCCTGCTCTTCGCCGCGATGACCGTCGTCATCGTGATGCTGCTGATCACCTACCGCAGCCCCACCCTGCTGCTGGTGCCCCTGCTGTCGGTGATCGTCGCGCTGTTCACCGCCCAGGCGCTGGTGTACCTGCTCGCCGAGCACGGCGGGCTCACCGTCAACGGGCAGAGCGCGGGCATCCTGCTGGTCCTCGTCTTCGGCGCGGGCACCGACTACGCCCTGCTGCTGGTGGCCCGCTACCGCGAGGAGCTGCGCCGCCACCAGGACCGGCACGAGGCGATGGCGCTGGCGCTGCACCGCGCGGGCCCGGCGGTGATCGCCTCCAGCGCGACCGTCGTGCTGAGCATGCTGGTGCTGATGGCCGCCGAGATGAACTCGACCAGCGGCCTCGGCCCGGTCGCCGCCATCGGCGTCGCCGTCGCCCTGCTGGCGATGCTCACCCTGTTCCCGGCCCTGCTGGTGATCTTCGGCCGCTGGATCTTCTGGCCGGTGATCCCCCGCCACGGCGACCCCGACCCCACCGAACGCGGCGTCTGGGCCCGCACCGGCCGCCGTATCGCCCGCCGTCCGCGCATGGTGGGGGCGGTGACCGCGGGGGTCCTGGCGATCTGCTCCCTGGGGCTGATCCAGTTGCGCGCCGAGGGCATCAGCAACGCCGACGCGTTCACCGGCAAGCCGGACTCGATCGTCGGGCAGGAGGTCTCCGCGCGCTACTTCCCGGCGGGCAGCGGCGATCCGCTCGTCATCGTGGCCAACCAGCCGCAGGCCGAACAGGTGGGCCGGGCGGTGGCCGGAACACCCGGGGTGGTCCCGGAATCGCTGGGTCCGGCACCGGGCTCGAAGACCGTCCACGAGGGCCGGGTGCTGTTCGAGGCGACCATGTCCGACCCGGCCGACAGCGAGGCCGCGAAACAGACCGTGGAGCGGGTCCGGGACGCCGTGCACGAGGTGCCCGGCGCCGACGCCCTGGTGGGCGGCGGTACGGCCGCCCTGCTCGACATGGACAAGGCGACCACGCACGACAACATCCTGATCATCCCGCTGGTGCTGATCGTGGTGCTGCTGATCCTCTGCGTCCTGCTGCGCGCCCTGATCGCCCCGCTGCTGCTGATCGGCACGGTGATCCTGTCCTTCGCGGCCGCCCTCGGCATCAGTGCGCTGGCCTTCCGGTACCTCTTCGACTACGCGGGCGAGTCGACCGACTTCCCGCTGTTCGTCTTCGTGTTCCTGGTCGCCCTGGGCATCGACTACAACATCTTCCTCACCACCCGCATCCGGGAGGAGGCCGCCCGCCAGGGCACCCGCGCGGGCGTGGTGACCGGCCTCGCCGCCACCGGCGCGGTCATCACCTCGGCGGGCCTGGTCCTCGCGGGCACCTTCGCCGCCCTCGGCACCCTCCCCATGGTCGCCTTCGCGGAGATCGGCTTCGCGGTCGCCCTGGGCGTCCTGCTGGACACCTTCATCGTCCGCTCGGTCCTGGTGACGTCTCTGTTCCTGGACGTGGGCGAGAAGGTGTGGTGGCCACACCGCCTGGCTTTCTCAGCCCGTCCGGCGTTTGAGGACGAGGCCCGTCCAGGGCCGAAGGGGGGGCCTGGGGGCGGCAGCCCCCAGGGACGGGACGGGTAGGGGCGGCGGGGGCGACCCACCCACCTCAGCCCACCCGACGGATCACCGCAAGGTACATCGCGTCAGTCCCCTGCACATGCGGCCACAACTGCACGTCCGGCCCCTCCCCCAGCCCCGGCACCCCCGGGAACAACGGCCGCGCATCCACCAACTCCGTCTCCGGAAACTGCTTCAGCACATCCGCGACGACCGCCCGTGTCTCCGCGAGATGCGGCGAGCAGGTGGCGTACCCCACCACGCCCCCCACCCGCACGGACTCCAGCGCCGTCCGCAGCAACCCCCGCTGAAGCGGCGCGAACCCCTCCAGGTCCTCCGGACGCCGCCGCCACCGGGCCTCGGGCCGCCGCCGCAACGCCCCCAGCCCCGTACAGGGCACGTCCATCAGCACCCGGTCGAAGGTCCCGGGCCGCCACGGCGGCCGGGTCCCGTCGGCGGCGACGACCTGATACGGCCCCGGGTTGCCGTCCAGCGCCTTGGCGACCAGCCCGGCCCGGTGCGGCTGCTTCTCGGAGGCCAGCAACACGGCACCCCGCTCCGCGGCGAGTGCGCCGAGCAGCGCCGCCTTGCCGCCGGGCCCGGCGCACCCGTCGAGCCACCGCTCGTCCCGCCCGTCCAGCGGCGCGTTGGCCAGCGCGAGCGCGACGAGCTGGCTCCCCTCGTCCTGTACCCCGGCGCGCCCCTCCCGTACGGCTTCGACCGCCCCCGGCTCACCGCCCTCGGTGAGCCGCACGGCGTACGGCGACCAGCGACCCGGCTCTGCGGCGTCCTCCCGCAGCAGTTCCCCGGCCGTGGCCCGCCCCGGCCGGGCGACCAGCGTCACCTCGGGCCGTTCGTTGTCGGCGGCCAGCAGCTCCTCGATCCCGGCCCGCCCGCCACCGAGGGAGTCCCACAGTGCGGAGACCACCCAGCGCGGATGCGAGTGCACGACGGCGAGATGGTCCTCGGGGTCCTCGTCGTAGGGCGGCGCGACCCGCTCCAGCCAGCCGTCGAGATCGTGCTGGGCGACCTTGCGCAGCACGGCGTTGACGAACTTGGCGCGCCCGTCGCCGAGGACCACGCGGGCCAGCTCGACGGAGGCGGAGACGGCGGCGTGGCTGGGGATGCGGGTGCCCAGCAGCTGGTGCGCGCCGAGGCTGAGCACATCCAGCACCGGCGGATCGACCTCGCGCAGCGGCCGGTCGACGCAGGCCGCGATCACGGCGTCGTACGTGCCCTGCCGCCGCAGCGTGCCGTAGACCAGCTCGGTGGCGAGTGCGGCGTCCCGCCCGTCGAAGTCGCCCTGCTCACGCGCCTTGCGCAGCAGTGGCGGCAGCACGAGGTTGGCGTAGGCGTCCCGCTCGTCCACCGCGCGCAGCGCCTCGAAGGCGAGGACGCGGACGGGGTCCTTCTTGGGCCGCCGGTAGGGCTTGCCGGATGTGCGGGGCCGCCGGGAGGTGTCGCTCACGAAAGGTGCTCCGGAAACTCTGTATACGGTGTGCACCCAGCGTACGCCGCTGCCGCTCGCGCCCGGTCATCGCCGGGTCAGTCCCCCAGCCGCTCCCCGTCGGCGATCCGTACCCCGCGCGCCCAGTCCGCGGCCCGCATCGGCTTCTTGCCCTGCGCCTGCACCCACAGCAGCTCGACGGCGTGCGAGCCGGTGCCGACGTGGACGCTGTTCTTGCCCACGGACAGCTGCCCGGGCGCGAGATCCGTCCGCTCCGGCGTCGGCGCGACGTGCACGAGCTTGAGCCGCTCCCCGCGGAAGGTGGTCCAGGCGCCGGGAGCGGGCGTGCACCCGCGCACCACCCGGTCGACCCGCATCGCGGGCGTCGACCAGTCGACGCGGGCGTCCTCGACGGTGATCTTCGGAGCCAGGGTGACGCCGTCGGCGGGCTGCGGTACGGCCTTCAGGGTGCCGTCCTCGATGCCGTCCATGGTCGCCGCGAGCAGCCCGGCCCCGGCGAAGGCGAGCCGGGTCAGCAGGTCACCGCTGGTGTCGGCGGGCCGGACCGTCTCCGTCACCGTGCCGTACACGGGCCCGGAGTCGAGCCCCTCCTCGATGAGGAAGGTGGAGGCGCCGGTGATCTCGTCGCCCGCCATCACGGCGTGCTGCACGGGCGCCGCCCCGCGCCAGGCGGGCAGCAGCGAGAAGTGCAGGTTGACCCAGCCGTGCGCGGGGATGTCGAGGGCCACGCGGGGCAGCAGGGCGCCGTAGGCGACGACGGGACAGCAGTCCGGCGCGATCTCGCGCAGCCGCTCCAGGAACTCGGGGTCGCGCGGCCGGGCGGGCTTGAGCACCTCGATCCCGGCCTCCGCCGCCCGCTCCGCCACCGGGGAGGCGACCAGCCTGCGCCCCCGCCCGGCCGGGGCGTCCGGCCGTGTGACGACGGCGGCCACCTCGTGGCGCCCGGAGGCGATCAGGGCGTCCAGGGCGGGAACGGCGACCTCGGGGGTACCGGCGAAGACGAGCTTCATGAGCGGGCACGGGCCTCTCGGGCGGGACGAACGACGGGCAACGCACAAGTCTATGGCGAACGGAGAGCCGCGGAACGCTCCCGCGCGCATCCCGCGCCGGGGGCGTACGCATATGCCCTTACGCCCCTGGAGCGTGACCAGTCACGCAAAAAGGCGTTGGTCTAGAAAGAGTTGACCAACGGGCCGCGACAGCGGCCCGATCCTTTCTCCTCATCGCCGGTTCGAGAGGCTTGTTCATGGCCGACCACGCAACCCACGACGCCCAGGCTCGGGCCAGCCTGCACTTGCTGGTGCGCGACATCGAGCGGGTCCGCCGGCAGGTGGACGCACTGCGCACCCTCACCGCCCAGCTCGGCAACGTCTACCGCCCGCGCCGCTCCGGCCCCGCCACGGGCTTCGTCGTCTACGGACGCGCCCCCGCGCCGACCGTCCGTCTCGCCCAGGAACTGCGGGACAGTGTCGAGACCCTGGTGACGGCCGCGGTCGACTTCGACCGCTCGCTCGGCTTCTCGTGGGACGCGGTGGGCTCCGCCCTCGGGGTCACCAAGCAGGCGGTCCACCGCCGCTACGGCTCCCGTCGCGCCACCGCCCAGTCGGCCGCCGACGCCGAGCGCTCCACCGAACCCTCGGGCACCCGCACGGTCAGCGTGAACACCGGCATCCCGTCGATGCCCACGGTGCCCGCGGCCCGTTCGATGCCGACCCAGCCGACGGCGGGCAGCCCCGCCCTCCGCGAGGAGATCAGGCCAACGGCCTTCCCCGCCCCCCGCAACGGCTGACCCCCTACGGCTGCCCGCCAACTGCCCTCCCGGACCCGCCCCGGGAGGGCAGCCGTACCTACACCAGCCGCTGGAGCGGGGCCCACCCCGGCAGCTGAACTGCCATCTGCCACAGCCACAGACAACCGCCCGCCGGAGCCGCCCTCACCCCGACAGCTGAGCCGCCATCTACCGCAGCCGCACACAACCGCCCACCGGAGCCGCCCCCACCCCGACAGCTGAGCTGCCGTCTGCCGCAGCTGCGGGCAATCGTGCCGCTAGGGCGGCACGGGTGGGCGCAGCGGCACCCCGCGAGCGCCGGGCTGCGCAACGCCCCCCGCGCTCACGCCGGTCACCCGATGTCCGGCGGATCGATCCGCACCCGCACCGCCTGCCCCCCGCCCCGCGCCATCCGCACCGCCTGCGCGGCCTTCAACGCCGCCGCCAACGCGGCCCCCCGCCCGGGAGGCACCCGAATCAACGCCCGCTCCCACCGCTCCCCCGCCGGCGGCGCCCCCGGCCGCCGCTGTGCAGCTCCCCCCACCGCCGCGCCCGCTATCGGCACCGGCCCCAACACCTCCGCCTCCACGGGCAGTTCCACCATGCCGAGGAACTCGGCCACCGCCTCCGGCGGCCCCGCCACCGCCGCCATCCGCGACACCGGCGGAAACCCCAACTCGGCCCGCTCGGCCAGCTCACGCACCGCGTGCCCGACGGGATCCCAGCGCACCAGCGCCTGCACGGGCCGCAACGTCGGCTCGGCGACCACCACCACGGTCCCGCCCGCCGCCTGCGGCCGGACCAGCGCCGCCGCGGCGATCCAGCGGCGCAGGGCATCCTCCCCGGCCCGCAGATCGGGCCGCCCGAGCATGGCCCACCCGTCGAGCAGCAGCCCCGCCGCGTAACCGCCCTCGGCGACCGGCTCGGCCCCCGGTGTGCTCACCACCAGCGCGGGCGCCCCGGAGACGGTGTCCAGCACCTGCTCACGCCCCGACGTGCGCACCGGTACGGCGGGAAAGGCGCGGCCCAGCTCCTCCGCGGTCCGCCGCGCCCCGACGATCTGGGCCCGCAGCCGGAAGGCACCGCACTCCGGGCAGTGCCAGGCGCCCTCCTCGCGCCCGCACCAGCCACACGCCAGCGCCCCGGAGTCACGCGCCTGGAGCGGCCCGGCGCACCGCACGCACCGCGCGGGCGCCCGGCAGCGGTCGCAGGCCATCCGCGGAACGTAGCCGCGCCGCGGCACCTGCACGAGCACCGGCCCGTGCTTCAGGCCCTCCCGCACGACCTGCCAGGCGAGCGTCGGCAGCCGCGCGGCCCGGGCGGCCTCGTCCCGGGCAAGGTCGCCGTCCCCCACCGTCCGCACCAGCGGGGCGGCGGCCCGCACCTGCTCCCGGGGGGCGACCAGCGGCCGTGCCCAGCCGCTGTCGACCAGCTGCGCGGCCTCCACGGTGGTGCTCAGGCCCCCCAGCAGGAAGCCGCACCTGTCCTGCGCCGCCCTGAGCAGCAGCACCTCACGGGCGTGCGGCTGCGGTGCGTGCAGCTCGCTGTGGCTGTCGTCCCCGTCGTCCCAGAGGGCGACGAGGCCGAGGTCCCGCACGGGTGCGAACATCGCGGCCCGCGTCCCGACGACGGCCCGCACCGATCCGCGCCGCACGGCGAGCCACTCGCGGTACCGCTTCTCGGGCCCGGCGTCGGCGGTGAGCAGGGCGTGCCGCCCTTCCCCCAGGACGGCCGTCAGGGCGGCGTCGACGCGCGCGGCGTCCCGCCCGTCGGGTACGACGACCAGCGCCCCGCGTCCCGAGGCGAGCGTCGCGGCGACGGCCCGGGCCAGCTCCTCGGCCCACGACGGGCCGGGCAGCGCCTGCCACACGGCGCGCGGCGCTCCCCCGGCCGCCAGCGACTCCACGAAGGCGGGCCCCCGCTCGTACCGCGCCCACGACGCCGCCTCGGGCGCCGGGGGCGGCGGCAGCGGCTCGGGCGACGGCCGCTGCTCGGCACGGGCGCTGCGCGGCGGCACGGCCAGTTGCAGCACATCGGCGAGGCTCCCGGCGTACCGGTCGGCGACGGCCCGGGCCAGCCCCAGCAGTTCCTCGTCGAGTACGGGTTCGGGCGACACGACCTGGGCGAGCGCGGCCAGCGGCCCGGAGTAGTCGGACTCGGCCCGCCGCTCGATCAGGAAACCGTCGATCAGGCCCCCGCCCTCACGGCGCCCCTCCCGCACCCGGTGCCGCCCGGCCCCGAACCGCACCCGCACCCGCACGCCGGGCTGCGCGTCGGCGTCCAGCTCCTCGGGCACGGCGTAGTCGAAGTACCGGTCGAGATGGAGCACGCCCTTGTCGACGAGCACCCGCGCGACCGGCAGCTCCTTGGCCAGCGCGGCCCCGCGCCAGGTCCGCGGCTTGGCCCGCGGCGCCCTCGCCCCCCGCACGCTCTCCCTGATGAGCGCGAGCTGCTCGGGCGGCGCGCCTTCCCCGCCGTCCCCGCTCCCCGACCCGTTGTCGCTGCTCACGCCTGCATTCTCGCAAACGGCACCGACAACGGACCCCGCGCGCGCTCCCCGGGGGACCTCCCGCGTCCCCCACGTGCGACGTGCCCGGCCTCCCTCCAGGGAGAACCGGGCACGTTCGAACAATCGGGTGCCTTACAGCCCCACGGCCTTCCGCAGCGCCTCCACCCGGTCCGTGCGCTCCCAGGTGAAGTCGGGCAGCTCACGGCCGAAGTGACCGTACGCCGCGGTCTGGGAGTAGATCGGGCGGAGCAGGTCGAGGTCGCGGATGATGGCCGCCGGACGGAGGTCGAAGACCTGCTCGATGGCCTGCTCGATCCTGTCGGTGTCGACCTTGTGGGTGCCGAAGGTCTCCACGAACAGGCCGACCGGCTCGGCCTTGCCGATCGCGTAGGCGACCTGGACCTCGCAGCGGGAGGCGAGGCCCGCCGCGACGACGTTCTTCGCGACCCAGCGCATCGCGTACGCGGCGGAGCGGTCGACCTTGGACGGGTCCTTCCCGGAGAAGGCGCCGCCGCCGTGCCGGGCCATGCCGCCGTAGGTGTCGATGATGATCTTGCGGCCGGTCAGACCGGCGTCGCCCATCGGGCCGCCGATCTCGAACCGCCCGGTCGGGTTGACCAGCAGGCGGTAGTTCTCGGTGTCGAGCTTGATGCCGTCCTCCAGCAGCGCCTTCAGCTCGGGCTCGACGACGAACTCCCGGATGTCGGGCGCCAGCAGCGAGTCCAGGTCGATGTCGGAGGCGTGCTGCGAGGAGACGACGACCGTGTCCAGGCGGACCGCCTTGTCGCCGTCGTACTCGATGGTGACCTGCGTCTTGCCGTCCGGGCGCAGGTAGGGGATCGTGCCGTTCTTGCGGACCTCGGACAGCCGGCTGGACAGCCGGTGGGCGAGGAAGATGGGCAGCGGCATCAGCGTCGGGGTCTCGTCCGTCGCGTAGCCGAACATCAGGCCCTGGTCACCGGCGCCCTGCCGGTCCAGCTCGTCCTCATCGCCCTCGACGCGGCTCTCGTAAGCCGTGTCGACGCCCTGCGCGATGTCCGGGGACTGCGCGCCGATCGACACCGACACACCGCAGGAGGCGCCGTCGAAGCCCTTCTTCGAGGAGTCGTAGCCGATCTCCAGGATCTTCTCGCGCACCAGCTGCGCGATCGGTGCGTAGGTCTTGGTCGTGACCTCACCGGCGACATGCACGAGGCCGGTGGTGATCAGGGTCTCGACCGCGACCCGGGAGGACGGGTCCTCGCGGAGCAGGGCGTCGAGGATGGTGTCGCTGATCTGGTCAGCGATCTTGTCAGGGTGGCCCTCGGTCACGGACTCCGAGGTGAACAGGCGACGGGACACAACGCTCCCTGGGGTTGCAGCGGCTGCTGGCTGATCATGGGCGGACGGGACGGGGGCTGCGCCCGGCGTCGTCCGAGAGACAGTTTATCGGTCGCGTTCGGTCACCGGACCCCCGTCTCGCCTCTCGGAAGGCCTGTGACCTGCGGCACGCGCATTCTGCCCAATGGCGAGCCGCCTTGGCCAGGGTCGCCACACCGCGGCGTCGCATCCTCCACCACCGGTTCAGCGTTCCTCGAGGTCAGTCCAGCCGCGCCACTACCAGGTCCCAGACGATGTCCGCCAGCGCCTCCTTGGGTCCGTGCGGCACGGGCGTCTCGCCGCCGTCGGCGCCGAGCACCACCGCCTCGTTCTCCTCGGCGCCGAAGGTCTTGCGTTCGCCGACCTCGTTGACCACGAGGAGGTCGCAGCCCTTGCGCCGGAGCTTGGTGCGGCCGTTGGCCAGGACGTCGTCGGTCTCGGCGGCGAAGCCCACCACGACCTGCCCGGGGCGGGGCCGGTCGGCCGAGATCTCCGCGAGGATGTCCGGATTGCGCACCAGGGCGACGGACTCGGGGTCCTGGCCGTCCTGCTTCTTGATCTTCCCGGAGGCGTAGACCGCGGGGCGGAAGTCGGCCACCGCCGCGGCCATCACCACGGCGTCGGCGTCGGCGGCGGCCTTCAGCACCGCCTCCCGCAGCTGTACGGCGGTGCCGACGGGGACGACGTCCACGCCCGCCGGGTCCGGCAGGCCGGTGTTGGCCGAGATCAGCGTGACCCGGGCGCCGCGCGCCGCCGCCGTACGCGCGAGGGCGTAGCCCTGCTTGCCGGAGGAGCGGTTGCCGAGGAAGCGGACGGGGTCGAGGGGCTCGCGGGTGCCGCCCGCGCTGACGACGACATGGCGTCCGGCGAGGTCGGGCCCGGTCACGCCCCGGGCGAGCACCCGACGGCAGATCTCGAAGATCTCGGCGGGCTCGGGGAAGCGGCCCTTGCCGGTGTCGACGCCGGTCAGGCGGCCGACGGCCGGTTCGATAACGACGGCGCCGCGGCGGCGCAGCGTCGCCACGTTCTCCTGGGTGGCCGGGTGCTCCCACATCTCGGTGTGCATGGCGGGGGCGAAGACCACCGGGCAGCGGGCGGTGAGGAGGGTGTTGGTGAGCAGGTCGTCGGCGAGGCCGTGGGCCGCCTTGGCGAGCATGTCGGCGGTGGCCGGGGCGACCACGACGAGGTCGGCGTGCTGGCCGATGCGGACGTGGGGCACCTCGTGGACGTCGTCCCAGACCTCGGTGGAGACGGGGTGGCCGGACAGCGCGGACCAGGTGGCGGCGCCGACGAAGTGCAGCGCGGAGGCGGTCGGCACGACGCGGACGTCGTGGCCGGATTCCGTCAGTCTGCGCAGCAGTTCACAGGCCTTGTAGGCGGCGATGCCACCGCTGACCCCCAGGACGACCTTCGGCTTGTCCACCGTCTCTCCCCGCACCTCGAAGAACCTACGCCCCCATCACACACCACAGGCCCGGCAGTCGCGCTGCCGGGCCTGTGGAAAAGCCAGCTTCAGGCTGAAAATACTACCGCCGTCGCTGCGGTCGACTACTGCGCCGGGCCCTCGATGGCCTCGGACGTCAGCAGACCCGCGTTGATCTCGCGGAGGGCGATCGAGAGCGGCTTCTCGTGGACGTGCGTGTCGACGAGGGGACCGACGTACTCCAGCAGGCCCTCACCGAGCTGCGAGTAGTACGCGTTGATCTGGCGGGCACGCTTGGCCGCGTAGATCACGAGGCTGTACTTCGAGTCCGTGGCCTCGAGAAGCTCGTCGATCGGCGGGTTGATGATGCCCTCGGGCGCGGAGATGGAAGAGGACACGCTCTACCTTCCGATGGATGGGAAAAGATCAGTCGTGATCACACAACTTCCGTCAAGGCTAGCAGCTCACGCGCCACATCCTCGACGGAGGTGTTGACCAGGGTCTCGTCGAACTCCGGCTCGGCCGCGAGTTCGATCCTCGCGGCGGCCAGTCGGCGCTCGATCACCTCGGGCGGTTCGGTGCCCCGGCCGGTGAGTCTGCGCACCAGCTCCTCCCAGGAGGGCGGAGCCAGGAACACCAGCCGGGCCTCCGGCATGGACTCGCGGACCTGCCGGGCGCCCTGGAGGTCGATCTCCAGCAGCACCGGCTCACCGGCCTCCAGCCGCTCCAGCACAGCCGCGCGCGGCGTGCCGTACCGGTTCCCGGCGAACTCGGCCCACTCCAGCAGCTCGCCGTTGGCGATCAGCTTGTCCATCTCCTCGTCGGTGACGAAGAAGTAGTGGACCCCGTGCCGCTCACCGGGCCGGGGCTTTCGGGTCGTCGCCGACACCGAGAGCCACAGCTCGGGGTGTTCCTTGCGCATATGGGCGACGACCGTGCTCTTGCCGACCCCCGAAGGGCCGGAGAGCACGGTCAGCCGCGGACGTTCACTCATGCGGCGATTATTCCAGCAATCGCCCCGCGCCCGGGACTCAGGAGCCGGTGCTGCCGAACTCGCGCTCCAGGGAGGCGATCTGGTTGGAACCGAGACCGCGCACACGGCGGCTCTCGGAGATGCCGAGTCGCTCCATGATCTGCTTGGCGCGGACCTTGCCCACGCCCGGCAGGGACTCAAGGAGGGCGGAGACCTTCATCTTGCCGATGACGTCATTCTCCTGGCCCTGCTTGATGACCTCGTGCAGGGAGGCGCCGGAGTGCTTGAGTCGATTCTTGACCTCGGCCCGCTCCCGGCGAGCCGCGGCGGCCTTTTCGAGCGCGGCTGCGCGCTGTTCGGGGGTAAGGGGCGGAAGAGCCACGCCTACGTCACCTCGGATGTCGAACTGTCGGATACGGACCGGTGAGGAACCTAGTCGCCCCACACCTGGGGAGCCACGAGCAACACGCTTGCCCGTTCTCTCGTCGGAGACTAGCGGGCAAGTCCGCCAGAGTCAGCGAGAACAGCGGAAAAGTCCTGGTCAGCCTCTGTCAGGACAGTACATTTCAGACATATTGCCCCGGATTTGAGAATGTATCCAGGGCCGGCAAGCTCCCCGGGACCCCTCCGAAGCCCTCAGACCGCCGCCAGGGCCGCCCGGATCTCCTCGGCGAACCGGTCCGCGGCGTCACGCAGCGCAGTCACGTCGGGACCGTGTCGTAGCACCCCCCGGCTGACGTTCGGCACCACATTGCGCACCGCGGAGCCGAACACCCCCGGCAGATCGGCCGGAGTGGCTCCCTGGGCGCCGATGCCGGGCGCGAGCAGCGGACCGTTGATCTCCAGGTCGTACGACGACAGGTCACCCAGCGTGGCCCCGACGACCGCGCCGAAGGAGCCCAGGGGACGCTCTCCCGCGTTCTCGGCGGCCAGGTGCGCCAGCATCGTCGCCCCCACGTTCCGCCCGTCCGCGCGCACCGCGTGCTGCACCTCACCGCCCTCGGGGTTGGAGGTCAGCGCCAGCACGAAGAGCCCGGCGCCGCTCTCCCGGGCCAGCCCGACGGCGGGCCGCAGCGACCCGTAGCCGAGGTACGGCGACACGGTGAGCGCGTCGGAGAACAGCGGGGCGTCCTTGTGCAGGAAGGACTCGGCGTAGGCGGCCATGGTGGAGCCGATGTCGCCGCGCTTGGCGTCCATGACGATCAGCGCACCGGCCGCGCGGGCCTCCTCGACCGCCTTCTCCAGGACCGCGACCCCGCGCGATCCGAAGCGCTCGAAGAACGCGCTCTGCGGCTTGAGCACGGCGACCCGGTCGGCCATCGCCTCCACGACCGTGCGGCTGAACCGCTCAAGTCCGGCGACGTCGTCGTTCAGCCCCCACTCGGCGAGCAGCGAGGCGTGCGGGTCGATGCCGACGCACAGCGGGCCGCGCTCGTCCATCGCGCGGCGCAGCCGGGCGCCGAAGGGTTCCTGTGCGGTCATGCGGTCTCCTTCACGTCGGCGCCGACGGCGTCGGCGAGGGTGGCGTACGGGCTGGTGCGCAGGCGGGCGGCGAGGCCCTTGTGGATCGCGCGGCACCAGAAGGGGCCCTGGTAGACGAAGGCGCTGTAGCCCTGGATCAGGGTGGCGCCCGCGAGGATGCGCTGCCAGACGTCCTCGGCGTTCTCGACGCCGCCGACGCCGACCAGGGTGATGCGGTCGCCCACGCGCGCGTAGAGGCGGCGCAGCACGGCGAGGGAGCGGGCCTTCAGCGGGGCGCCGGACAGGCCGCCGGTCTCCCCGGTCAGGGCGGGGCCGGAGGTCAGACCGAGGCCCTCGCGCGCGATGGTGGTGTTGGTGGCGATGATGCCGTCCAGGCCCAGTTCGACGGCCAGGTCGGCCACCGCGTCGATGTCCTCGTCGGCGAGGTCGGGCGCGATCTTGACCAGCAGCGGGACGCGCCGGGTGGTGACGGTGCGGTCGGCGGCCTCGCGGACGGCGGTCAGCAGGGGGCGCAGCGCCTCTGTGGCCTGGAGGTTGCGCAGGCCGGGCGTGTTGGGCGAGGACACGTTCACGACCAGGTAGTCGGCGTACGGCGCCAGCCGCTCGGCGGACTTCACGTAGTCCTGGGCGGCCTCCTCCTCGGGGACGACCTTGGTCTTGCCGATGTTGACGCCGACGACGGTCCTGAAGACCGGATCGCGGGAGGCGAGGCGGGCGGCGACGGCGAGCGAGCCGTCGTTGTTGAAGCCCATGCGGTTGATCAGCGCCCGGTCGGCGACCAGCCGGAACAGCCGCTTCCTGGGGTTGCCGGGCTGTGGCTCCCCGGTGACGGTGCCGATCTCGACGTGGTCGAAGCCGAGCATCGCCATGCCGTCGATCGCGACGGCGTTCTTGTCGAAGCCCGCGGCGAGGCCGAAGGGCCCGTGCATCCGCAGCCCGAGCGCCTCCGTACGCAGTTCCTCGTGGCGCGGCGCGAGCACGGCGGCGACGAAGGTGCGCAGGACGGGGACGCGCGCGGTCAGCCGGATCCAGCGGAAGGCGAGGTGGTGGGCCTGCTCCGGGTCCATCCGCCGGAACAGCAGGTTGAAGAGAAGCTTGTACATCGTGTCCTCGTGAAGAGGGGGACACCGTTTCCGGTGTCCCCCTCGTGGGCTGCTAGTCGCGGGCCGCGGTCAGGTGTTCCGCGTGTTCCTGGAGCGATCGGACGCCCACGTCTCCGTGGTTGAGCGCGTCGATGCCCTGGACGGCGGCGGCCAGCGCCTGGACCGTGGTCAGGCAGGGCACGGAGCGGGCCACCGCGGCGGTGCGGATGTCGTAGCCGTCGAGTCGGCCGCCGGTGCCGTACGGGGTGTTGACGATGAGGTCGACCTCGCCGTCGTGGATCAGCTGGACGATGGTCCGCTCGCCGTTCGGTCCGATGCCCTCGGACTGCTTGCGCACGACCGTGGCGTTGATGCCGTTGCGCTTGAGGACCTCGGCGGTGCCGGAGGTGGCGAGCAGTTCGAAGCCGTGCGCGACCAGTTCCCGGGCCGGGAAGATCATCGACCGCTTGTCGCGGTTGGCGACCGAGATGAAGGCGCGGCCCTTGGTCGGCAGCGGGCCGTAGGCACCGGCCTGCGACTTGGCGTACGCCGTGCCGAAGACGGAGTCGATGCCCATGACCTCGCCGGTGGAGCGCATCTCCGGGCCGAGGACGGTGTCGACGCCGCGGCCGTGGATGTCGCGGAAGCGCGACCACGGCATGACGGCCTCCTTGACGGAGATCGGCGCGTCCAGCGGCAGTTCGCCGCCGTCGCCCTCCTTGGGCAGCAGCCCCTCCGCGCGCAGTTCGGCGATGGTCGCGCCCAGCGAGATCCGGGCGGCGGCCTTCGCCAGCGGCACGGCCGTCGCCTTGGAGGTGAAGGGGACGGTGCGCGACGCGCGCGGGTTGGCCTCCAGGACGTAGAGGATGTCCCCGGCGAGCGCGAACTGGATGTTGATCAGGCCGCGCACGCCGACGCCCTTGGCGATGCCCTCGGTGGAGGCGCGCAGCCGCTTGATGTCGAAGCCACCGAGGGTGATCGGGGGCAGCGCGCACGCGGAGTCGCCGGAGTGGATGCCGGCCTCCTCGATGTGCTCCATCACACCGCCGAGGTACAGCTCCTCGCCGTCGTAGAGGGCGTCGACGTCGATCTCGATGGCGTCGTCCAGGAACCGGTCGACGAGGACCGGCCGGGAGGGGCTGATCTCCGTGGACTCGGCGATGTAGGACGACAGCCGGGCCTCGTCGTAGACGATCTCCATGCCGCGCCCGCCGAGCACGTACGACGGCCGCACCAGGACCGGGTAGCCGATCTCGTCGGCGATGGCCTTGGCCTCGGCGAAGGTGGTGGCGGTGCCGTGCTTGGGGGCGGGCAGGCCCGCCTCGGCGAGGACGCGGCCGAAGGCGCCGCGGTCCTCGGCGGCGTGGATGGCCTCGGGCGAGGTGCCGACGATCGGTACGCCGTTGTCCTTCAGGGCCTGCGACAGGCCCAGCGGGGTCTGGCCGCCGAGTTGGACGACGACACCCGCGACGGGTCCGGCCTGCTGCTCGGCGTGGACGATCTCCAGCACGTCCTCCAGCGTCAGCGGCTCGAAGTACAGACGGTCGGAGGTGTCGTAGTCCGTGGAGACCGTCTCCGGGTTGCAGTTGACCATCACGGTCTCGTACCCGGCGTCGGAGAGCGCGAAGGAGGCGTGGACGCAGGAGTAGTCGAACTCGATGCCCTGGCCGATGCGGTTGGGGCCGGAGCCCAGGATGATCACCGCGGGCTTCTCGCGGGGCGCGACCTCGGTCTCCTCGTCGTAGGAGGAGTAGAAGTACGGCGTCCTGGCGGCGAACTCGGCGGCGCAGGTGTCGACGGTCTTGTAGACCGGGCGGATGCCGAGCGCGTGCCGCACCTCGCGGACCACGTCCTCCCTCAGGCCCCGGATCTCGCCGATCTGGACGTCGGAGAAGCCGTGCCGCTTGGCCTCGGCGAACAGCTCCGGGGTCAGCTCGGGGGCGGCGGCCAGCTCGTCGGCGATCTCCTTGATCAGGAAGAGCTGGTCGACGAACCAGGGGTCGATCTTCGTGTACTCGAAGACCTCCTCGGGCGTGGCGCCCGCGCGGATGGCCGCCATGACGGTGTTGATACGGCCGTCGGTGGGCCGGACGGACGCCTCAAGCAGCGTCCGCTTGTCGCCCGGGTCGCCCACGAACGTGAACTGGCTGCCCTTCTTCTCCAGCGAGCGCAGCGCCTTCTGGAAGGCCTCGGTGAAGTTGCGGCCGATGGCCATGGCCTCGCCGACCGACTTCATGGTGGTGGTCAGCGTGGCGTCGGCCTGCGGGAACTTCTCGAAGGCGAACCGGGGAGCCTTGACGACCACGTAGTCCAGGGTCGGCTCGAAGGAGGCCGGGGTCTCCTGGGTGATGTCGTTCGGGATCTCGTCGAGGGTGTAGCCCACGGCGAGCTTGGCGGCGATCTTGGCGATCGGGAAGCCGGTCGCCTTGGACGCGAGCGCCGAGGACCGCGACACGCGCGGGTTCATCTCGATGACGATGACCCGCCCGTCGACGGGGTTGACCGCGAACTGGATGTTGCAGCCGCCGGTGTCGACGCCGACCTCACGGATGATGGCGATGCCGACGTCGCGCAGCACCTGGTACTCGCGGTCGGTGAGCGTCATCGCGGGGGCGACGGTGATGGAGTCGCCGGTGTGCACGCCCATCGGGTCGAAGTTCTCGATGGAGCAGACGACCACGACGTTGTCGTGCTTGTCGCGCATCAGCTCCAGCTCGTACTCCTTCCAGCCGAGGATGGACTCCTCCAGGAGCACCTCGGTGGTCGGCGAGAGCGTGAGGCCCTGACCGGCGATGCGGCGCAGTTCCTCCTCGTCGTGCGCGAAGCCGGAACCGGCGCCGCCCATGGTGAAGGAGGGGCGTACGACGACGGGGTAGCCGCCGAGCTGCTCGACCCCGGCGAGGACGTCGTCCATGGAGTGGCAGATCACCGAGCGGGCGGACTCGCCGTGCCCGGTCTTCCTGCGGACCTCCTCCACGACCTCCTTGAACTGGTCGCGGTCCTCGCCCTTGTGGATGGCCTCCACCTTGGCGCCGATCAGTTCGACGCCGTACTTCTCCAGGACGCCGTTGTCGTGCAGGGAGATCGCGGTGTTGAGGGCCGTCTGGCCGCCCAGGGTGGGCAGCAGCGCGTCGGGCCGCTCCTTGGCGATGATCTTCTCGACGAACTCGGGGGTGATCGGCTCGACGTAGGTCGCGTCGGCGATCTCCGGGTCGGTCATGATCGTCGCCGGGTTGGAGTTGACCAGGATGACCCGCAGGCCCTCGGCCTTGAGGACGCGGCACGCCTGGGTGCCGGAGTAGTCGAACTCGGCGGCCTGGCCGATGACGATCGGGCCGGAGCCGATGACCAGGACGGACTGGATATCGGTGCGCTTAGGCACGCTGGCCCTCCATGAGCTTCACGAAGCGGTCGAACAGGTAGGCGGCGTCGTGCGGGCCCGCTGCCGCTTCGGGGTGGTACTGGACGCTGAAGGCCGGGCGGTCGAGGAGCTGGAGCCCTTCCACCACGTTGTCGTTGAGGCAGACGTGGGAGACCTCGGCGCGGCCGTAGGGGGTGTCGGAGACCTGGTCGAGCGGGGCGTCGACGGCGAAGCCGTGGTTGTGCGCGGTGACCTCGACCTTGCCGGTCGTACGGTCCTGCACGGGCTGGTTGATGCCGCGGTGGCCGTACTTCAGCTTGTAGGTGCCGAAGCCGAGCGCGCGCCCGAGGATCTGGTTGCCGAAGCAGATGCCGAACAGGGGCGTGCCGCGCTCCAGGACGCCCCGCATGACGGAGACGGCGTGGTCGGCGGTGGCGGGGTCGCCGGGGCCGTTGGAGAAGAACACGCCGTCGGGCTGGACGGCGTACACGTCGTCGACGCCGGCGGTGGCGGGCAGGACGTGCACCTCGATGCCGCGCTCGGCCATGCGGTGCGGGGTCATGCCCTTGATGCCGAGGTCGACGGCGGCGACGGTGAACTTCTTCTCGCCGATGGCGGGGACGACGTACGGCTCCTTGGTGGCGACCTCCGCCGACAGGTTCGCGCCGGTCATCTCGGGGGCCTGGCGGACCTCGGCGAGCATGGTGCCCTCGTCGGGCAGCGCGTTGCCGGAGAAGATGCCGACCCGCATGGCGCCGCGCTCGCGCAGGTGCCGGGTGAGCGCGCGGGTGTCGATGCCGCTGATGCCGACGACGCCCTGCGCGGCCAGTTCCTCGTCCAGGGAGCGCCGGGAGCGCCAGTTGGACGGCACGCGCGCGGGGTCGCGCACGACGTAGCCCGCGACCCAGATCCGCTTGGACTCGGGGTCCTCGTCGTTGACGCCGGTGTTGCCGACGTGCGGGGCGGTCATCACGACGACCTGGCGGTGGTACGACGGGTCCGTCAGGGTCTCCTGGTAGCCGGTCATGCCGGTGGAGAACACCGCTTCGCCGAAGGTCTCCCCCACGGCCCCGTAGGCACGGCCGCGGAAGGTCCGGCCGTCCTCCAGGACGAGTACGGCGGGAACCTTGGCGGTTCCCCTGGTGGAGGTCGTCATCGTGCGCCTTCCGTCTTGTTGATCATGTCGTTCAGGGTGGCGACCCATGCGCCGTGCTCGGCCGCGCGGTCGGAGCGGAAGCCGGAGTCGATCAGCTTGTCGCCGTGCGCCCAGGTCACCACCAGCAGTCCGCCCTCGGTGAGGACCTTGCCCGCGATGCCCTTGTCGAGCCGGGCCTCGCGCAGCGCGGCGGCGGGGACGAAGAAGTCGGCCGCTCCGGGGCGTACGACGTCCAGTCCGGCGTCCGTCAGGGTCAGCTCGACCCGGCTGCGGGTGCCGAGGCCGTGCGCCACGATGCGGTCGAGCCACTGACCGGCGGTGGTGGAGCCGTGGTAGCGGCCCTCCATGGTCAGTCTCGCCTCGCCGGGCGTCTCCGGCGCGCTGGGCAGCTCCGGCAGGTCGCCCTGGAGGGTGCCGCGCCACTTCCAGCCCTCGCGCATCAGCCAGTAGACGAGCGCGACGAACAGTGCGAGACCGATGACCCAGCCGATCCGCGCGGCCCAGTCGGTCACTTCCGCCGATTCCTTCTCGGCGGCCAGCAGGATTACGGATGTCACGTGAGCTTCCCGTCGACGAGGGTGGCCTTGCCCCGCAGCCAGGTGTGCGTGACACGGCCCGGCAGCTCACGCCCCTCGTACGGGGTGTTGCGGCTGCGCGAGGCGAAGCCCGCGGGGTCCACGGAGCCACGGTATTCCGTGTCGACGAGGGTGAGGTTGGCGGGCTCACCTGCCGAGACGGGACGGCCGTGGCCCGTGGCCTGACCGATCCGGGCGGGCTTGAAGGACATCCGGTCGGCCACCCCGGCCCAGTCCAGCAGGCCCGTCTCCACCATCGTCTCCTGGACCACTGACAACGCGGTCTCCAGGCCGACCATGCCCATGGCGGCCGCGGCCCACTCGCAGTCCTTGTCCTCGTGCGGGTGCGGGGCGTGGTCGGTGGCGACGATGTCGATCGTGCCGTCGGCGAGGGCCTCGCGCAGCGCCAGCACGTCCCGCTCGGTGCGCAGCGGCGGGTTCACCTTGTAGACGGGGTTGTAGCTGCGGACCATCTCCTCCGTGAGGAGGAGGTGGTGCGGGGTGACCTCGGCGGTGACGTCGATGCCGCGCGACTTGGCCCAGCGCACGATCTCCACGGACCCGGCGGTCGACAGGTGGCAGATGTGCACGCGCGAGCCGACGTGCTCGGCGAGCAGCACGTCGCGCGCGATGATCGACTCCTCGGCGACGGCGGGCCAGCCGCCGAGCCCGAGTTCGGCGGAGACGACACCCTCGTTCATCTCGGCGCCCTCGGTGAGCCGGGGCTCCTGCGCGTGCTGGGCGACGACACCGCCGAAGGCCTTCACGTACTCCAGCGCCCGGCGCATGATCACGGCGTCGTGGACGCACTTGCCGTCGTCGGAGAAGACGGTGACCCCGGCCGCCGACTCGTGCATGGCGCCCAGCTCGGCGAGCTTCCTGCCGTCCAGGCCGACGGTGACGGCGCCGATGGGCTGCACGTCGCAGTAGCCGTGCTCCTGGCCGAGCCGGTAGACCTGCTCGACGACTCCGGCGGTGTCCGCGACGGGGAAGGTGTTGGCCATGGCGAACACGGCGGTGTAGCCACCGGAGGCGGCGGCACGGGTGCCGGTGAGGACGGTCTCGGAGTCCTCGCGGCCGGGCTCGCGCAGATGGGTGTGCAGGTCGACCAGGCCCGGCAGCAGCACCTTGCCGTCGGCGTCGATGACCTGATCGGCCTCCGCCTTCGGGATCACGCCGACCTCGGCGATGGTCTCGCCGTCGATCAGGACGTCCTGCGCCTCGCCGCCGAGCACCTTCGCACCACGGATCAGGATCTTGCTCATGGGTCTTACTTCTCCTCGTTGGTGCGGGCGTGGGTGACGGCGGGCTCGTTGCCGCCCAGCAGCAGGTAGAGCACGGCCATGCGGATGGAGACGCCGTTGGCGACCTGCTCGACGACGGTGCAGCGGTCGGAGTCGGCGACCTCGGCGGTGATCTCCATGCCGCGGACCATCGGGCCGGGGTGCATCACGATGGCGTGCTCGGGCATCCGCGCCATGCGGTCGCCGTCGAGGCCGTAGCGGCGGGAGTACTCGCGCTCGGTGGGGAAGAACGCGGCGTTCATCCGTTCGCGCTGGACGCGCAGCATCATCACGGCGTCGGACTTGGTGAGCGTGGAGTCGAGGTCGTAGGAGACCTCGCAGGGCCAGGTCTCCACGCCGACCGGCACCAGGGTGGGCGGGGCGACGAGGGTGACCTCGGCGCCGAGGGTGTGCAGCAGGTCGACGTTGGAGCGGGCGACGCGGCTGTGCAGGACGTCGCCGACGATGGTGATCCGGCGCCCGGACAGGTCCTGCCCGATCCCGGCGTCCCGGCCGACCAGGCGGCGGCGCATGGTGAACGCGTCCAGCAGGGCCTGGGTGGGGTGCTGGTGGGTGCCGTCCCCGGCGTTGATGACTGCGGCGTCGATCCAGCCGGAGTTGGCCAGCCGGTACGGCGCCCCCGAGGCCCCGTGCCGGATGACCACGGCGTCGACGCCCATGGCCTCCAGCGTCTGGGCGGTGTCCTTCAGGGACTCGCCCTTGGAGACGCTGGAGCCCTTGGCGGTGAAGTTGATGACGTCCGCGGAGAGCCGCTTCTCGGCGGCCTCGAAGGAGATCCGGGTGCGGGTGGAGTCCTCGAAGAAGAGGTTGACCACGGTGCGGCCGCGCAGGGTCGGCAGCTTCTTGATGGGCCGGTCCGCGACCCGGGCCATCTCCTCGGCGGTGTCGAGGATCAGGACGGCGTCGTCGCGGGTGAGGTCGGCGGCCGAGATGAGATGACGCTGCATCTGTCAGGCTCCGTAAGGCAGTTCGTTCGGGAGAACGGGAGATTTCGGGGCAGACGGGCGCGCCTCGGGGCGCACCGGGGCAGGCGTACGGCGGTGGCGTACGCCTCGGCTGCTACTGGGGGTCCGGCTTGGCGCCGAGCAGCACGGTGTCGCGACCGTCCTCCTCGGCGAGCTGGACCTTGACCGTCTCCCGCAGCGACGTGGGGAGGTTCTTGCCGACGTAGTCGGCGCGGATGGGCAGTTCGCGGTGGCCGCGGTCGACGAGGACCGCGAGCTGCACGGCGCGCGGGCGCCCGATGTCGTTCAGCGCGTCGAGGGCGGCGCGGATGGTGCGGCCGGAGAACAGCACGTCGTCGACGAGGACCACGAGACGGCCGTCGATGCCGTCACCGGGGATCTCGGTGCGGGCCAGGGCGCGCGGCGGGTGCATGCGCAGGTCGTCGCGGTACATGGTGATGTCCAGCGAGCCGCAGGGCACCTTGCGCTCGGTGATCTGCTCCAGCTTGGCGGCGAGCCGCTGGGCGAGGAAGACGCCCCGGGTCGGGATGCCGAGGAGCACCACGTCGTCGGCGCCCTTGGCGCGTTCGACGATCTCGTGGGCGATGCGGGTCAGCACCCGCGCGATGTCGGGGCCTTCGAGAACGGGCCGGGCGTCGGACGACGGCTGCGCGTCCTGCTGCCTGCCCTGCTCTTCCTGCTTGTCCATACGAAACGGACCTCCTTCTCCGCCTCACGGGACGGACCTTAAAGGACGTCGGGATTGCGCCATCCACGGTAGCAGGCCACCACGACACCCCTGACAGCGCCCCGGATCACCCCCTCGACCGCCCCAGAACCACCCGTTCGGCCCAACCGGCGACCGATACCACGGAAGCGTCGGTGCGGACCATTCGGCTTGACGCGAGAGAGTAACGCTGCGTAACCTCACAGTGAGTTACCAACTGCGCGGCATGGAAGACGGCCAGGCCGCGTCGACACAGTGTCCGGGGAGCTATATGTCCAGCGAATACGCCAAACAGCTCGGGGCCAAGCTCCGGGCCATCCGCACCCAGCAGGGCCTTTCCCTCCACGGTGTCGAGGAGAAGTCCCAGGGACGCTGGAAGGCGGTCGTGGTCGGTTCGTACGAGCGTGGCGACCGCGCCGTGACCGTGCAGCGCCTTGCGGAGCTGGCGGATTTCTACGGCGTTCCGGTGCAGGAACTGCTGCCGGGCACCACCCCGGGCGGTGCCGCCGAGCCGCCGCCGAAGCTGGTCCTCGACCTGGAGCGGCTGGCCACGGTCCCGGCCGAGAAGGCGGGCCCGCTCCAGCGTTACGCGGCGACGATCCAGTCCCAGCGCGGTGACTACAACGGCAAGGTGCTGTCGATCCGCCAGGACGACCTGCGCACACTCGCCGTCATCTACGACCAGTCCCCCTCGGTCCTCACCGAGCAGCTGATCAGCTGGGGCGTGCTGGACGCGGACGCCCGCCGCGCGGTCTCCCACGAGGAGGCCTGACCGCTCAGGTCGGCGCCCGGAGCACGCAGAAACGTACCGCCGGGGTGCTCGGCGGCCACGAGAACGCCGAAGGGGCCACAGCAGCACGCTGTGGCCCCTTCGGCGTCTTGTCTTCGGCTCGCGGCCGGCCCCGACCGGCCTGGATCAGTCCCCGGTGCGCCGCAGCGAGGGCTTGAGGTCCTTCAGCCGGCCCAGCAGACCGTTGACGAACGACGGCGACTCGTCCGTGGAGAACTCCTTGGCGAGCTGCACCATCTCGTCCAGCACGACCGCGTCCGGGGTCTCGTCGACCCAGATCAGCTCGTACGCGCCGAGCCGCAGGATGTTGCGGTCGACCACCGGCATCCGGTCGAGCGTCCAGCCGACGGCGTACTGGGCGATCAGTTCGTCGATCCGGGTCGCGTGCTCCGCGTAGCCCTCGACCAGCTGCATCGTGTACTCGCTCACCGGCGGCTGCCGGGTGTCGGTCCGGGACAGCCGGATCCAGTCCGCGAGGACCGTCAGGACGTCGGCACCGCGCTGGTCGCCCTCGAAGAGAATCTGGAAGGCGCGCTTGCGGGCCGTGTTGCGGGCAGCCACGGTTAGCTGTTCACCCGGCCGAGGTAGTCGCTCGTACGCGTGTCGACCTTGATCTTCTCACCGGTGGTGATGAAGAGCGGGACCTGGATCTGGTGGTCGGTCTCCAGGGTGGCGGGCTTGGTGCCGCCGGTGGAGCGGTCGCCCTGCACGCCCGGCTCGGTCTCCTTGACGGTCAGCTCGACGGCGGCGGGCAGCTCGACGAAGAGCACCTCGCCCTCGTGCTGCGCGACGGTCGCGGTGAAGCCCTCGACCAGGAAGTTGGCGGCGTCGCCGACGGCCTTGCGGTCGACCATGAGCTGGTCGTAGGTCTCCATGTCCATGAAGACGAAGTAGTCGCCGTCCATGTAGGAGAACTGCATGTCGCGCTTGTCGACAGTGGCCGTCTCGACCTTGACGCCGGCGTTGAAGGTCTTGTCGACCACCTTGCCCGAGAGCACGTTCTTGAGCTTGGTGCGCACGAAGGCGGGGCCCTTGCCGGGCTTGACGTGCTGGAACTCGACGACGGACCAGAGCTGGCCGCCTTCGAGCTTGAGCACCATGCCGTTCTTGAGGTCGTTCGTGGAAGCCACGGTTGCGGAATCTCCTGGACTGACGTGGACGACCAGAAGACACGCGCTACAGCGCGAGCAGCTCCTTGGTCGTGATGGTGAGTAGCTCGGGTCCGCCGTCCGCCTCGGGGCGTACGACGAGCGTGTCATCGATCCGGACACCGCCCCGGCCCGGGAGGTGGACCCCCGGTTCGACGGTGACCGGCACGCAAGCGTCCAGTTTACCCATGGCCGTGGGGGCCAACTGAGGGTCCTCGTCGATTTCGAGCCCCACACCGTGCCCGGTGAGCGGTTGGAGCCGCTCGGCGTGCCCGGCGGAGTCCAGCACCTGACGCGCGGCACGGTCCACGTCACGGAAGGCGGCGCCCGGCGCCAGCGCCTCACGTCCGGCGCGCTGGGCCGCGAAGACCAGGTCGTACAGCTCGATCTGCCAGTCCGCAGGGCTGGTGCCGATCACGAAGGTGCGGCCGATCTCGCAGCGGTAGCCGCGGTAGGCGGCGCCCAGGCAGACGGAGAGGAAGTCACCCTCCTCCACCCGCCGGTCGGTGGGCCGGTGGCCCCGGTGCCCGGCGTGCGGTCCGGTGGCGACGGAGGTCGGGAACGCGGGACCGTCGGCGCCGTGGTCGACCAGGCGCCGCTCCAGCTCCAGGGCGAGATGCCGCTCGGTGCGGCCCACCAGGATGGACTCGAGGAGTTCGCCCAGCGCCTGGTCGGCGATCTCGGCGCCGATCCGCAGGCAGGAGATCTCCTCCTCGTCCTTCACCACCCTGAGCTGCTCGACCGCGCCGCCCAGGTCGGCCAGGCGCAGCCGGGGCGCGACCGAGCCGATGGCACGGTGCCGGGCGACGGTGAGGTGGTGCTCCTCCACCGCGAGCGAGTCGGCGCCCTGGGCGGTGGCGAGGTCGGCGGCGGCGACGGCCGCGTCACCTCCGGGGCCGGGCAGGGCGTGCACCCGCAGCGCCTCGTCCGGTCGCCCCTGTGTGGGGCGGTCGTCCGGCGGGCCGACGCACACCAGCAGATCCTCGCGCTTGCCCAGCAGCAGGACGGCGTTCTTGGGCGCCGCGCCCGCGAGGTAGCGCACATTGGCGGGCCGGGTGACCAGCGCCGCCGCGCTGCCACCCGCGTTGCACCGGTCCCTCAGCCGTGTCCGGCGAGCCGCGTACACCTCTGACATGACCCGAGCGTAAGAGCTGAACGGTGCGGGCGCCGGTCGGGAACGGCCGAGTGGGGGGCACCCGGGGTGCCCGGGGCGGCTGGCGCCGCGTGGGACCCTGGGTGCGGCCCGGTCACCACTGCGGCGGGCTCGCGATCGACCTCGCCAGTACGTCGTCCAGCATCCGCGCGGTCGCCGGTATGTCGAGCTGGGAGTTGTCGATGATCGGCAGCCCCGAGCCGTACCAGCCCGCCATCCGGCCGTGGATGCGGGCCACCTCCTCGTCGCCGAGGCGGCGGTTGCCGGACCGTTCGGCGTTGCGCTCCAGGACGATGTCGAGTCCGGGCAGCAGCACCACGGGCAGCAGCCCGGGGCCGACGTGCCGCTTCCAGCCGCCGAGGCCGACGACCGGGCGGTCCGGGAAGACGGCGTCGTCGAGGATGCAGGAGATGCCGTTGGCGAGGAAGTTGCGCGCGGCGAAGCCGCAGGTGCGGCGGGCCAGGCGGTACTGCGCCTCGGAGTGCTCGTTCCACCCGGACTGGGGGTCGGCGAAGCCGGAGCGGACCCATTCGCGTACGTCGTCGAGGCTGATGTGGGCGGTGGGGACCCGGCGGTGGTCCGCCCAGTACTTGGCGACGCTGGTCTTCCCGGCGCCCGCGGGCCCGATCAGCAGCACCGCGAGGGTGGTGGTGACCGGGTCGGGCGCGGCCATGGCGGGCGGGGCGCTCGGCATGCCGACGGGACCGCCGGGCGGCAGCGGCACATGGCCGGTGGTGTCCGGGGTCGGCGGGCCCGGGAGCGGGGCCTGATGGGGTGGCGCCGCCGGGTGCGGTGGCCCCGGTGGGTGGGCCCCGGGCGGCGGCACGGGCGGCACCGGGTGGTGCGAGGCCGGGTGGTGGGGCGCGGGGTGGTGCGGTACGGGCGGGATCGGGGCCGTGGGCGCTCCGCTGAAGCCGGGGTCATGGGGCCCCGGGTGGTGCCCGGGGGGCGGTCCGGCCGGGGACCAGCCGACGGCTGGTCCGTGCCCCGGCTGGTGGGGCGGCGGCAGCTCGGACCCCGCTGCGTGCTGCATCCGCTCCCACTCCGTCTCGTGCACGTTCTCGTGCGGGTCAACTGGCGCCGATGGCGGGGTTGTGCTTCCGCGGTCCCGCTTCCTACCGAACGGTACCTTCCCCGGCCGTCCTTTGGTGAACGGCCGGGGCCGGACCGAAGTGCCCGACCCGGCGACCCGGTTGGGGCGGGACGGACACGGGCGGACCTACTCGGCGACTTCCCCGTACGCGGCCAGCAACACGGCCGGGTCCGGGCCCTCCAGGACGGTCGGCCTGGCGAGGCCGTCCAGGACGATGAAGCGCAACAGGTCGCCCCGGGACTTCTTGTCGACCTTCATGGTCTCCAGCAGCTTGGGCCACTGGTCGTAGCGGTAGCTCAGCGGCAGCCCGACGGCCTGAAGGACCGTACGGTGCCGGTCGGCGGTCGCGTCGTCCAGACGGCCCGCCAGACGGCCCAGTTCGGCGGCGAAGTGCATACCGACCGAGACCGCCGCGCCGTGCCGCCACTTGTAGCGCTCGTTCTTCTCGATGGCGTGCGCGAGGGTGTGGCCGTAGTTGAGGATCTCCCGCAGCCCCGACTCCTTCAGGTCGGAGGAGACGACCTCGGCCTTCACCCGGATCGAGCGCTCGATCAACTCGGCGGTGTGCGGCCCCGCCGGGGTGCGCGCGGCCTGCGGGTCGGCCTCGATCAGCTCCAGGATCGCCGGGTCGGCGATGAAACCGGCCTTGATGATCTCCGCGAGCCCGGAGACGTAGTCGTTGACCGGCAGCGAGTCCAGCGCCGCGAGGTCGCAGAGCACACCCGCGGGCGGGTGGAAGGAGCCCACCAGGTTCTTGCCCTCGGCGGTGTTGATGCCGGTCTTGCCGCCGACGGCCGCGTCCACCATGGCCAGCACGGTCGTCGGGACCGCGATCCAGCGCACCCCGCGCAGCCAGGTCGCCGCCACGAAACCGGCCAGGTCCGTGGTCGCGCCGCCGCCCACCCCGACGACGACGTCGCTGCGGGTGAACCCGGACTGACCGAGCGCCTTCCAGCAGTAGGCGGCGACCTCGGCGGTCTTGGCCTCTTCGGCGTTGGGCACCTGGATGGCGACCGCCTCGAAGCCCTGCTCGGCCAGGTCGGCCCGCAGCGCCTCACCGGTCTCGGCCAGCGCCTCCGGGTGGACGACCGCGACCCGCTTGGCCTTCTCGCCGATCAGCGCGCCGAGTTCACCGAGCAGCTGACGGCCCACCAGGACCTCGTAGGGGTCACTGCCCGCGGTGCCGCCGACCTGGATCCGGGTGACTGCCTCGCTCATGCTTCCTTCAACTCCACGGCGTTCAGGACCTCCTGGGTGACCTCTTCGGGCGTACGCCCGTCGGTCGGGACGACCGCGACGGCGATCTGCTCGTACAGATGCCGCCTGGCCTCCATCAGTTCCCGCCACTGCTTGCGCGGGTTGACCGCGAGCAGCGGCCGGGCGGCGTTCAGGCCGGTGCGCTTGACCGCCTCCTCGACGTCCATCGAGAGGTAGACGACCCGCGCCCCCGCCAGCAGCGCCCGGGTGTCGGCGTCCAGGATGGCGCCGCCGCCCAGTGCCAGTACGCCGTCGTGCTCGGCGAGCGCGGTGCGCACCGCCCGCTTCTCGACCGCCCGGAAGGCCGCCTCGCCCTCGTCGACGAAGATCTCCGCGATCGACCGGCCCTCGGCGGCGACGATGTCCTCGTCCGTGTCCCGGAAGCCGACGCCCAGGTGCTCCGCGAGCAGGAGCCCGACGGTGGACTTGCCCACGCCCATCGGCCCGACGAGGACGACCAGCGGCCCGGTCACCGGATCGCCAGGTTGTCGAGGTAGCCGCGGACGTTGCGGCGGGTCTCGGGGACGCTGTCGCCGCCGAACTTCTCGGCGACCGCGTCGGCCAGCACCAGCGCCACCATCGCCTCGGCGACGATCCCGGCCGCGGGTACGGCGCACACGTCGGAGCGCTGGTGATGGGCGGCGGCGGGCTCGCCGGTGGCGACGTCCACGGTCTTCAGGGCGCGCGGCACGGTCGCGATGGGCTTCATCGCCGCCCGCACCCGCAGCAGCTCGCCGGTGGTCAGACCGCCCTCGGTGCCGCCGGAGCGGCCGGTGGCGCGCCGGATGCCGTCGTCGGTGGTGACGATCTCGTCGTGCGCCTGGGAGCCCGGCACCCGGGCCAGGTCGAAGCCGTCGCCGACCTCCACGCCCTTGATCGCCTGGATGCCCATCAGCGCCGCCGCGAGCCGGGCGTCGAGCCTCCGGTCCCAGTGCACATGGGAGCCGAGACCGACGGGGACGCCGTAGGCCAGCACCTCGACCACGCCACCGAGGGTGTCGCCGTCCTTGTGGGCCTGGTCGATCTCCGCGACCATCGCCTTCGACGCGTCGGCGTCCAGGCAGCGCACCGGGTCGGCGTCGAGCCGCTCCACGTCGGCGGGGGTCGGGTAGACGCCGTACGGCGCCTTGGCCGAGGCCAGCTCGACGACGTGCGAGACGATCTCGATCCCGGCGGTCTCCTTCAGGTACGAGCGGGCCACCGCGCCCAGCGCCACCCGTGCCGCCGTCTCCCTTGCCGAGGCACGCTCCAGGATCGGCCGGGCCTCGTCGAAGCCGTACTTCTGCATGCCCGCGAGGTCGGCGTGGCCGGGGCGGGGGCGGGTCAGCGGCGCGTTGCGGGCCAGCTCGGCCAGCTCGTCCGGGTCCACCGGGTCGGCGGCCATGACCTTCTCCCACTTGGGCCACTCGGTGTTGCCGACCATGACCGCGACCGGCGAGCCCAGGGTCAGTCCGTGCCGGACGCCACCGATGAAGGTGACCTCGTCCCGCTCGAACTTCATCCGCGCACCGCGTCCATAGCCCAGCCGCCGCCTCGCCAGGTGGTCCGCCACCATCTCCGTGGTGATCGGCACGCCGGCGGGAAGGCCCTCCAGCGTCGCGACGAGTGCGGGACCGTGGGACTCCCCCGCGGTCAGCCAGCGCAACCTGCTCAACGGTGCTCCTCAGTGCTCGCGCCCTGGTACTGCCTCACGCACGCGCGTCCTCGCGTACGCCGCGGCGCGACCTGGGTGCGCGGCCCTGGCCCGCCACCTCCGATCCTCCCACGTCCGGACCCGTGTCCCGGCCGCCGGTCCATCAGGCGGGACGGGCCGGGCCCCGGCCGGACCCGCCGGACCGCCGCCACGGCGCGTCCGTCCCGGGGAAGTCTCCCCGCGGGTACCGCCCTAGCGCTCGGCGAGCGCGTGTTCGCCCGCCTTCCGCATCGCCTCCACCGGGGCCGGGCCGCGGCCGGTCATCTGCTCCACCTGGAGCACCGCCTGGTGGACCAGCAGGTCGAGGCCGCTGACGACGGCACCGCCGTGCGCCGACCAGCGCGCCGCGAGCGCGGTGGGCCAGGGGTCGTAGAGGACGTCGAAGAGGGTGGTGGGCGCCTCCGGTACGGCGGCGGCGAGCGCGTCGGTCGTACCGGCCGGGGTGGTGGCGACGACCAGCGGGGCGCGCAGCGCCCGGGCCGCGTCGGACCAGTCGGCGGTGCGGACCTCGACGCCGAGCCGTTCGCCCCACTGCCGCATCTCGGCGGCCCGGGCCGCGCTGCGGACATAGACGGTGACCGGGCCGGTGCAGATCCGGGACAGCGCGGCGAGCGCGGAGGACGCGGTGGCGCCCGCGCCGAGCACGGCCGCGGTGCCGACCTGTTCGATGCCGTGCTCGCGGAGCGCGGCGACCATGCCGGGGATGTCGGTGTTGTCGCCGAGACGTCGGCCGTCCTCGGTGAAGACGACGGTGTTGACCGCCTCGACCGAGGCCGCCGTCTCGCTGATCTCGTCCACCAGCGGGATCACCGCACGTTTCAGCGGCATAGTCAGCGACAGCCCCGCCCACTCGGGGCCGAGCGTGTCGAAGAAGCCCGGCAGCGCCGCCTCGTCGACGTCGAAACGGTCGTACGTCCAGCCGCTCAGCCCCAGCTCGTCGTATGCGGCGCGGTGCAGCACCGGCGAGAGCGAGTGGGCGATCGGCGATCCGAGCACGGCGGCCCGGCGGGCGGCTGGGGCCCCAATTGTCATGACCTGTCCTTGGCCGTTGTTCTCTAGCGCGAGGCGTTGAACTGCTCGACGAGCTTCTCGTGCTCGGCGAGCGTCTTGGTGAACTTGCTGGTCTTGCCGTCCAGCGAGATGAAGTAGTACCAGCCGTCGTCCGTCGGGTTGAGCGCGCCCCTGAGCGCTTCCTCGCCCGGGTTGTCGATGGGACCGGGCGGGAGTCCCTTGACGAAGTACGTGTTGTACGGGTTGTCGAACTGCTTGAGCTCCGCGATCGTCAGGTCGATCTTGCTCTGGTTCTTGATGTAGTTGTACGTGGAGTCGAACTCCAGAGAGCCGTAGGTCTCGGGGTTCCCGGCGTCGAGGCGGTTGTAGACGACCTCGGCCATCTTGCGGAAGTCGTCGTGGCTGGTGCCCTCGGCCTGCGCCAGGCTGGCCACGGTGAGCAGCTGCCAGGGGTCGTCGAGGCCCAGGCCCTTCGCCTTCTTCTCCAGGCCCAGTTCCTCGTACTTGTCGCTCGCGCGGCCGACCATCTCCCTCAGGACGGCCTCCGGCTTCTGCCCCTTGCTGGCGGCGTAGCTGGACGGGTAGAGGAATCCTTCCAGCGGATCCTTCACATCGGGGTGGTTCAGGGCCCAGTCGGGCAGCCCGAGGTTCTTGTACTCCTGCTTCGCGACCTTCGCCGTGGTGCCCTCGGACAGCTCCAAGCGCTCGTCGATCATCTTGTAGACCGCGACGTTGCGCGTGCCCTCGGGGACGACCAGGTTGTTCTGGCTCTTGGGGTCGAGCATCATGTCGACGGCGCTCGCCGCGGACATCTCCTTGCGCAGCAGATAGGCGCCCGCTTGGATGGAGTCGCCGTCCGCGTTCTGTGACTGCGCGGCGACGAAGGCGTCCACGCTCTTGACGACGCCCGCCGCCTTCAGCCGACGGCCGATCTCGTAGCCGGTCGCACCCTTGGGAATCTCGACGGCCACCTGCTCGTCCGTACCGTCCCCCGCGAAGTCCGGGGCCGAGCCGAAACGATCCTGGTAGAACTGGTAGCCGAAGTACGTGACCCCGGCGAGCCCTCCGCCGAACACAAGGGCGACCACCAGACAGGCGCAGCCGCTGCGGCTCTTCTTGTCCTTGCCGCCCCGCCCGCGCCGCTCCCCGCGCCCACGCCGCCCGCCGGACCCGTCGTCGGGGCCGTCACGGTCGTCGGCGTCGTCGTCCTCGTCGTCACCGCCGGCGAAGAAGGCGTGCTCGCCCTGGTCGGGACCCGGGTCCCAGTCGGTCTCCGGCTCCGGCTCGGCGCGCCGTCGGCTCGGCGGCTCCGGCGGCGGATAGGCGTCCGGCGTGTTGTAGAAGTCGGGCTGCTCACCGTTGTAGGCCGCGCTCTGCTGGGCGTACGGGTCGGCCGGGTCGCCGGGGTAGGGGGTCTGCGGGTGTGCGCCGGTGGACCAGCCGCCGTTGTCGTACTGCTGCTGCTGGTCCTGGCCGCCGTAGTACTGCTGGTTGTACTGGTCGTACTGCTGGTTGCCCTGCTGGTGGTGCTGCTGGTTGCCCTGCTGGTCGTACTGGTGCCCGTACTGCTGCGGGTACTGCTGCTGCGGCTGGGCGTAAGGATCCTGCGCGCCCTGGCCCCAGTCGCCGTACTGCGACTGCTGCGACTGCTGCGACTGCTGCGACTGCGGCTGCTGCGGGTAGTGCTGCGGCTGGCCGCCGTAGGTGGACTGCTGGCCCTGGTGAGCCTGCTGTCCGCCCCATCCGCCGTCCCCGTACAACGGGTCCTCCGGATCCCACGGTTCGGAGCCTTGGCCCCGGCCATACTCAGTCATCGATCCCCTAGAGCCGCGAGGCGGCGGTCACGCGGCTCCGGGTCCGGTGTCCGTCCCGCCTCTCCTGTGCGGCAGCTGTTCGAATGCCACCGCATCGCGCGGAACGTTACCGTATCGCGATCAGATGACCACTTCGACGCCCTCGCCCGGGGCTTTGCCTGACACCCGTTCGGATTCCAGTGCCTGCTGAAGGATGATCACAGCGGCGGCCTGGTCGATGACCGAGCGTCCCTTCTTCGACTTCACCCCCGAGGCACGCAGTCCCTGGCTGGCCGTGACGGTGGTCATCCGTTCGTCGACGAGCCGGACCGGGACCGGCCGGATGCCCCTGGCCAGCTCCTGGGCGAAGACCCGGACCTTGGCCGCGGCCGGGCCCTCGCCCCCCTTGAGGGAGCGCGGGAGCCCGACCACGACCTCGATCGGTTCGTACTCCTGCACGAGCTGGCGAAGCCTCCGGTGCGCGGCCGGGACGTCCCGGCCGGGCACCGTCTCCACCGGTGTGGCGAGGATCCCGTCGGGGTCGCAGGAGGCGACCCCGATCCGGGCGTCCCCGACGTCGATCGCGAGGCGACGGCCGCGGCGCATCCCGTGGCCGGTCCCGCCCGTCGGTCCGTCGGTGCTCACTTGGCCGTCTCGCCCACGAGCCGCTCGACCGCGTCGACGGCGTCACCGACGGCGGCCGGGTTCTGGCCGCCGCCCTGGGCGACGTCCGGCTTGCCGCCACCGCCGCCGCCGAGCGTCTTGGCGGCCGTACGAACCAGGTCACCGGCCTTCAGACCGCGCTCGCGGGCGGCCTCGTTGGTGGCGATGACCATCAGCGGCTTGCCGTTCACCACGGTGAACAGGGCGACCACGGCGGCCCGGCCGCCCTGGATACGGCCGCGCACGTCCAGGACCAGCTTGCGCAGGTCGTCGGCGGTGGTGCCGTCCGGCACCTGCCCGGTGACCAGGGCGATGCCCCGGACGTCCTTGGCGGACTCGGCGAGTCCGGCGGCGGCCTGGAGCACCTTCTCGGCGCGGAACTTCTCGATCTCCTTCTCGGCGTCCTTCAGCCTGCCGAGCATGGCGGACACCTTCTCCGGCAGTTCCTCCGAGCGGCCCTTGAGCAGCTCGGTGAGCTGGTTGACCACCGTGTGCTCACGGGCCAGGAAGTTGTAGGCGTCGACACCGACCAGGGCCTCGATACGGCGCACACCGGAGCCGATCGACGACTCGCCGAGCAGCTTCACCAGGCCGAGCTGGGCGGTGTTGTGCACATGCGTGCCGCCGCACAGCTCCTTGGAGAAGTCGCCGATGGTGACCACGCGGACCCGCTCGCCGTACTTCTCGCCGAACTCGGCGATGGCGCCCTGCCGCTTGGCCTCGTCGATGCCCATGACGTCGGCGCGGACGTCCAGGTCACGGGCGAGCACCTCGTTGATCTTCTGCTCGACGTCGAGCATGACCGTCTGCGGTACGGCGGACGGGGAGCCGAAGTCGAAGCGGAAGCGGCCGGGCTGGTTCTCGGAGCCGGCCTGGGCGGCCGTGGGGCCGAGGGCGTCGCGCAGGGCCTGGTGGGTGAGGTGGGTGGCGGAGTGGGCGCGGGCGATGGCCTTGCGCCGCCGGTCGTCGATCGAGGCGTGGGCCTTGGCGCCGACCGTGACCTCGCCGACCTGGACGACGCCCTTGTGGACGTAGACGCCGGGCACCGGCTTCTGGCAGTCACGGATCTCGATCACGGCACCGGAGTCCACCTTGATCCGGCCGGTGTCGCCGATCTGGCCGCCGCCCTCGGCGTAGAACGGGGTGCGGTCGAGGACGATCTCGACCTCGTCGCCCTCGGTGGCGGCCGGGGAGGACAGCCCGTCGACGAGGATGCCGACGACCGTGGACTCGCCCTCGGTGTCGGTGTACCCGATGAACTCGGTGGCACCGGCGGAGTCGGCGATCTCACGGTAGGCACCCATGTCGGCGTGGCCGGTCTTCTTGGCCTGGGCGTCGGCCTTGGCGCGCTCCCGCTGCTCCTTCATCAGGCGCCGGAAGCCGTCCTCGTCCACGGACAGGCCCTGCTCTGCGGCCATCTCCAGGGTGAGGTCGATCGGGAAGCCCCAGGTGTCGTGGAGCAGGAAGGCCTTGTCGCCGGGGAGCACGGTGGCACCGGCGGCCTTGGTCTCGCTGACGGCGGTGTCGAGGATGTTGGTGCCCGCCTTCAGCGTCTTCAGGAAGGCGTTCTCCTCGGCGAGGGCGACCTTCTCGATCCGCTCGCGGTCGGTGATCAGCTCGGGGTACTGCTGGCCCATCATGCCGATCACGACGTCGATGAGGTCCTTGACGACCGGCCCGGTGGCACCGAGGAGGCGCATGTTGCGGATGGCGCGGCGCATGATCCGGCGCAGCACGTAGCCGCGGCCCTCGTTGCCCGGGGTGACGCCGTCGCCGATGAGCATGGTGGCGGTGCGCATGTGGTCGGTGACCACGCGCAGGGAGACGTCGGAGGCGTGGGCGTCGCCGTAGCGGACGCCGGTCAGCTCGGTGGCCTTGTTGATGACGGCCATCGAGGTGTCGATCTCGTACATGTTCTGCACGCCCTGGAGAATCATGGCGAGCCGTTCGAGACCGAGTCCGGTGTCGATGTTCTTGCTCGGCAGTTCGCCGAGGATCTCGAAGTTGTCCTTGCCGGTGCCCTCGCCGCGCTCGTACTGCATGAAGACGAGGTTCCAGATCTCCACGTACCGCTCGTCGTTGACGGCGGGGCCGCCCTCGGCGCCGAACTCGGGGCCGCGGTCGTAGTTGATCTCGGAGCAGGGGCCGCAGGGGCCGGGGACGCCCATGGACCAGTAGTTGTCCTTCATGCCGAGGCGCTGGATGCGCTCCTTCGGCACGCCGACGACGTCGTGCCAGATGCGCTCGGCCTCGTCGTCGTCCTTGTAGACGGTGATCCAGAGCTTCTCCGGCTCCAGGCCGTAACCGCCCTTGTCCTGGGGGCTGGTGAGCAGCTCCCAGGCGAGCTTGATGGCGCCTTCCTTGAAGTAGTCGCCGAAGGAGAAGTTGCCGCACATCTGGAAGAACGTGCCGTGCCGGGTGGTCTTGCCGACCTCTTCGATGTCGGGGGTGCGCACACACTTCTGCACGCTGGTGGCGCGGTCGAAGGGCGGCTTGACCTCACCCAGGAAGTAGGGCTTGAAGGGCACCATGCCGGCGGGGACGAGGAGCAGAGTCGGGTCGTCCGCGATGAGCGACGCCGAAGGGACGACGGTGTGCCCGCGCTCCTCGAAGAAGCTCAGCCAGCGGCGGCGGATCTCAGCCGACTCCATCAGTGGTCCTCATTCCGGTTGTACGAGTACGTCGTCCGGTCGATGACGTACGTCTTCGTCTTGTTGCTGTTCTCGATGGCGGGGTACCGCCGGGCGGCCGGGAGTTGGGGGTCGACGGGCGCGTTCAGGCCGAGCGCCTCGCCGAGTTCGGCCTCCCGCTCGGCCATGTTGTGGCGGACGTCCAGCGCGAAGCCGACCGCGCGGTCCTTGAGGCGGTGACCGGCCTCGATCGCCTTGTTCGCCGCGCTGGCGGCGAGGCTCTCGGGGGTCAGCTGCCGCAGCTTGCGGTTGACCTTGGTGGTGGCCCACACCCCGGCTGCGACGCCGGTGCTGAACCAGAAGGTACGGCGGAACACTCGCTCTCAGTCCTTCTTTCCGCGCTGGTTGCGCCTGCCCCACCGCGCGGCCGGGACCGTACGGCCCACGATCACCGTACGACGGGCCGTCCGCTCGGGCGCGTCCTGCCGGCCGCCGCCGAGGGCCCGGCGCACGCCGTAGCCGAACGCCGCGACCTTGACCAGCGGGCCGCCGAAGGTGGAGGCGACGGTCGTCGACAGCGCGGACGCGTTCGACGTGACCTCCTGGACGTCCGAGGCGATCGCGTCGACCCGGTCGATCTGGGTCTGCGCGGAGCGCACCGCCGCGGAGGCGTCGGCCAGCAGCGGAACGGCCTGGTCGGTCACGTCCGCCACGAGCTTGGTGGTCGCCCTGAGCGTCTGGGCCAGCCTCGCCAGGGCCACGGCGAGGAAGGACACCAGGATCGCCCAGAAGACGGCCACCAGGATCCCGGCCACCTCTCCACCGGACACTGCGCACCCGCTCCCTGAAACGTACTGGGCATCTGCCTGAGCATCGAAAAAGTCGTGCACCGAGCCTATCGCGCCAGGGCTGCGCCTCCGTACCGGATTAGGTGGGGCGCGCGGGGCGGAGTCGCGCAAGCCGATTGTACGGACTGAATACGGTTCAGTACGCTCCGTGTTCCATGCGGGATCATCAGCGTGCCGAGGGCCCGAGGCCCGGCAACCTCCCCCTGGAGCTGGACGCGTTCGTGGGCCGGGCGGCCGAACTCACCGCGCTGGACCGGGCGCTCGACGCTTCCCGGCTGGTGACGGTGACCGGCCCCGGCGGGGTCGGCAAGTCCCGGCTCGCCGCCCGCGCGGGCGCCCGCCGCACTCCGCGCGACGGCGTCTGGCGCGCGGAGCTGTCCACGCTCAGGGATCCGGAGTTCGTCGCGTACGCCGTCGTGGAGGCCCTGGCCCTCACCGACCACACCGCGCGCCCGCCGCGTGAGACGCTCCACGACCATCTCGCGGACCGTGAACTCCTGCTGGTCCTCGACGGGTTCGAGCACCTGGTGGACGCCTGCGCCGCACTGGCCGCCGAACTGCTGCGCCGGGCACCCGGCCTCAAGGTGCTCGCGGTCGGCCGCCGGCCGCTGGGCGTGGCCGGAGAGCAGCTGTTCCCGCTGGCCCCGCTGGGCGAGGACGAGGGCGTGCGGCTCCTGCGGGAACGCGCCGCCCGCCAGGGCGTGACCCTCGACGACGACGATGACGTACGGCGGCTGTGCCGCAGGCTGGACGGCATCCCCCTCGCGCTGGAACTGGCGGCGGGACGGCTGCGGGCGCTGTCGCCGCGTCGGCTCCTGGAGCGGCTCGACGACCGGTTCCGGCTCCTGGACGGCGGCCCGCGCGACGGACTCCCCCGGCACCGGACCCTGCGCACGGCGATCGGCTGGAGCCACGAACTGTGCACACCACCGCAGCGCCTGCTGTGGGCGCGCCTGTCGGTGTTCGCCGGGACGTTCGACCTGGAGGCGGTCGAGTACGTGTGCGGCGGCGAGGACCTCCCCGCCCACGACGTCCTCGACGTCCTGGCACAGCTGCTCGACCAGTCGGTGCTCGGCCGCGAGGAGACCCCGGCCGGGGTCCGCTACCGCATGCTCGACACGGTCCGGGCGTACGGCGCCGAGTGGCTGACCGCGACCGGGGACGCCGAGCGGCTGCGGCGACGGCACCGCGACTGGTACCTGGGCCTGGCCACCTGGTGCGAGCTGGAGTGGTTCTCGCCGCGGCAGAGCGAGGTCGCCGCCCGGATCGACGCGGAGCTGCCCAATCTGCGGGGCGCCCTGGAGCACTGCCTGACCGAGCCGGACGGCGCGCACCTCGGCCAGTACCTGGCGGGCTCGCTCTGGTTCCACTGGGTCGGCTGCGGACGGCTCGCGGAAGGACGGCACTGGTTGCGGCGCTGTCTGGAGCCGGCCGGGGAGCCGACGGCCGGGGAGCGTTCCAGGCTGAAGGCGCTGTGGGTGCTCGGCTATGTGGCGGTCCTCCAGGGCGACCCGGTCACGGCACTGGGCGCCCTCCAGGAGTGCCGCGAGGAGGCCGAACGCGTCGCGAGCCCGACCGCGCTGGCGTACGCGGAGCACCGCACGGGATGTCTGGCGCTGGTCACGGACGACATGCCCCGCGCGGAGGCCCTGCTGCGCTCGGCGCTGGCGCGCTACCAGGACATCGGCGAGCTGAACAGCAATGTGCTGATGGGGCAGGTCGAGCTGGCGATGACCAGGGCGTTCCAGGGCGATCTCCCCGACGCCGTACGCCTGTGCGAGGACGTGCGCCGGGTCTGCGAGGACCACGGGGAGCGCTGGGCGCGCGGCTACGCGCTGTACGTGCTGGCGTACGCGGCCTGGCGCGAGGGCGATCTGCCCGGCGCCCGGGAACTGCTCACCGACTGCCTGCGGGACGCGCACGCCTTCCACGACCTGCTGGGCTCGGTGCTGGCGGTGGAGCTGCTGGCCCTGGTCACGGTGGCGGAGGGCGACGCCGCGGAGGCGGCGGTGCTCCAGGGCGCGGCGGCCGGGATGTGGCCGTCGGTGGGCCTGCCGCTGTTCGGCTCGGCCTACTACAACGCCCCGCACCAGCACTGCGAGGCACTGGCCCGGGAGCGGCTGGGCGACGAGCGGTACGCGCGCTGCGTACGGGAGGGAAGGCGGCTCGGCCGGGAGTCGGCCGTAGCGCGGGCCCTCGGCGGTCCCGGCGCCGGGTCCGGCAGGCCTCTCGTGCCGCGGGCGCCGCACGGGTCGGCGCGGCGGCTGCGGGGCCGGGCGGACCTGCACGAACCCGCCGCCCCGCGCACCCGGAAGGGCGGCGGGACGGCGGGCTGAGGTACCGCTGGAGTGCTGCGTCCTGCTGGGGTCAGCGGGCGTAGTACTCGACGACGAGCTGCTCGTCGCAGATCACCGGGATCTCCTTGCGGTTCGGCTCGCGGTCCAGGCGGAACGCCAGGGCCTTGAGGTTCACCTGGAGGTAGCGCGGGGTCTCGCCGTCGGGGGCGAAGCCGCCCTCACGGGCGATCTGGAAGAGCGTCTTGTCCTTGCTGCGGTCGCGGACCTGCACGACGTCGTCCGGGCGGACGCGGAAGGACGGCTTGTCGACCTTCTGGCCGTTGACGGCGATGTGGCCGTGGACGACCATCTGGCGGGCCTGGTAGATCGTGCGGGCGATGCCCGAACGCAGGACCAGCGCGTCGAGGCGACGCTCCAGCTCGATGATCAGGGCCTCACCGGTCTTGCCCTGAACCTTGGAGGCACGCTCGTAGGCGCGGACGAGCTGGCGCTCGGACACGTCGTACTGCGCGCGCAGACGCTGCTTCTCCAGCAGACGGACCTTGTAGTCCGAGTTCTGCTTGCGGCCGCGGCCGTGCTCACCCGGCGGGTAGGGACGGGCCTCGAAGTACTTGACGGCCTTCGGGGTCAGCGCGATACCGAGGGCACGCGACTTCTTGACCTTGGGGCGGGACTGGTTCGCCACTGTCTCTCATTTCCTAGTTCGGCTCGTCAGGGTGTTGAGGGAGGTCGCATCCGCAGCCGGGGAAACCCTCCGCGTCCCTTCGGGACGGGGTGGGCAGCCGCTCCCCTGGTCTGGGCACATACGTGCAGCACGCGAGTGGCCCACCGACCGGTTCCCGGAACTGCTGGGACGGTGGTGGGCGGCCCGCGACACCGTTCGCCGGTGCGCGACGCTCCTGGAGCCGATCCGGGGGGATCGGGTCTCCGGCTGGCTGTCCCGCTCTGACAGCACGGGACTCAGCACTTCGGAGCAGTCTACAGGGTGCTCAGGGCCGCTTCCGACCGAGGTTCTTGCGGGTCCACTCCACGGCGTCCGCGTATCTGGCCTCGGCGCCGTGCCGGGTCGGGGTGTAGTACTCGCGGTCCTTCAGGGCGTCCGGCGCGTACTGCTGGGCGGCGATGCCCTCGGGCAGGTCGTGCGGGTAGACGTACCCCTGCGCATGCCCCAGCTTGGCGGCGCCCTTGTAGTGCCCGTCCCGCAAGTGCCGCGGCACTGGCCCGGCCAGCCCCTTGCGTACGTCGTCCAGGGCGGCGCCTATCGCGGTGGTCGCGGCGTTGGACTTCGGGGCGAGCGCGAGGGCGATGGTGGCGTGGCTGAGGGTGAGGGCGGCCTCGGGGAAGCCGATCATCGCGACGGCCTGGGCGGCGGCGACGGCGATGGGCAGCGCGTTCGGGTCGGCGAGGCCGATGTCCTCGCTGGCGGAGATCATCAGACGGCGGGCGATGAAGCGGGGGTCCTCCCCGGCCTCGATCATCCGGGCCAGGTAGTGCAGGGCGGCGTCGACGTCGGAGCCGCGGATGGATTTGATCAGGGCGCTGGCGACGTCGTAGTGCTGGTCGCCGTCGCGGTCGTACTTCACCGCCGCGCGGTCGACGGTCTCCTCCAGCGTCGTCAGCGCGATCTCGGTCTCGCCCTTGTCGAGGGCGGCCCCGGCGGCGGCCTCCAGGGCGGTCAGGGCGCGGCGGGCGTCGCCGCCCGCGATGCGCAGCAGGTGCTCCTCGGTGTCCTCGGGGAGGGTGACGGCGCCCTTCAGGCCGCGCTCGTCGGTGAGGGCGCGGCGCAGCAGGGCGCGGACGTCGTCGTCGGTGAGGGGTTCGAGAGTGAGCAGCAGGGAGCGGGAGAGCAACGGGGAGATCACCGAGAAGTACGGGTTCTCGGTGGTCGCGGCGATCAGCGTGACCCAGCGGTTCTCCACGGCGGGGAGCAGGGAGTCCTGCTGGGCCTTGCTGAAGCGGTGGATCTCGTCGAGGAAGAGGACGGTCTCCTTGCCGTAGCCACCGGTGGCGCGGCGGGCGCCGTCGATGACCGCGCGGACCTCCTTGACGCCCGCGGTGATCGCGGACAGCTCCACGAAGCGTTTGTTGGTGGCCTTGGAGACGACGTACGCGAGGGTCGTCTTGCCGGTGCCGGGCGGGCCCCAGAGGATCACCGAGGAGGGTCCCGCCGGGCCCGGGCCGCCCTCGCCGACCAGGCGGCGCAGGGGTGAGCCGGGCTTCAGCAGGTGCTGCTGGCCCACGACCTCGTCGAGGGTGCGCGGGCGCATCCGTGCCGCCAGGGGGCTGCTGGACGGCTCCTTCTCCTGGCGGTCTTCGGCTGCGGCGGTGAACAGATCGGGCTCCACGTCCAAAACCCTAAATCACCGCACTGACAACCCGGTCCCGGCCGTCAGCTCAGCCAGAAGTCCCACCACCGGGTCAGGATGAGCATCCCGATGATGCCGATGTGGAGCACCGGCATCACCCAGGTGAACTCCCCGAAGAAGCCCCTGAGCCAGCCGGGCGCCGGGAGGAAGCCGTTGCGGATGTTGAAGGAGGTCACGTACCAGAACATGACGATGGTGGCGACCCACGCCAGGCAGCACCACAGGCACAGCGCGTTGATCCGGTACAGCGACTGGAACGTCAGCCAGGCGCAGAAGACGACGCCGAAGAGGGTGCCCGCGTTGAAGGTGAGCCAGTACCAGCGCGGGAAGCGGGCCCGCGCGAGCAGGGCCATGCCGACGCCGATCACGATGCCGTAGGCGACCAGGCCGAGCATCGGGTTGGGGAAGCCGAAGACGGAGGCCTGGTCGCTCTCCATGACGCTGCCGCAGGACACGACCGGGTTCAGGCTGCAACCGGGGGTGAACGTCTCCCCGGCGACCTTGGCCTCGAGGATCTTGAACTTGTCGATCGTGATGACCCAGGCGGCGAGCAGCCCGGCGGCGCCGGTGATCACCAGCAGCAGGGCGAACGCCCGGCTGCCGCCCTCCGCCCGCCGCTCCTCGGCGGGGGGCCGCGGCTCGGGTCCCGTGGAGACGTCCTGCACTGTCGTCTTGCTCATCACGCCGATTCCGTCGCTAGGGGGTGGGGGCCTGCTTTCCGGCACGGGTCATTGTGCCGTACACGGCTGTGTCCTCACCGTTCGATCGGCATAAGGACATACGGCCGATCCCACCCCCCGGGCGTCAGCCGAGCCGCGACTCCAGCTCCGCCACGATCTCGTTCACGCCGATCGCCGTCTGCTCGCCGGACTCCATGTCCTTGAGCTGGACGACGCCTTCGGCGAGATCGCGTTCCCCGGCCACGATGGTGTAGCGCGCGCCGCTGCGGTTGGCGTTCTTCATCGCGCCCTTGAGCCCCTTGGCGCCGTACGAGAAGTCCGCCGCGATGCCGTTCTTGCGCAGTTCGGTGACCTTGCCGAACAGGACACGGCGGGCCTCCTCCCCGAGGGGGACGGCGAAGACGCTGGTGGTGGCGGGGAGTTCGAGGGTGATGCCCTCCGCCTCCAGGGCCAGCACCGTGCGGTCGACGCCGAGGGCCCAGCCGACGGACGGCAGCGCGGGGCCGCCGATCATCTCGGAGAGGCCGTCGTAGCGGCCGCCGCCGCCCACCGCGGACTGGGAGCCGAGGCCGTCGTGGACGAACTCGAAGGTGGTGCGGGTGTAGTAGTCCAGGCCGCGCACCAGCCGCGGGTCGTCCTCGTAGGCCACGCCCGCCGCCGTGAGCAGTTCGCGGACCTCCTCGTGGTACGCCTTGCAGGCGTCGCAGAGGTAGTCGCGCAGCAACGGTGCGTCGGTGAGCTGCTTCTGGACGTCGGGGCGCTTGTCGTCGAGGACGCGCAGCGGGTTGATCTCGGCGCGGCGCAGGGTGTCCTCGTCGAGGTCGAGACCGCGCAGGAAGTCCTGGAGCGCGCTCCGGTACACCGGGCGGCACTCCTTGTCGCCCAGGCTGTTGAGCAGGATGCGGAAGTCGCGCAGCCCCAGGGAGCGGTACGCCTGGTCGGCCAGGATGATCAACTCGGCGTCGAGCGCGGGGTCCTCGGCACCGATCGCCTCGGCGCCGACCTGGGAGAAGTGGCGGTAACGGCCCTTCTGGGGGCGCTCGTAGCGGTAGTACGAGCCGGAGTACCAGAGCTTGACGGGGAGGTTGCCCGCCTTGTGCAGGTTGGCCTCCAGGGCGGCGCGCAGCACGGAGGCGGTGCCCTCGGGCCGCAGGGCGAGCCGGTCGCCGCCCTTGGTCTCGAAGGCGTACATCTCCTTGGTCACGATGTCGGTGGACTCGCCCACCCCGCGCGCGAACAGCTCCACGTTCTCGAAGCCGGGCGTCTCGATGTAGCCGTAGCCGGAGTTGCGCAGCGGCGCGGCGATCGCCTCGCGCACCGCCAGGAACTTGGCGCTGTCCGGCGGGATCAGGTCGTACGTGCCCTTGGGGGCCTTGAAGGTGCTCACGGGAGTCTCTCGTCACATTCCTCGTCGGGGAGCCTGGTCAGCCGCTCCCTGGCCGTCGGCCACCTGCCGCAGGTACGGGTTGGTGGCGCGCTCCCGGCCGATGGTCGTCTGGGGGCCGTGCCCGGACAGCACCACGGTCGAGTCGTCGAGCGGCAGGCACACGCGGGCCAGCGAGTCGAGCATCTCGGCCATGTCACCACCGGGCATGTCGGTGCGTCCGATGGAGCCGGCGAACAGCAGGTCGCCCGAGAACATGATCGGCGGGATGTCCGCCGCCTCGGGCAGGCCGAAGGTCACCGACCCCTTGGTATGGCCCGGCGCGTGGGCGACCGACAGCTCCAGACCGGCCAGTTCCAGCCTGACGCCGTCGGCCAGCTCCTTGACGTCGTCGGGTTCCCCGACGGTCAGCTCGCCCATCAGCGGCATCCCGATGGAGCGGCCGACGGCCTTCTCCGGGTCGCTCATCATGTAGCGGTCCGCGGGGTGGATCCAGGCCGGCACGTCGTGCGCGCCGCACACCGGGACGACGGAGGCGACATGGTCGATGTGGCCGTGGGTGAGCACGACGGCGACCGGCTTGAGGCGGTGCTTGGCGACGGCCTCCTCGACGCCCGGGGCGGCCTGGTGGCCGGGGTCGATGATCACGCACTCCTCACCGGCGGCGGGGGCGACGAGATAACAGTTCGTCCCCCAGGCCCCGGCGGGGAACCCGGCAATGAGCACGATCGTCCTTCGTTGTGTCGGTTCGAGTGGCTTGTGAATGGGCTGCGCCTGAGGTCAGAGCCTACCGGCGCTGCCGATTACTCAGCGAACCCATATACGGTACGGGGCACACACGCGCGCGGTTGACCCCGAGGCGCGCAAACCGTCGACGTACACCAGACGCACGAGGAGTAGACCCGGTGGTCAGCCAGGAACAGCGGCGGCGTCAGCTCGCCCGGGAGAAGTTCTTGCGGCAGCAGCAGCGGCGCACCCAGGCACGACGCAAGACACGCACACGCAACGCGGTGATCGCGTCGGTGCTCGGCGTGGTTCTGGTGGGCAGCCTCGCGCTGTACACGACCGGGACCCTCAAGGGCGACGACGACAAGAGCAACGCGGGCGCGGAGGTCACTCCGAGCGCCGAGCCGACCAGCAAGGCGCCCGACCCGTGCGACAAGCCCGCCAAGGGTGACGTCGAGTCGATGAGCTGGAAGAAGGAACCGGCGATCAGCATCGACAAGTCGGCGAAGTACACGATGAAGCTGGCCACGACGTGCGGTGACATAGACATCGACCTGAAGGCGTCGGCCGCCCCGCACACGGTGAACTCGTTCAACTTCCTCGCCGGGAAGGGCTACTTCGACCACACGACGTGCCACCGGCTCACCACCAACGGCATCTACGTGCTCCAGTGCGGCGACCCGACGGGCAGCGGCACCGGCGGACCGGGCTACACCATCCCGGACGAGAACCTGAAGGACGAGAGCCTCAAGGACAACGTCTACCCTGCGGGCACGGTCGCGATGGCGAACACTGGGCAGAAGGACAGTGGTGGCAGCCAGTTCTTCCTGGTGTACCAGGACAGCCAGTTGCCGCCCAACTACACACCGTTCGGTACGGTTTCGGAGTCCGGCATGGCCGTGCTGAAGAAGATCGCCGACGCGGGTGAGAACACCGGAGCCGGTGACGGGGCACCGAACGCGACCGTTGTGATCAACGAGGCCACGGTCAGCGAATCCTGACCGCCAACTGCGTAATTTCGGTCGCGCGGGATGCGGACAGGCAACCCGCCGGTCGCCTATGTTGGCCGTGACGAAACTGTGGACGATGCCCAGGGGTGCCGACGCCCCCCGCAGGCATCATGTGGAGGAGGCGCTGTGAGCAGCGACCCGTGGGGCCGCGTCGACGAGACGGGGACCGTGTACGTGCGTACGGCCGACGGCGAGCAGGTCGTCGGTTCCTGGCAGGCAGGCTCCCCCGAGGAGGCGCTGGCCTACTTCGAGCGCAAGTACGAGGGCCTGGTTGTCGAGATCGGCCTCCTCGAGAAGCGAGTGCAGACCACCGACCTGTCGGCGAAGGACGCGCAGGTCGCCATCGCCCATCTGCGCGAGCAGGTCGACGCGCACCACGCCGTGGGCGATCTGGACGCGCTGCGGGCGCGGCTGGACAAGCTGGTCGAGCTGGTGGACAAGCGCCGCGAGGAGCGCAGGGCGCAGCGGGCACGGCAGACCGACGAGGCCCGCCAGGCCAAGGAGGCGCTGGTCACCGAGGCCGAGGAGCTGGCCCGGTCCGACCAGTGGCGGGTCGCCGGTGAGCGGCTGCGGGCGCTGGTGGACACCTGGAAGGGGCTGCCGCGTCTCGACCGCAAGTCCGACGACGAGCTGTGGCACCGGTTCTCGCACGCCCGGTCTGCGTTCTCCAAGCGTCGCAAGGCGCACTTCGCTCAGCTGGACGCGCAGCGCGAGGAGGCCCGGCGGACCAAGGAGCGGCTGGTCGCCGAGGCGGAGTCGCTGTCCGGTTCGACGGACTGGGGCCCCACGGCCGCCCGCTACCGCGAGCTGATGTCGGAGTGGAAGGCCGCGGGCCGCGCCCAGCGCGAGCACGAGGACGACCTGTGGAACCGCTTCCGCGGCGCCCAGGACGTCTTCTTCGCCGCCCGCAGCTCGGTCTTCGCCGAGCGGGACGCGGAGCAGGCGGAGAACCTGAAGCTCAAGGAGGAGCTGGCCGAGGAGGCCGAGAAGATCCTCCCGGTCACCGATCTGAAGGCCGCGCGTGCCGCGTTCCGCTCGGTCAACGAGCGCTGGGAGGCCATCGGCCACGTCCCGCGCGACGCCCGCCCCAAGGTCGAGGGCCGGATGCACGCCGTGGAGCGGGCCATCCAGGAGGCCGAGGAGGCCGAGTGGCGCCGGACCAACCCGGAGGCACGCGCGCGTGCGGCGGGGCTGACCGGTCAGCTCCAGGCCGCCGTGGACAAGCTGACGGCGCAGATCGAGCAGGCGCGCGCCCAGGGCAACAACGCCAAGGCCGACAAGCTGGAGCGTGAGCTGGAGGGCCGCCAGGCGCTGCTGGACCAGGCGCTGAAGGGACTCCAGGAGTTCGGCGGCTAGACACGGCATACCGAAAGGAACGGGGCTCCCCGCATCGGGGAGCCCCGTTCTTCGCTGTCCTGTCTACGTCCGGTTGCGCGCCGAGGTCACCCGGTAGACGTCGTAGACGCCCTCCACGCCCCGGACGGCCTTCAACACATGGCCGAGATGTTTCGGGTCGCCCATCTCGAAGGTGAACCGTGAGGTGGCGACGCGGTCACGCGAGGTCTGGACGGCCGCGGAGAGGATGTTGACGTGCTGGTCGGACAGGACACGGGTGACGTCCGACAGCAGCCGGGAGCGGTCCAGCGCCTCCACCTGGATGGCGACCAGGAACACCGAGGACTGGGTGGGCGCCCACTCGACCTCCAGGATCCGCTCGGGCTCCCGGGACAGTGACTCCACGTTCACACAGTCGCTGCGGTGAACCGATACGCCGCTACCGCGGGTGACGAAGCCGATGATCGGGTCGCCGGGCACCGGCGTACAGCAGCGGGCCAGCTTCACCCAGACGTCCTCGACGCCCTTGACGATGACGCCCGGGTCGGCGCTGGAGCGGCGCTTGCGGCTCCGGCCGCGGGACGGCGGGACCGCCTCGTCGATCTCCTCGGTGGCCGCCTCCTCGCCGCCGAGCGCCTGCACCAGTTTCTGCACGATGTTCTGCGCGGAGACATGGCCCTCGCCGATCGCCGCGTACAGCGCGGAGATGTCCGAGTAGCGCATCTCGTGCGCCAGCGTGACCAGTGAGTCACCGGTGAGGATGCGCTGGATCGGCAGGTTCTGCTTGCGCATCGCGCGGACGATGGCGTCCTTGCCCTGCTCGATCGCCTCGTCGCGGCGCTCCTTGGAGAACCACGCCCGGATCTTGTTGCGGGCCCGGGGCGACTTGACGAAGCCGAGCCAGTCGCGGGACGGCCCGGCACCGGCCGCCTTGGAGGTGAAGACCTCCACCAGGTCGCCGTTGTCGAGCGTCGACTCCAGCGGTACGAGCCTGCCGTTGACCCGCGCTCCTATGGTGCGGTGACCGACCTCGGTGTGGACGGCGTAGGCGAAGTCGACGGGGGTGGCGCCGGCCGGGAGCGCTATGACATCGCCCTTCGGGGTGAAGACGAAGACCTCGTTGCGGGAGAGGTCGAAGCGCAGCGACTCCAGGAACTCGCCCGGGTCCTCGGTCTCCTTCTGCCAGTCCAGCAGCTGCCGCAGCCACGCCATGTCGTTGATGGCGGCGTTGTCCTTGCCGGCCTTGCCGGCAGGTCCCTTGGGCACGTCGGTGCGCACCTTGGAGGCGCCGGCCACGGCCTCCTGCTTGTACTTCCAGTGCGCGGCGATGCCGTACTCGGCGCGGCGGTGCATGTCGAAGGTGCGGATCTGGAGTTCGACCGGCTTGCCGTTGGGCCCGATGACCGTCGTGTGCAACGACTGGTACATGTTGAACTTGGGCATCGCGATGTAGTCCTTGAACCGGCCGGGGACCGGGTTCCAGCGCGCGTGCACGGTGCCGAGGGCGGCATAGCAGTCGCGCACGGTGTCGACGAGGACGCGGATGCCCACCAGGTCGTAGATCTCCGCGAAGTCCCGGCCGCGGACGATCATCTTCTGGTAGACGCTGTAGTAGTGCTTGGGCCGTCCGGTGACGGTCGCCTTGATGCGGGCGGCCCGCAGGTCCTGCTGGACCTCGTCGGTCACTATGGCCAGGTACTCGTCACGCTTCGGTGCCCTTTCGGCCACCAGCCGGACGATCTCGTCGTACATCTTGGGGTAGAGGATCGCGAAGGCGAGGTCCTCCAGCTCCCACTTGATGGTGTTCATGCCCAGCCGGTGGGCGAGGGGCGCGTAGATCTCCAGGGTCTCGCGCGCCTTCTTCTCCTGCTTCTCGCGCTTGAGGTAGCGCATGGTGCGCATGTTGTGCAGGCGGTCGGCGAGCTTGATGACCAGGACGCGGGGGTCCTTGGCCATGGCCACGACCATCTTGCGCACGGTCTCGGCCTGCGCGGCCTCGCCGAACTTGACCTTGTCCAGCTTGGTGACGCCGTCGACGAGGAGCGCGACCACGTCGCCGAAGTCGCGGCGCAGGTCCTCCAGGCCGTACTCGGTGTCCTCGACGGTGTCGTGCAGCAGGCCCGCCATCAGGGTCGCCGGGTCCATGCCCAGCTCGGCGAGGATGGTGGTGACGGCGAGCGGGTGCGTGATGTACGGGTCGCCGCTCTTGCGCTTCTGGCCGCGGTGCCAGCGCTCGGCGACCTGGTAGGCGCGCTCGATCTGGCGGAGCGTCGACGTCTCGATCTTGGGGTCGTTGCTGCGCACTATCCGCAGCAGTGGCTCCAGGACGGGGTTGTACGGGTTGGCGCGCTGGACGCCGAGGCGGGCGAGACGGGCGCGGACGCGGTTGGAGGAGCCGGTGCGGACGGGCTGGGCGGAGGCCGGGCGGATGGGGGGCGTGGCCGCGGGTCGCTGCGGTGGGGACGGCTTGGGGCGCGGCTCGGCGGGCTTCGCGGAGGCGGCCGGGGCGTTCTCCACCGCCCCGCGGGCGTCGCTCTTGGCGTTCGGCGCGGGCGTGGCCGCGGGGCCCGGGGCTGGCTCGGGCTTGGCGGCGGTCAGGTGCTGGGCCTCGTCTGGCAAGAGGGCTCCTCGTGCGCGATCCGGGTCCCCCGGTCAGGCTCCGGAGACCCCATGGTAGCGATCCTGCGCTCCAGGATCGCCTTCAGGCCAATGTGAGGGCCGTCTACCCGAGAAACGCGAGGGGTGTCCGATGGATTCCTCCGGGGGTGCGCCGCGTACCGGAAAAGGGTGCGCGCCCAGCGGTGGGGCTCGGTGCTGGGCGCGCGGGTGGAGCCGGTCTCAGATGGTGAGGAGGGACTCCAGGGGGGCTCCGGCCAGAGAGGTCTCCAGGCGGGGGCGGCCACCGAGGAAGCTCAGCTCCATCAGCACGGCGACGCCCGCGACCTGGGCCCCGGCACGGCGGATCAGTTCGAGGGACGCCTCGGCGGTGCCGCCGGTGGCGAGGACGTCGTCCACGATCAGCACCCGGTCGTCGGCGGTCAGGTCCTCGGCGTGGATCTCGATCTCCGCGGAGCCGTACTCCAGGTCGTACGCCTGGCTCAGCGTCGCTCCGGGGAGCTTGCCCGCCTTGCGTACGGGGATGAAGCCGACGCCCGCGCGGACGGCGACCGGCGCTCCCAGGATGAAGCCGCGGGCCTCCAGACCGACGACCTTGGTGGCGCTCTGGCGCACGGCGATCTCGGCCAGGGCCTCGGTCAGCGCGCCGAACGCCGTCGGGTCCGCCAGGAGCGGCGTGATGTCCTTGAACATCACGCCCGGCTCCGGGTAGTCGGCCACGTCGCGGATACGGCTGAGCAGCAGCTGCTCGATGTCGGTCATCGGCGCTTCCCCGAGGGACGGCCGCGGCCCCGGCCCCGGGACGCGGGCTGGTTACGGGGGCCGACGACCGCGGGCGCGACGTCCTCGGGTTCGTCGTCGTAGCCGTCGTCGGAGGCGGGGGTGCTCGGCGCGGTGGCCGGTTCACCGCCCTGCGCCCGCTTGGCGAGCACGCGCTTCTTCAGCGCCTTCATGTCCGGCTGGAGTTCCTTGAGGTCCGCGACGAGCGGCGTGGCGATGAAGATCGACGAGTACGCACCGGCCGCCAGACCGACGAACAGCGACAGCGAGATGTCGTTGAGCATGCCGCCGCCGAGGACACCGCCGCCGATGAACAGCAGGCCCGCCACCGGCAGCAGCGCCACCACCGTGGTGTTGACCGAGCGGACCAGGGTGCTGTTGATCGAGCGGTTGGCGATGTCGCTGTAGGTCCAGCGGGTCTGTTTGCCGATGTCCTTCGTCTGCTCCTTGAGGCTGTCGAAGACGACGACCGTGTCGTAGAGCGAGTAACCGAGGATCGTCAGCAGACCGATCACGGTGCCCGGGGTGACCTCGAAGCCCACCAGGGCGTAGACCCCGACCGTGATGGTGATGTCGTGGATCAGGGCGACGAACGCGGCGACCGCCATCCGCCACTCGAAGGCGATCGCCAGATAGATCACCACCAGCACCAGGAAGATGCCCAGGCCCTGCCAGGCCTTGTTGGCGATCTGGTCACCCCAGCTGGGGCCGACCAGCTCGGCGTTGATCTTCTCCTCGTCGACCTTGAGGTCCTCGGCGAGGGTCTCCTTGATCTGGTCGGACCTGCTGGTGTCCGTGCCCGCGATCTGGATGCGCAGGCTGCCGTTGCCGAGCTTCTGGACGATCGCGTCGTGGCCGGAGGCCTCTTCGGCGTACTCCTGGGCCTGGGAGACCGAGACGGACGTCTTCGGGGTGGTGAAGACGGCGCCGCCCTGGAACTCGATGCCCATGTTCAGGCCGCGCACCGCCAGGCCGACGATGGCCGTGATGGTGATCAGGATCGAGATGCCGTACCAGAACTTGCGGTTGCCGACGAAGTCGTAACCGACCTCGCCACGGTGGAGTCGGGCGCCGAGGTTGCCGAGCTTCGACATCTCACGCCTCCTTCGGGTCGACGGGGACGGCGGGGCGGCGGGTGCGGCGCAGCGGGGGCTTGGCGCCCAGGGCCTTCGGGTCCAGGCCGGACCAGCGGTTGCCGCTCGCGAAGAACTTCCGGCGCGCCATCAGCGTCAGCAGCGGCTTGGTGAAGAGGAAGACCACCACGACGTCGAGCACGGTCGTCAGACCGAGGGTGAACGCGAAGCCCTGGACCTTGCCGACGGTGACCACGAAGAGCACCGCGGCGGCGAGGAACGACACGAAGTCGGAGACCAGGATGGTGCGCCTCGCGCGCGGCCAGGCCCGCTCCACCGCGGGGCGCAGCGAGCGGCCCTCGCGGATCTCGTCCCGGACCCGTTCGAAGTAGACGATGAACGAGTCCGCTGTGATGCCGATGGCGACGATGGCACCGCAGACGGCCGGGAGGTTCAGCGCGAAGCCGATGGCCGGGCCGAGCAGCGACATGATCACGTAGGTGAGTGCTGCGGAGACCAGCAGCGAGGCGATCGCGATGAAGGACAGACCGCGGTAGTAGATCACCAGGTAGAGCACGACGAGCGCGAGGCCGATGGCGCCCGCGATGAGGCCCGCCTCGAGCTGGTCGCCGCCGAGGGCCGCGGTGACCGTGGTGACGCTGTCCTCCTGGAAGGTCAGCGGCAGGGCGCCGTAGGAGAGCATGTTGGCGAGGCTCTGGGCCTCGTCCTGGGTGAAGCTGCCGGAGATCTCCGCGTTGCCGCCGGTGATGGACTGGCTGACGTACGGGCTGGAGACGACCTCGCCGTCCAGGACGATGCCGAACTGGTTCTGCGGCGACTGGTTCTGCGCGAGCTGGCCGGTGATGTCGGCGAACTTCTTCGCCCCGGCGGAGGAGAAGTCCATCTGGACCTTCCAGCCGGCGCCGCTCTGGGTGTCGTAGACGGCCTGGGCGTCGTCGACCTCGGTGCCGTCGACGGCGGCCGGGCCGAGCAGGTACTTGTACCAGACGCCCTGGATCTCGCCGCATCCCACGGTGGAGTTCTCGGGCTTGGCGCCCTCACCGGCCTCGGTGCGGACGTCCTCCTTCGAGCAGTCCAGGGCGGCGTACTCCTCCTGGACCTTGCTGTCGGAGGCGGCGCCCTCGTCCGTCGCGGCGGCCGAGTCGCTCGCGGACGGGGTCGGGTCGGCCTTCAGCGCGTCGGTGACGGCGCGGCCCTGGGTGGTGGCGGAGCCCGACGGGGTCGCCTCGGCGCTCTCGGTGCCGGTGGCGGTCTCACCGTCGGTCGGGGACGCCGACGCGGAAGGGCTGGCGGTCCCGGTGGCGCCGTCGGAGGCGCTCGGCGAGGGGCTCGCCGCGGCGCCGCCGCTGGGCTCGGTGGCCAGGACCGGCCGGAAGTACAGCTTGGCGGTGGTGCCGACCTGTTCCCGGGCCTGCTTGGAGTTGGTGCCCTTGGGAATGTTGACGATGATGTTGCGATCGCCCTGGGTCTGGACTTCCGCCTCGGAGACACCAAGACCGTTGACACGGCGCTCCATGATGGAGACGGCGGTGTCCATGTTGGTCTTGTTGATCGCCGACTCGTTGCCGTCCTCGGGGACGGCGCGGAGGGTGATGCTCGTGCCGCCGGCCAGGTCGATGCCCAGACGCGGGGTGGTGTGCCCGGAGGCGAACATGCCCGCGGTGAGCCCCACGATGGCGATCAGAATCAGGACCAGCGAGCGCACCGGCTTGCTCTGGGCGCTCGCGCTCCGGCCCTTTTTAGGTGCTGCCACCTTCTCGTACTCCCTCTCGGGCCGCCGCGCGCCGGGTCTGCGGGCGGGCGGCCATGCCATGGTGTCGGGATCCCGTGCGAGACGCGCGTGTCCCGGGGCGCACGGGCCTGACCCACGCGCCCCGGGACATCACTACTTCGCTTCGGAGTCGCCGTCGGTCTTCTTCGGCTCCTCGTCCGACTTCGCGACGGCGGCGTCGGACGGCTCCCCGGCCGTGTCCTTCTTGCCGAGGTCGACGGACTTGTCGGCGGAGGCGTCGTCGTCCGGGGCCGCGTCGGCGGTCTCGTCGGATTCGGTGAGGGAGGAGGCGTCGTCCGGGACCACGTCGGCGTCGGACTTCAGGTCGTGCTCGATGCCGTGCACGATGCGGTTGTACTCGTCGTCGGTGAGGACGGCACCGATCGCGTTCTTGGCGAACAGCAGCTCCACGCCCGGTCCGGCGTCGAGGAGGACCGTGTCCTCGCTGACCTCCTTGACCGTGGCGTACATGCCCCCGATCGTGCGGACTCCGGAACCGGGCTGCATCTGGTTCCGCATGTCGGCGGCCTGCTGCTGCTTCTTCTTGGCCGACCGCGTCATCAGGAACATGGCCCCGATGAGCACGATGAACGGGAGGAGGGTCACGAGACTCACGGGTCGGAACTTCCTTCACACGACCGCGTTGGTGAGCGGCCTGATGGTTGGGGGTGTGCTTGCCGCCATGAGGGAGGCGGCATCGGCGGAGTCTAAGCGAGTCCGCGTGCATGGAACAACGCTCAGCATGGCACCGGGGTTCCTGACCGGGCCAATGGCCGCACCGTCACGTCCCGAACAAGTCCTGTTGTCCGTTTCCCGCACCGCCCTGAGCGGGAGCGGTGAGGCCGAGATGCGCCCATGCGGCGGGGGTGGCGACCCGGCCGCGCGGGGTTCGGGCCAGTAGCCCTTCGCGGACGAGGAACGGTTCGGCGACCTCCTCGACGGTCTCGCGCTCCTCCCCCACCGCGACCGCGAGCGTGGACAGGCCGACGGGGCCGCCGCCGAACAGCTTCAGCAGCGCCTCCAGGACGGCGCGGTCCAGCCGGTCCAGGCCGCGGGCGTCGACCTCGTAGACCGCGAGGGCGGCCGCGGCGATCTCCTGGGTGATCAGGCCGTCCGCCTTGACCTGCGCGTAGTCGCGGACCCGGCGCAGCAGCCGGTTGGCGATCCGGGGCGTGCCCCGGGAGCGGCCCGCGATCTCGGCGGCGCCGTGCGTGTCGATCTCGACGTCGAGCAGGCTGGCCGAGCGGTGGATGACCTTCTCCAGCTCGGCGGGCTCGTAGAACTCCATGTGCGCGGTGAAGCCGAAGCGGTCGCGCAGCGGGGGCGGCAGCAGGCCCGCGCGGGTGGTGGCGCCGACCAGGGTGAACGGCGGCAGCTCCAGGGGGATGGCGGTGGCGCCGGGGCCCTTGCCGACGATGACGTCGACACGGAAGTCCTCCATCGCCATGTACAGCATCTCCTCGGCGGGCCGGGACATGCGGTGGATCTCGTCGAGGAAGAGGACCTCGCCCTCCTGGAGGGAGGAGAGGATCGCCGCGAGGTCGCCCGCGTGCTGGATGGCTGGTCCCGAGGTGATCCGGATGGGGGCGCCCATCTCGGCCGCGATGATCATGGACAGGGTGGTCTTGCCGAGGCCGGGGGCGCCGGACAGCAGGACGTGGTCGGCGGTGGCGCCCCGCGCGCGTGCCGCCCGCAGGACGAGGTCGAGCTGTTCGCGGACCTTCTCCTGGCCGATGAACTCGTCCAGGTCCTTGGGGCGCAGCGCGGCCTCGACGGCCTGGTCCTCGCGGTCGGCGGACGCACCGACGAGCCGCTCGGCGGCGGTGTCGGGGGTGTCGTCCCAGTTCATGTGGTGTGCCTCGGTTCTCGGTGCGGGCGGGGCGGGCGGGCGCCAGTGGGCGCTAGCGGGCGCGGTTGAGCGTCTGGAGGGCCGCCTTGAGGAGCTGCCCCACCTGGGGGGTGCCGTCGGCGGCCTCCGCCTGGGGGGCCACGGCGGTCACGGCCTCGTCGGCCTCCCGGGTCGCGTACCCCAGGCCGATCAGGGCGGCGTGCAGCTGGTCGCGCCAGCCCTGGGTGACCGGCGCGCCGACGGCCGGGGCGCCGACGGGTTCGCCGAGGCGGTCCTTCAACTCCAGGAGGAGCTTCTGGGCGCCCTTCTTGCCGATGCCGGGGACGGCGGTGAGGGCCTTCTCGTCGCCGGTCGCCACGGCTCTGCGCAGGGCGTCCGGGGAGTGCACCGCCAGCATGGCCTGGGCCAGCCGGGGGCCGACGCCGCTGGCGGTCTGGAGCAGCTCGAAGGTCTGCCGCTCGTCGTCGTCCGCGAAGCCGTACAGGGTCAGGGAGTCCTCGCGCACCACGAGGGAGGTGGCGAGTCTGGTCTGCTGGCCGGTGCGCAGCCCGGAGAGGGTGTTCGGGGTGCACTGGACGGCGATGCCGATCCCGCCCACCTCCACCACCGCGGAGTCCGGGGCGAGGGCGGCGACCGGGCCGCTGACGAAGGCGATCATGCCGTACGGCCTTTCGTTGCGTGGGCGTTGTGCAGGGCGACGGCCTGCTGGAGCCGGTTCTGCGCGGGGGCGCGCCAGATGTGGCAGATGGCGAGGGCGAGGGCGTCGGCGGCGTCCGCGGGCTTCGGGGGCGCGCTGAGTCTGAGGAGCCGGGTGACCATGGCGCCGACCTGGGCCTTGTCGGCGCGGCCGCTGCCGGTGACGGCGGCCTTGACCTCGCTCGGGGTGTGCAGGGCGACGGGGACGCCGCGGCGGGCGGCGCAGAGCATGGCGACGGCGCTGGCCTGGGCGGTGCCCATGACCGTGCGCACGTTGTGCTGGCTGAAGACGCGCTCCACGGCGACGAATTCCGGCCGGTGTTCGTCGAGCCACTGCTCGATGCCCCGCTCGACGGCGACGAGGCGGTCGCCCAGTTCCGCGTCGGCGGGCGTGCGTACGACGCCCACGCCGAGCATGGTGAGCGGCCTGCCCGCGACCCCCTCGACGACACCGACACCGCACCGGGTCAGTCCTGGGTCCACCCCCAGTACGCGCACCGCGCCCCCTTCTCTCGATTTCTCTCGATCGCCTGTTTGTGCAGGCTATCCGGTGCCACCGACAACGCGACGGGCCGACGGGTGTGTCCCGTCGGCCCGTTCGAGCGAGAGCGTCGGCTCAGGCGTCGACCTTCTCCATGATCTCGTCGCTGACGTCGAAGTTGGCGAAGACGTTCTGCACGTCGTCGCTGTCCTCCAGCGCGTCGATCAGCTTGAAGATCTTCTTGGCGCCCTCCTCGTCCAGCTCGACCTGCATGGTCGGGACGAAGTTGGCGTCGGCGGACTCGTAGTCGATGCCCGCGTCCTGGAGGGCGGTGCGGACCGCGACCAGGTCGGTGGGCTCGCTGAGCACCTCGAAGGACTCACCGAGGTCGTTGACCTCCTCGGCACCCGCGTCCAGGACGGCCATGAGGACCTCGTCCTCGGTCAGCTCGCCCTTGGGGACGATCACGACGCCCTTGCGGTTGAAGAGGTACGACACCGAGCCGGGGTCGGCCATGGAGCCGCCGTTGCGGGTCATGGCGACGCGGACCTCGGAGGCGGCGCGGTTGCGGTTGTCGGTGAGGCACTCGATGAGCACCGCGACGCCGTTGGGGCCGTAGCCCTCGTACATGATCGTCTCGTAGTCGGCGCCACCCGCCTCGAGGCCGCCGCCGCGCTTGATCGCGGAGTCGATGTTCTTGTTCGGCACCGACGACTTCTTGGCCTTCTGCACGGCGTCGTAGAGCGTCGGGTTGCCGTCCAGGTCGACGCCGCCCATGCGGGCCGCGACCTCGATGTTCTTGATCAGCTTCGCGAAGAGCTTGCCGCGCTTGGCATCGATGACGGCCTTCTTGTGCTTCGTCGTGGCCCATTTAGAGTGGCCGGACATCTGCCTGTCTCCTTCGCGTAACCCATCCAATGACGAACGTCAGCGATCCTACAAGGACTCCGGCGTCCGGCTCGCGCGCACCATGTCGACGAACAGGGAGTGCACGCGGTGGTCCCCGGTCAGTTCGGGGTGGAACGACGTGGCCAGCGCGTTGCCCTGGCGGACGGCGACGATGTGCCCGTCGTGCTCGGCGAGCACCTCGGCGGCGGCACCCACGGACTCCACCCACGGGGCGCGGATGAAGACGCCCTCCACGGGGTCGCCGTCGACGCCCCGGACGTCGACGGCCGCCTCGAAGGACTCGTTCTGCCGTCCGAAGGCGTTGCGGCGCACGATCATGTCGATGCCGCCGACCGTCTCCTGGCCCGAACGCGGGTCGAGGATCTTGTCGGCGAGCATGATCATGCCCGCGCAGGTGCCGTAGACGGGCATGCCGTCCCGCACGCGCGCGCGGAGCGGCTCCATCAGACCGAAGAGGACGGCCAGCTTGGAGATGGTCGTGGACTCGCCGCCGGGCAGCACCAGGCCGTCCACCTCGGCGAGTTCCTCGGGGCGCCGCACCGGCCTGGCCACGGCGTCGGCCGCGGCCAGGGCGACGAGGTGCTCCCGTACGTCACCCTGGAGTGCGAGCACCCCGATCACGGGAGCGGTCATCACCAGCCCCGGTTCGCGTAGCGCTCGGTCTCGGGGAGGGTGTCGCAGTTGATGCCGACCATGGCCTCGCCCAGGTTGCGGGAGGCGTCGGCGATGATCTTCGGGTCGTCGTAGAAGGTGGTGGCCTTCACGATGGCCGCGGCGCGCTTGGCCGGGTCGCCGGACTTGAAGATGCCCGAGCCGACGAAGACGCCCTCGGCGCCGAGCTGGCGCATCAGCGCGGCGTCCGCCGGGGTGGCGACGCCACCGGCGGAGAAGAGGACCACCGGGAGCTTGCCCAGCTCGGCGACCTCCTTGACCAGCTCGTAGGGGGCGCGCAGCTCCTTGGCGGCGGCGTACAGCTCGTTGTTGTCGTAGCCGCGCAGCCGGGCGATCTCGTTCTTGATCTGGCGCAGGTGGCGGACCGCCTCGACGACGTTGCCGGTACCGGCCTCGCCCTTGGAGCGGATCATGGCCGCGCCCTCGGCGATCCGGCGCAGGGCCTCGCCCAGGTTGGTGGCGCCGCAGACGAACGGCGTGGTGAAGGCCCACTTGTCGGAGTGGTTGACCTCGTCGGCCGGGGTCAGGACCTCGGACTCGTCGATGTAGTCGACGCCGAGGGACTGGAGCACCTGCGCCTCGACGAAGTGGCCGATGCGGGACTTGGCCATCACCGGGATGGAGACGGCGTTGATGATGCCCTCGATCATGTCCGGGTCGGACATCCGGGCCACGCCGCCGTCCTTGCGGATGTCGGCGGGGACCCGTTCCAGGGCCATGACGGCGACGGCGCCCGCGTCCTCGGCGATCTTCGCCTGCTCCGGCGTGACGACGTCCATGATCACGCCGCCCTTGAGCTGCTCGGCCATACCGCGCTTCACGCGCGCGGTGCCGGTCTCGGGGGTCTGGTTCTCGGAGAGCGTGCTGGACACGGAATTGACCTCACTGAAGGGAAAGAGGGCTGCTGCAAGCACTGAGGAAACGTGAGGCGCCCAGTCCACAGCAAGGGCCAATGAGGAAGCGGTGGCTCGTTTTCCAAACGGCGGTGTCCGGAATACGACGCTCAGGCGGCCCTCTCCAGCAGTGCCGCGGGCGGTTCGTCGTCCATTTCGAAGGCCAGCGGGAACGGGGCGTGCCCGGCCAGCCGGAACCAGCGCACCTTGCGGTGCCGCCGCAGGGCGCGTGCCGCGCGCACCGCGTCGTTGTGGAAGCGCCGGGCCATCGGCACCCGGCGGACCGCCTCGGCCAGCTCCCGCGCGGCGGCCTCACCGCCCGGCGCCGCCCGGACCTCCTCCAGTTGCCCCGGTTCGGCGAACACCGCCCGCAGGGCCTGGCTCAGCTCGCTCTCGGCGACCTCCCGCTGCTCCTCCTCGGCCTGCCGGGCCGCGTGGGCGGCCTCGTACAGCACGATCGACGCGGCCGGGTCGAGCACCCCGGAGGTGGCCAGTTCCTGCGCCACGGAGGCCCGCCGCAGCAGCTGGGCGTCCAGTGCCGCGCGGGCGGCGTCGATCCGGGCGTGCAGGCGGTCCAGGCGGCCCGCGGTCCAGCTCAGGTACAGGCCGATCGCCACCAGGGCGACCAGGATCCAGATGAGGGTTGCGGTCACGGGCGGCAAGGCTATACCCCTGCGCCGGTCGGGGTTCCCCTCCGGGGGCCGCCGCCCCCGGACCCCCGCTTCGGCCCGGAACGGGCCCCGTCCTCATACGCCGGACGGGCCCCGTCTTCAAACGCCGGACGGGCCGGTGTCCGACGCTTCAGTCCCTCGCGAGGCCGAACCGCGCCCGCAGCCCCGGTGTCCGGTCGTCCGCCGCGACCGCCGCCGCGCCCGCCGTGACCGTCTCGTAGACCGAGAGGATGTCCGCGCCGACCGTGGACCAGTCGAAGCGCCGCACATGCGCGCTGCCCCGCTCCCGCAGCTCCGTGCGGCGCCCGGGGTCGGCCAGCAGCCGCAGGGCCGCCACGGCCAGGGCGTCCGCGTCCTCGTTGGCGAAGAGTTCGCCCGCCGCCCCGTGGTCCAGGACCTGGGCGAAGGCGTCCAGGTCGGAGGCGAGGACGGGCGCGCCCGCCGACATCGCCTCGACGAGGATGATGCCGAAGCTCTCGCCGCCGGTGTTGGGGGCGACGTACAGGTCGACGCTGCGCAGCAGCCGCGCCTTGTCCTCGTCGCTGATCATGCCGAGGAACTCGACGCGGGAGCGGAGGTCCTTCGGGAGCGACTCGACGGCCTCCTCCTCGTCGCCGCGGCCCGCCACCAGCAGCCGGGTCGCCGGGCGTTCGGCGAGGATGCGCGGGAGCGCCTTCATCAGTACCGGCAGGCCCTTGCGGGGCTCGTCGATCCGGCCGATGAACCCGATGGTGTCGCCCTGCCACTCCGGCTTGGGCTCGGCCTTCGCGAAGAAGTCCACGTCGACGCCGTTGGGGATGACCACCGCGTCGCCGCCGAGGTGCTCGACCAGGGTGCGGCGGGCGTACTCGCTGACCGCGATCCGGGCGCTGATCTTCTCCAGCGCGGCCTGGAGGATGGCGTACGCGGCGATCATCGCGCGGGAGCGCGGGTTGGACGTGTGGAACGTGGCCACGATCGGGCCCTGCGCCGCCCAGCAGGTCAGCAGGCCCAGCGACGGCGATGTCGGCTCGTGGATGTGGATGACGTCGAAGGCGCCGTCGTGCAGCCAGCGCCGTACCCGCGCGGCCGACAGGAAGCCGAAGTTCAGCCGGGCCACCGAGCCGTTGTACGGCACCGGGACCGCGCGGCCCGCCGAGACCACGTACGGCGGCAGCGGGGTGTCGTCGTCGGCCGGTGCCAGGACGGAGACCTCGTGGCCCAGGCGGATGAAGTACTCCGCCAGATCACGGATGTGGAACTGGACGCCGCCGGGGACGTCCCAGGAGTACGGGCAGACGATGCCGATCCTCACGAGGGTCCCTTCGCGGGGTCTCGCACGGGATCTCGCGCGGGGTCGAGGTCCGCGAGCCACAGCCTTTGCAGCATGTGCCAGTCCTCCGGGTGCTCGGCGATGCCGGTGGCGAAGGCGTCCGCCAGGGCCTGTGTCATCGAGGACGTCTTCTCGGCCCGGGTACCTGACTCGGGTACCTCGACCGGCGGGTGGACCCGGCCCCGCATGACCGGTGAGTCGTCGTACCAGAGTGTCACCGGCAGCAGCAGCGCGCCGGTCTGCTGGGCCAGCAGGGCCGGGCCCGCGGGCATCCGGGCCTCGGCGCCGAAGAAGTCGACCGTGACACCGGAGGCGGAAAGGTCACGGTCCGCGACCAGACAGACCAGGCCGCCGTCGCGCAGCCTGCGGGCCAGCGTGCCGAAGGCGGTGCCGCCGCTGTGCGGGAGGACCTCCATGCCGAGGCCCTCGCGGTAGGCGACGAAGCGGTCGTACAGCGTCTCGGGCTTCAGCCGCTCGGCGACCGTGGTGAACGGAGTCCTCAGCTCGGTGGTGACCCAGGCGCCCGCGAGGTCCCAGTTGGCCAGGTGCGGCAGGGCGAGGATCACGCCCTTGCCCGCGGCCAGGCCGTCGGTCAGGTAGTGCACGTCCTTGGGGGCGAAGCCGCCCCTGACGCGTTCGGCGCTCCACGCCGGGAGCCGGAAGGACTCCATCCAGTACCGCAGGTAAGAGCGCATGCCCGCGCGGGTCAGCTCGGCCAGGCACTGCGGGGAGGCGTCGGGCACCACGCGCGCGTAGTTGCTCGCCAGCCGCCGCACGCCCTTGCCGTTCTGCCGCCACGCGACGTCGGCGACGGTCCGGCCGAGCCGTACGGCCACCGGCTCGGGCAGCTTCTTCACCGTGCCCCAGCCGAGCCCGTACAGCGCGTCCGTCAGGCGCTCCTGGGCACTCATGTCGCCGCTCCGCTCCCCTGCGACGGCTTCCCGGCGCTCTCCCGCGCGGCGGTCCCGGCGGCCGCCTCCGCCTCGGCGGACTCGCGGCGGACCGTGACGACCCGCTGGACCAGCGTGACGAGGCTGCCGACGGCGACGATCCACAGCGCGATCGGCAGCAGGTACTGGATGCCGGGTACCCCGAACTTGTGCAGGCCCGCGAAACCGGCCGCCACCAGCGAGATCACCAGCCGTTCGGCGCGCTCGACCAGCCCGTTCACGGCGACCGGCAGACCGATCGACTCACCGCGGGCCTTGGTGTACGACACCACCTGACCGCTGGCCAGACAGAAGATCGACACCGCGCACAGGACGATGTCGTCCCCGCCGCCCGCGTACCACAGGGCGAAACCGCCGAAGATCGCGCCGTCGGCGACCCGGTCGAGCGTGGAGTCCAGGAACGCGCCCCAGCGGCTGGAGCGGCCCAGCTGGCGGGCCATGTTCCCGTCGACCAGGTCGGAGAAGACGAAGAGCGTGATCACTACCGTGCCCCAGAAGAACTCTCCCCTGGGGTAGAAGACCAGTGCGCCCGCCATCACACCGGCGGTGCCGATCAGCGTGACCGTGTCGGGGCTGACGCCCCGCCGGATCAGAAACGCGGCGAACGGTGTGAGGACACGCGTGAAGAAAGCACGCGCGTACTTGTTCAGCATGGCCTTCCCGAGGGTCAGGGTCGCCGCGCGGCCCCTGCTGGCCACCGGCTGGCCCATCGTAGCCACGCGCGCGTGCCGGTGACGGACGGGCACCCACAGCCCGCGCGGGCGACGGCACCGACCGCCCCGGGCCGGTCCCGAAAGTCCGTTTCCCGTCCCTCGTATGGACGCACCGTGACAGGAGTGGAAAGCTCGAAGAATCGCGGGCGTCGCCGGAGCCGCCCAGCACGCGGTTGCCGCGTGTCCGCGCCCCAGGGACCTCACCGTGCACGGGAGGCAAGGAAATGGGCGACAAGGCGAACGCACACCCCGGAGCCGCCGGCAGGGCAGTGGCGGCCGACCACCCCGCGTCCGTACGGAATGTGGTGCTGGTCGGCCACTCCGGATCGGGCAAGACGACACTGGTGGAGGCCCTCGCGCTGACCGCGGGGGCGGTGAACCGGGCGGGCCGGGTGCAGGACGGCGGCACCGTCTCCGACTACGACGAGATCGAGCACCGCCAGCAGCGCTCGGTGCAGCTCTCCCTGGTGCCCCTCGAATGGGACGGCATCAAGATCAACCTCCTCGACACCCCCGGATACGCCGACTTCGTCGGGGAGCTGCGGGCCGGTCTGCGAGCCGCGGACGCGGCCCTCTTCGTCGTCTCGGCGTCGGACGGCGTGGACGGCTCGACGCGCATGGTGTGGGACGAGTGCGCGGCCGTCGGCATGCCGCGCGCCATCGTCGTCACGCACCTGGAGGCGGCCCGCGCCGACTACGAGGAGATGACGGGGTTCTGCGCACAGGCCTTCGGCGCCGACGACCCCGACGCCGTGCTGCCGCTGTACCTGCCGCTGCGCGGCCCCCAGGCACCCGACGGCCACGCGCCGGTCACCGGACTGATCGGACTGCTGTCCAAGCAGCTGTTCGACTACTCCACCGGGGAGCGCAAGGAGTCCGAACCCTCCGGGGACCAGCTGCCGCTGATCGAGGAGGCCCGCAACCGGCTCATCGAGGGGATCATCGCCGAGAGCGAGGACGAGACCCTCATGGACCGCTATCTCGGCGGCGAGACCATCGACATCAAGACACTCGTGGACGACCTGGAACGGGCCGTCGCCCGCGGCACCTTCTTCCCCGTCCTCGCCGCCGCCCCCGCGGCCGAGGGCGCCCGCCAGGGACTCGGCACGGTGGAACTGCTGGAACTGATCACCGGCGGCTTCCCGACCCCCTTCGAACACCCGACGCCCCGCGTCACCACCCTCGACGGCGAGGAACGCCGGCTGAAGCCGTGCGACACCGACGGTCCGCTGGTCGCCGAGGTCGTCAAGACCTCCTCCGACCCCTACGTCGGCCGGATCTCCCTCGTCCGCGTCTTCTCCGGCACCCTGCGCCCCGACGAGACGGTGCACGTCTCCGGGCACGGGCTCGCCGACCGCGGCCACGAGGACCACGATGTCGACGAGCGGATCGGGGCCCTGTCCACGCCCTTCGGCAAACAGCAGCGCCCGGTCACCCACTGCGTCGCGGGCGATCTCGCGTGCGTGGCCAAACTGAGCCGCGCCGAGACCGGCGACACCCTGTCCGCCAAGGACGACCCGCTGCTGATGGAACCCTGGGAGATGCCCGACCCGCTGCTGCCGCTCGCCATCCAGGCGCACAGCAAGGCCGACGAGGACAAGCTCTCCCAGGGGCTGGCCCGGCTGGTCGCCGAGGACCCCACCATGCGCCTGGAGCAGAACCAGGACACCCACCAGGTCGTCCTGTGGTGCCTGGGCGAGGCGCACGCCGACGTCGCCCTGGAACGGCTGCGCAGCCGCTACGGCGTCCAGGTCGACGTCGTACCGCACAAGGTCTCCCTGCGGGAGACGTTCGCCGCCAGGTCCGGCGGGCGCGGGCGCCATGTGAAGCAGTCCGGCGGCCACGGGCAGTACGCCATCTGCGAGATCGAGGTGGAACCGCTGCCGGGCGGCTCCGGCATCGAGTTCGTGGACAAGGTCGTCGGCGGCGCGGTGCCACGGCAGTTCATCCCCTCGGTGGAGAAGGGCGTACGAGCCCAGGCCGCCAAGGGCATCGCCGCCGGACACCCCCTCATCGACGTCCGCGTCACCCTGCTGGACGGCAAGGCGCACTCGGTGGACTCCTCCGACGCCGCCTTCCAGACGGCGGGCGCCCTCGCCCTGCGGGAGGCCGCCTCCGACGCCCGGATCCACCTGCTGGAACCGGTCGCCGAGGTCAGCGTCCTGGTCGGCGACGACTACGTGGGCGCCGTGATGAGCGACCTGTCCGGACGGCGCGGCCGGGTCCTGGGCACCGAGCAGACACCCGGCGGCCGCACCCTCGTACGCGCCGAGGTCCCCGAGATCGAGATCGGCCGGTACGCCGTCGACCTGCGCTCGCTGTCCCACGGCACCGCGCGCTTCAGCCGCCGGTACGCGCGCCACGAGCCGATGCCCGCGCAGGTCGCGGAGAAGGTCAGGCAACAGACCGCCGACAGCGCCTAGTCGGCACCCGGCCGTCCCCGACTGGCCGGATCGGAACGCTCCCCTCCGGGGTCGGCGGGCGGCTTCGGCCGTCCGCCGACCTGATGTCGGTGCCTGCGGATACTCTGAGAACCTGATCAACAGGTGTGCGAGGCACGGAAGTCGGGAAGTCCGCAGGAGCGACAGTGCGGCGATGGGGGGCGGGACATGTCCGTTGAGAGCGGTTATGCGGACTTCTTCGGGCCGCAAGTGCCGCGTACCGGGGACACGGACCAGACGGCGACCTACGCCCTGGCCTCCGCGGCCTACCGGGACGACCCGCCCGCCAAGATCCTCGAGGCCAACAGCGAGTGGCACGAGTCGAAGGTGTCCGAGGGCCAGAAGTGGGCCAGGATCTTCCGGCCCAACCTCGGCGAGGCCTACGCCACCGCCGTGGTCAACCGCATGCTGGGCTCCGGCCGCAAGCCGCTCATCCAGTCCTTCGGCGCCGAGCCGCAGGTCGTCGTCGAGCACTGCCTGGCCGCCAACCGCATCCGCAAGGAGCGGGACAACCGCCTGACCATCGTCATGGTCGTCTGCGGACTGCTGTTCCTGCCCGGACTGCTGATCTGGCTGCTGGTCTTCACCCTGCGCGGCACCGTCGCCAAGCGCGACGACAAGCGGGCCTCCACCCTCGCCACGACCCTCCTGGTCGCCGTGGGCGCCCTCGCCGTGATCTTCCTGATCCGGATGCCCTTCACCGGCTTCTGGGCCTGGTACGCCCGCGCGGCCGTGGTGATGCCCGTCGTCGGCTGGTTCTGGGCCAAGCAGATCTGCGAGCGCACCGCCAGGGACCTGCGCGAGCGGTGGGACGGCCTGCTCTCCGGCAGCAGCGTCGGCGCGAAGGTGCCCGAGGCGGTGCCCAGCAGCCCCGGCGAGACCGCCGCCGAGCAACTGCGCCAGTCCCTCGCCCAGCTCAACGCCGAACAGCAGTCCAACTCCGTCTTCTACGCCGGGCCCAAGGGCATACTCGGCATGGGCACCCGCTGGGGCAGCTGGCAGCTCGCCGAGGACCTGGTCCCCGCAGACCCCGACCGGGAGATCCACCCCTTCCGCAGCTGGGACGTCATACGCTCCATCCACGACCAGCTCCGCATGCTGGAACGCGGCCCGCTGAACACCGGCGGCTTCCCCAAGCCGTCGATACGGCACTGGATCGTCACCCCCGTCGACGAGAAGGCGGACGCGGTCGCCCGGCCCGAGGGCACCGACGTGGAGGCCTACCAGGTCAAGCCGCACGCCATACAGGAGATCTGCAACAAGCAGCAGTTCGGCAGCGGCGACCGGCACTACCTGGGAGTGCAGTGGGTCCTGTGGGACGGCCAGCTGGTGATCACCATGCTGATCACGGTCACGGTGCTCTACGAGACCCTGCGCATCGAGGTCACCGGGCACGCCCTGGGCCGGGTGCACCCCCTGTTCTCCGGGAAACCGGCAGCCAAGGAGAAGTCCGTCCAGAAGTCCCTCAAGCGCTGGGAGAGCCGGACCATCAAGCTGCCCCTCGTCGACACCGACGAGGTCGTCCGCCTCGCCGCCCGGGCGCCGCTCACCTGGTACCCGCCGCTGCTGAACTGGCTCGGCGGCACCCTCACCCTCCCCGAGCCGTTCGGGCTGCGGCACGTGTGGGCCGACAAGCCCTGGCGGCACCGCTTCATGGCCGACGACGCCCTGCGCGCCGCCACGCCGGTCCTGCGGGTCGTCCACGCCGCCGCGATCAAGGTCCTCAAGGAGAACGGCGTCGACACCGAGAAGTTCGGCTCCCGCTCGGCCTCCCTCAGCGGAGCCGTACAGGAGGCGGCCCCGAAGAAGGCCGACCTCTACGACGCCTGACCCCACCCCCCGCCGGTGCGGCGAGCGCGCCTCACCGCACCGGCCAGGCCTCCGCCAGCATCTTGCGGGTGTCGGCCAGCAGCTGCGGCAGCACCTTGGTGTGCCCCACCACCGGCATGAAGTTCGTGTCCCCGCCCCACCGCGGCACGATGTGCTGGTGCAGATGCGCGGCGATCCCCGCGCCCGCCACCGTGCCCTGGTTCATCCCGATGTTGAAGCCGTGCGCCCCGGAAGCCGCCCGCAGCGCCGTCATCGCCTGCTTCGTCAGCTCGGCCAGCTCCGCGGTCTCCGCCTCGGTCAGGTCGGTGTAGTCGGCGACGTGCCGGTACGGCACGGTCATCAGATGCCCGCCGTTGTACGGGTACAGATTCAGCACCGCGTACACCAGCTCACCCCGCCGGACGATCAACCCGTCCTCGTCCGACTTCGCCGGAATCGAGCAGAAGGGGCAGCCGTCGTCGGCGCCCGGACCGGTCGGCTTGTTCTCGCCCTGGATGTACGCCATCCGGTGGGGCGTCCACAGGCGCTGGAACGCGTCCTGCGTCCCCACTCCGATCTGCTGCTCCGGCTCACTCGTCATGCTAGGCAGCATATGGCGTCGCCCGAACGGGCCGTGTCGCCGGGCACCGGGAAATACCCCCGGGTAAAGCTGGACCGATGGACCACGACAGCCGCGAGGCCCGCTGGGAACGCCGCACCGACGGCCCCCTCACCGCTGCCTCGCTGCTCTTCCTGGCCACCTACGCGGTCCGGGTGCTCGCCGAGCCCTCACTGTCCGAGCCCGGCCGCATCACCTGCGATGTCGCGATGCTGGCCGCCTGGGCCGTGTTCGTCGTCGACTACGGCGTCCGCTGGCGGTACAGCGGGCAGCGCCTGCGCTTCGTACGGACACACCCGCTGGACACCCTCGTGGTGATCCTGCCGCTGCTGCGGCCGCTGCGGTTCGTCAAGACCTACGAGCGGGTGAAGCGACGCCGCGGGCAGCCCCGGCTGCCCCTGTACGGCCGGGTGATCTTCTACTCCGGGACGTCCGCCCTGCTGCTCGGCTTCGCGAGCGCGCTCGCCGTCTACCGCCAGGAGCGCGGCGCACCCGGAGCGAACATCCGCACCTTCGGGGACGCCCTGTGGTGGGCCTGCTCGACCCTGTCCACCGTCGGCTACGGCGATGCCACTCCCGTGACACCGATGGGGCGGGTGATCGCCGCGGTCATGATGGCGGGCGGCCTGGCCCTGCTGGGCGCGGTGACGGGGTCGTTCTCGTCCTGGCTGCTCCAGGTGTTCTCGCGCGAGGACGACGACAGGCCCCCGGGGGGATCCCCGGGGGCCTGAGACCCGCGTCGGCGGGAACGGCTACACCTGGACGCGGCGCTCCACCACGTCGACGAGCTTCGCCAGCGCCTCGTCGCTCGGGATGCCGTTCTCCTGCGAACCGTCCCGGTAGCGGAACGACACCGTGCCCGCGTTCATGTCGTCGTCACCCACGATGATCATGAACGGCACCTTCTGCTTCTGAGCGGTGCGGATCTTCTTCTGCATCCGGTCCGAGGACGAGTCGACCTCGACCCGCAGCCCCTTCTTCTTCGCCTCGGCGGCGAACTTCTCCAGGTACTCCACGTGCGCGTCCCCGACCGGGATGCCCACGGCCTGCACGGGCGCCAGCCACGCCGGGAAGGCACCCGCGTAGTGCTCCAGGAGCACCGCGAAGAACCGCTCGATCGAGCCGAACAGTGCGCGGTGGATCATCACGGGCCGCTGCTTGGAGCCGTCCGCCGCGGTGTACTCCAGGTCGAACCGCTCGGGCAGGTTGAAGTCGAGCTGGATCGTCGACATCTGCCAGGTGCGGCCGATGGCGTCGCGGGCCTGCACGGAGATCTTCGGCCCGTAGAACGCGGCGCCGCCCGGGTCGGGCACCAGCGGCAGCCCCTGCTTCTCGGCGACCTCGCGCAGCGTCTCGGTCGCCTCCTCCCAGGCCTCGTCCGACCCGACGAACTTCTCCGGGTCCTTGGTGGACAGCTCCAGGTAGAAGTCGGTCAGACCGTAGTCGCGCAGCAGGTCCAGCACGAAGGTGAGGAGCTTGTCCAGCTCCCCGGACATCTGCTCACGGGTGCAGTAGATGTGCGCGTCGTCCTGGGTGAAGCCGCGCGCGCGGGTCAGACCGTGCACGACACCCGACTTCTCGTACCGGTACACGGTGCCGAACTCGAACAGCCGCAGCGGCAGTTCACGGTAGGACCGCCCGCGCGCGTCGAAGATCAGGTTGTGCATCGGGCAGTTCATGGGCTTGAGGTAGTAGTCCACGCCCTCGTCGAGCTGCATGGGCGGGTACATGCCCTCGGCGTACCAGTCGAGGTGGCCCGAGGTCTCGAAGAGCTTCCCCTTGGTGGCGTGCGGGGTGTAGACGAACTCGTAGCCCGCCTCCTCGTGGCGGCGCCGCGAGTAGTCCTCCATGACCCGGCGGATGATGCCGCCCTTGGGGTGGAAGACGGCGAGGCCGGAACCGATCTGCTCCGGGATGGAGAACAGGTCCAGCTCGGAGCCCAGCCTGCGGTGGTCGCGCTTCTCGGCCTCGGCGAGGAACTCCAGGTGCGCCTTCAGCTCGTCCTTGGACGGCCAGGCGGTGCCGTAGATGCGCTGGAGCATCGGGTTCTTCTCGCTGCCGCGCCAGTAGGCGGCGGCGTTCCGCATCAGCTTGAACGCCGGGATCGCCCGGGTCGAGGGCAGGTGCGGGCCCCGGCACAGGTCCTTCCAGCACAGCTCGCCGGTCTTGGCGTCCAGGTTGTCGTAGATGGTCAGCTCACCGGCGCCCACCTCGACGTCCGCGCCGTCGTCGGCGGAGGCGGAGCCCTTGAGGCCGATCAGCTCCAGCTTGTACGGCTCGTCGGCCAGCTCCTCGCGGGCGGCCTCGTCGGTGACGACGCGGCGGGAGAAGCGCTGCCCCCGCTTCTGGATCTCCTGCATCTTCTTCTCGATGGCCTTGAGATCCTCGGGGGTGAACGGCTTCTCGACGTCGAAGTCGTAGTAGAAGCCGTCCTTGACGGGCGGGCCGATGCCCAGCTTGGCCTCGGGGAACAGCTCCTGCACGGCCTGCGCCATGACGTGCGCGGTGGAGTGGCGCAGGATGTTCAGGCCGTCCTCGGAGGAGATCTCGACGCCCTCGACCTCGTCGCCCTCGGACACCTGGTAGGCGAGGTCCTTCAGCTCGCCGCCCACACGCGCGGCGACGATCGAGCGCTCACCGGCGAAGAGGTCGGCGGCCGTAGTGCCCGTCGTCACCACGCGCTCTTCCCGCTCGGAATCGCGTTGGATGATCACACGGACGTCTGACACCGGTCTCTCCTGACTGAAGGCGAATGCGAGCGCCGTACCCGAGCGCGCGCCGTAGCCGGAATCGTACCGACCCGCCCCCTCCGATCGCTAAACGGTTACCGACCGTCCTCGCCTCCGCACGCCTCCTCGAAGAAGTCGAGATCCTCCTGGAGCGACTTGAGCAGCCGGTCCCGCTCCGCCTCGTCCACCTGTACGGGTACGACCCCTCCGGCGCCGGTCAGCCGACGGAAGCCGCCCCGGCTCTCCAGCCGCCCGTGCACCCGCACCGGCAGTCCGACCAGATGGGCGTGCCCGGCGAGACGGTAGTCCTCCTCGCCGAGGGTGAGGCGGACGTGCGGCACCTCGGCCCCGGCCAGTACCCGCAGCCGTACGGTGCCCGCGCCGCGCGGCTGTGACCTGCGCATCCGTACGACGGCTCCGGTGACCCGGACCGGTACGGAGGGTTCGGCGCGCAGATAGCGGGCTCCGGCCTCGCGCAGCACGGGCAGGTCGCCGGGTGAGAACTCGACGGGTCCGGCGCCGGGCGCACAGCCTTCGGGGACCCCGGCGGCGGGCGCCCACCGCACGGCGATCCGGGCGCCCTCGGTGCCGTGCACGAGGGCGGTCAGCGCCTGGGTGAGTTCACGGCTGACGCCCGCCTCGACGGCGCTGTCGAAGGCGTCCATGCCGCCGGTGGCACGCCGGTAGTCGATGGCCTCGCGGGCGGCGTGCAGGGCCTGGTGCAGCCGTACGGCGAGGGGCCGCCCGGCGGGCACGGGCACGAAGGCGGTGAGCCGGTGCCCGCCGGGTGCGGCGCCCACCAGCACGCTGTCCAGCAGGGCGGCGGCGGGGCGGCGGTGCCGGGCGCCGTGGTAGCCCGCACGCGCGCGTGTCGCGAGGGCCGCGGCGAGCAGCACCTGCCGGGCGGCGGCGCGCAGTTGTTCCTCGGCGGTCCAGGGGGTGCTCCCGGCGGGCCCGGCCGGGGCGTCGCGCCACCAGTGGACCTCGTCGCTGGGGACGGTGAGGGCGACGAGGACATCCCGCGCGGAGGGCGCCGTACTGCGGGCGAGCGCGTCGAGGGCCTCGCCGAGCAGGTCGTCGCTGTCGGGGAAGGCGCGGCTCTCGGGTACGAGGAGGCTGGTACCCCGCGCTCCGGGTCCGGGCGGGGTCCAGCGGCCGTAGCGTCCGGTGGCGCCGCCGCGGCGCTGCCAGCCGTGCCGGTGCAGCAGGGCGGCGAGCACGGCGGGGTCGATCCCGCGGGGGTCGGGAGGACGGTTCCAGGGGGCGTCGATGGGGTGGGGCCGCGCGGGTTCGTCGAGGGGGCGGTGGGTCATGGTCTGCCTCCCGTTCCGACCCGCGTCATGATCTCGCACAGGGCCCGGTCGTCGAAGATCCGCGCGGTCGGTATCCGCACGGTGGTGCGGGTGCGGCCGGTGATCGGGTGACCGGCGAGGTTGACCCAGTAGCAGCAGTGTCTGAGGTCGAGCCGGTCGTGGCCGGCGCGCAGCCAGTCGTCCCGGGAGCGCGGGACGAGCATCACGACGAGGATCTTGTGCACCGAGACCGGGGTGCGGGCGAGTTTCGCCAGGTGGTCGTTGTCGAGGGTGAAGGAGAAAGTGCGGCCCGGCGGGTTCGGGGGGATCTGGTACGTCGCCTTGAGCTGCACCTTGATGGTGACCTCGTCGTCGACGGTGTGGCCGGGCGCGCTGTGGCTGACGTGCCAGTCGATGCCGTTGTCGGGGAAGGGCTGGGACAGCGAGCACCCGGCCGCGGCGGCGACGGCGTGCAGATAGCCCACCTGCAAGGTCTCCATGCAGGCGGTGGTGGCGAGTGAACCGCGAGGGGGGCCCGTGCGTTCGGGCAGCAGCCCGCCCCGCTCGGGCTGCGCTACCGCCATGACCGGACAGCCTTCCGAGCCCAGGTGATCGTCAAGTGCCGGGCCGCGTCCGCAGGGTGGCGACGATACCGCTGAACTGCGGCGACCCGTACTCCTGTTGTCTCCTCGCGGCGTACGGCGCAAACGGCCCGGGTATCACCGAGACGGCGGTGGACGGGGCGTCAGCCGCCGTGGGCGATCGAGGAGTTGTGGTCGTATGACGTGCTGGTACGAGGGCCCCCTGGCGGCGTTCGACACGGAGACGACGGGTGTGGACGTGGAGGCGGACCGGATCGTCTCGGCGGCCGTGGTGGTCCAGGACGTTCCGGGTGGCCGGCCGCGGGTGAGCCGCTGGCTGGTGAACCCGGGGGTGCCGGTGCCCGCCGCGGCGACGGCGGTGCACGGGCTGACGGAGGACCATCTCCAGCGCAACGGCCGCTGGCCCGCGCCGGTGATGTACGAGATAGCGTCGCTGCTGGCCGAACACGCCGGCGTGGGACGGCCGTTGGTGGTGATGAACGCGCCGTTCGACCTCACGCTGCTCGACCGTGAGCTGCGTCGGCACCGGGCGTCGTCGCTGGACCGCTGGTTCGAGTCGGCGCCGCTGCTGGTGCTGGACCCGCGGGTGCTCGACAAGCACCTGGACCGCTACCGCAAGGGCCGCCGCACGCTGACGGACCTGTGCGCGCACTACGGCGTGGTCCTGGACGGCGCGCACGACGCGGCGGCGGACGCGCTGGCCGCGCTGGAGGTCGTACGGGCGCTGGGGGCACGGTACGCGGCGCGGCTGGAGCGGCTGTCCCCGGGGGAACTGCACACCCTCCAGGCGGTGTGGCACGCGGCGCAGGCCCGGGGCCTTCAGGCGTGGTTCGCCCGCAGCGGCACGGAGGAGGCGGTGGACCCGGCGTGGCCGCTGCGCCCGGACCTGCCCGCTGCGGCGGCCTAGGGAATGCAAAAAGCCGGTCCGCTGCGGCGGACCGGCCTTTCCCGGTGGGCGATACTGGGTTCGAACCAGTGACCTCTTCGGTGTGAACGAAGCGCTCTCCCACTGAGCTAATCGCCCGGGAACGCACTGAACCATACAGGCCCGGCCGGGTTTCCTTCAAACCGCTTGCAGGTGGGCGGCGAGGCCGCGCCGTCCGGCCCGCATCATCAGCCAGTGGTTGGCCCGGAACACCGGCCGTCCCGGCACGGCCAGCCGTCTGAGCAGTGGCTTGCCGACGTCGACGACCTGTTCGTAGCGGGCGACGCAGCCGGGGCCGTCCGGGGCGACCGTCCAGCGCGCCCACCCCTCGATGTCCCCGCTCACCACGGCCTCCAGCACGCCCGCCGCCGCGTCCCGCCGCACCTCTCGCGCGGTGAAGGTCATGTCGTACGGCAGCAGGGAGCGGATGTGGATGACGCCGCTGGTGTCGTCGACGCGGTCGACCCGGCGGACCTGGCGCCACCAGCGGGGGTACTCCTCGGCCCGCATCAGCGCGTCGTACACGGCGGCGGGCGGGGCGGGCAGGGGCCAGACACTGAGGAAGCGGTAATGGTTCCAGTCCATGTACTGGGTCTGCCCGCCAGGGAACGCACGGAACGCCGGGCCGGATCTGAGTACGGGCTGAGTACCCGCACTCAGGCCGTGTGACGTGACGGGGACCACACTCGCCGGTATGACGCACATCCCGTCCCCGGCCGAGGAACTGCGCCTCCTCGACGCCGAGCTGTACCGACTGGACGCCCGCCGCGCCCAGTTGCTGAACCGGCGCGCATGGCTGGTCACCCAGCTGCGCCCGGTGTGGCCCGCGCCCACGGCTCCCGCCGCCCCGCGTGCGGAGGCCTCGGCGCCCGGTGTGCAGAACGTGCTGCTGCTCCTCGGCGGTGTTCTGCTGACCCTGGCGGCGACCGCGTTCACGCTGGTCAGCTGGGGGCACCTGGGGATCGCGGGGCGGGCCGCGGTGCTCGGCGGGGTGACGCTGGCCACGCTCGCCGCGCCGCTGCCGCTGCTGCGGCGGGGGCTGCGTTCGACGGGCGAGACGGTGGCGGGCCTCGGGCTGGCGCTGACGGTGCTGGACGCGTACGCGCTGTACGAGGCCGGGTTCGGGTCGGCGGACGGCACCGGGTACGCGGCGGTGGCCTCGGCGGTGCTGGCGGCGGGGTGGGCGGGTTACGGCCGTCTCCTGGCGGGCCTGGCCGGGCCGGGGCTGCGCCTGCCCCTCCCGGCGGCACTGGTGGCGGCCCAACTCCCCCTGCCGCTCGCCGCGGTGGCCTGGGGCGCCGATGCGTACGGCATCACGGGCGCGCTGCTGCTCACCGCGGCGTGCGACGCGGCGCTGGCGCTCCGGGTGCCCGCCGGTGCCCCGCGCGTGACCGTGACGGCCGGCGCGTACGGCATGGGCGGCTGGGGCGTACTGGCGGCCGGGTTGCTGTCCTGGACGGCGCCCGGTCCGAGCGCCGCCGCCCGTGCGGCGGCGCTCCTCTTCCTCGCCGCGGCGGTCGCCCTGGGCACGGCCTGGCGGGCTCCCGGTGTGGCGCTGGGCAACGCGGTGGCCGGGGGGCTGCTCGTGACGGCTGGTGTGTCGGCCGTTCCGCACGCCGTGCTGCCGGACGCGTGGACGGTCCCGGTGCCTCTGGTCTGCGGTGTCGCGCTGCTCGCGGTGCTCCGCGTGGAGCGGGTGCCGGAGGGGGTGCGGGCCGGGCTGGCCTGGGCCTCCGGCGCCGTACAGGGTGTTGCCGTGCTGTGGGCGCTGCCGGTCGTGGCGGTGGTGCTCCTCGGGCCGGTCGACCAGGTGACCGAGGTGTGGTCGGGGGCGCCCGGTGATGCGCGGGAGGCGGTGACGGGCGTGCTGCCGTGGCCGCCGGACGCGGCGCTGGCGCCGGTCGTCCTGGCCGTGGTCGCCGGGACCTTGGCGCTGGCGGTCCGCGGCGACGAGTGGCGGCCCCGGGCCCTCGCCGCGGCGACGGTCCTCGGCTGGGCGGCCGTACTGCTGCTGCCCGCGACGCTCCGGCTGCCGTACGCCGCGGCCCTCGTGGTGCTGTCCGTGGTCGCGGCGGCGCTGCTGGCGGTGCGGCGGACGGTGGCGACGGTGCTCGCGCTGCTCACCTCGCTCGGTCTCGCCCTGCTGTCCCTGGCCACCGAACCGGCCACCCTGCTGGTGCTCGCGTTCCTGACGGCCCTGTTCGCGGTGGCCGCCCGGCTGCCCGTGCCCGCCGCCACGGCGGTGGGGTACGCCGCCGCGCTCGCCTGCGCCACCGGGGCCGCGGCGGGCTGGCAGCCGCAGCACACCGCGCTGCTGGTGCTGCTGGTCCCGGCGGCGGCCGCGCTGTGGGCGACCCGGGTCGAGGGCACGACGAGGGTGACCGTCGAGGTGGCGGGGGCTGTGGCGGGAGTGGTCGCCGTCGGTCTCGCGGTCGCCGATCCGCCGGTGCTGGCGCTGGTGCTGGCCCTGGCCGGGGTCATCGCCGCGGCCACGGCCGTGCGCGCCGACCGCCGCGAGGCCGGCTGGGCGGCGGCGGCCCTGTTCGTGCTGGCCACCTGGGTGCGCCTGGCGGCCTGGGAGGTGGAGACGCCCGAGGCGTACACGCTGCCGGCCGCCGTCCCGGCCCTGCTCGTCGGCGCCTGGCGCAGGCGGCGCGATCCGCGGGCCTCGTCCTGGATGGCGTACGGCCCCGGTCTGGGCGCGGGACTCATGCCCAGCCTCCTGGCGGCCTGGGGCGACCCGCACTGGCAGCGGCCGCTGCTGCTGGGTGCGGCGGCGCTGCTGGTGACGCTGCTGGGCGCCCGGCACCGGCTCCAGGCGCCGCTGGTGCTCGGCGGCTCGGTGCTGCTGCTGGACGCCCTGCACGAACTCGCCCCGTACCTGGTCCAGGTCGCGGGCGCGCTGCCCCGCTGGGCGCCTCCCGCCCTCGCCGGACTGCTGCTGCTCGCCCTGGGTGCGACGTACGAGCGGCGGCTCAGGGACGTCCGGCGGTGGCGGGAGGCGCTGGGCAGACTGGACTAGGGCCTGGCCGCCTACGACGGCATCCTGTGGCCGAGCAGTGCCAGGTTCTCGATGGCGGCGAGGCCGTACAGCGCGGTGTCGTTGGTGGACACCCAGGCGGCCTCGCTGCCCTCGACCAGGGCCATGGGGCCGGTGACCCGCTCGGTCTTCCAGGGTGCGGACTCCTGGTAGCCGTCGGAGTTGTAGAACTTCTCCCAGGCCCGCTGGGCGAGCTTCTCGTCGCCGGTCTGGACGGCGGCGTAGGCGTCGAGGCGGGAGTGGCCCTGGAAGAGGATCAGGCTGCCGAAGTTGACGCCGTAGCGTGCGGCCTGTTCGGTCTTGGAGGCGTTGAAGTAGCGGCAGTAGTCGTAGTACGCCTCGTTGAACTCCGGCATGTCGACGAGGTCGATGAGTTCGGCGCACAGTTCGTTGAGGCCGAAGACGGCGGACAGGTGGGAGACGCCGACGACCGGTTCGGTGGCGACGGCGAACCTGCCGGTGTCGAGGTCGTACAGGCCGGTGCCCTGGACGAAGCCGTTGGGCTGGGCGGCGATGGTCTCCATGGTGGACAGCACGCGCGCCTTGGCCTTCTCCCACTTGGGGCCCTTGCGCTCCCACTCGGTGAGCCAGGCGGAGACCAGGCCGCTCCAGTCGGTGCCGAAGCCGATGGACAGGGCGTGCCGGTCGGGGGTGTAGGGCTCGGTGCGGATCTTGCGGATCGGGTCGAGGACGAGGAAGGTCTCGTCGGAGTCGACGTTGGCGTGCATGAGGTCGCCGACGCGTTCGTCGGCGGTGAGGAAGTAGTAGTAGCGGCGGTAGGTGGTGTTGGCGATGCGCTGCTGCTTGGCGCTGTCGGCGTAGTGCTGGACGCCGTGCCGGGTGCCGAGGCCCGCCCACTTGCCTAGGTGGTAGACGTCGACCTCGCCGGTGTGCCGGGTCATGGCCTCGGCGAAGCGGAAGATGTCGGCGCGGCCGGAGCGCAGGTAGGCGTACCAGAGCCACAGGTCGGGCGAGAGTTCGGAGTTGTCCCAGGCGTAGCCGCCGACGTCGTAGCGCCACTGGTGCCGCACGGTGTCGTAGGTGTGCATGATGTCGCCGTAGTCCCAGAAGCCGTACCACCGGCGCATCTCCACCTGGTCCCTGTAGTAGGTGAAAAGGAAGTCGAGGTGGTCCTCGATCTTGGCCTTGGCGGGGGTGGAGCGGTCGGGCTCGGCGTACAGGCCCTTGCCGAAGACACCCGCCTTGATGAGCTGCCCGGGCGGGGCAGCGAGCTGCGGCAGCACCCGGACGGCCTCGATCTGCTCGGCCAGGGTCTCGGCGCTCGGGGTGGACTCGTTGGCCCAGAAGAGGAGTTCGGAGGTGCGGGCGATGCCGTAGGGGGTGCCGAACCCGGGCTCGTAGTCCTCGTAGGTGATGTTGAGGCCCTCGAGCTGCTCGGGGAAGGTGTCCTGGCCCATGCCGTCGTGGTAGAAGCGCAGGTCCATGGGCTGTGCCTCGGGTGACCAGAGCCAGAGGGTGACCTCGGCCTCGTCGGTGTGGGCGTCGCGGACGTCGAGCTGGGCGGGGAACTTCTCCCAGAAGTCCCGCAGTCCGAAGGAGAGGCCTCCGCTGGCGCCGCCGACGTAGCCGAAGCCGTTGGCGCGGCGTCCGCCGCCCGCGCCGATCCAGCCGTGGCCCTTCTTGGTGCGCTTGCGCAGGGTGAAGCCGTCGGCGGAGAGCTGGGAGAGGGTGTAGTCGCCCCATTCGGGGATGTACTGGAGGCGGGTGGTGACGCGCTGGTCCCAGGTGGCGGGGTCGGGCAGCTTCTCGCCCGCGTACTGCGCCGCCTGGACGGCCGCGCCGGGGTCGCGGCGCAGTCCGGTGATGCCCTTGACGGCCTCGCGGAGCATGCCGGTGCCCTCGCCGCCGATGCGGATGTGGCGGTCGTAGGACTCGTCGCGCAGGGGTACGGTGAAGCGGACGCCGAGGCCGCGGATGAAGTCGCCGCCGGCCTTGCCGGGTTCCTGGGTGCCGTCGTAGGTGATGGTGTGCACCATGCGGAAGGAGTCGGCGCCCGCGTAGAAGTAGAGGCGGATGGAGAACGGCAGCCAGCCGCGGCTGCCCTTGCGGTGCTTGCCGTCGATGCGGACGACCGCGCGGACGGGGCCGTCCTGTTCGACCTTCACCTCCGAGACGGCGCCGTCGAAGCGTTCGTACTTCACGCTGCCCTGGTCGCCGTCCTGGATCTCGGGCTGGCGCAGCAGGACGAGGCGGCCGTCCTTGGCGATCACGGTGGAGCCGCGGGTGACGGACTTGACGAGGGTGGTACCGGACTTGGCGATACGGGCGGTGATGACGCCGGTGGAGACGTCGATGGTGCCGCCGCGCTGGTCGACGCTGACCTTCCTGGCGGGGGCGGCGGGGGTGCCCGCGGCGAGGGTGAGCTTGCCGGAGCCCGCGTCGCCGACGGCGTGCGCGGTCCACTTCAGGGAGCCGTCGGGCCAGTAGGCCAGCGGCCAGGTCTGCACCGGTACGGCCCTGCCGTCGGCGTCGGTCAGCGCGAAGGTCTGGTCCTCCTGGAAGGCACCCTTGGGCCAGGGCACGCCGACGGTGGAGCCGGGGGCCGCGCCCAGGCCGCCGTCCTCCAGCCAGTCCAGGGTCACGGGGTCGGCGTCGCCTGCGGCGGCCTGCGGGGCGGCCTGCGCGTCCTTGGCGCCGAGGGCCCAGCTGAACTGGGCGGCGGCTCCGGCGACGGCGGCTGCCTTGAGGAGGGACCTGCGGGGGATGGGGGACATGGCCTTTCCTTTCCGAGCGGGAGCAAGGTGGTCAGGGGCATGACAGGGACGGGTGCGGCACCCGGGCGGGCGCCGACCCTGGGGTCGTACGTCGGTGAACCGCGGCTCAGCGGTCGCGGTACCGCTCCTCCACGGCGACGGCCGCCGCCGCGACGACTCCCAGCACGGGAACCGCGAGCGGCGCGACGAACAGGGCGGACAGGGCCACGACGGCCAGCCCGCCGACGATCAGGAAGGACCCTGCCGGATCCAGCACGGTCCGGCGCGCGGCGGCGGCGACCAGCGACCGCCAGGACGCGCCCGGCGTCCAGACGGCCGCCGCCCGCAGCAGCGCCACGGCCGCCGCGATCAGCGCGAAGACGCCGACGGCCCCGACGAGCGGCCCACCGGGCAGCCCGGCGCGGACCGCCCAGACGTCCACCCAGACCAGGGCGGCCGCCACCCACCCGGCGAGCCCGACGGCCCACCCGGCGCGCGCGGCCGTCCGGAAGTCCGCGACGAACTCCCGCAGCCCTCCGCCGACATGGGATGTACGGCGCCGCAGGTGCCGGGCCCCGGCGGCGAAGGCGGCGGGACAGGTGACGAGCCCGAGACAGGCCACGGTGATCCACACGCCGGTCAGCAGGGACTCGGCGAAGACCGTGAACCGCTCCCCGAAGACCGACTCCCTGCGCGGGGAACGGGCTTTCACGCGTGCTTGCGCCATGGTGACCGCCTCAGCCCTTCAGTCCGGACGTCGCCATACCGTCGATGAGGTAGCGCTGGAAGGCCATGAAGAAGGCGATGACCGGGATCAGCGCCACCAGCGACATGGCGATCATGCTGCCGTAGTTGGAGATGCCCTCCTGGTCGCGGAACATCATCAGGCCCAGGGAGACGGTGTACTTCTCGGGGGTGTTGAGGTAGATCAACGGCCCCATGAAGTCGTTCCAGGCGTTGATGAAGGTGAAGATGGCGCTGGTGATGATGGCGGGACGGCTCAGCGGCAGCACGATGGACCAGTAGGTCCTCAGGTGCCCGCACCCGTCGAGCCGGGCGGCCTCGTCCAGCTCCCGCGGCAGCCCGCGCATGAACTGCACCATCAGGAAGACGAAGAACGCCTCCGTCGCCAGGAACTTGCCCGCCACCAGCGGCACCAGCGTGTCGACGAGTTCGAGGTTGCGGAAGAGCACGTACTGCGGGATGAGCAGGACGTGGTACGGCAGCAGCAGCGTGCCGATCATCAGCGTGAACAGCAGGTTCCGTCCGGCGAAGCGGATCTTGGCGAAGGCGTACGCGGTCAGCGAGCTGGACAGCACGACCCCGACCACGGCGAGGACCGCGTACATCAGCGAGTTCCAGAAGAAGCTGCTGATGGGGATGCCGGAGATACCGTCGGCCAGTCCGGAGAAGTTCGCCCAGACCGGCTCGGTGGGCAGCAGGTCGAGGCTGGCGATGATGTCCTTGCTCGGCTTGAACGAGGCGCCGACCACCCAGATCACGGGGTACAGGACGACCGCGAGGACGAGCAGCGCGCCCACGTGCCAGGCGATCGATCCGACGCGGCGCCGCTCGTTCACGGTGCGCGGGGCGGGGCTGGTGGCGGTGGTCACTTGGCGGCCTCCTCGTAGTGCACCCACTTCTTCTGCGACCAGAACAGGACCGCCGTGACGAGGGCGACCGCGATCACCAGGGTCCAGGCCATGGCGGCCGCGAAGCCCATCTGGGCCTCCTTGAAGCCCTTCTGGTAGAGCAGACAGGTGTAGACGAGCGTGGCGTCGGCCGGTCCGCACCGGGTGTCGGAGACGACGTACGCGGAGCCGAACACCTGGAACGCGTGGATCGACTCCAGCAGCACATTGAAGAACAGCACCGGGGAGATCATCGGCAGCGTGATGTTCCAGAACCGCCGCAGGGGACCGGCCCCGTCGACCTCGGCGGCCTCGTACAGCTCCCTCGGGACCTGCTTGAGGCCCGCCAGGAAGATGACCATCGGCGCGCCGAACTGCCAGATGCTCAGGGCCACCAGGGAGTACAGGACGTAGTCCGGGTTGCCGATCCAGCCGCCCACGTCGACACCGAAGATCTTCTGCGAACGGTCCACGATCGCGTCGTCCGAGAACAGCGCCCGCCATACGAAGCCCACGGAGACGCTGGCGCCGATCAGCGACGGCATGTAGAACGCGGCCCGGTACAGGCCCTGTCCGCGCCGGCTCTGCGCCAGCAACAGCGCGACACCGAGCGCCAGCAGCAGCTTCAGCGGCGTGGCCACGACAACGTACTTCAGCGTGACCTCGACCGACTTCTGCCAGCGCGGGTCCTGGAACATCGTCGTGAAGTTGTCCAGGCCCACCCACTTCGGTGGCGTGAACAGGTTGTAGCTGGTGAACGCGTAGTACAGCGACGCGATCATCGGCCCCGCCGTGAGCAGCAGGAAACCCGCGATCCACGGCGACACGAACAGGTAACCGGCGAGGTTCTCGCGGCGCCGCCCGCGCCGCCCGGCGACGGGAGCGGCGGGCCGCTTCCCGGCCGGGCGCGCGGGCGCTTCCTTGACGAGCGTCATGGTGGTACGTCCCCTCAGCCCGCGAACGCGGCCTTGGCCTCGCTGAACAGCGCCTTGGCGGCGTCGGCGGGCTTGCTCTTGCCCTGGGCGACCTCACCGCCGATGCGCAGGAACGCCGCCTCGACGACATCGGCGCCGGACGGGTGCGGGGTGATCTTCCCGAGCACACCGGCCGCGGCGACCTCCTCCTCGTACGCCTTGACGCCCTTGTTGTTGTCGTCGGTGGGCGTGAACGCCTCGTACTGCTCGGTCGTGGCGAGGATGCCGCGGTCGTAGCCCATGATCTCGCCGACCTCGGGGTCGTGGACCATGAAGTCGATGAACTGGGCGACCTCCTTGGGGTGCTTGGTCCCGGAGAAGGCGCTCAGCATCAGCGAACCGAGGTACTGGCCGGTGTCCTTGCCGTTGGTGGTGGGGATCGGCGCGAGGCCGTAGTCCGACTCGCCCTCGCCCTCGTAGCGGATGGAGAAGTTGTCCCAGGTGAACTCGGAGGCGGCGAGTCCCGCGGAGAGCGCGGACTTGGGCTTGACCTGCTCGACCTTCTTCGGGTCGGCGACGAGCCCGGACTTCACGCGCTTGTAGCCGTCCTCCCACCACTGCGTCAGATCGTCCTCGGTGAACCCGAGACCGCTGTCGGTGAAGAAGGCCTTGCCGTTCTGACGCAGATACAGGTCGTAGAGGTACATGATGCTGAAGTAGCCGGTGTCACCGGCGATCTTCACCTTGTCCTGGACGGTCTGGAGCGCGTCGAAGTACTCGTCCCAGGTCCACCCGAACTTCGCCTCGACGCCCGCCTTCTCGAACGCCTTGAGGTCGATGACGAGCGCCATGGTGTTGGCGCCGACGGGTATGCCGATCTGCTTCCCGTCGACCTGACCGTTCGCCAGAATCCCGTTGCGGAAGTTCTCCAGGCTCAGATTTCCCGCGTCCGCCTGCGCCTTGAGGTCCATCAGAACACCGCGCTGGTCGTACTTGCGCAGGAAGCCGACCGCATTCTGGAAAACGTCCGGGGGATTTCCGCCCGAGGCCTGCGTCTGGAACTTCTCCCAGAACGCCTCGTAGTCCGTGAATTCCGGGGCGACTTTGATCTTCGGGTACTTCTTCTCGAAGAGCGCGATCGTCTTCTTGATCGCGATGGTGCGCGGTTCGCCGCCCCACCACGCGTAACGGAGGGTCACCGTTCCGTCCGCGGACGTACTGTCCCCACCGCACCCGGTCGTCAGGCCCAGCCCGAGCGTGGCCGCCGAAGCACCGGCCACCTTCAGGATCGTCCGCCGCTCAACATTCCTGCTGGTTCCCACAGTGGGCCCTCCCCGCAGTGTCGTTCCGCCTGCATGAATCGTTTCAAGTAAGCGCTTGCTGGCACAAGCTACGGAGGGGCTCGGGGTGCGTCAATGATTCGGACAGCAATTTTTACGGTGCGGGGCAGGGGTGGGGGTGCGGTTGACGCGGGGCGGTGGGG
>NZ_JAGPXL010000016.1 GCF_018070565.1 Streptomyces sp. B93
GGGCTGCTGTTCGCCGGGGTGAGCGTGGTCGTCGGCTGCCGGGCGGCCGGCACCGACGCGATCACACCCGTGGCACAGCTGCTGTCCTTCCTGCCGTGGCTGCTGGTGCCGGTGGGCGCCGGGCTGCTGCTCGCGCTGGTCGCGCGGTGGTGGGCCGGGCTGGTGTGGGGGGTCGTCGTCCTCGGAGTGCTGGCGTGGTTCATCGAGCCGTACGGCAAGAGCCTCTCGCCGGGCGGTACGCCGGTGGCGTCCTTCCGGGTGCTCACCGCGAACGTGCAGTACGGGCGGGGCACGGGGGCCCTGGTGGACGCGGTACGGCAGCACCGGCCGGACGTGGTGTTCGTACCGGAGTGCGAGGAGTCCTGCGCCGCGCGGCTGACCACGGACCTCGACGCCGACTACCCCCACCGGCAGGCCGTCGCGGGCTACGGCTCCGACGGCGCGGTCATCCTCAGCCGCTTTCCGCTGCGGGGCACCGACCCCGTCCCCGGTGACCTGGGCATGCCCGGTGCCGTCGCCGAGGTGCGCGGGAGGGCCGTACGGCTCCAGCTCGCGCACCCGATGCCGCCGGTCCCCGGCGACCTCGACCTCTGGCGGCGCGACCTGGCCGCCCTGCGCGACTTCGCCGCCGACCACCGGGGTACCCCGCTGATCGTCGCCGGGGACTTCAACGCCTCCCAGGACCACGCGGCCTTCCGCCGCGTCCTCGACACCGGCCTGTACGACGCCGCCCGGCTGACCGGCGCCGACCGCACCCCCACCTGGCCCGCCCGCACCGCGCCCCGCTTCGGGGTGCAGATCGACCACGTCCTGGTCTCCCGGGACTTCTCGGTGCGCGACACCCGCTTCCTGGACCTGGCCCGCACGGACCACCGCGCGCTGCTGGTGGACGTGACCCTGCACCGCGGGAACGACGGCGCGGACCGCCCCTGACCGGGACGGCCCGCGCTCTTCGGTCGACTGCCGGGGCTCAGGCCCCGATGTCGCAGCCGTCGGCGCGCCACACGGCCACCACGGCCGGGCGGTTGACCTTGCCGGGGCCGTCGGGCCAGGCGCTCAGCGGATTCTCGGCGGAGGCGCCGTCCAGCTCACCCGGGTGCTGCACGGCGACCAGCACCCGCCGGTCCTGGATGATCGGGCCACAGGTCTCGGCGCCCTTCGGCACCGTCAGGAACTGCTTCAGCTCACCGCGCCGCTCACCGCGCGTGGCCACACCGAAGAGACCGTCGTGGGAGCCGAGCTGGTTGCCGTCGGTGGAGATCCACAGGTTCCCGTACGGGTCGAAGGCGACGTTGTCCGGGCAGGAGATCGGGCTGACCTGGTCCTTGGGGAACCCGGCGAAGTAGGTGGCCGGGTCGGACGGGTCACCGGCGACCAGGAACAGGCTCCAGGCGAACCTGGTGCTGTCGGCGCGGTTCCAGCGCTCGGTCAGCTCCAGGACCTGCCCGTGCTTGTTGCCGATGCGCGGGTTGGCCTCGTCGACGCCCGGGTTGCCGGAGGTGCCGCGGCGGGAGTTGTTGGTGAGGGCGACGTACACCTTGCCGGTGTGCGGGTTGGGCTCGACGTCCTCGGGGCGGTCCATCTTCGTGGCACCGACCTTGTCACCGGCGAGGCGCGTGAAGACGAACACCTCCTCCGCGGTCATGCCCTCGACGTGCGAGACGGCACCCTTGGCGGTGGCGGTGGCCAGCGGAATCCACTCGCCGCTGCCGTCGAACTCCCCGTCGGACGGGAGCTTCCCAGTGCCGTCGATCTCGATGGCAGGGGAGTCACCGGTGAGCTTGGCGACGTACAGCGTCCCTTCGTCGAGCAGCGAGAGATTGTGCTCACGCGCGGCCCGCGACTGGCCCTTCTTCATCCGCTTGCTGCCGACGAACTTGTAGAAGTAGTCGAAGCGCTCGTCGTCACCGGAGTAGACGACGGGACGGCCGTCGTCGGTGAGCCGCACGGTCGCACCCTCGTGCTTGAAGCGGCCGAGCGCGGTGTGCTTGCGCGGGGTGGAGTCGGGGTCGTACGGGTCCAGCTCGACGACATAGCCGTGCCGGTGCACCTCGTTGGGCTCCTGGGCCAGGTCGAACCGCTTGTCGAAACGCTCCCACTTGCGCTCGCTGGCCCCAGTGGGCAGCCCGTAGCGGGCGCCGGTGGTCCCGCTGCTGTTGGCGAAGTACTGGTTGAAGTTCTCCTCGCCGTGCAGGGTGGTGCCCCACGGGGTGGTGCCGCCCGCGCAGTCGTTGAGGGTGCCGAGGACCTTGGTGCCGGTCGGGTCGGCGGACGTCTTCAGCAGGTCGGAACCGGCGGCGGGGCCGGTGAGCCGGAACTCGGTGGTGGCGGTGACCCGCCGGTTGAGCGAGTGCCGCGGTACGGCGGTCAGCTTGCCGGTACGGCGGTCCTCCTCGACCACGACGACGGAGAGGCCGTGCGCGGCCCAGGCGATCTCGACCTGCTCACGGGTCGGGTTGGCGGCGTCGTACCCACGGAACATGAGCACTTCGTCGGTGTACTCGTGGTTGGCGACGAGCAGCTGCCGCCCGCGCTCACCGGGGAGGGGCATCAGAGCGAGGAAGTCGCAGTTGTACCCGAACTGCCCGGCCTGCGCCTTCGCCGTCTGCTTCTCCGCGTCGAAGGCGGGGGCGCCCCGCAGGATGGGCTCGCCCCAGCGGATGACCACGTTCTGCCCGTAGCCGTCGGGGACGGTGACGGCGTCGGCGGTGTTGGGGGCGACGGGGGTGAACCGCAGCCCGCGAGCACCCTTGCCGGGCTTGCCGGGCTTGCCGGGCTTCTTCCCCGCGGCCGGGGCGGCCTGGGCCTCCGGCGCGGCGGCCACGGAGACGGCGGCACCGGCGGCGGCGGTCGCGGTGACCACGGCGGCGGCGCGCATCACGGAACGGCGGCTGAGGGCACCGGCGATGACATCACCGACGTACGGGTTCGCGGAGGTGTTCGGCACCTCGTGGAAACAGGCGTCACCACAGCGGTACCGGCAGGTGAGGGCGGACCGCCCACCAGGATGGGCTTCGGACGACGATGACGACGACGAGGTTCTGATGATGGGCAGCTGCATGCGCACTTGGTTCTCCCCTAGCTTCCCCTTTGGATCCAGCTCGACGGACGCTAGGAGCACGTTTGTGCGGGAGCGGGGCGCCGGGGTGAACGACCGGTGAACCCCGGGCATCCGTCACGCCGTTGCCCGAACGGCCGGGACCCCTCTTGACGAGCGGCCCCGCGGCCGCCCCGCCCCTTCCCAAGATCACCGCACGGGGCCGCTAACCTTACGTGTCCGTCCTGGCCAGGGATCGACGGGCTACAACTCATGCGAAGGGTTGCGCACCATGGGCATTCTCACTCTCTTGCGGAACGCATTCAGCCGCTCACGCAAGACCCGCGACACCGAGACGGCAACGCCGACGCCGGAGCCCTCCGCGCAGGAGCCCACACCGACGTCGGAGCCGACGCCGACCTCGGCATCGGCATCGGCATCGGCATCGGCATCGACTACGACGGAGCCGTCACCCCCCAAGATCCCCTCTCCTTCCCCGGTGCCCTCCCCCTCGGTCGTCGACGACCTCGTCTCCGCCGCCTTCGACAACGTCACGGTCCAGAAGCCGACGGTCCCGGCGGCACGGGAGTCGACGGACGGGGCGGAGCGGGGCCGGGGGGTTGCGGAGACCTCGGACGCCAAGGAGACCTCGGACGCCCAGAACGTCCAGGACGCCTCGGAGACCGCTGAGGCTGCCGAGGTTGCGGAACCCACCGGGACGCCGGCAGCGGAGACGGCGGACAGCCCGAAGACCGCAGAGACCGCAGAGGCGCAGGAGCCCGCAGCGCGGGAGGAGGCGGCGCCGGCGGAGCCCACCGCGAAGGCTGACCAGCTCACGGAGCCGGAGAAGCGGGAGACGGTCGCGGAGGAACCGGCGGCAGCCGACGAACCGGCCGCGGCCGACAAGCCGACGGCGACGGAGGAAGCGCCCACCGAGGAGAAGCCGGTCACCACGGACGAGCCGGTCACCAAGGCGGAAAGGGTCGCCGAGGCGGAGCCGGTCACCACGGATGAGCCCGTCACCGAGGCTGAGCCGGTGGCGGAGGCGCCGCAGGCCGAGGAGGCGCAGCCGAAGGAGTCCCCGGCCGCAGAGGAGAAGCCCTCTGCCGAGGAGAAGCCCGCAGCCGAGGACGCGGCGCCGGCGGAAGCCGTTGCGGAGCCCGAGGCGGAGGCCAAGGCCGAGCCCGATTCCGAACCGCAGCCCGAGGCGACCGCCGATTCAAAGGCGGAGGTCGCAGAGACCGCCCCCGAGGCAGACGCGCAGACCGGGGCAGCGGCCAAGGCGGAGACGGTCGCCGCGCCGGAGGCGAAGACGGAGGCGGTCACGGAGCCGAAGGCCGAGGCGGTCACGGAGCCGCAGGCAGAGGCGGAGCACAAGCCCGAGCCGGAACCCGACCCCGAACCCGCGACCGACCCCACTCCCGAGCCCGCAGCCGCCGACGGCGAGTCCGCCCCCCAGGGGCCACCCGCCCCCGACAACGAGAGCCGCACGGGTGGTGCGGGTGGGAACCCCACCGAGGCCGAAGGCGAAGCCGAGGCCGAGGCCGAGCCTCCCGTCCCCCCAACCCTCCGCACCGCCTACACCACCGCCGCCACCACCCTCACCACCCACAACCTCACCACCACCCCCGCCAAGACCTACCTCGTCCTCGACCGCTCCGCCTCCATGCGCCCGTACTACAAGGACGGCTCCGCCCAGGCCCTCGCCGAGCAGACCCTCGCCCTCGCCGCCCACCTCGACCCCGCGGGCCCGGCGAACGCCACCGTCCACGTCGTCTTCTTCTCCACGGAACTCGACGGCACCGGCGAGCTGACCCTCACCGACCACGAGGACAAGATCGACACCCTCCACGCGTCCCTCGGCCGCATGGGCCGTACCAGCTACCACGCCGCCGTGGAAGAGGTCGTGGCCCACTACGAGAAGTCCGGCACGGACGCCCCCGCCCTGGTCATCTTCCAGACGGACGGCGCCCCCGACGCCAAGACCCCCGCCACCCAGTCCCTCACGGACGCGGCGAAGAAGCACCCCGACATCCACTTCGCCTTCGTCGCCTTCGGCGAGCACGACAACAAGGCCTTCGACTACCTCCGCAAGCTGAAGACCGGCAACACGTCGTTCTTCCACGCGGGCCCGACCCCGAAGGAACTCACGGACGCGGAACTCTACGAGGGCGTCCTCGCCAACTGGCGCCCGTAAAACACCACGGCAGAAGACCAGGGCAGAAGACCACAGCAGAAGATCACCGAGACCACCCCGGCCGCCCCTTCCCACCCCTCAAAACGGGAAGCGGGCGGCCGCCCCGTGTCGGCTACGATTTCAAGGTTCACAAAACGACCGACCTGGGAGCAGCCGCGATGGCTCGACACCTCATCACCAGCGCCCTTCCGTACATCAACGGGATCAAGCACCTGGGCAACATGGTGGGGTCCATGCTCCCGGCGGACGTGTACTCCCGCTACCTCCGCCAGCGCGGCCACGACGTCCTCTACATCTGCGCCACCGACGAGCACGGCACCCCCGCGGAACTCGCCGCGAAGGAGCAGGGCCTGCCCGTAGCGGACTTCTGCGCGCAGGCGCACGACGCCCAGAAGGCGATCTACGACGGCTTCAGCCTCGCCTTCGACTACTTCGGCCGCTCCAGCTCCCCCCAGAACCACGAGATCACCCAGGAGATCGCGCGGGAGCTGAAGGCGAACGGCTTCATCGAGGAGCGGGCGATCCGCCAGGTCTACTCGATCACCGACGGCCGCTTCCTCCCGGACCGCTACATCATCGGCACCTGCCCCCACTGCGGCTACGACAAGGCCCGCGGCGACCAGTGCGAGAATTGCACCCGGGTGCTCGACCCCACCGACCTCATCGAGCCCCGCTCGGCGATCAGCGGCAGCAGCGACCTGGAGGTCCGCGAGACCAAGCACCTGTTCCTCCTCCAGTCCGCGCTCGCGGGCGAGGTCGAGAGCTGGGTCGACGAGCGCGCCGACAACTGGCCGGTGCTGGCGTCCTCGATCGCCCGCAAGTGGCTCACGGAGGGCCTGCACGACCGCGCGATCACCCGTGACCTCGACTGGGGCGTCCCGGTCCCGGCCGACACCTGGCCGGACCTCGCCGCCGAGGGCAAGGTCTTCTACGTGTGGTTCGACGCCCCGATCGAGTACATCGGCGCGACGAAGGAGTGGGCGGACCAGGACCCGGAGCACCGCGACTGGCGTTCGTGGTGGTGGAAGTCGGACTCGGACGTCCACTACACGCAGTTCATGGGCAAGGACAACGTCCCCTTCCACAGCGTCATGTTCCCGGCGACCCTGCTGGGCACCCGCGCCCCGTGGAAGAAGGTCGACGTCATCAAGGCCTTCAACTGGCTGAACTACTACGGCGGCAAGTTCTCCACCTCGCAGCGCCGGGGCGTCTTCACCCACGACGCCCTCGAAGTGCTCCCCGCCGACTACTGGCGCTACTTCATGATGGCGAACGCCCCGGAGTCGGACGACTCGTCCTTCACCTGGGAGCACTTCACGGCCACGGTGAACAAGGACCTCGCCGACACCCTCGGCAACTTCGTCAACCGCGTCCTGTCCTTCTCCAAGAAGCGCTTCGGCGAGGAGGTCCCGGCGGGCGCGGAGCCCGGTGAGGCGGAGGAGAAGCTGGGCGAGGAGATCGCCCGCCTCCTCACGGAGTACGAGCAGCAGATGGACGCCCTCCAGTTCCGCAAGGCGGCAGCCGCCCTGCGCGCGCTGTGGTCCGCGGGCAACTCCTACCTGGAGGAGAAGGCCCCCTGGCTGGAGATCAAGACGAACAAGGAGGGCGCCGCCCTCACCCTCCGCACGGCGATGAACCTGATCCACCTCTACGCGATCGTCTCGGAACCGTTCATCCCGACCACGGCGGCAGCCATGCGCCAGGTCTTCACCCTCCCCAACGACACCGCGACCTGGGCCACCCAGCCCGAGGCGAAGTCCTTGACCAAGCTCCCCGCAGGCACCCCCTTCACGGTCCCCCCGGTCCTCTTCGCCAAGCTCACGGAAGACGACCTGGCAGCGTACAAGGACCGCTTCGGCGGCGAAGAGGCGTAACAAAGCGGGCCCCAGACCTCCGCCACCACGGCAACCTGGGGCCCACAGCCGCCCCGGCATCACTTTTCCGGGTCGGTCCGCCTGGGCACCAGCCCCGCCGCAGAACTGTGGAGGAACCTAGTGGCCGTGGACCTTTCCTTCTACAAGTCGCCCCTCTCCCAGGAACTCCGCGAAGCAGGCCGAGAGGCAGGCCGCGAAGAAGGCCGCGAAGAAGGCCGCGCCGAACGCGCCGCGCTGGACATCCTGAAGGTCCTGGCGAAGCGCGGCATCGAGGTCTCGGAAGAGGTCCAGGAGCGCATCACCCACTGCGACGACCTCGAAACCCTCGACCGCTGGCTCCTGGAAGCCGTAGTCGCCCCCACCGCCGAAGCGATCTTCACCGACGACGAAGTCTGACCCACCCGGCCCTGGACACATCCCTCCACCGGCCATGATCCTGTGAGGCCATCGAACCAAGTGGGGGGACCACCCATGGCACTCTTCGGCAACGCCCACGCCATCGACCCGGCGCAGGCCCAGCAGGAGTACGCCCGTCTGCTGGGCCAGGGCGAGCAGGTGCACGCCGCGTATCTGCTGATCCGCGACACCATCCTGTTCACCGACCGGCGGCTGATCCTGGTCGACAAGCAGGGCATCACCGGCAAGAAGACGGAGTACCACTCCATCCCGTACCGCAGCATCACGCACTTCGCCGTGGAGACGGCGGGCACCTTCGATCTCGACGCCGAACTGAAGATCTGGCTCTCGGGCTCCGCGACGCCGATCCAGAAGACCTTCACCAAGGGCGTCGACATCTACGAGGTGCAGGCGATACTGACGCAGTTCGTCGCGCGGTAGCCACCAGCGGGGCGGTGGAGGCGTCAGCTCCCCGACGCGTACGCCACGAAGTCCGACCAGGTTTCCGGCGCCAGCGCGAGACGGGGGCTGGCGCCGCGGTACTTGGAGTCACGGACGTGGACGATGCCGGGGGTGGTGGCTATTTCGACGCAGGAGTCGCCCTCCGGGCCATCGCTGTAACTGCTCTTGAACCACACCAGTTCGGAGGCGTCCCCGGCGGCAATCACGCGGATCATGTTTCTCCCAGCAGTTGTTCGACGAAGGTCAGCGACTCCCGTGGGGTGAGAGCCTGGGCCCGAATGGTGCTGTACCGCAGCTCAAGGATGCGGAGCTGTTTCGGGTCAGAGGTCGGACGGCCGTTGTACGCACCGTCGGAGCGGCCCGTCGCCGTACCGTCCTCGAACTTCAGCACCTCGATCTTGCCACTCAGCCCAGGGTGAGCCCCAGAGTCCGTCGGCATCACCTGGAGGGTGACGTTACGCAACTGCGCGACTTCGAGCAGGTGTTCAAGCTGCTGACGCCACACCATTGTGCCTCCGACCCTTCGGCGCAGTGTCACCTCCTCTTGGACGAAACTGAGCGCGGGCCGCGGGGAGCGCTCGAAGATCGACTTGCGTCCCATGCGAGCGGCCACCAGACGTTCCAGTTCCGGCTCCGAGTAGGAAGACTGAGACACCTCGAACAAGGCTCGCGCATGTTCCGGAGTCTGCAACAGGCCATGGATGCTGAGCCCGACGTACACCCCCATCTCGACGGCCTTCGCCTCCATGTCCGCCAGATCCCGCACTTTCCTCGGATACCGAACCTTCTCCACGTCCTCCTTCATCGCGGCGAGCAGCCCACCCGCCCCCAGCACCCTGTCGGCGTCCTCCAGATACTCGGGCCTGGGAATCCGCTTCCCTCCCTCGATCTTGTACACCATGTCCTCGCCGTACCCGAGCCGCTTCCCGAACTCGGCGGCCCGCATCCCCACCGCCTCCCGCCGCAGCTTCAACTGCCGCCCCACGGTGGCGATGACGGCGACTCCCCACTCGTCGTCCGGATCAACCTCCCACCCCGGCTCATCCGCCTCCGTCCTGAGCCGCACCGCCTCCGTGTCCACCAACATGTCCGTGTCGCCCTCCGTCGTACCGCAACGTCGCTCCTCACGGTAAGGAGTCCCGGACACGCTGAGTGACGTAATGCGGGAACTCACCTCTACGTGGTCGACGGGCCACCGGAGCCTGAGGGCCCATACCCCGGTCTGACCTGCGCTCCCTGTGAACCACCCACTGAGGAGAAAGCACCCCCACCAAGCCCCACCCCTCCCTCCCGCCGGGCAAACTCACTCGCGCGAGTGAATATGCCCAACTCGGCTGGATTCGGGACCGGTTGCCTGCCTTACGCTCACCGCAGCAGGCCACAACCCCCCAGACATGCGACGGCCCCCGCAGGGACGGCAATCCCAGTGCGAGGGCCTGACCACCGAGGAAGTAGGGCTTCCCGATGGACTCCGAAAACCCTAGCGCGCCCTCGCGCGCCCAGTCCCGTATCCCGGGCAAAAACCACCCCCACGCGCGCCCGAGCTCCGGCGTGATCCACGACAACGTCCGCCTCACCGAGAACTTCACGGTGATCGGCAACGACCTCACCCAGCACAAGGAGCTGTCGCTGCTGGCGATCGGGCTGGGCTGCTACATCCAGTCGGTGCGGCCGGGCACGGCGATCGACATCAAAACCCTCGCCGCCCGCTTCCCGGAGGGCCCCACCCGCATCGCCGCGGCCCTGCGAGAACTCGAATCCCACGGCTACCTGCGTCGTACCCGCTTACGGGCCCCGACCGGCCGGATCGTCACCCGCACGGTCTCCAGCAACAGGCCCGGCCACCGCACCACCGCGCCCGACACCACCAGCAGGCCCGCCCGACGCCCGGCCGCCCAGGACAAACCCCCGCCCCGCAAGCGGCGCCTCCCCGCCGTACCCCAGCCCTCGTTCGCCGCCCCCGCCCTCCTCCGGACAGCCGTCGACGTCCTCGCCGGACTCCGCCGCCACGACCCTCGCCTCCTCCTCTCCGCCACGGACGCCGAACACCTCGCCCCGGCCGTCGCCGCCTGGCTCGAACGCGACGTCACCCCCACCGCCGTACGCCAAGCCCTGACCGAGAACCTCCCGCTGGAACCCCTGATCCGCCCGGCCGCCTTCCTGGCCCACCGACTGACCGCCCAGCTCCCACCCCTCCCCCCGTTCCGTCCCCCAGCCCCGCCGCCCCCGGCGCCCAGACACCCCCTCCAGACCTGCGACGGCTGCGACCGCGCCTTCCGCGCACCCGAGCCCGGCCGCTGCCGCGACTGCCACTCCGATCTGCCGGAGCCCGCCGAGATCGCCGACCGGACTATCTCCACCAAAGGCCTGCCACGTTGAGAATCGGCGGCTGACGCCTGCGTTTCGTATGAAGTGTGGGGTAGCTTTGTATGAAGCACATGCTAGGGAGGTGCCCCATGTCCGCCACTCAGATCGACATCGATGACGACGCCCTCGCGGAGGCGATGAGGCTGTCCAACGCGAAGACGAAGAAGGAGATGGTCAACCTGGCTCTTCGGGAGTATGCCGAGCGTCGTCGGCGTACCGAGGCCCGCATGCGTCACCTGGAACGGGCCCAGCAGTGGGACGAGGCCGGGTTCTGGGCTCGGCACGCGGCGGAGAAGAGTTCTCCAAGCGACAACCACGCGGACAAGGACATCGCCTGACCGTGATCCGCTACCTTGCCGACTCCACCGCCGTCTGGCGACTTCAGCGCGATCGGAAGCTCAACGACCTCTGGGCACATGAGATCGACGAAGGCGCCATCGGGTCGTGCGCCGCACAACGGACGGAGTTCTTGCAGTCGGCGCGCAGCCTCGACGAGTTCGACCACATGACGGAGATGTTCGCCGACCTGTACCCGGACGTCCTGGTCCCCAAGGCCGCCTGGCGTTGGATCGAGGCGGCCCAGTACCGGCTCGCCCAGCGGGGACAGCATCAGGGCCTGTCGCCGGTGGACTGGCTGGTCTGTGCCACGGCCGCTCACCACGGCCTCGTCGTCCTGCACGACGACCACGACTTCCGGGCCGCAGCGCTCGTGCTCACCGATGTAGTGGAACGAAACGTGTTCGCAGCGGTGGGATGACCGCCGGACCACGGGGGCGGCCTCACCTGGAGCATCGGAAGAGGGAACCGCCTGGCCGGGTCCGCTACTCCGGCCGCAGCACGAACTCCGTCACTCCCCGCATCCGCACGCTCGTCCCCTGCGGCTCCAGATCGCCCCTGACCGTCACCTCCCAGCCGTTACGTCATGCGCCGTGCGTGAAGGGCCGGATCACGCCCTGCCGATGTTCTGTCGCATGAGGGCGGGCTGTGGCTAGCTGTGGAACCTGAAAAGGGCCCGGAACCGATCACGGTTCCGGGCCCTTCGCTCAGGCGAGCACTACTTCGGCTGCGGCTTGCGCACCGACAGGTGCAGTTCCTTCAGGCGGGCCTCGTCCAGTTCCGTGGGGGCGCCCATCATCAGGTCCTGGGCGTTGCCGTTGAGCGGGAAGGCGATGGTCTCGCGGATGTTGGGCTCGTCGGCGAGCAGCATGACGATACGGTCGACGCCGGGGGCGATGCCGCCGTGCGGCGGGGCGCCGAAGCGGAAGGCGCGCAGCATGCCCGCGAACTGCTCCTCGACGGTCTCCCGGTCGTAGCCCGCGATCTCGAACGCCTTGAGCATGATCTCGGGCTCGTGGTTCCGGATCGCGCCGGAGGACAGCTCGACGCCGTTGCAGACGATGTCGTACTGCCAGCCGAGGATGTCCAGCGGGTCCTGGGTCTGAAGGGCCTCCAGGCCGCCCTGCGGCATCGAGAAGGGGTTGTGCGAGAAGTCGATCTTGCCGGTCTCCTCGTCCTTCTCGTACATCGGGAAGTCGACGATCCAGCAGAAGCGGAAGACGTCCGACTCGAAGTGGCCCGCGCGCTTCGCGGCCTCCACCCGCACGCCGCCCATGATCTTCGACACCTCGTCGAACTCGCCCGCGCCGAAGAACACGGCGTGCCCGGGGGCGAGGGAGAGCCGCTTGGTCAGCTCGGCGACGTTCTCCTCGGTGAGGAACTTCGCGATCGGGCCGGACAGCGCCCCGTCCTCGCCGACGCGCACCCAGGCCAGGCCCTTCGCGCCCAGCGAGACGGCGTACTCACCGAGCTGGTCGAAGAACTTGCGGGGCTGGCCGGAGACGTCCGGCACCGGCAGGGCGCGCACGTGCTTGCCCGCGAAGGCCTTGAACTCGGAGCCCTCGAAGATGTCGGTGATGTCGACCAGCTCCAGCTGGGCCCGCAGGTCGGGCTTGTCGGAGCCGTACTTCAGCATCGCCTCGCGGAAGGGGATGCGCGGGAACGGGGACGTCACGTGGCGGCCGTTGCCGAACTCCTCGAACAGCTCGGTCATGAGCTGCTCGATGGGCTGGAAGACGTCCTCCTGCTCGACGAAGCTCATCTCGACGTCGAGCTGGTAGAACTCGCCCGGCGAGCGGTCGGCGCGGGCGTCCTCGTCGCGGAAGCAGGGCGCGATCTGGAAGTACCGGTCGAAGCCGGAGATCATCAGGAGCTGCTTGAACTGCTGGGGCGCCTGGGGGAGGGCGTAGAACTTGCCCGGGTTCAGGCGGGAGGGGACGACGAAGTCGCGGGCGCCCTCGGGGGAGGTGGCCGACAGGATCGGCGTCGCCATCTCGTTGAAGCCCAGCGCGGTCATCTTGTGACGGATCGCCGAGATCACCGCCGTACGCAGCATGATGTTGCGGTGCATACGCTCGCGGCGCAGGTCCAGGAAGCGGTACTCGAGGCGCCGCTCCTCGTTGACCCCGTCCTCGGTGTTGATGGTGAAGGGCAGCGGGGCGGCGGCGCCGAGCAGCTCGACCTCGCCGACCTCGACCTCGATCTCACCGGTCGGCAGCTCGGGGTTGATGTTCTCGGTGCCCCGGGAGACGACCTGGCCGTCGACGCGGACCGTGGACTCCTTGGAGAGCTTGTCCAGGGCTTCGTAGGCGGCGGTGCCGGGACGAGCGACGAGCTGCGTGATGCCGTAGTGGTCGCGCAGATCGATGAAGAGGATGCCGCCCAGGTCGCGCCGATTGTGCAGCCAGCCACTCAGCCGGACGTCGGTGCCGACGTCAGAGGCGCGGAGCTGCCCGCAGGTGTGGGACCTGTACCGATGCATCGTCGTTCATCCAGTCTTCGCGGATCGGGGCCGTGTTTCACGTGAAACAACCCCAAGGGTACCGGGCAGCCCAAGATCAACTCTCATCCATAACAGGCGGGCCCCGTACGACTTCAGTGGCATCGTCCAATCACCTCTTCTTACAGTGGGGCAATGCGCACTGGTGAGCCCCTGCCCGCCGTGGGGCAGGTCCTCGCCGCCCTCGCGACCGGCCTCTGGCACTGGGACACGGCGTCCGGGCAGGTCACGGTCGACGCCGAGGCCGCACGGCTGCTCGGTCTGCCCGCCGATCCGACGACCCTGACCGAGGCCCAGGTCAGGGCCCGGCTGCACCCCGTCGACTGGAACGAGATCACCGGTGTGGTGCAGCTCGCCGTCGCCGAGGGCACCCTCGCGGAGGTCAGAATCCGGATCATGGACGACCGGGGCCGCATCATCCGCGTCGTCCGGTCCAGGTCCAAGCCGACCTTCGACACGCAGAAGCGGGCCTACGAGCTGATCGGCACCCTCCAGGAGGTGACCGAACCGGCGCCGGGCACGCCCGCCGGGCGCAGCGCGGTCACCGGCGACTGGCGGCGCTCCCGGGAGGCGTTCCTGCTGGACGCGGGCCGGGCGCTGGCCGAGGCACGGTCCACGGATGAGGTGCTCAGGGTCGCGGCGGGGCTGTCGATGCCGGGGTTCTCCCCGGACGGGCTGGCCGTGTTCGGGGTGGACGGCGAGCGGCTGACGATCATCGGCCACCACGGTCAGCAGGACGGCGACGAGGGCCCCTTCACCCAGATGTCGGTGGACACCGACTATCCGGCGGCGGAGGTGGTGCGCACCGGTCGGGCGGTGTACCTGTCCACGCCGGAGCAGTACAAGTCGCGCTATCCGCTCACCTGGCCGCTGGCCCAGCACTTCGGCCGCCGCTCCTGGGCGTTCCTGCCGCTGACCGTGGCCGGGCGGACGATGGGCGCCTGGATGGCGGCGTTCAGCTATCCGGTGGCGTTCACCCCGGACGAGCGCTCCGTGCTGACGACGGTGGCCCGGATGCTCGCGCAGGCCCTCAGCCGCGCCGGTGCCGCCGAGTCCGAGCGGGAGCTGACCGACGGCCTCCAGCGCTCCATGCTGCCCACGCTGATCCCCCGGATCCCGGGCATGAGCGTCGCCGCCCGCTATATCCCGACCGGCGGCGGCCTTCAGGTCGGCGGGGACTGGTACGACATGATCCCGCTGCCCAGCGGACGGTTCGCGCTGGTCATCGGGGACGTCCAGGGGCATGACGTACGGGCGGCGGGGCTGATGGGGCAGCTGAGGACGGCCCTGCGGGCGTACGCCTCCGAGGGGCACCGGCCCGACGCGGTGCTCTCCCGCGCCTCCCGCTTCCTGCACGGCATCAGCGCCGCCGCCGACGAGGACGACTTCGCCGCCCTGCGCTTCGCGACCTGCCTGTACGTCGAGGTCGACCCGGCGACCGGGACACTGGACCTCGCCCGCGCCGGGCACCCGGACCCGGCGATCCGGATGGCCGACGGGACGGTGCTGAAGCGGCCGACGGCGGGCGGGCTGCCGCTGGGCATCGACCCGGACGCCGACTACCCCACCACCCGGATCCTGCTGGAGCCCGGCGAGACCCTGCTGATCTGCACGGACGGCCTGATCGAGACCGGCGGCCACGACCTGGACACCGGCTGGCTGCGCATCCGTACCACCCTGGAGGAGCACAAGGGCGACCTGGAGGAGCTGGCCGACGCCCTGGTGCGGACGGTGCACGGGCCGTCGTCGTACTACACCACCGGGCCGCTCGCCGACCGGCGCGAGGACGACATCGCCCTGCTGCTGCTCTGCCGGGAGGGCGAGGACTGCGGCTGCGGCGGCACCGTCGCCGTACCGCCGCGGGTGCGCCGCACGATGATGACGGTGGCGCAGGCCGAGCCGGAGCGGATCGCCGTGGCCCGCCAGCAGTTGCGCGAGCTGCTGCACGACTGGGCCTCGACCGACCAGGTCGACTCGGCGGTGCTGCTGCTCTCCGAGACGCTCACCAACGTCCTCGTCCACACCGACACCGACGCGCTGGTCACCGCCGAGGTGCAGGGCGACGCGGGCGGGCGGCGGCTGCGGGTGGAGGTCACCGACGCCAGCGACGACCTGCCGCACAAGCGCAGGCCCGGCGAGCTGGCGTCCTCCGGGCGCGGTCTGCTGATGATCGAGCTGCTCGCGGACGACTGGGGCGTGGATCCGCGCGGCGAGGGCAAGAGCACCTGGTTCGAGCTGGGCGAACGCTACGACGACCCGGACGGTTCCTGAGCCCCGTACCGGCCGCGCAGTTCCAGGACGACGCCGAAGGCGGCGGCGGTCAGCGGCACCGCGAGCAGCATGCCGAGGATTCCGGCGACGGACGCGCCCGCGGTGATGGTGACCATGACGACCGCCGGGTGCATCTGCACGGTCCGGCTCTGGATCACCGGCTGGAGCACATGCCCCTCCAGCACCTGCACGGCCAGCACCACCCCGAGCGCCCACAGCGCGATCACGAACCCCCGGTCGGCGAGCGCCACCAGCACCGCCACCGCCCCGGAGATGAAGGCGCCGAGGTAGGGGATGTAGGCGCCGACGAAGACGAGCGCGCCGAGGCCGAGCGCGCCGGGCACATCGAGGATCAGCAGGCCGACGGTGATGCAGACGGCGTCGATGAAGGCGATGAAGGTGGTCCCGCGCATGAAGCCCTCGACGGCCCGGAAGGCCCGCCGCGCCATCGCCTCCACCAGCTCGGCGCTGCCGCTGGGCGCGAGGCCGCGCAGCGCTCCGGCGGCCCGGTCCGCGTCCCGCAGGAAGAAGAAGACCAGCAGCAGGGCGAGCACGGCCATGGCGAGGCTCTCCCCGACGACGCTGACGCCGCTGATCACCCCGGAGGCGGCCGTGCCGCCGAACCGGTCGAGCAGCTCACGGGCGTTGGAGGCCAGGTCGTCCAGTGAGGTCCCGGCCGCTCCGAAGTGCCGGGCGAGGTCCTGGGCGGCGGTCCGCAGCGAGGCGAGGATCTGGTCGCCGGTGTCGATGAGCGCGGCGACGATGATGTAGACGGCGCCGCCGACCACGGCCACCACGGCGACACAGGTCAGCCCGGCCGCGAGGGAGGGGTTCACACGGGCCTTGACCAGCCGCCGGTGCAGGGGGCCGAGCAGCGCGGTCCCGAGCAGCGCGAGCAGCACCGGCACCACGGCGGTGCGCAGCTCGGCGCAGAGCCGGATGCCGACCCAGACCACGCCCGCGACCAGCAGCAGTACGGCGCACCAGGCGGCGAGTCTGCGTACGGGGTCGGGGAGCAGCGGCACGTCCCCAGCGGATCATGCCGCGGCCGGGCTGTCCTGTGCGGACGGCCCGGCCGGGTGACGCCATGTCAACTCGTCTGGTCAGATGCCGTTCTCGGTCATCCCGTGGACGGCGGGGACGGAGCCGAGGCGGCCCTTCTGGAAGTCCTCGAAGGCCTGCTGGAGCTCCGCCTTGGTGTTCATGACGAAGGGACCGTAGTGGGCCATGGGCTCCCGGATCGGCTGCCCGCCGAGGAGGACGACCTCCAGGTCCGGGGTGTGGGAGTCCTGCTGCTCGTCCGCGCGGACGGTGAGCGAGCCACCCTCCCCGAAGACGGCCGTCTGCCCCTGGTGGACCGGGCGGCGCTCCGCACCGACCGTGCCGCGTCCGGCGAGGACGTAGGCGAGGCCGTTGAAGTCCTCCCGCCAGGGCAGCGTGATCTCGGCGCCCGGCGCGAGGGTCGCGTGGATCATGGTGATCGGCGTGTGGGTGATCCCGGGGCCCGCGTGACCGTCCAGCTCACCGGCGATGACGCGGAGCAGCGCGCCGCCGTCGGGGGAGGTGAGCAGCTGGACGCTGCCGCCGCGGATGTCCTGGTACCTCGGCGCCATCATCTTGTCCTTGGCCGGGAGGTTCACCCACAGCTGGAGCCCGTGGAAGAGACCGCCGGAGACCACGAGGTGCTCCGGGGGAGCCTCGATGTGCAGCAGGCCGGAGCCCGCGGTCATCCACTGGGTGTCACCGTTGGTGATGGTGCCACCACCGCCGTGGCTGTCCTGGTGGTCGAAGATGCCGTCGATGATGTAGGTGACGGTCTCGAAGCCGCGGTGGGGGTGCCAGGGGGTGCCCTTGGGCTCGCCCGGCGCGTACTCCACCTCTCCCATCTGGTCCATCATGATGAACGGGTCGAGATAGCGGTAGTTGATCCCGGCGAACGCCCGGCGCACCGGGAAGCCCTCGCCCTCGAAGCCGCTCGGTGCGGTGGTGACGGCGAGCACGGGACGTGCCACGGCCTCTGCGGCGGCGGTCACGCGGGGCAGCGTCAGCGGGTTCTCGACGGTCACTGCGGGCATGTCGGTACCTCCTTGTGCGACCAGTTTAGTTGAGCGTTGAACTTTCTGCTACCCCCAACAGAGAAAGCCCGGAGGGCATTCCCTCCGGGCTGCTCGAACGGGGCCGGATACCGGTTCGAACGGGCCGGATACCGGTAGCCGGGGCCGGCTATCCGTACATCCTGCGCATGGCGAAGTCGACCATCTCCTCCACGGCCTTCGCATCGAAGACGATGCGATGCTCGCCCTCCATGTCGAGGACGAAGCCGTAGCCGGTCGGCAGCAGGTCGATCACCTCGGCACCGGTGATCACGAAGTACTTGGACTCCTTGCCCGCGTACCTGCGCAGTTCCTTCAGCGAGGTGAACATCGGGATCACCGGCTGCTGGGTGTTGTGCAGCGCGAGGAAACCGGGGTTGTCGCCGCGCGGGCAGTACACCTTCGACGTCGCGAAGACCTGCTGGAAGTCCTCGGCGATCATCTGCCCGGAGGTGAACGCCCGGACCGCGTCCGCGAGCGAGGGAGGGGACGGCTCGGGGTACAGCGGCGGCTGCTGCCCGTATCCGCCGTTCATCGGCTGCTGCGGAGGGGCGTACTGCTGCTGGGGGCCCACGGTCTGGTCGTAGCCGTACATGAGCGCAAGAGTACCGAGCGCAGCGGTCCCCCACCGGAGCCTCCGTCACCTGAGCCACGCGTCACAGATGCCCGATCGGGGTTGCTTCTTATTACCGACGGGTAGCATCATCGTAGCTACTTGTTGGTACGTGAACTAGGTGCGAGGAGACAGTGCCTCGCCGACTCTCTTACGGAGCCAGACGCCATGGGGCACTACAAGTCGAATCTCCGCGACATCGAGTTCAACCTCTTCGAAGTACTCGGGCGCGACCAGCTGTACGGCACCGGCCCGTTCGAGGAGATGGACGTGGACACCGCCAGGAGCGTCCTCGAGGAGCTGACCCGGCTCGCCGAGAACGAGCTGGCCGAGTCCTTCACGGACGCCGACCGCAACCCGCCGGTCTTCGACCCCGAGACGAACACCGCGCCGGTCCCGGCGTCCTTCAAGAAGAGCTACCAGGCCTTCATGGACTCCGAGTACTGGCGCCTCGGGCTGCCCGAGGCCATCGGCGGCACCACGGCTCCCCCGTCGCTGATCTGGTCGTACGCGGAGCTGATCCTCGGCGCCAACCCGGCCGTGTGGATGTACTCCTCCGGCCCCGCCTTCGCCGGGATCCTCTACGACGAGGGCAACGACGTACAGAAGAAGATCGCCGAGATCGCCGTCGAGAAGCAGTGGGGCTCGACGATGGTGCTCACCGAGCCGGACGCGGGCTCCGACGTGGGCGCCGGGCGCACCAAGGCTGTCCAGCAGGAGGACGGGTCCTGGCACATCGAGGGCGTGAAGCGCTTCATCACCTCCGGTGAGCACGACATGTCGGAGAACATCCTCCACTACGTGCTCGCGCGCCCCGAGGGCGCCGGACCCGGCACCAAGGGCCTCTCCCTCTTCCTCGTGCCCAAGTACCTGTTCGACTTCGAGACGGGCGAGCTGGGCGAGCGCAACGGTGTCTACGCCACCAACGTCGAGCACAAGATGGGCCTGAAGGCCTCCAACACCTGCGAGATGACCTTCGGCGACCGCCACCCCGCCAAGGGCTGGCTGATCGGCGACAAGCACGACGGCATCCGCCAGATGTTCCGGATCATCGAGTTCGCGCGGATGATGGTCGGCACGAAGGCGATCTCCACGCTCTCGACCGGCTACCTGAACGCGCTGGAGTACGCCAAGGAGCGCGTCCAGGGTCCCGACCTGGCGAACTTCATGGACAAGACCGCGCCCAAGGTCACCATCACCCACCACCCCGACGTGCGCCGCTCGCTGCTCACGCAGAAGGCGTACGCGGAGGGCATGCGCGCCCTCGTCCTGTACACCGCCTCGGTCCAGGACGCGATCGCGGTGAAGGAGGCGGCGGGCGAGGACGCCAAGGCCGAGCACGCGCTCAACGACCTGCTCCTGCCGATCGTCAAGGGCTACGGCTCCGAGAAGGGCTACGAGCAGCTCGCCCAGTCGCTCCAGACCTTCGGCGGCTCCGGGTTCCTCCAGGAGTACCCGATCGAGCAGTACATCCGGGACTCCAAGATCGACACCCTCTACGAGGGCACCACGGCCATCCAGGGCCAGGACTACTTCTTCCGGAAGATCGTCCGCAACCAGGGCGCCGCGCTGAACACCCTCGCCGAGGACATCAAGAAGTTCCTCGCCCTCGGCACCGGCGGCGAGGAGTTCTCCACGGCCCGCGAGCACCTGGCCAAGGCCGCCGTCGAGCTGGAGGCGATCGTCGGCCTGATGCTGACCGACCTCGCCGCCACCGAGCAGGACGTCAAGAACATCTACAAGGTGGGCCTGAACACCACGCGCCTGCTGATGGCCTCCGGTGACGTCGTCGTCGGCTACCTGCTGCTGAAGGGCGCCGCGATCGCCGCCGAGAAGCTGCCCTCGGCCTCCGCCAAGGACAAGGCCTTCTACACCGGCAAGATCGCCGCGGCGAAGTTCTTCGCGGCCACCGTCCTGCCCGGCGTCACCCTGGCCCGCAAGGTGGCCGAGGGCGTCGACCTGGACGTCATGGAGCTGGACGAGGACGCGTTCTAGTCCCCGCCTCCCAGGGCACCGAGCGGGCCGTATCCGGACACACCGTCCGGGTACGGCCCGCTTCGTGCTCCCCGGCGCCGACGCGACCCGCGAGGCGACCGTTCCCACGTCGTTAAGGTGAACTCCATGAGCGCACCCTCCCGCTTCGACCGCGGCCACACCGACGACCTGATGTCCTTCCTGGCGGCCAGCCCGTCGCCGTACCACGCCGTGGCGAACACCGCCGAACGGCTGGAGAAGGCGGGCTTCCGCCAGGTCGCCGAGACGGACGCCTGGGACGGCACGAGCGGGGGCAAGTACGTGCTGCGCGGCGGCGCGATCGTGGCCTGGTACGTCCCCGAGGGCGCCGCACCGCACACCCCCTTCCGGATCGTCGGCGCCCACACCGACTCCCCCAACCTGCGGGTCAAGCCCCTGCCGGACACCGGCGCGCACGGCTGGCGCCAGATCGCCGTGGAGATCTACGGCGGCCCCCTGCTGAACTCCTGGCTCGACCGCGACCTCGGCCTCGCCGGCCGCCTCAGCCTGCGCGACGGCTCCACCCGCCTGGTCAACGTCGACCGGCCGCTGCTGCGGGTGCCGCAGCTCGCCATCCACCTGGACCGCGCGGTCTCCTCGGAGGGCCTCAAGCTCGACAAGCAGCGCCACCTCCAGCCGGTCTGGGGCCTGGGCGACGACGTCCGCGACGGCGGCCTGATCTCCTTCCTGGAGGCGGAGTCGGGGCTCGCGGCGGGCGAGGTGACGGGCTGGGACCTGATGGTCCACTCCGTGGAGCCGCCCGCCCACCTGGGCCGCGACCGGGAGCTGGTGGCCGGGCCCCGGATGGACAACCTGCTCTCCGTGCACGCCGGGGCGGCGGCCCTGGCGGCGGTGGCGACGGCCGACGCGGGGCTGCCGTACATCCCCGTCCTCGCCGCCTTCGACCACGAGGAGAACGGTTCGCAGTCCGACACCGGCGCCGACGGACCGCTGCTCGGCAGTGTGCTGGAGCGCTCGGTGTTCGCCCGGGGCGGCGGCTACGAGGACCGGGCACGGGCCTTCGCCGGGACCGTCTGCCTCTCCTCCGACACCGGCCACGCCGTCCACCCCAACTACGCCGAGCGCCACGACCCGACGCACCACCCGCGCGTCAACGGCGGCCCGATCCTGAAGGTGAACGTCAACAACCGCTACGCGACGGACGGTTCGGGGCGGGCCGTGTGGGTGGCGGCCTGCGAGAAGGCGGGCGTGCCCTTCCAGTCCTTCGTCTCCAACAACTCCATGCCCTGCGGCACCACGATCGGCCCGATCACCGCGGCCCGGCACGGCATCAAGACCGTGGACATCGGGGTGGCGATCCTGTCCATGCACAGCGCACGGGAGTTGTGCGGCGGGGACGACCCGCATCTGCTGGCCAACGCGCTGGTGGCGTTCCTCCAGGGGTGAGGCCCGCCCGCCGGGTCCGGGGGTGAGGACTGCCCACGACGTCTCCGGGTACCCGTTGTTGACCGGAAAGACGGAACGACCGGACCGGGCAGGAGGCGACAACTCATGGGCCTCGGCGGGTGCATCATCCTCATCGCCGCGGGAGCCATCCTCACCTTCGCGACCAACTGGGAGATGGAAGGCGTCAACCTCGACCTCGTCGGGATCATCCTGATGATCGTCGGGCTGATCGGCGTCACCACGTTCAGCAGCATCGCGAGGCGCAGGCGCGTGGTGGTGCCCCCCGCGACGCCGGTGATCGACGAGGAGCGGCCCCACTCACGACGGGACGGCTACAGCGACGGCTACGGCATGTGAGCACCACGCCCGGCACGGGCACCGTCAGACATCCAGCCCGGCGAGGACCAGCGGCAGCCGGTCCTCGCCGGTCGCCGTCAGCCGGACGGGGACGCCCCAGTCCTGCTGGTGGACATGGCAGGCGGGGTACGCGTTCTCCGGGTCGTCGTCGCAGGACGCGGCCGTCGCGGAGACGTGCAGCACCCCTTCCGGCACGGCCGGGTTCAGCTCCAGGGCGCGGGACAGCTCGGTTCCCGCGCCCTCGCCGTGCAGCAGGAGTTCGGGCGGGGTCGCGGAGACCAGCAGCCGGGTCGAGGGGCCGTACCGGGTGTCCAGCTTCTGACCGGCCGGGGCCTGGAAGACCACGTCCAGCCGGACCTTCCCGGCGGCGACCTCGGTGGCGGCGCGCCGGGTGCGGTGGGCGACCGCCTCGACGCGGACGGCCTCCTCGGGCAGCCGCAGCCGGGTCAGCCGGTGCCGCCCGGACTCCACGACGACGATGTCCTCCCCCGCCACCACGGCACCGCTCGGTTCGCGCAGGTCCGTCGCGAGGGTGGTGACCTCGCCGGTGGCCGGGTCGTAGCGGCGCAGGGCGTGGTTGTAGGTGTCGCTGACGGCGACCGAGCCGTCGGGCAGCGCGGTGACGCCCAACGGGTGCTGGAGGAGGGCCTGTCCGGCGGCGCCGTCACGGTGCCCGAAGTCGAACAGGCCGGTGCCGACGGCGGTGTGGACGGCGCCGTCCGGGTCCACCCAGCGCAGGGCACTGGTCTCGGAGTCGGCGAGCCACAGCCGGTCCCCGGTCGCCGCGAGCCCGGACGGCTGGGCGAACCAGGCCTCGGCGCCGGGTCCGTCGACGAGCCCCTCGTTGGCGGTGCCCGCGGCGACGGCGACGGTGTCCGCGTCGGGGTCGTAGGCCCACAGCTGGTGGATGCCGGCCATGGCGACCCAGACCCGGCCCCGCCACCAGGCGACGTCCCAGGGGGAGGACAGGTTCACCTCGCGGGCCGGGCCCGACGTGGTGTCCCCGTGCATCCACTGGGCGCCGGTCCCCGCCAGGGTCGTCGTACGGCCCGTCTCCGGGTCGAAGCGGCGCAGGGCGTGGTTGACGGTGTCGGCGACCACCACGGAGCCGTCGGGCAGCAGGGCGAGTCCCTGGGGCTCACTGAAGGAGGCCGTGCCGGCGCCGCCGTCCGTGAGGCCGCGCGCCCCGGACCCGATCCGCCGCACCACGGTCTCCCCGTCCGCCGCCAGCTCCACCAGCTGGTGCCGGGTGGTGTCGCTGACCAGGAAGGTCCCCGAAGGCAGCAGGATCGCCTTGCCGGGGAAGCGCAGCACGGTCGGCTCCGGCTCCGGAGCGACGTACGGGCCGTCGCCGCGGCGCAGGGTGCCCTTCGCCTCGTGCTCCGCCTCCAGTTCCGTCACCAGGCGCTCGATGGCGTGCACATGCCCCTCACCGGCGTGCTGGGCGACAACGTATCCCTCCGGGTCGATCACGACGAGCGTCGGCCACGCGCGCACGGCGTACTGCTTCCAGGTCGCCAGCTCGGGGTCGTCGAGCACCGGATGCTCGACGCCGTACCGCTCCACCGCGTCCGCGACCGCCTCGTGGTCGGCCTCGTGCACGAACTTCGGGGAGTGCACCCCGATCACCACGACCGTGTCCCGGTGCCGCTCCTCCAGCTCCCGCAGCTCGTCCACGACATGCAGGCAGTTGATGCAGCAGAACGTCCAGAAGTCCAGGACGACGATGCGTCCGCGCAGGTCGGCGAGGCTGTACTGGCTGCCACCGGTGTTCAGCCAGCCGCCCTTGCCGGTCAGCTCGGGGGCGCGGACGCGGGCGCGGCGGCGGGGGGACGAAGCGGTCATGGACCCAAGAGTGCCACCCGCCACCGACAATCGGCCGGTCAGGCCAGCCGGTGCCCGGTCGTCGCGTCCACATGGGCCGGTACGGCGTCGTGGCGGTCGCCGACGGTGAGGGTGCCGGTGGGCTCGAAGAGCAGGATGCGCGTCGGGACGGGGGCGTACGGCTTGTGCTCGATACCGCGCGGGACGGTGAAGACGGAGTCCTTCACGAGCACGACCGTGCGCTCCCCGCCGGGCTCGCGCAGGCCGATGTGCAGTTCCCCCTCCAGGACGAGGAAGAACTCGTCCGTGTGGTCGTGCACGTGCCAGAGGTGCTCGCCCTCGACCTTGGCGACGCGGACGTCGTAGTCGTTGACGGCGGTGACGATGCGGGGGCTCCACTGCTCGGAGAAGGAAGCGAATGCGGCGGGCAGGGAGACGGGCTGTGAGACGGGTTCGGATGCCATGCGGCCATCCTCGGGCGGGACAGGGCGCCGTACGAGTGCTAGAAATCGCATATGCCGCAACGATCCTCTCAGGCCGCCACGACGGCACCGCACCGGGTGACCGTGATCGTCGACGAGGGCACCAACCCCTTCGAGGTGGGCGTCGCCACGGAGCTGTTCGGGCTGCCACGGCCGGAGCTGGGGCTGGAGGGGCCGCTGTACCGGGTGACGCTGTGCACGCCCACGCGCGCGGTGCGCATGAACCACGGCTTCTTCACCATGACCGGACTGCCCGGTCTGGAGGCCGTCGACGAGGCGGACACCCTGGTGGTGCCCGGCCGCCCCGACAACGTCGTCCCGCGCGGCGCGGACGTCCTGGACGCCATCGGGCGCGCCCACGCGCGCGGGGCACGCGTGCTGAGCCTGTGCACGGGCACGTTCGCGCTCGCCGAGGCGGGGCTGCTGGACGGGCGGCGGGCCACCACGCACTGGATGTGGGCCGACGCCTTCCGGGAGCTGCACCCGCGCGTGCTCCTCGAACCCGATGTGCTCTTCGTGGACGAGGGCGACATCCTCACCGCCGCGGGCAGCGCCGCCGCGCTCGACCTCGGGCTGTACGTCATCCGCCGCGACCACGGCGCCGAGGTCGCGAACGCCGTCTCCCGGCGGCTGGTCTTCGCCGCGCACCGCGACGGCGGACAGCGGCAGTTCGTGGAACGCCCGCTTCCGGAAGTGCCCGACGAGTCGCTGGCACCGCTGCTGGCCTGGGCGCGGGAACACCTGTCCGAGCCGCTGACGGTGACGGACCTCGCCGAGCGTGCCGCGCTCTCCCCGGCCACCCTGCACCGCCGCTTCCGGGCGCAGCTCGGGACGACCCCGCTGGCGTGGCTGACGGGTGAGCGGGTGGCGCTGGCCTGCCGTCTGATCGAGCGGGGCGAGGAGCGCCTGGACGTGGTGGCGGCCCGCAGCGGCCTGGGCACCGCGGCCAACCTGCGGGCGCGGCTGCGCCGGGAGACCGGACTCAGTCCGTCGGCCTATCGACGGCGTTTCGGACCGGCCGCCGGGGAACCGGTGGTCCCATGAGATATCTCGTGCGCGACCGGATCCTGGGCCTCGGTGACGACTACTGGATCGAGGACCAGCAGGGCGACAAGGCGTTCCTCGTCGACGGCAAGGCGATGCGGCTGCGGGACACCTTCGAGCTGAAGGACCCGCAGGGCCGGGTGCTGATCGACATCCGGCAGAAGCTGCTCTCCCTGCGGGACACCATGCTCATCGAACGCGACGGCGGCCCGCTGGCCACCATCCGCCGCAAGCGGCTGTCACTGCTGCGCAACCACTACCGGGTGACGCTCGTCGACGGCACCGAACTGGACGTCAGCGGCAAGATCCTCGACCGTGAGTTCGCCGTCGAGTACGACGACGAACTCCTGGCCGTGGTCTCCCGCCGCTGGTTCCACGTCCGCGACACCTACGGCATCGACATCGTCCGCGACGACGCCGATCCGGCGCTGCTGATCGCGGTGGCGGTCTGCGCGATCCACCTCTCCGAGAAGGAGCGCGACAACGCGTGACCGCCGCCTCGGACGCTCAGCCCAGCCTGGCGAACCCGTAGTTGAGGATCCGCTTGGCATCCGTCTCGCGCTGGCTGGCGGACGGCGCGGTGAGCACGGCGCCGTACACGGTCTTGCCGTTGCGGGTGGCGGCGAACACCAGGCAGTACTTGGCGAGGCTGCCGGAGCCGGTCTTCACGCCCGTGGCGCCGGAGTAGTTGCTCAGCAGTGTGTTGGTGTTCGACCAGTTGTAGTACCGGTAGCCGCCGCTGGCGGTGGTGACCTTCTGCTGGGTCGACTTGGTCTTCACGACCGCGCGGAAGGTGGAGTGGCCCATCGCGCTGCGGGCGAGCTTGGTCAGGTCGCGCGGCGTCGAGTAGTTCGAGCCATTGCTTATGCCGTCGAACGAGTCGAAGCGCGTGTTGGTCATGCCGAGCTGCGCGGCCTTGCGGTTCATCTTGCCGATGAACGACTTCACGCGCGCCGCGCGGGTGTCGCCGGTGCCGAACTTGTCCGCGAGCGCGTAGGCGGCGTCGCAGCCGGAGGGCAGCATCAGGCCGTACAGCAGTTGGCGGACGGTGACCTTGTCGCCGACGATCAGCCGCGCGGAGGAGGCGTTCTTCGACACGATGTAGTCGCTGTACGCCTTGCGGATGGTGACCTTGGCGTCGAGATTGAGGTTCGCCTGGGTCAGCACCACCTTCGCGGTCATGATCTTCGTGGTGGAGCCGGTGGCCCGCTTGGTGTCGGCGGCCTTGGTGTAGAGGGTGGTGCCGTTCGCGCCGTTCATGGCGTAGCCGCCGAGGGCGGAGATGGTGGGCTTGGTCAGCGCCTGGGCGGGCGTGGCGGTGACGGCCCAGGCCGCGAGCATGGCGCCGGTGGTCACGCCGACGGCGGCGGCTCTGCGGACACGGACGCCCTTGATGCCGGTAATCAAGTCGTATACCCCGATTGCGTGAATGCCCCGTGGGTGCGGCCGTGTTGGGGCGACAGGGTTGGGCCGCACGTATGAGACACGCGAGGGGGGTGAAGGGTTGTGCGGCGGACCGGTGTTTTCCGCGGCGTTCTTGACGTCCGCATGCTGGACCGGCGCCGACATGCGTACGTGTTGTATCTATCCTGTCGGCATGACCTTGGCCGACGTGACCGCCGTCAAACAGCCCCCTGCCGCCGACCGCGTCTACACCCACGTCAAACAGGCCGTCCTGGAGCGCCGCTACGAAGGCGGCACCCTCCTCACCGAGGGCGAGCTGGCCGAGGCCGTCGGGGTCTCCCGCACCCCGGTGCGCGAGGCGCTGCTGCGGCTGGAGGTCGAGGGCCTGCTGAAGCTGTACCCGAAGAAGGGCGCGCTGGTCCTGCCGGTCTCCGCGCAGGAGATCAAGGACGTCGTGGAGACCCGGCTGCTGGTCGAGGAGCACGCCGCGCGCAAGGCCGTACCCGCCCCGCCGGGCCTCGTCGAACGGCTCGCGGAGCTGCTGGAGAAGCAGCAGCGGCAGGCCGCCGAGGGCGACCTCGCCGGGGCCGCCGTCACCGACCGCTGCTTCCACGCCGAGATCGTCCGCAGCGGCGGCAACGAGATCCTCTCCCGCCTCTACGACCAGCTGCGCGACCGTCAGCTGCGGATGGGCGTCGCCGTCATGCACTCCCACCCCGACCGGATCGCCAAGACCCTCGCCGAGCACGAGGAGATCCTGGCGGCGCTGCGCTCCGGCGACGCCGACGAGGCCGTGGGCGTCATCCACCGGCACATCGGCTGGTTCTCGCACCTGGCGCGGGGTGAGGTCCGGTGAGCCGGACCGGCACCCTGCCGGGTGATCCTCCCGGCGGTCGCCGCGCCCTCGCCGTCTGGGGCATCGGCGTCTCGGTCTACTTCGTCGCCGTCATCTTCCGTACGTCGCTGGGGGTCGCCGGACTCGACGCCGCCGACCGCTTCGGCGTCAACGCCTCCGCGCTGTCCACCTTCTCGATCCTCCAGCTGCTGGTCTACGCGGGCATGCAGATACCCGTGGGCCTGCTGGTGGACCGGCTCGGCACCAAGCGGGTGCTGACCATCGGGGTGGTGCTGTTCACGGCCGGACAGCTGGGCTTCGCGCTCTCCCCGTCGTACGGCACGGCGCTCGCCTCGCGGGCGCTGCTGGGCTGCGGTGACGCGATGACGTTCATCAGCGTGCTGCGGCTCGGCACCCGCTGGTTCCCGGCCCGGCGCGGGCCGCTGATCGCGCAGCTCGCGGGGCTCGCCGGGATGGCGGGCAACCTGGTCTCCACGCTGGTCCTGGCCCGGCTGCTGCACGGCGTCGGCTGGACCGCGGCGTTCGCCGGCAGCGCGCTCGCCGGTGTCGTCGTCCTGGTCCTGCTGCTGCTCTTCCTCAAGGACCACCCCGAGGGCCATGAACCGCAGCCCTTCCCGCACCGGGGCGCCGCCTATGTACGACGGCAGATCGCCGCCTCCTGGCGGGAGCCGGGCACCCGGCTGGGGCTGTGGGTGCACTTCACGACCCAGTTCCCGGCGATGGTGTTCCTGCTGCTGTGGGGGCTGCCGTTCCTCGTCGAGGCGCAGGGTCTGTCCCGGGCCACGGCCGGTGAGCTGCTGACGCTGGTGGTGCTGTCGAACATGGTGATCGGCCTGGTCTACGGCCAGATCGTCGCCCGGCACCACGGGGCGCGGCTGCCGCTCGCGCTGGGCACGGTGGGCGCTACGGCGCTGCTGTGGGCGTCGACCGTCTTCCACCCCGCGCTCACCGGGGCGGACCGGGCGCCGATGTGGCTGCTGATCGTGCTGTGCGTGGTGCTGGGCGCCTGTGGGCCGGCCTCGATGCTCGGCTTCGACTTCGCCCGCCCCGCGAACCCGCCGGAGCGTCAGGGCACCGCCTCCGGCATCACCAACATGGGTGGTTTCGTGGCCTCGATGACGACGCTGTTCGCGGTGGGCGTGCTGCTGGACGCGACCGACGACGACTACACGGTCGCCTTCTCGTCCGTCTTCGTGCTCCAGGCGCTCGGCGTGAGCCAGATCCTGCGGCTGCGCCGACGCGCCGCCCGCCGGGAGCGCGAGCGGCTGGTCGCCAGCCGGGTGGAGACGGTGCACGTCCCGGCGTGAGCGCTCAGATCACCGGTACGAGGGTGAGGTACGCGAGCCCGAGCACGCCCCGGTAGCTCATCCACTGGGAGCGGTGCCCGTCGAGCCGTTCCCGGGTCACGGCGGCCAGCGGATGGTCGCCGTGCCGGGCCAGCCACACCTCCGTGTCCGCCTGGTACGCCGACTCGAACTCCTCCCACTCGTCGGCGTTCGCGGTCTCCGTCCACTCGGGCCGGAACCCGGCGGCCACCGCGAGGTCGAGCAGCGTGCCGAGGCCGGGGTGGTCGGTGGCGGAGGCGCCCGGCCACATGCCGGACAGCTCGGCCTCGGTCGGGGTGCGCTGCCAGAAGCCCTCTCCGAGCAGCACCCGGCCGTCGTCGCTGACCAGTCGGCGCAGGGCGGCGAGCGCCTCGGGGAGGTGCCGGGGCGGCTCGACGGGGCCGAGCGCCTGGCTGGAGCCGACGCAGAGCACCAGGTCGGCGGGGCCGTGCGGGGTGCCTTGCGCGGACTCCTGAAGGAACCGGACCCGGTCCGCGAGCCCGCGCCGCTCGGCGTTGCGGCGGCCCCGGTCCAGGTCGTCGGCGTTCAGATCGAGGCCGACACCGCTCGCGCCGGGCACGGCGGCCAGCAGCCGCAGCATCAACTCGCCCCAGCCGCAGCCGATGTCGAGCACGGTCGCGGACGCGGGCGCCGCCTGGGCGAGCCGCCCTACGATCCGGTCCGCCCGGGCCTCGGAGAGCGGGCCGTGGAAGGTGAGGCGGGTGAGGCGGGGCGGGAGGTCGGTGGCGGTGGCAGGCTGAGAGGGGGTCATGTCCGGGACCGTACTGGGGCGGTGCCCCGGGCGCCGGGAATTTCCTGGCGCCCGGCGTCGGCCGGCCCTCGTCCGTCGCGCGTTACGGCGTCACGGTGAAGTGCCGCAGGATGGCCGCCGTCAGCTCCGGGTCGCCCTCCGCCTTCACCCGGTCCTGCACGGACTCCAGGGCGACCCGGCCGCAGGCCAGCCGGACGTAGGTCTCCCAGTCGAGGGTGAGGGTGGCGGCCGGGCCGAGCGCCGGGGTGGTCTCCACGGTGCCGCGGCCCTGGATGTCGACGCGGACCGTGCGCAGGAACTCGACCGGCCCGTGCACATCGAAGACGATCGCCGAGCTGCGGGGCGCGTCGGCCCGTCCGGCGACGACCTCGGGGAGCCGCTCCAGCAGGACGTCCCGGGCGACGAGGGCGCCGGGGGAGTCGAGGTTGCCGGGGCGGCCGAGGGCGGCGCGCAGGTCCTGTTCGTGCACCCACACGTTGAACGCGTGGCCCCGCATGGCCTCCTCAAGGGTCAGCTCGGCGCCGAGCGGGCCGCGCACCTTGGTGCCGGGGTCCCGGGACTCGTTGCGCAGCTGCCGGTTGCGGCGGATGACCGTGTACTCCAGCTCGGAGGTCATCTCGGGCGCCGTGTGGTGGCGGCGGACGTCCACCTGCATCTCCATGTAGCGCTGGTGATCGTTCGTCACATGGAACAGGTCGCGCGGGAGGGTGTGGATGGGGCGCGGGTCGCCGAGCATCTCGCAGTCGAGGCCGATGACATGGGAGACGATGTCGCGGACGGACCAGCCCGGACACGGGGTGCGCCGGTTCCAGTCGGCCTCCACCAGGGGCCCCACCAGCTCGGATATCGCTTCGATGGAGTGGGTCCAGGCGTCGGCGTAGGGCTGGAGAGTGGGATGCAGACTCACGGAACGGGACCCCTCGGCGGTTGGTACTCGGGCAGTTGGTGGCGGCGTTGCCAGCGGGAGGTGGCGGCTGTCGGCGGGTGTCGTGGAACGCTAAGTTACGCTGCTGTGCGGCACCCCGGCAGTGCTTTCGTGTGACGATCGTAGGCCCGTATGAGCGGCTCGAATGCCAGGACGGTGGTAGTGTGCGCGCCTCCCTTCTCCAAATCGCCGTAGATGACGACGAATCGGTTGATTCACGCCGACGTCGAGTCGCTTCGCTGGTCAGGGAGCAGGCCGGAGCCGATCTGGTGGTGCTGCCGGAGCTGTGGACCACCGGCGCGTTCGCCTACCGGGTGTTCGCCGACGAGGCGGAGCCACTGGAGGGGCCGACGCACGAGGCGATGGCGAAGGCGGCGAGCGACGCGGGCCTCTGGCTGCACGCGGGCTCGATCCCGGAGCGGGACGCGGACGGGACCCTCTACAACACCTCCCTGGTCTTCTCTCCTGCCGGTGACCTGGCCGCCGCCTACCGCAAGATCCACCGCTTCGGCTTCGACAAGGGCGAGGCCGTGCTGATGGGCGCGGGGCGGGAGCTGGTGACCGCGCGGCCGGCGGGGACCGTGCTGGGGCTGGCCACCTGTTACGACCTCCGTTTCCCCGAACTCTTCCGTGGGCTTGTGGACGCTGGTGCCGAGGGCTTCGTCGTCCCGGCCGGGTGGCCGGAGCGGCGACGGGAGCACTGGACGCTGCTGGCTCGGGCGCGGGCGGTGGAGAACCAGGCGTTCGTGCTTGCCTGTGGAACGGCCGGGACGCATGCGGGAGTTCCGCAGGCGGGTCACTCGATCGTGGTGGATCCGTGGGGCGACGTGGTCGGCGAGGCGGGACCCGGCGAGGAGGTGCTCTCCGTGTCGGTCGACATCGGGAAGGTCGAGGCCACCAGGGAGCAGTTCCCGGCGCTGAAGGACCGGGTGCTGGGGCTGGCCGAACCCCGGCGGTGAACAACGGACGGCCTGGCCCCGGTCTCCCGGATGCGGGAGACGGCCCCTGACCCCGGTTTCCCGGCGGCAGGGGCCGTCCTCGCTTCAGCGGCAACCGCCGCCCTGGGCTCGGCTCACGCCCAGGTCATCAGCCGCTTCGGCTGCTCCAGGATCGCGGCGATGTCCGCGAGGACCTTGGAGCCCAGCTCGCCGTCGACCAGGCGGTGGTCGAAGCTCAGGGCCAGGGTGGTGACCTGGCGGGGCTTGACCTTGCCCTTGTGCACCCACGGCTGGAGCTTGATCGCGCCGACCGCGAGGATCGCCGACTCGCCGGGGTTGAGGATCGGCGTGCCGGTGTCGACGCCGAAGACGCCGACGTTGGTGATCGTCACCGTGCCGCCCTGCATGGCGGCGGGGGACGTCTTGCCCTCACGGGCGGTCGACACCAGCTCGCCCAGCGACTCCGCCAGCTGCGGCAGGGTCTTGGCTTGCGCGTCCTTGATGTTCGGGACGAGCAGCCCGCGCGGGGTGGCCGCGGCGATGCCCAGGTTGACGTAGTGCTTGACCACGATCTCCTGGCTGGCCTCGTCCCAGGAGGCGTTGATGTCGGGGTTGCGCCGGATGGCGACCAGGAGGGCCTTGGCGATCAGGAGGAGGGGGTTCACCCGCAGGCCGGTGAACTCCTTGTCCTGCTTCAGCTCCTCGACGAGCTTCATCGTGCGCGTCACGTCGACCGTCACGAACTCGGTGACGTGCGGCGCCGTGAACGCCGAGCCGACCATCGCCGCCGCCGTCGCCTTGCGGACACCCTTGACGGGGATCCGGGTCTCACGCGCGGTGTCGTACGACGCCGGGACGGCCGCGGACGCCGGAGCGGGGGCCTCGGCCGGGGCCGTCGGGGCCGCCACGGGCTCCGGCGCCTGCCGCGGGGCCGCCGCCGCGTGCACGTCCTCGCGGGTGATGATCCCGTCGGGGCCGGTCGGGACGACCGTCGTCAGGTCGACGCCCAGGTCCTTGGCCAGCTTGCGCACCGGGGGCTTGGCCAGCGGGCGCTGGCCGGTGGGGGCGGCGGTCGCGGCGGGCGCCGCGGGCGCGGCCGGTGCCGTGCCGTGGCCGTTCAGCTCCGACTGGATCGCCGCGGAGGCCGACTGCACCTGGACCTCGGGACCCTTGCGAGGGCGGCGGCGGGTCGAGGTGGCCGCCACTCCGTAGCCGACGAGGACCGGCTGGCGGCCCTCCGCCTTGGGCTCCTCCGGCTCCGGCGCCGCCTCGGGGGCGGCCTCGGGCGCCGGGGCACCGCCGCCGCCGACGTCCACCGTGATGATGGGCGTGCCCACGTCGACCGTGGTGCCCTCGGGGAAGCGCAGCTCACGCACGACGCCGTCGTACGGGATCGGCAGCTCCACCGCGGCCTTGGCCGTCTCGACCTCGCACACCACCTGGCCGTCGGTGACCTGGTCACCGGGCTGGACGTACCACTTGAGGATCTCGGCCTCGGTGAGTCCCTCGCCCACGTCGGGCATCTTGAACTCACGTACGGACGCTTCAGTCATCGTCGTCATGCCCCTCTCCTCAGTACGCCAGGGCACGGTCGACGGCGTCGAGCACCCGGTCCAGGCCCGGCAGGTACTCCTCCTCCAGGCGCGCCGGCGGGTACGGGGCGTGGTAGCCGCCGACCCGGAGCACCGGGGCCTCCAGGTGGTAGAAGCAGCGCTCGGTGATGCGGGCCGCGATCTCCGCGCCCGAACCGAAGAACACCGGGGCCTCGTGGACCACCACCAGGCGGCGGGTCTTCTCCACCGACGCCTGGATGGAGTCGAAGTCGAGCGGGGAGACCGAACGCAGGTCCAGGACCTCCAGGTTCTTGCCCTCCTCGGCGGCCGCGTCGGCGACCTCCAGGCAGGTCTTCACCATCGGGCCGTACGCGGCCAGGGTGAGGTCGGTGCCCTCGCGGACCACGCGGGCCTTGTGCAGCGGGCCGGGGATCGCCTCGGTGTTGACCTCGGCCTTGTCCCAGTACCTCCGCTTGGGCTCGAAGAAGATCACCGGGTCGTCGCTCTGGATGGCCTGCTGCATCATCCAGTAGGCGTCCGAGGCGTTGGACGGGCTGACGACCTTCAGGCCCGCCACATGGGCGAACAGCGACTCCGGGGACTCCGAGTGGTGCTCGACCGCGCCGATGCCGCCGCCGTAGGGGATGCGCACGACGACGGGCATCTTGACCTTGCCCAGGGAGCGGGCGTGCATCTTCGCCAGCTGGGTGACGATCTGGTCGTACGCCGGGAAGACGAAGCCGTCGAACTGGATCTCGACGACGGGGCGGTAGCCGCGCAGGGCGAGGCCGATGGCCGTGCCGACGATGCCGGACTCGGCGAGCGGGGTGTCGATGACGCGGCTCTCGCCGAAGTCCTTCTGGAGGCCGTCGGTGACGCGGAAGACGCCGCCGAGCTTGCCGACGTCCTCGCCCATGACGAGGACCTTGGGGTCGGAGTCCAGGGCACGGCGCAGCGACTCGTTGATCGCCTTGGCCAGAGCCATCTTTTCGGCTGCCATGATCAGACCCCCTGTCCCTCTGCGTCCGCGAACGACGCCTGGTAGGCGGCGAACTGGGCGCGCTCCTCGTCGACGAGCGCGTGCCCGTCCGCGTAGACGTTCTCGAAGATGGCGAAGTGGTCCGGGTCGGGCATGGCACGGACCGCTTCGCGCACTCGTCTGCCCAACGCCTCGCTCTCGGTCTCGAGTTCCGCGAAGAATCCCTCGTCCGCGTGGTTTGCGGCCTCCAGGTAGCGGCGAAGGCGCAGGATCGGGTCCTTCGCCTCCCAGGCGAGGCGCTCCTCGTCGCCGCGGTAGCGGGTGGGGTCGTCGGAGGTGGTGTGGGCGCCCATGCGATAGGTGAACGCCTCGACCAGGGTCGGCCCCTCGCCGCCGCGGGCACGCTCCAGCGCCCACTTGGTCACGGCGAGGCAGGCCAGCACGTCGTTGCCGTCGACGCGGACGCCGGGGAAGCCGTAGCCCTGCGCGCGCTGGTAGAGCGGGACACGGGTCTGCTTCTCGGTGGGCTCGGAGATCGCCCACTGGTTGTTCTGGCAGAAGAACACCACGGGGGCGTTGTAGACCGCGGAGAAGGTGAAGGACTCCGCCACGTCGCCCTGGCTGGAGGCACCGTCACCGAAGTAGGCGATCACCGCGCTGTCCGCGCCGTCCTTGGCGATGCCCATGGCGTAGCCGGTGGCGTGCAGCGTCTGGGAGCCGATGACGATCGTGTAGAGGTGGAAGTTGTTGCCGTTCGGGTCCCAGCCGCCGTTGTTCACGCCGCGGAACATGCCCAGCAGGTTGGTCGGGTCGACCCCGCGGCACCAGGCGACGCCGTGCTCACGGTAGGTCGGGAAGACGTAGTCGTCGTCGCGCAGCGCCCGGCCGGAGCCGATCTGGGCGGCCTCCTGGCCGAGCAGCGAGGCCCACAGGCCCAGCTCGCCCTGGCGCTGGAGTGCGGTGGCCTCGGCGTCGAAACGGCGGGTGAGGACCATGTCGCGGTACAGGCCGCGCAGATCCTCGGGCGTGATCTGGGCGACGTACTTGTCGTACTCGGCGTTCTTGACGCGCTCGCCCTCGGGCGTCAGCAGCTGCACGAGCTCGGGCTCGGTGCCCGGCGTCCTGGCGGTCGTGCGCTTGCCGGCCGTGCTCTTGCCTCCGGCGCTGCGTCGCGGCTTGCGCGCGGCAGTGCTCTCCACGGTCACGTGTGCTCCTCCGTCGGTCCGGCCCCCGGGTTCGCCGGGTGCCTGGGGGTCCCCCCTGCTCCCTTTAAGGAGCTTGGGGGAGCGGCTCACCCGATCCGGGCAGGGCGCACAGGGTGGGTGCGCTCGGTCGGGACCAGGCGTGACAGGTGCCCCGGCGAGCGCCCTGCAAAAAGCACGTTACCTATAGCCGCACATTTCTGTGAAACCCCATCTGACCTGCGTTTTTGCTTGGATTTCCAAGTAAATCCGGGAATCAGGGGACAGCTGCTGGTCACAGCCTTGCAGAGGGCCGGAACAACGGCACGTTAACCCGGTGACCGAGGTCACGGGAAGAGCTGACGACCACGGAAAAATCAAGCCGATCAGCCGCACTGAATGGAGCAGCATCAGCTGTGACCGAAAGTGACAGAGTGCGACGTTCTGTGATTACCCCCAGCTCAGCGGCGTTTTTCGTGCCCTAGCATCTGCCGCGTGTCGCGCCCGTGTGTACCACCCCCCATGCCCCATGCGCCCCCGTTGGGCGACCTGCTCCGCCGCTACGCCGCCGGTTCGGCGCTCACCTGCGAACCCGTCGACCAAGGCCTGCTGAACCGCGGCTACCGGCTCCGCACGACCAGCGGCCACTACTTCCTCAAGCACCACTTCGACCCCGAGACCGCCGACCCGGCCGCCCTGGAACGCCGCCACCGGGCCACCCAGCGCCTCGCCGGCCTGGGCGTCCCGGTGGCCCCGCCGCTGGCCGGGCGGGACGGCCGTACGGTCGCCGTCGTCGGCGGCCACACCTATGCGCTGCACCCCTGGATCGACGGCCGCCACCGGCACGGCGGCCAGCTCACCACCGGCCAGTGCACCCGGCTGGGCGCGCTGTTGGGCGCCGTACACGCCGGTCTGGAACGGGTGATGCCGCCGAAGGGGCGCACCGCCCCCGCCACCAGCCCGCACCCCGTGCGCAGCGCCGACCCGGCCGAGACCTTCGCCCTCATCGACGACCTGCTCGCGCGGGTGCGCCGCCACCGCCCCGCCGACTCCTTCGACGAACTGGCCCACCACCGCCTCCTGGAGCGCCGCGCCCTGCTGGAACGGCACGCCGACCGGCGTCCCCCGCGCGGTGGCTCGGTCGGCTGGGTGCACGGCGACTTCCACCCGTTCAACCTGCTGTACCGGGGCGACGCCCCGGCCGCGATCGTCGACTGGGACCGGCTCGGCGTGCAGCCCCGCGGCGAGGAGGCCGTACGCGCCGCCGCGATCTTCTTCGTACGGCCCGACGGAACCCTCGACCTGACGAAGGCGCGGGCGTACGCGCGCGCGTACCGGCGCGCCGCCCAGGCCACGCCCTCGCAGCTCGCGGCGGCCGTGCACCGGGTGTGGTGGGAGCGGCTGAACGACTTCTGGATGCTGCGCTGGCACTACGAGCGCGGCGACACCCGCGCGGACCCGCAGTTCCCGGCCGCCTCCGCGCTCGCGGTGTGGTGGACGCGCGAGTACGACGCGGTGTGCGACGCGTTCGTGGAGTGAGGGCCGCCCTCAGGCCCCGGTGGGGGTCTCAGCCCCCCCCAGCGCCAGGCCTCGGTGGGGGCCTCAGCCCCCCAGGGCACCTTCCAGGCTCCCGGTGCCGCCCTCCGTGCCGCCCGTCTCGGTGTCGGTCGGCTCGGTGTCCGTGGGCTCCGTGTCGGTCGGCTCGGTGTCCGTGGGCTCCGTGTCGGTCGGCGCGGTGTTCGTCGGCTGGGTGTCCGTGGGGTCGTCGGTGGGCGTCGGCGACGGCGTCCACGACGGTGTCGGCGTCGGCGTCCAGTTCCAGTCGCCGCCGGTGCCGGTGCCCTGGTCCGTGCCGGGGTCCGTCTCCTCCTCGGTGGCGTCCTCGCTCGGCGTCGGACTGGCCTCCTCGTCGGTGGTGGTCTGGGAGACCGTCGGCGACTGCGTGGTGCCGGGACCGCCCTCCCCGCCGTCGCCGTTGTTCAGGGCCAGTGCGACCCCGGCGGCGATGGCGATCACCGCGAGCACCGCGAGGATCCACAGCTTGCCGCGACCGCTGCCCTTGTTGCCGTGGCCCTCGAAGCCGCCGTCGTCCCCGCCGCCGTAGCCGGAGGGCAGGATCGGCTGCGGGATCTGAGTGGTGCCGGAGGCGTCGGGGTGCGGCATGACGGAGGTGCCCGCCATGCCCATCACCGCGGTCTTGCGCCCGTCGTGGCCGGCCACCGGCCCGGTGTTCCAGGTGCCGGTGTGCCCGCCCTGGTCGTACAGCATCTGGAGGCCGTACTGGACCAGGCCGCGCATCTCCTCGGCGGTCTGGAAGCGGTCGTCGGGCTCCTTGGCGAGCGAGCGCATCACCAGGCCGTCCAGCTCCGGCGGCACCGCGTCGGAGACCTCGGACGGCGGCGTCGGGATGTCCTGGACGTGCTGGTAGACCACCGACAGCGGGGTCTCGCCGACGAACGGCGGGCGCAGGGCGAGCAGTTCGTAGAGCAGACAGCCCGTCGCGTACAGGTCGGAGCGGTGGTCGACGGCCTTGCCGAGCGCCTGCTCCGGGGAGAGGTACTGCGGGGTGCCCATGACCATGCCGGTCTGCGTCATCGTCGTGGACGCGCCGTGCAGGGCGCGCGCGATGCCGAAGTCCATCACCTTGACGGCACCGTTGTCGGTGATGATCACGTTGGCGGGCTTGATGTCGCGGTGCACGATGCCGTGCTGGTGCGAGTAGGCGAGCGCCTCCAGCACCCCCGAGACGATGATCAGGGCCTGCTCCGGGCCGGGCGCCTCGGCGTTGATGAGCAGATCGCGGATGGTCCGCCCCTCGACGATCTCCATCACGATGTACGGCACCGACTGACCGCCGACGACGTCCTCGCCGGAGTCGTACACGGCGACGATGGAGTGGTGGTTCAGCCCGGCGACGGACTGTGCCTCGCGCGTGAAGCGGGCCTTGGAGACCGGGTCCTCGGCGAGATCCGCGCGGAGCAGCTTGACCGCCACGGTGCGCCCGAGGCGTACGTCCTCGGCCGCGAACACCTCGGCCATGCCGCCCCGGCCGAGCCTGCGGGTGAGCCGGTACCGGCCGTCCCCGACAAGCCCTCCGTTGCCCCAGGTCTCCGGCGCGTCCGAGATGCCGCCGCCAGTCGCCTCGGGGTCGGACGGGCCCTGAGCGCGCTGCTGCTGTGCCATCAGTCCTCGCCGTCGTTTCTGCCCGCGGTGCGCGCGGTGTTGTTACGGTCTCCGTCGGCCACGCTACAGCCTCCGCGCCAACCGCCGGTCCGCTATGGGTGCCGGGACCGGCCCGAGACGGACCGGCCATGAAACCGCGCTGACGCTCCGCCGTGCAAATCCTGTGTACCGGGCGTAGGCCCGCTGTAACGCTTCCGCGACGCTTCTTTCGCGTACGGTCACGGAACGGGCACCGAGCTTGACGTGTCAGTGCCCTGGGGCAGACTTGGCCGGGAATAGACACTTTGGATCAAGACAGGTCCAGGCAGATCCTGACGGGGGCCAGGCGGTGGCCCGAAGGACGGTCGGCGGCGCCACGGGCTGTATGGGGGACACGGAGAGATGAGCCAGGACGGCGCGCACAACCAGTACGCGGGGCGGGCGATCGCGGGTGGCCGCTATCAACTGCGTGATCTGCTCGGCCAGGGCGGCATGGCCTCCGTGCACCTCGCCTACGACTCCGTGCTGGACCGCCAGGTCGCGATCAAGACCCTGCACACCGAGCTGGGCCGCGAGCAGGCGTTCCGCGAGCGGTTCCGCCGCGAGGCCCAGGCCGTGGCCAAGCTCACCCACACCAACATCGTCTCGGTGTTCGACACCGGCGAGGACGACGTCGACGGCGTGATGACGCCGTACATCGTCATGGAGTACGTCGAGGGCCGTCCCCTCGGCTCGGTCCTCGACCAGGACGTGCGGCAGTACGGCGCGATGCCCGCCGACAAGGCGCTCAAGATCACCGCGGACGTGCTGGCCGCGCTGGAGATCAGCCACGAGGCGGGGCTGGTCCACCGCGACATCAAGCCGGGCAACGTGATGATGACCAAGCGCGGCGTGGTCAAGGTCATGGACTTCGGCATCGCCCGCGCCATGCAGTCCGGGGTGACGTCGATGACGCAGACCGGCATGGTCGTCGGCACCCCGCAGTACCTCTCCCCCGAACAGGCCCTCGGCCGCGGCGTGGACGCCCGCTCCGACCTGTACTCGGTCGGCATCATGCTGTTCCAGCTGGTCACCGGGCGGCTCCCGTTCGACGCGGACTCGCCGCTGGCCATCGCGTACGCGCATGTGCAGGAGGAGCCGGTGGCTCCGTCCGGCGTCAACCGCTCGCTGCCGCCCGCCGTGGACGCGCTCGTCGCCCGCGCGCTGCGGAAGAACCCGAACGAGCGCTTCCCGACCGCCGACGCCATGCGCGAGGAGTGCCTGCGCGTGGCGTCCTCCTTCCACGCCGCCGCGCCGAGCATCGTGCCCGGCGCGCAGACACCGAGCGGCGCCGGAGTCGGCTCCGCGGTGTTCCCGCCGGTCGACCAGTCCGCCCCGGCGCCCCAGAGCGGCGTCCAGACGCCGTACCAGCCGGCCCCGCAGCCGAACCCGTACAACACCCCGCACCCGTCGGCGCCCTCCCCGGCGTACGGCTATCCGCAGCAGGGCGGCTACCAGACCCCGAACCCGTCCGCGTACACCCCGCAGGGCCCGTCGACGCCGCCGCCGTACAACATCACCCCGCAGGGGCCCTCGGGCGGTGGGGGCCGGAACAAGCCCGTGATCGTCGGCTCGGTCGTGGTGTCCCTGCTCGCCGTCGGCGGGCTGATCGCCGCCCTGATGATGAACGGCGGGGGCGACGAGGGCGGCGGCGGGGCGGAGGGCTCCGCCGATCCCTCGGTGTCGGCCTCGGAGACCCAGGAGGCGGGCTACCGCGGCCCGGACACGTCGAAGAAGATCGACGAGACAGAGTGCAGCGAGCCGCACGAGTCGTACAACGACCCGGACCTGATCCAGCTCCCGGACTTCCGGTACAAGCACATCGACTCGGTGAAGAAGTGCGCGCAGGCCGCGGGCTGGCAGCTGGACATCAAGGACGTCAACGAGAACACCTACGGCGAGGGCGCCGTCATGCAGCAGTTCCCCTCGGCGGGCACGGACGTCGACCCCAACAAGATGCCCGACATCGAGCTGAGTGTGTCCACGGGCAACCCGCCCTCCTGACCCCGGACGAGGACCCCGGACAAGGACACCCCGGACAGGGTCAGGGCCCGGCATCGCCGATGCCGGGCCCGGATGTGGCTGGTCGAGGGGGTACGGGTTACAGGTACGGCCCGCCCGTACGGCCCCCCGGCCCCTGGTGGTCCTCCATCTCCTGGGCGACCCCCGGCGGAAGCGCCCGGCGCATCTGCTCCAGCTGGGCCCTGGCCGCCATCTGCTGCGCGAACAGGGTGGTCTGGATGCCGTGGAACAGGCCCTCCAGCCAGCCGACCAACTGAGCCTGGGCGATCCGCAGTTCCGCGTCGCTCGGGGTGGCCTCGTCGGTGAACGGCAGCGACAGCCGCTCCAGCTCCTCCACCAGCTCCGGCGCCAGACCGTCCTCCAGCTCCTTCACCGAGCTGGCGTGGATCTCCTTGAGGCGGACCCGGCTGGCCTCGTCGAGGGGAGCCGCGCGCACCTCCTCAAGAAGCTGCTTGATCATGCTGCCGATCCGCATGACCTTGGCAGGCTGCTCGACCTGCTCCGTCACCGGGGTCTCGTGGGAGTCGTCGTCCCCGCCGCCGCCGAGTGCCATGCCGTCCTGGCCCACGACCAGGATCCGCTGGGCGTTCTCCGGCGACCTCTCGTTCCTCGGCATCTCCATGCGGCCATTCTCCCCCACACCCATGGCACACCGGACGTCAGGTCAGCCCCGACAGCCGGGCCTCGCAGTGGTCGAGCCAGCGCAGTTCCGCCTCCGCGTGGCAGACCCGCTGTTCCAGCAGCAGCAGCCGCGCCACCTCCTCCGGGTGTCCGGGCGCCGCCCGCGCGAGCGCCCGCTCCCGCTCGCGTACGTACGTCCTGAGCGCCTCGGTCACATGGCGCCGCTGCGTCCGCAGCACCTGCCCCGCGTCGACGCCCGGCGCCGCGACCGCCATCACCAGCTTGATCGCCAGCTCGTCCCGGGGCGGGGTAGCCCGCTCTACGGGCCGCGCGTACCAGGCCCGCAGTTCGGCGCGGCCCGCCTCCGTCAGCGCGTACCGCACCCGCCGGGCCTCGTCGACGCCCTCCTGGACGACCATGCCGTCCCGTTCCAGACGACCGAGGGTCGTGTACACCTGGCCGATGTTGAGCGGCCAGCTCGTCGCCGTCCGTGCCTCGAACTCGGTGCGCAGCTGTGAGCCGTAGCGGGAGCCCGGCTCCAGGAGGGCCAGCAGGCCGTGTCGTATCGACATAAGCGGATTGTGCAGCGGGGTCGGCCCATCGGCGGAGCCCCGAGTGCCGCCTTCGTCGGCCGCTGTGAGGCTGGGAGGGTCCGACTGCTCGATGGGTCCGGCCCGGGAGGGGGTCACGAGGGTGACTCCATGGCTGCGTCTGGTGCGCTGGGGGGCGGTGGTGGCCGCGGTGGCGGTCGGGTGGGGGGCCGGGGGCTTCGTCGCGGGGTACGGCCACGCGACGGCGGACGCGGTGTCCGCCACCCCTTCGCCCTCCCCTTCGTCCCCCCCGGCGGCGTACAGGAAGCCTGCCTCCCCGGCGGCGTACGCGGTGTCCGCACCCCCCTCGTCCTCCCCGGCGGCATACACGAAGCCTGCCTCCCCAGCGGCGTACGCGGTGTCCGCATCCCCCCCGTCCTCCCCCTTGCCGTCCGTGTCCGGCGATGCCCCGCGGCGGGCCGGAAGTTCCGCCGGGGAGGGGCGGGCGCGGCCCGGGCGGCCGGTGGAGCCGGGGGCCGAGGTGCCGTCCACGGCCCCCGCCGCGTCCGCCGGGCCCCCGCAGCGGGCCACGGCCGTCCCCGTGCCCCCCGCGCCGCCCGAGCAGCCCGTACGGCAGGCGGGCGGGGGCGCCGAGCCCGTGCTGCGGATCCTGCCGCTCGGCAGCGGGCTGGTCCTCATCGGCCTCGGGCTCGGGCTCGCCTTCGTGGGGCTGCGGGTGCGGCGCGGGGCCGGATGAGCCGGTTCAGGACGTGACCAGCAGGACCTTGCCCACGTGACCGCTCTCCTCCAGCAGCCGGTGCGCCTCGGACGCCTGCGGCATCGGCAGCTCACGGTCGACGACCGGCCGCACATGACCGCCGGACAGCAGCGGCCACACATGCTCCCGTACGGCCGCGACGATCGCCGCCTTCTCGCTCAGCGGGCGCGCCCGCAGCGAGGTCGCGCTGATCGCGGCGCGCTTGGCGAGCAGCGCGCCGATGTTCAGCTCGCCCTTGACCCCGCCCTGCATCCCGATGATCGCCAGCCGTCCGTTCACGGCCAGCGCCCTGACGTTGCGGTCCAGGTACTTGGCACCCATGTTGTCGAGGATCACGTCGGCGCCCGCGCCGCCGGTGGCCTCCCTGATCTCGGCGACGAAGTCCTGCTCCCGGTAGTTGATCAGGATGTCGGCGCCCAGCTCGGCGCAGCGCTCCAGCTTCTCCTCGCTGCCCGCGGTGACGGCGACCTTGGCACCGACGGCCTTGGCGAGCTGGATGGCCATGGTGCCGATGCCGCTGGAGCCGCCGTGCACGAGGAGGGTCTCGCCAGGGCGCAGATGGGCGACCATGAAGACGTTCGACCAGACCGTGCAGGTCACCTCGGGCAGCGCGGCGGCCTCGACCAGGCCGACGCCCTCGGGCAGCGGCAGCAGCTGGCCGGCGGGGACGGCGACCCGCTCGGCGTAGCCGCCGCCGGACAGCAGGGCGCACACCTCGTCGCCGACCGACCAGCCGCCGACGCCGGGTCCGACCGCGGCGATCCGGCCGGAGCACTCCAGGCCGGGGTAGCGGGATGCGCCGGGCGGGGGGTCGTAGAAGCCCTGGCGTTGCAGCAGGTCGGCGCGGTTGACGGCGCTGGCCGCCACCTCGACCAGGACCTCGCCCTCGCCGGGCACCGGGTCGGGGACCTCGTCCCACACCAGCGCCTCGGGCCCTCCAGGTTCGGGAATCGTGATCGCATGCATACGGGGGACGCTACTCCTCGGTCCTGCGGCCGATCCGTTTCCGCCTCCGGACGGAGTCAGGGGTGCGTCGTCGGTCGGATCCGCAGGAAATTCCGGTGCGGGACCGATGAGTTTGCGGGACGGTAAAGGTCTCCCCATGCGTAGCCCATGTACGCGGAAGGACACCCCACCATGAGCGAGCGAAGTCCAGGCCTGGCCATCGAGACCGCGGGCCTGGTGAAGACGTTCGGTGAGACCAGGGCCGTCGACGGCGTCGACCTCGCCGTGCCGACGGGCACGGTCTACGGCGTCCTCGGCCCCAACGGCGCCGGAAAGACCACCACCGTCAAGATGCTCGCCACCCTGCTGCGGCCGGACGGCGGCGAGGCCCGTGTCTTCGGCCACGACGTCGTGCGCGAGGCCGACGAGGTGCGCGGCCGGGTCAGCCTCACCGGGCAGTACGCGTCCGTCGACGAGGACCTGACCGGCAGCGAGAACCTGGTCCTGCTGGGCCGCCTCCTCGGGCACGGCAAGCGGGCCGCACGCGAGCGCGGCGACCAGCTGCTGGCGGCGTTCGGACTGACCGAGGCGGCCGGGAAGCAGGTCAAGCACTACTCCGGCGGTATGCGGCGCCGTATCGACATCGCCGCGTCCATCCTCAACACCCCCGATCTGCTGTTCCTGGACGAGCCGACCACCGGTCTCGACCCGCGCAGCCGCAACCAGGTGTGGGACATCGTGCGCGCGGTCGTCTCCCAGGGCACCACCGTGCTGCTGACCACGCAGTACCTCGACGAGGCCGACCAGCTGGCGTCCCGGATCGCGGTCATCGACCGCGGCAAGGTGATCGCCGAGGGCACCAAGGGCGAGCTGAAGGCGTCCGTGGGCGCCGGGTCCGTCCATCTGCGGCTGCGGGACCCGGCGCAGCGCCCGCAGGCCGAGCAGGTCCTGCGGCTGGCGCTGGACGCCGATGTGCAGCTGGAGCCCGATCCCGTGGCGCTGACGGCCCGGGTGGGCGCCGGGGCTTCGAACGGCCAGGGCGCGGCCGAGCAGGCGGCGCGGGCGCTGGCGGAACTGGCCCGCGGCGGCGTCGTCGTGGACAACTTCTCGCTGGGTCAGCCCAGTCTGGACGAGGTGTTCCTCGCCCTCACCGGCCATGACACGCATGCCGGTTCCCCCGACGGCACCGAGAGCGAGGCGGCGGCATGAGCACCGCGACCACCACCGAGACCAAGGAACTCGCCCCCGTCAGCGCCGAGTCGCTCGCCGCGCTGCTGGTCGCCAGGGAGCGTCCGCCGCGGCCGAGCGCCTGGTCGGCCTCGCTGACCTTCGGCTGGCGGGCGATCCTGAAGATCAAGCACGTACCCGAGCAGCTCTTCGACGTCACCGCCTTCCCGATCATGATGGTGCTGATGTACACGTACCTGTTCGGCGGGGCGCTGGCCGGTTCGCCGAAGGAGTACATCCAGTTCCTGCTGCCCGGCATCCTGGTGATGTCGGTCGTGATGATCACGATGTACACCGGGGTCTCGGTCAACACGGACATCGAGAAGGGCGTCTTCGACCGGTTCCGCACCCTGCCGATCTGGCGGCCGTCGGTGATGGTCGGCTATCTCCTCGGCGACGCCCTGCGCTACACGATCGCGTCCGTGGTGATGCTGACGGTCGGCATGATCCTCGGCTACCGGCCGGACGGCGGCGTCGGCGGTGTGCTCGTCGGGATCGCGCTGCTGGTGCTGTTCTCCTTCGCGTTCTCCTGGATCTGGACGATGTTCGGGCTGCTGCTGCGCACCGAGAAGTCGGTGATGGGCGTCAGCATGATGGTGATCTTCCCGCTCACCTTCCTGTCCAACGTCTTCGTCGACCCGCACACCATGCCGGGCTGGCTCCAGGCCTTCGTCAACAACAGCCCGATCACGCATCTGGCGTCGGCGGTGCGCGGACTGATGGCGGGCGACTGGCCCGCCGCCGAGATCGCCTGGTCGCTCGGGTGGGCCGCGCTGTTCGTCCTGGTCTTCGGACCGGTCACGATGCGGCTGTACAACCGCAAGTAGGCCTCTGCCACCCCGTCAGTCGCGCGGCCCGCGCCGGTTCTTCTCCGGCGTGGTCCGTACGACGGTGATCAGCCGGTCGGTCAGCTCCAGCCGCCCGATGGCCGGATCGTCGTAGCCGAGGACCCGGTGCCCGCGGACGACGCTCACCACCATGTCGTCCGTCTCGCGCGGGCTCAGCCCCACCTCCGCCCGGGTCACCGGCCGCTCCACCATCTCCAGTCCGGTGCCGCGCCGGATCAGGTCCTCCATCACCAGACCGGCCGCCGGGCTGAGCACGGACAGTCCCAGCAGCCGCCCCGCCGCACCCGAGCTGGTGACCACCTCGTCCGCGCCGGACTGCTTCAGCAGCGGCGCGTTCTCCTCCTCCCGCACCGCGGCCACGATCTTCGCTCCCTGGTTGATCTGCCGGGCCGTCAGCGCCACCAGTACGGCGGTGTCGTCCCGGCCCGTCGAGATCACGATCCGCCCGGCCCGCTGCACCTCGGCCCGCCGCAGGACATCGCTGCGCGTGCCGTCGCCGACCACGCCCGAGTAGCCCTCGCCGATGGCCGCGTCGATGACCTTGGCCGAGGTGTCGACGACGGCGACCTGGTCCTTCCTCAGCCCGGCCGCGCAGACGGCGTGGATCGTGGCCCGCCCCTTCGTGCCGAAGCCGATGACAACGGTGTGGTCGCGCACGTGAGTTCTCCAGTGGGGTCGGGCGGGCAGGTGACGGACGGGTGACCCGGTGAGCGTGACCGCGAGCGGTCGGAGACCATGGTGCCCACTGTCCGGATCAGCAGGACCACAGGGGGCCCGCGTTGCCAGGAGACGAGCAATCACCTTCCCGGTCGGGGCGATTGTCCCTCTTCCGATCACTCTGGACCCGCTCACAGCGGGAGGCCCGGGACGACGCCGAGGCGGGCCGCTCCATCAACATGCCCACCCAGACCGTCCTGCCACCGCTCCAACAGGTGCTGCGGCGGCTGGCCATGGCCCTGCTGGTCCTGGTGACCACCACCCTGATCGTCTACTTCGACCGTGAGGGTTACAACGACAACCTCGACGGTTCCATCGACCTGCTCGACGCCGCCTACTACGCCACCGTCACACTCTCCACCACCGGCTACGGCGACATCACCCCGGCCAGTGACGCGGCCCGGGTCACCAACATCTTCGTCATCACCCCCCTGCGCGTGATGTTCCTGATCATCCTGGTCGGCACCACGCTGGAGGTGCTCACCGAACGCACCCGGCAGCAGGTCCGCATCCACCGGTGGCGGCACCGCACCCGCGACCATGTGGTGGTCATCGGCTACGGCACCAAGGGGCGGCACGCCGTACGGACTCTGCTCGCCCAGGGCATCCCCCGGGACCGGATCGTCGTCGTGGACGCACTGGGCAAGAACGCCGAGTCGGCCGGCGATGACGGTCTGGTCGCGGTGACCGGTGACGCCACCCGGTCCGAGACCCTGCTCAAGGCTGAGGTACAGCGCGCAGCGCAGGTCATCGTCGCCCCCCAGCGCGACGAGGCGGCCACGCTCATCACCCTGACCGCCCGCCAGCTCAACCGGCGCGCCACGATCGTCGCGGCCGTCCGCGAGGACGAGAACGTCCCGCTGCTGCGCCAGAGCGGCGCGGACACCGTGGTGACCAGCTCCAGCTCCGCCGGTCGGCTCCTGGGAATGTCCCTGGTCAGCCCGCCCGTGGCCCGGACGCTGGAGGATCTGATGACGATCGGCAGCGGCCTGGACCTCATCGAGCGGCCGGTGGCCCCCGGTGAGGTGGGACGACCGCCCCATGAGAGCACCGAGCTGGTCCTGGCCGTGGTGCGCGACAAGACCGTCCTGGACTTCACCGACCCCCGGCTGACGGAGCTACGGAAGGGGGACCAGGTGGTCACCATCGCACGGGCGGCTGTTTCACGTGAAACACACGCTGATTCCTGAAGCCGCCCAGGGCAGATCGAGGATCTCCGTCTCCTGACCCATCCGGGCCCCACCGGGCGCTACGACCGCCAGCGCGTCGGCCGCCGCGACACCGCGCAGCATCGCCGGGCCGTTGTAGTGCAGCGGCGCGGCCCGGTCGCCCCGCAGCGCCACGGGCACCAGCCGGGTGTCGTACGGATGCCCCTGCACCGCCTCCGCCAGCGGCAGCGCATACGGCTCCGGCGCCGGGCGGGCGGAGAGGGTCCGCAGCAGCGGCTCGGCGAGCGTGAGCAGACCGGAGACCGCGGCGAGCGGGTTGCCGGGGAGCCCGACGAGGTGCTGGTCCTCCTTGGTGCGGGCCAGCAGCATCGGGTGTCCGGGGCGCACCTTGACGCCGTTCACCAGCAGCTCGGCACCGACGCGGCGCAGGGTGGGGTGGACATGGTCCACCGGCCCCGCGGCGGTGCCGCCGGTGGTGACGATCAGATCGGCGGTGCTGTCCCTGACCGCGCGGTACAGCACCTCGGCGTCGTCGCCGAGTCGGCGCACGGCGGTGATCTCGGCGCCGAGCGCGCGCAGCCAGGGCGGCAGCAGCGGGCCGAGCGCGTCCCTGATCAGGCCGTCGTGCGGGAGTCCCTCGGTGAGCAGTTCATCGCCCAGGACGAAGACCTCGGCGGTGGGGCGGGGGACCGCGGTGAGGGTGTCGTACCCGGCGGCGGCCGCGAGACCGAGCACGGCCGGGGTCACCAGGGCGCCGACCGGCAGCAGTTGGTCGCCGCTGCGGCACTCCTGGCCGCGTGGGCGGATGTCCTGGCCGTGGCCGACCGGGCCGTGGGTGCCGTGCAGCCGGCCTTTCTCGTCGGTGCGGCCGTGCTCACTGCGGAGCACGGCGGTGGTCCCGGCGGGGATACGGGCGCCGGTCGCGATCCGGACGGCCTCGCCGTCACCGAGCGGCGCGGGTTCGGCGTGCCCGGCGAGGACGCCTTCGTCCCGGACGTCCCAGGGGCCGGGCCCGGCGACCGCCCAGCCGTCCATCGCCGAGCTGTCGAAGGACGGCAGGTCGGTGAGGGCGGTCAGGGGAGCGGCCAGGGTGAGGCCGAGCGCGGAGTCCAGGGTCACCGAGACCAGCTCCCGGCGGGCACCGGCGCGGCGCCCGGCCCGCTCGGCGATCGCCCGCGCGTCGGGCCAGGGGGTGGCTCTGTGGTGGGTGTCGTGTGCTGTGCGGGTCGCCTGTGACTCCGGTGATCCATGGGGCGCCTGGGGCCGCTGGGACGACGGCTGTCCATGCGGGGGGTCCGGGTGCTTGACCAGGGCGAGCGCCTCCTCGACGTCGAGGTCGTCGGCGTCCTGCTCGGTCCGGGTGCCGGGGGCGGTCATCCGGCGTCCGGGCGGGTGTCCGGAGTGGCGTCCGGGGCCGCGTCCGGCTTCCCGGGAGCCTTGGTGTCCTCCTCGGACCAGCGCAGGGCCAGGGCCGCGGCCTTGCGGGCGGCCTCGGCGACCTCCTGTGGGCCGCCCTTGGCCTGCGCGGCCGCGTAGCCGACCAGGAACGTGGTCAGGGGCGCCGCGGGCCGGGCCACGTTGTGCGCGGCGTCCCGGGCCAGGTCGAGCAGGACGCCGGTGTCGACGTCGAGTTCGATGCCCAGCTCGTCCTTGACTGCGGAAATCCATTCATCCAACACGTGCCCATGCTCCCTGATGCGTGCCCTGGCGATGGCGATGTCGTCCCAGGTGTCGCAGTCGAAGGCCGCGACGGGGTCCGGGACCCGGGTGAGGTGGAGACCGGCGGTCAGCAGCCGCAGCGGCAGCCCGGTCAGGCCGCCCCGCTCCTCGGTGACCGAGGCCAGCCCCCGGCGCAGCGCCGCGGCCCGGTACACGGCCACCAGCGGTTGTGCCCGGCCTTCGGCATCGATGAGCTGCGCGCCGTCGGCGCCGCCGGTCCGCAGGGCGTCCCGCAGCCGCCGCACGGTTCCCGTGTCGAGGAACGGCAGGTCGGCCGAGGCGACCAGGACCAGCTCCGCCGTGCTGTGCCGCAGCCCGGCGCCGAGGGCGGCGAGCGGTCCGCCGCCCGGCGGGTCCTCGCGCGCCCACAGCACGGGCCGGGCGGTCTCCCGGGGCTCGGCGACGACGACCGTGCGCCGGGCGTCGGCACAGGCCGCCAGCACCCGGTCGAGCAGTGCCCGGCCGCCGACCCGCACTCCGGGCTTGTCCACGCCGCCGAGCCGCCGTGCGCCACCACCGGCGAGCACGACGGCGTCGTAGGCCGTCGTGTCCTCGGTGGACCGGCTCGCGGGGGGCTGGTGTTCGGTCACCCCCCGAGTATGCGGGCCGGGCGGATCACAGGGAACGAGGACGGAGGACCTCATCACCAGGGCCATTGGGCCCCTGGGAAACACGGGCCCCGGGGATCACAGGGTGCGCAGGAGCACCGCCGGTTGTTCCACGCAGTCGGCGACGTAGCGCAGGAAGCCGCCCGCCGTGCCGCCGTCGCAGACCCGGTGGTCGAAGGTGAGCGAGAGCTGTACGACCTGCCGCACCGCCAGCTCGCCGTCGTGCACCCAGGGCTTGGGGACGATCCGGCCGACGCCGAGCATGGCCGCCTCGGGGTGGTTGATGATCGGCGTGGAGCCGTCGACGCCGAACACGCCGTAGTTGTTCAGCGTGAAGGTGCCGCCGGTCAGCTCCGCGGGGGTGAGCGTCCCGGCGCGGGCCGCGTCGGTCAGCCTCGCGAACTCGGCGGTCAGCGACTCCGCGTCGCGGGTGTGCGCGTCCCGGACCACCGGCACGACCAGGCCGCGCTCGGTCTGGGCCGCGAAGCCGAGGTGCACCCGGTCGAGCCGGACGACCTCCCGGGCCGCCGTGTCGACCGTGGAGTTCAGCTCGGGGAACCGTGCGAGGGCCGCGGTGCAGATCCTGGCCAGCAGCGCGACGAGGCTGATCCTCGGCCCGCCGGACGCGTTCATCGCGGTGCGGGCGCGCATCAGCTCCGTGGCGTCGGCGTCCACCCAGCAGGTCGCGTCCGGTATCTCGCGCCTGCTGCGGGAGAGCTTGTCGGCGACGGCGCCGCGGATGCCCTTGAGCGGGACGCGGGTCTCGCCGGGGGCGGCCGGTGCCTCCGGGGCGGGCGCCTCGCTGCGCGGCTGTGCGGTCGCCGCCGGGCGGGCCTGTGCCGCGGCCGCCCGCAGCGCGTACTCGACGTCCGCGCGCAGGATCAGCCCGTCGGGCCCGGAGCCGGTCAGCTCCCGCAGGTCGAGCCCGTTCTCCCGAGCGAGCCGCCGCACGAGGGGCGAGATCACGGGGACGGGGCCCTCACCGCGGTGGCCGTTGGCAGGCCGAGCGGGGGCGGTGCCGGGAGCTGACGGGGCGTTGCCCGGCGCCGACGGCGGCGAACCGGGGTCCGCCGGGACGGCGTCGGCCGCACCGGACGCGGGACTGGGCGGCGTAGGGCGGACCCTTCTGCGCCGGGCCGGGGCCGCGCCGGTGCCGTACCCGACGAGGACGTTGCCCGAGCCCTCGCCCTGCTGCCGGGCCGGGGCCGCCTCCGCGCGGGCGGACCCGTCCGCGACCGCACCGGCACGGGAAGCGGTCCGCGGCTCAGGGGAGCCGGAGGCCGCCGCGCCCACCGCGACCGTCAGCAGCGGCGCGCCCACGGGCAGCTCGGTGCCCTCCTCGCCGAAGCGGGCGGTGACCACACCGCCGTAGGGGCAGGGCACCTCGACCATCGCCTTGGCCGTCTCGACCTCGACGACCGGCTGGTCGACCTCGACCAGGTCCCCGACCTCGACGAGCCAGCGCACGATCTCCGCTTCGGTGAGCCCCTCGCCGAGGTCGGGCAGCCTGAACTCCAGACTGTGCATCTCAGAAGCACCTGCCATCAGCTCTCGGCCTCCCATTGCAGACGCGCCACGGCGTCCAGGATCCGGTCGACGCCGGGCAGATGATGCCGTTCCAGCATCGGCGGCGGATAGGGGATGTCGAACCCGGCCACGCGCAGCACCGGCGCCTCCAGGTGGTGGAAGCAGCGCTCCGTGACCCGGGCCGCGATCTCCCCGCCCGGTCCGCCGAACCCGCCCGACTCATGGACGACGACCGCTCGCCCGGTCCGCCGTACCGAGGAACAGACCGTCTCGTCGTCGAACGGCACCAGGGAGCGCAGGTCAACGACTTCGAGGTCCCACCCCTCGGCCCGCGCCGCCTCGGCGGCTTCGAGGCAGACGGGTACGGACGGCCCGTACGTGATGAGCGTGGCGCTCCGGCCGGAGCGCCGCACCACCGCGCGGCCTATCGGTTCAACGGTCCCGGGCTCCTCCGGGTTCCAGGCGTCCTTCGACCAGTACAGCCGCTTGGGCTCCAGGAAGACCACCGGGTCGTCGGAGGCGATGGCGGCGCGCAGCAGGCCGTAGGCGTCGGCGACGGTCGCGGGCGTGACGACATGGAGCCCCGGAGTCGCCATGTAGTACGCCTCGGAGGAGTCGCTGTGGTGTTCCACGCCGCCGATGCCGCCGCCGTAGGGGACGCGGACGGTGATCGGCAGCGGCATCGCGCCGCGGGTGCGGTTGCGCATCCGGGAGACATGGCTGATCAGCTGTTCGAAGGCCGGGTAGGCGAAGGCGTCGAACTGCATCTCCACGACCGGGCGCAGCCCGTACATGGCCATGCCGACCGCGGTGCCGAGGATGCCCGCCTCGGCGAGCGGGGTGTCCGTGCAGCGGTCATCGCCGAACTCCTTGGCGAGTCCGTCGGTGACGCGGAAGACACCGCCGAGGGTGCCGACGTCCTCGCCGAGGACGTGCACGGCCGGGTCGGCGGCCATCGCGTCGCGCAACGCGCGCGTGAGGGCCTGCGCCATGGTGGCGGGCTTCACGGCGACCGTGGTCATCAGTGCGCCCCTTCCTGCTCGGCGGCCAGCTCGGCGTCCAGCTGCGCCCGCTGTTCGCGCAGCTGGGGTGTGGGCTCGGCGTAGACGTGGGCGAAGAGGTCCGCCGGGTCCAGGACCGGGTCCTGGTTCATGCGGGCGCGCAGGTCGGCGGCGAAGGCCTCGGCGGCGTCCCGGGCGGCCCGGACGCCGTCCTCGTCGAGCAGGCCACGGGCGGTCAGCTCCCGCTCCAGCAGCTGGACGGGGTCGTGGTCGCGCCAGGCGTAGACCTCGGAGTCACCGCGGTAGCGCTTGTCGTCGTCGGCGTTGGTGTGTGCCTCCATGCGGTACGTCACCGCCTCCACGAGGGTGGGGCCGCCGCCCGCGCGGGCGTGCCGTACCGCCTCGCTGAGCACCTCGTGCACGGCCGCGGCGTCGTTGCCGTCGACCAGGCGGCCCGGCATCCCGTACCCGACGGCCTTGTGGGCCAGGGTCGGGGCGGCGGTCTGCTTGGCGAGCGGCACGGAGATCGCGAAGCCGTTGTTCTGGACCAGGAAGACGACCGGGGCCTGCCACACGGCGGCGAAGTTCAGCGCCTCGTGGAAGTCGCCCTCGCTGGTGCCGCCGTCGCCGACCATGGCGAGCGCGACCACGTCGTCGCCCTTGAGCCGGGCGGCGTGCGCCAGCCCGACGGCGTGCGGGAGCTGGGTGGCGAGGGGGGTGGACAGGGGGGCCACGCGGTGCGCGTGCGGGTCGTAGCCGGTGTGCCAGTCGCCGCGCAGCAGGGTGAGCGCCTCGACGGGGTCGACGCCGCGCGCGACGACGGCGAGCGTGTCGCGGTAGCTGGGGAAGAGCCAGTCACGGTCCTCCAGGGCGAGCGCGGCGGCGACCTCGCAGGCCTCCTGGCCGGTGCTGGAGGGATAGACGGCGAGGCGGCCCTGCTTGGTGAGGGCGGTGGCCTGCGTGTTGTAGCGGCGGCCGCGCACCAGCTCGGTGTGCAGACGGCGCAGCAGCGCGGGGTCGGCCTGGGCGGCGGCCTCGGTGCCGAGGACGCGGTACGGGGCCGCGTCGGGCAGCAGCGGCGCGGGGTCGGTGCGGGGCTGCCAGGCGGGCGGCGGCGACGGCCGATACGCGCCACGCTGCTCCATGACCGTCATGACGGCACCTCCTCGTGGGAGCGGCTGAGAAGAGGCGCGCGGGTGTGATGCGCCTCACCTACCGATTGTTCGGTCGTCGGCACATTTTGGCTACAGGCACCCATGGGCTGTGGACAAACGGTTCTCCACAGCCTGTGATGGACGCAGTACGTCCATGCTACGGAGGCGGGGGGACATGGCATCTGAACAAATGGCCGGGGGTGCGGACGCCGGCGGCCCGGCGCCGCCCGCACCGCCCGCGCGTCCCCTCGACGCCGTCGACCAGGACATCCTGCGGATGCTCCAGGCGGACGGCCGGGCGTCGATACGGTCGGTCGCGGAGCGCGTGCACGTCTCGCGCGCCAACGCCTACGCGCGCATCAACCGGCTGGTCGAGGACGGGGTGATCCGCGGCTTCGGCGCCCGGGTCGACCATGAGCGCGCGGGCCAGGGCACCTCGGCGTACATCACCCTGAAGATCGTCCAGAACTCCTGGCGCACGGTCCGCGAGCGGCTCCGCCAGCTGCCCGGCGCGGCGCACATCGCCCTGGTGGGCGGCGACTTCGACGTCCTGCTGCTGGTGCACACCCCGGACAACCGCGCCCTGCGCGAGCTGGTCCTCACCCGGCTCCAGGCGATCCCCGAGGTGCTCAGCACCCGCACCCTGCTGGTGTTCGAGGAGGAGGACCTGGAACCGCCGGGCTGAGCCGGTCCCCTCCCCGTGGCGTCAGCCCTGCCGCAGCCCCGCGAACGCCACCCGCACCACCGCGTCGGCCACCTCACGCTCGCCCATGCCGCGGCCGTCCGGGCGGTACCACTCGACGATCGAGTTGACCATCCCGAAGACCAGCCGGGTCGCGAGCCGCACCTCCACGTCGTCCCGTATGTCCCCGTCGGCCGCCGCCGCCTTCAGCAGCTCGGCGACCCGGTGGTCGAACTCCCGGCGCCGCTCCAGCGCCCACCGCTCGGTGCCGGTGTTGCCCCGCACCCGCAGCAGCAGCGTCACATAGGGCAGCTCGGATATCAGCACCTCGACCATGCGCCGTACGACGTGCTCCAGGCGGTCGGCGGGGCTCCCCACGCGCGCGTGGTCCTCGTCGAGGATGCCGAAGAGGCCGTCCAGCGCCCGGCTCACCGCACGGCGCAGCAGCTCCTCCTTGCCGGAGACATGGTGGTAGATCGAGGACTTGGAGATCCCGGCCGCCTTGGACAGGTGCTCCATGGACGTGCCGTCGTAGCCGCGCTCGTTGAAGACCCGCACGGCGACCGACAGCAGCGTCTCCGGCGTGTAGGTGTCGCGCTTGGCGGTGGTCATGAGGTGCTGCCCTCCCGTTTGTCGGAGGCGTAGGCGTGGCGGTAGAGCGCCAGGGACGGCGCATACCGGCCGGACGGGTCGCGCAGGTGCAGGTCGTCGAGGAGGGCGTACGCCCAGTTGCGGCCCAGGCGGCGGCTCCACTCGAAGGGACCCAGAGGGTAGTTGACGCCGAGCCGCATCGCGGTGTCGATGTCCTCCTCGGTCGCCACGCCCTTGGCCACCGCGTCGTGCGCGAGGTCGACGATCCGCGCGACCGTGCGGGCGACGATCATGCCGGGCACGTCGCCGATGACGCTGACCTTCTTGCCGAGCGCCTGGAACAGGCCGGTGGCCTCGGTGAGGGTCGTCGAGGAGGTGTCCTGGGAGGCGGACAGGGCGATGCGGGTGGCGCGCCGGTAGTCCAGGGCGAGGTCGAAGTAGACGACGTCGCGGAACTCCACGGACGTCTGGCCGTCCGCGAGCGCCAGCTGGCCACCGCCGGGCAGCACCAGCCGGGTGCCGTGGTCCTCTTCCTCCTCACGGACCTGGATGCCCGCCTCGCGGATCAGCGCGAGCAGGTCGGAGGCCGGGCCGAGGTCGCCCTCGGCGACGACGTAGGCGGGCGGCGGGGCCTGCTCGGCGGTGTGCGGTTCGGGGCGCTCGGCGGCCCCGTCGGCGCCCGAGTAGTCGTACCAGCCGTGGCCGCTCTTGCGGCCGAGCCTGCCGGACTCGACCAGCCGCCGCTGGGCGAGCGAGGGCGTGAAGCGCACGTCCTGGAAGAAGGACTGCCAGACGGAGTGCGTCACGGACTCGTTGACGTCCTGCCCGATCAGGTCGGTCAGTTCGAAGGCGCCCATCCTGAAGCCGCCGCTCTCGCGCAGCACCGCGTCGATGGTGGCGGGGTCGGCGCCCTGCGCCTCCAGGACCGCGAAGGCCTCGGCGTAGAAGGGCCGGGCGATGCGGTTGACGATGAAGCCGGGGGTGTCCGCGCAGGCGACCGGCGTCTTGCCCCAGGCGCGGGCGGTCTCGTACGCGCGCGTGGCGTACGTGACGTCGGTGGCGAACCCGGAGACCACCTCGACCAGCGGCAGCAGCGGCGCCGGGTTGAAGAAGTGCAGGCCCACGAAGCGGCCGGGGTTGCGCAGCGCGCCGCCGATCGCGGTCACCGACAGGGAGGAGGTGTTGGTGGCGAGCAGGCAGTCGTCGCCGACGATGTCCTCCAGCTCGCGGAACAGCTCCTGCTTGACGTCGAGCCGCTCCAGGGCCGCCTCGACGACGAGGGCGCAGTCGGCCAGCTCGGCGAGGCCCTCGGCGGGCAGCAGCCGGGCACGGGCGGCGTCCCGCTCGGCACCGGTCAGCCGGTCCTTCGCCACGAGCCGGTCGAGCCGGGCGCCGATCGCGTCGGCCGCCTCGCGGGCGCGGCCGGGCAGGGCGTCGTACAGCCGTACGGGATGCCCGGCGACCAGCGCCACCTGGGCGATGCCCTGGCCCATGGTGCCGGTCCCCACGACGGCCACGGCGCTGCTGAGGTCGAGTGCTGTCATGGGCGCGATCCTCCCGCACGGGGTTGTCCACAGATGCGGCGGACCCCCTTGTCCCGACCGATCGTTCGGTTACTCTAACTCTGACCACTCTGTCCCGCCCCCGCTTTGAGCTGCCCCTCTTGTTGTTTCCGCCAGGTCAAGGACTCGACGAGGAGTCCCCCAGACGAGGAGTTGGACCCGCATGGCCGCCGCACTCACCGCTGACCAGCTGATCGCCCAGCACCGGCCCACCCTCGACCAGGCGCTGGAAGCGATCCGCACGCGCGCGTACTGGTCCCCCCATCCCGAGCACCCCAAGGCCTACGGCGAGCACGGCAGCCTGGACGCGGCCGCCGGCAAGGCCGCCTTCGACGCCCTGCTGGGCACCCGCCTCGACCTGGACCAGCCCGGCACCGACGACTGGGTGGGCGGCGAGGTCTCGCCGTACGGCGTCGAGCTGGGCGTGACCTATCCGCACGCGGACGTCGACGTACTGCTGCCCGCCATGAGGGCCGGACAGCGCGCCTGGCGGGACGCGGGCCCGGAGCTGCGCGCGCTGGTCTGCGTGGAGATCCTCAAGCGGATCAGCGACCGGACGCACGAGTTCGCCCACGCGGTCATGCACACGTCCGGCCAGGCCTTCATGATGGCGTTCCAGGCGGGCGGCCCGCACGCGCAGGACCGCGGCCTGGAGGCGGTGGCCTACGCCTACGCGGAGCAGGTCCGCACCCCCGGGACCGCCGAGTGGACCAAGCCGCAGGGCAAGCGCGACCCCCTCGCCCTCACCAAGGAGTTCACGCCGGTCCCGCGCGGGGTCGCGCTGCTCATCGGCTGCAACACCTTCCCGACCTGGAACGGCTATCCGGGCCTGTTCGCCTCCCTCGCCACCGGCAACGCCGTGCTGGTCAAGCCGCACCCGCGCGCGGTGCTGCCGCTCGCGCTGACCGTCCAGGCCGCCCGGCAGGTGCTCACCGAGGCGGGTTTCGACCCCAACCTGGTCGCGCTGGCCGCCGAGCGGGGCGGCGAGGGCATCGCCAAGACGCTCGCCGTCCGGCCCGAGATCCGGATCATCGACTACACCGGCTCCACGGCGTTCGGCGACTGGCTGGAGGCCAACGCCCGCCAGGCGCAGGTGTACACCGAGAAGGCGGGCGTCAACACGGTCGTCGTGGAGTCCACCGGCGACTACAAGGGCATGCTGTCCAACCTGGCGTTCTCCCTGTCGCTGTACAGCGGCCAGATGTGCACCACCCCGCAGAACCTGCTGATCCCGCGCGGCGGCGTCGCCACCGACGACGGCCACAAGTCCTACGACGAGGTGGTGGCCGACCTCGCGCGCGCGGTGGACGGCCTGCTCGGCGACGACGCCCGCGCGAACGCGCTGCTCGGCGCGATCGTCAACCCGGACGTCAAGGCCCGTCTGGAGGCCGCCGCGGGCCTCGGCGAGGTCGCCCTCGCCTCCCGCGAGATCGCCCACCCGGACTTCCCGGACGCCGTCGTGCGCACCCCGGTGATCGTGAAGCTGGACGGGGCCAAGCCCGACGCCGAGGCCGCCTACATGAGCGAGTGCTTCGGGCCGGTGTCGTTCGCCGTCGCCGTCGACTCGGCCGCCGACGCGGTCGAGCTGCTGCGGCGCACCATCAGGGAGAAGGGCGCGATGACGGTCGGCGCGTACACCACCGACCCGGAGGTGGAGCAGGCCGTGGCGGAGGTCTGCCTGGACGAGGCCGCCCAGCTGTCGCTCAACCTGACCGGCGGGGTGTACGTCAACCAGACGGCCGCCTTCTCCGACTTCCACGGCTCCGGCGGCAACCCGGCGGCCAACTCCGCGCTGTGCGACGGCGCCTTCGTGGCCAACCGCTTCCGGGTGGTGGAGGTGCGCCGCGAGGCGTGACGCTCACGCGCCCCCGGGGACTCCGGCGGCCGTGAGGCTCCAGTGGTACAGCGTCATGGCCACGCTGGTGGCGAGGTTGTAGCTGGAGACCTGGGGGCGCATCGGCAGCGACACCAAGTGGTCGGCACGCGCGCGCAGTTCGCGGGAGAGCCCGCTGCGCTCCGAGCCGAAGGCGAGCAGCGCGTCGTCGGGCAGCTTCAGACCGCGGATGTCCTCGCCCTCCGGGTCGAGGGCGAAGAGCGGTCCGGGCGGCAGTTCGGCGACGTCCAGGCGCTCCACCGCGGTCGCGAAGTGCAGCCCGGCCCCGCCGCGCACCACCGTGGGGTGCCAGGGGTCGAGCGTGCCGGTGGTGATCACACCGGTCGCCCCGAAACCGGCGGCCAGCCGGATCACCGCGCCCGCGTTGCCGAGGTTGCGCGGCTGGTCGAGGACGACGACGGGCGCGCCCCGCCCGGCCTTCCCGAGGGCGCGCAGACGGGTCTCGCGGGCGGGCCGTACGGCGAGGGCGGCCACCCCGGTGGGGTGCGTACGCGGTACCAGGGACGCGTACGCCGCCTGCCCCACCTCGGTCAGCAGGCCCGCCAGCGTCCGCCGTACGTCCGGGGCCAGCTCGTCGGCGAGGGCGAGTGCGGCGCTCCGGTCGGCGGTGACCGCGACCGGGACCTCGGCGCCGAAGCGCAGGGCGTGCTTGAGGGCGTGGAAGCCGTCCAGGAGCACGGAGGTGCCGACGCGCCGCTGCCAGAGCGCCATCGCGTCCGCGTGGCTCAGGGGGGCGTCGGCGTCCGGCCCGGCAGGGTCGGCAGGGTCGGCGGGGTCGGCGGGGTCGTTCATGCCGGGAAGCCTACGTGGGCGCGCTCGGTGTCCTCCGGGGCGGGCGGCGCGGGCGGCGGCGCGACCCGGCCGCGCGCGAACAGCCGCTCACGCGCGCGTGCCGCCCAGCCCCCGATCCGACGGAGGAAGGACGTCGGCAGGAAGACCGCGTCCGCGGCGATCATGGCCAGCGAGAAGAACGGCAGCCCCAGCACCACGGCGATCACCGCGTGCTCGGTCATCATGACCGCCAGCAGGACGTTCTTGGCCCGCCGGTGCAGCAGCGTGAACGGGAAGGCGACCTGCACGGCGACCGTCCCGTACGTCACCAGCAGCACCATCGTGCCGCTGCTGGACAGCAGATCGGCCAGCGCGGGCCACGGCGAGAAGTAGTCCAGGTGGAGCGGGTAGTGGACGGCGGTGCCGTCCTGCCAGCGCGAGCCCTGGATCTTGTACCAGCCCGCCGTGGCGTAGATCAGACAAGCTTCCGCCATGATCACGAACAGTGCTCCGTTGTGCAGGATGTTCGCGATCACATCGAGCAGGATCCGCGGCTCGGCGCTCCTCGCGCGCCGCCCCACGACCCACCACAGTCCCTGCGCCGCCCAGGCGCCCCACAGCAGCACCGGCACCAGCGCTTCGGAGTCGAACAGCCGCCCGGCCCCGGTCGCCGCGGCCAGCAGCACCCCGAACACGCCCCACAGCGCGGGCCCCGTACGGTCCACGACCCGTTCGCCACGCGCCCGCGCCTCGTGCCCGAGCCGCTCCCGCCGGGCGTCCAGTGACCACACCCGGCCGCACCGGGTGAAGACCAGGTAGATCGACATCAGGTGCAGGACGTTGTCCCCGCCGTCGCCCATGAAGACACTGCGGTTCTGGAGGGAGAGCACGCCGACCATGAAGAGCAGCGACATCGTGCGGGTGCGCCAGCCGAGCATCAGCAGCAGGCTGGAGAGCACCGCGAGCGCGTAGGCGATCTCGAACCAGAGCGTCGCGTCCGACCACATCAGCACCGTGAAGGAACCGTTGAGGCCGGTCAGCTGCTGGCCGAGGTCCCAGCCCCAGGGCCCGTTCGGGCCGTACAGCTCGTGCCGGTGCGCATACTCGCGCAGCAGGAACAGCAGCCAGGTCCCGGCGAAGCCGATGCGTATCACGGCGGTCTGGTACGGGCCGAGCGCCGACTCCGTGACCCGCGCGATGGCGCCGGAGACCGCCAGGGCGACGCGGTTCACCCGATCCCTCCCTCGGCCTCGGCGGGCGGCACCCGCCACCAGGCCAGCTCGCGGTGGACCGGCCGCAGGGAGACCTCTTCGTCGCTCCACTCGGGCGGCGCCACATTGGTGGTGGCGGCCCGCACCTGCACCCGTTCGAACACGCCCCCGGCCCCGGCCGCGCCCGCCCGCTCCAGGCGCATCAGCACGATGCGCCGCAGATACGCCTCGCTCATCGCCCCCCGCTCACCGGAGGGGCGGTTCTCGGCGTCGTGCGATCCGACGTAGAAGTCCCAGGCGCGGCGCAGCTCGTTCTGAGCGGTGTGGCTCGGCAGCAGGTTGCCGTCGATGTTCCGGCCGTCCTGCGCGGACAGGTCGTACCAGCCGGTGATCCGGGAACCGCCGTCCGGCGTGCGCACCTGCGCCCGGACCTGCACGGAGATGTTCTGCTGCAACGGGTTCGGCGCGAACAGTTTCCAGTTCTGCTCGAACTCGGGGTAGACCCACTCCTCGACCGCCTCGCCGTGCCGCTTGGTGGCCGTGTTCGACGGGGCGACGTGCAGGAAGACCATCCCCAGGTGGACACAGACGACCACCGCGACGACCGCCAGCACCACGGCGACCCCGACCCGGTACGGGAGCCGCAGCGCGGCCACCCCGGTACGGGGCGGTCCCGGGGGGTGCGGACCGGGCGCCTCGTCACCGCCCCGGGGTGAGGGCACCTGGTCGACGGCGTGCGGGCCGTCGGCGGGCGGGTTCTCCACGCCGTCGCCGCGCGCGCCCCCTGCGCCGTACGCGTCCATTCCGCCCCGTCTCCCGGTCCCAGGTCCGTCCTCGGCTCGCCCCGCCCGCACACGCCTCCGTACGGCGCTCGCACCGGCACCGTACTCAGGCCGACCCGCCCGGCACAGCCCCATCGGATGAGCCACGCGCCACACACGGGAGGGGACACCTTACGGCCATGGCGCCGCCGTTCCCTTCTCCTGGAACCTGTTCTATCTTGACCCTCGTTCCTGACGTCCCGTCAGATCCAGACCCGGGCCGACGACCGGGCCGAGCGGCACCGCCGGAAGGGCAGGGAGGGACCGTGGACTTCACCTTCAGCGAGGAGCAGCAGGCGGCGGCCGAGGCGGCGCGGGGGGTCTTCGCCGATGTCGCCCCGGACACGGTGCCGAGCCCGGCGCTCACCGCGGGCGCCGTGGCCGAGGGGTACGACCGGCCGCTGTGGGCCCGGCTCGCCGAGACCGGACTCACAGGGCTCCTGCTCGCCCCGGAGCACGGCGGGGCCGGGCTCGACCCGGTCGCGCTCTGTCTGGTGCTGCGCGAGTCGGCGAAGGTGCTGGCCCGGGTGCCGCTGCTGGAGACCAGCGCGGCCGCGGCCGCCGTCCAGGCCTTCGGCGCCGCGGAGCCGAAGGCGGCGCTGCTGGCGGGCGTGGCCCGGGGCGGGACCGTGCTGACGGTCGCCGGGCACGGCCGCACCGGCCACGACCCCGCCGAACGTGCCGTGACCGCCCGGCGGGACGGCGCGGACTGGCTGCTGGACGGAGCCCAGACGGCCGTCCCCTGGGCCCATGACGCCGACCTCACGCTCGTACCCGCGACCGACCGGAACGGCGGCATCGTCCTGGCCCTGGTGCCGCGCGGCCACCCGGGCACCGCGCTCGCCGAACAGATCTCGACCACCGGGGAACGGCTCGGCGAGCTACGGCTGGAGGCGGCCCGCCTCCCGGTCACCCGCGTCATCGACGCCGAGGGCGCCTGGGAGTGGCTCCGGAACCTGCTGCTCACCGGGACCTGCGCGCTGGCGCTCGGCCTCGGCGAACGCGTCCTGCGCATGACCGCCGACTACACCAGCACGCGGGAACAGTTCGGGCACCCGCTGGCCACCTTCCAGGCCGTCGCCGTGCAGGCCGCCGACCGCTATGTCGACCTGCGGGCGATGGAGGCCACGCTCTGGCAGGCCGCCTGGCGGATCGGCTCCGGGGCGGCGGCGCAACGGCCGCTGCCCGCCGCCGCGGACGTCGCCGTCGCGAAGATCTGGGCCGCGGAGGGCGTACGACGGGTCGCGCAGACCGCGCAGCACCTGCACGGCGGCTTCGGCGCCGACGTCGAGTACCCGCTGCACCGCTACCACGCCTGGGCCAAGCACCTGGAACTGTCCCTCGGCCCGGCGTCCGCCCACGAGGAGGCGCTGGGCGACCTGCTGGCGGCCCACCCGCTGGGCTGAGCGCCGCGCAGTGCCCCGGCGTCGCCCAGAGCGGTGCCTACAGGACGAAGCCGGGCTCCCCCTTGTCGTTCACGACGGCGCGCCCAGCGGCCTGCCACACCTGCATTCCGCCGTCCACGTTCACGGCGTCGATGCCCTGCTGGGCCAGATACATCGTGACCTGCGCGGACCGACCACCGGAACGGCAGATCACATGGACACGGCCGTCCTGCGGCGCGGCCTCGGTCAGCTCCCCGTACCGCGCGACGAATTCGCTGACCGGGATGTGCAGCGCCCCCGCGGCATGACCTGCCTGCCACTCGTCGTCCTCACGGACGTCCAGCAGGAAGTCGTCGTCCTTCACGTCCGTGACCTGCACGGTGGGCACACCAGCTCCGAAATTCATGGTTCCGAAGCTACCGGACGCCCGGGCCGGACGAGCCTGACGCTCACTCCTGCCCGAGCAGCTCCGCCAGCTCCGCCTCCCGGCTCTGGACCTCCGTCAGCAGCTGCTCGGCGATCTCCTCCAGGAGCCGGTCGGGATCGTCGGGCGCGAGCCGCAGCATGGAGCCGATCGCGCCCTCCTCCAGCGTCCGCGCCACCTCGGTGAGCAGTTCCTTGCGCTCCGACAGCCACTCCAGGCGGGCGTACAGCTCGTCGCTGGCGCTGGGACCGGACGCGGCGGGCGCCGGACCGGCCTCCCACTCCTCGGCCAGCTCCCGCAGCAGCGCCTCCTCGCCCCGGGCGTAGGCGGCGTTCACCCGGGTGATGAACTCCTCGCGCCGCTTGCGCTCGCCGTCCTCCTGCGCCAGGTCGGGGTGGGCCTTGCGGGCCAGCTCGCGGTAGAGCCTGCGGGCCTCGTCGCTGGGCCGGACGCGCTGCGGGGGCCGCACCGGCTGGTCCGTGAGCATCGCCGCGGCCTCCGGGAACAGGCCACCGCCGTCCATCCAGCCGTGGAACAGCTCCTCCACGTCCGGCATCGGCATGACCCGGGCCCGCAGCTCCTCCGCCTTGCGCCGGTCCTCCGGGTCACCGCTGCGCTCGGCGCGGGCCTCGGCGATCTGCGCGTCCAGCTCCTCCAGGCGGGCGTACATCGGGCCGAGCCGCTGGTGGTGCAGCCGGGAGAAGTTGTCGACCTCGATCCGGAAGGTCTCCACGGCGATCTCGTACTCGATCAGTGCCTGCTCGGCCGCCCGCACGGCCCGCTCGAGCCGCTCCTCGGGCCGCTGCTGCTCAGCTTCCGGGGTCATCACCCGACCAGCCTAGGCCCTGTCCACGGATCTTGGCCCCCGCACCCTCACACCCCCGTCTCCGCCGCGACCCGCCCGGCCCGCACCCCGGCCAGCAGAGCGGCGTGATCGGCCTCGGTGCGGTCGGCGTACGCCAGGGCGAAGGCGGATATCGCCTCGTCCAGCTCCTCGTTCTTGCCGCAGTAACCGGCGACCAGGCGGGGGTCGACGCTGTGCGAGTGGGCGCGGGCCAGGAGGGCGCCGGTCATCCGGGCGTAGTCGTCCATCTGGTCGGCGGCCAGCGCGCCCGGGTCGACGCTGCCCTTGCGGTTGCGGAACTGCCGGACCTGGTAGGGCCGCCCCTCGACGGTCGTCCAGCCCAGCAGGATGTCGCTCACGACCTGCATCCGCTTCTGCCCCATCACCACCCGGCGCCCCTCGTGGTCCGCCTCGGGCGCCGCGAAACCGGCCGTCACCAGGTGCGGGACCAGCGCGGACGGACGGGCCTCCTTCACCTGGAGGATCAGCGGCTCGCCCCGGTGGTCCAGCAGCAGCACCACGTACGAGCGGGTGCCCACGCTGCCGGTGCCGACGACCCGGAACGCCACGTCGTGCACCGAGTGCCGGGCCAGCAGCGGCAGCCGGTCCTCCGACAGCGTCGTCAGATACTCCTCCAGGGACGCCGCGACCGCCACCGCCTCCGCGTCCGGCACCCGCCTCAGCACCGGCGGCGCGTCCACGAAGCGGCGCCCGCCGTCGTCGGTCGGCTCGGTCGACTTCGCCGCGAACCGCCCACTGGTGTTCGCCCGCGCCTTCTCGGAGACCCGTTCGAGCGTGCCCAGCAGGTCGTGTGCGTCGGTGTGGGAGACCAGTTCCTCGTCCGCGATGGCGTTCCACGCGTCCAGCACGGGCAGCTTGGCCAGCAGCCGCATGGTGCGCCGGTACGCGCCCACCGCGTCGTGCGCGGCGGCCCGGCAGATGTCCTCGTCCGCCCCGGCCTCCCGGCCCGCGAGCACCAGGGAGGTGGCGAGCCGCTTCAGGTCCCACTCCCAGGGGCCCGGCACCGTCTCGTCGAAGTCGTTCAGGTCGATCACCAGGCGCCCGCGCGCGTCGCCGTACAGGCCGAAGTTCGCCGCGTGCGCGTCACCGCAGATCTGTGCCAGGACCCGGGTCATCGGGGTGCGCGCGAGGTCGTACGCCATCAGCCCCGCCGAGCCGCGCAGGAACGCGAACGGCGTGGCGGCCATCCGCCCGACCCTGATGGGCGTCAGCCCGGCGATCCGGCCGCGGTTGGACTCCTCGACGGCCGTCACCGGGTCGGGCCGGGAGGCGGCGAGGTCGAGCGTGGCGTGCGCGTGCCTCGGGACCCGCTCCCGCAGCGCCTTCCCGGCCTCCTTGGGCGACGGCGACGGCGTCGCCGACCGGTCGGCCTCGCCCCGTGGCCGCCACTCGGCGAACCCCCGCACCCGCGGCAACCGCCCCGGCCCACCGGCCCCCGCCGCCACCACACCAGCGTCCGTCACACCGACCGCCTCCCCCGCACCTCGCCGGACCCGCACGCCCGAACATCAACTCGTGCCGACCGTACAGCCACGAGCCGGAACGGCGTCAGCCCCTGTGGACAACTCCCAGCCTGTGGAAAACCCCGCCCCCCGAGGAACCCGGAACGACGCCCCGCGTCAACCCGACCATGCGCCCTACAGCCGCACGACCAGGGTCCGCCGCCCACCCGACCAAGCGCCCTACGCCCTGCGCCCTGCACCCTGCACCCTGCACCCTGCACCCACCCGACCAGCTTCCGCCGCCCACCCGACCGGGGTCCAACGCTCGCCCGACCGAGCGCCCTACGCCCGCAGGAACGTCAGCACCGCCAGCACCCGCCGATGCGTCTCCTCCGCGGGCGGCAGGTCCAGCTTCGTGAAGATCCCGCCGATATGCTTGCCGACCGCCGCGTCGGACACCACCAGCTCCCGGGCGATCGCCGCGTTGGACCGCCCCTGGGCGATCAGCGCGAGCACCTCACGCTCCCTCGGCGTGAGCCGCTCCAGCGGGTCCCGGCGGCGGCGCAGCAACTGCCGTACCACTTCCGGGTCGACGACCGTGCCGCCGGAGGCGACGTCGGAGAGCGCGGTCACGAACTCCTCGACCTGGCCGACCCGGTCCTTCAGCAGATAGCCGACGCCACGACCGTCACCGGAGTCGAGCAGCTCGGAGGCGTACGTCCGCTGCACGTACTGGCTGAGCACCAGCACCGGCAGGGCGGGCCGCCGCTCCCGCAGCCGCACCGCCGCGTGCAGGCCCTCGTCCTGGAAGCCGGGCGGCATGCGCACATCCGTCACGACGATGTCCGGAGCCTCCGCCTCGACCGCGGCGGCCAGCGCCCCCGCGTCCCCGACGGCCGCCACCACCTGGTGCCCGAAGCGGGCCAGCAGGCCGATCAGCCCTTCCCGCAGCAGCACACTGTCCTCGGCCAGCACTATCCGGAGGGGTCTCTCGACGGAAGCGCCGAGGGCGCCGAGGTCACTGGTGCCACCGAGCGCGGCCGACAAGGAATCTCCACTCGCAACACGGTCGGTCCGCCCGCCGGACTGGCCAGGGAGAGTCTGCCATCCAGCACCGACACCCGGTCCGCGAGCCCCGTCAGCCCACTGCCCGCCCCGGCCCGCGCGCCGCCCCGCCCATCGTCGCTCACCCGCAGCACCAGCCGACCGTCCCGGTGCTCACCGGTCACCGTCGCCCGGCTCGCCCCACTGTGCCGGGAGACGTTGGTGAGCGCCTCGCCGACCACGAAGTACGCGGCGGCCTCGACCGCGTCCGGCAGCCGCCCGGGCAGTTCCAGCGCCACGTCGACGGGCACCGCACACCGGTCGGCGGCGTCGGCGACGGCGGCCGCAAGCCCGTAGTCCGTGAGCACCTTGGGATGGATGCCCCGGATCAGCTCCCGCAGCTCCGCGAGGGCCGCGTCCGCCTCCTGGTGGGCCTTGGTGAGCTGCTCGGCGAGCGGGCCGGGCGGAACGTCGAGGCGGGCCAGACCGAGCGTCATCGTCAGCGCCACGAGCCGCTGTTGGGCGCCGTCGTGCAGATCGCGCTCGATGCGCCGCCGCTCCGCCTCGAAGGCGTCCACCAACCGCACGCGCGAGCGGGTCAGTTCGACGAGCCGCTCGCCCAGCTCGCCCTCGCGCGAGGCGATCAGCAGCCGCGTCAGCGCGCCCCGCGCCCCCGCGCCCACCCCCAGCAGATAGGCGCCCGCGCACAGCAGCGCCAGGCCGAGCACCGCCACCGCGAACGCGGCGGGCCAGGTCGTGACCGTCCACTGCTTGAGCACCTTGGTCTCCCGGCCGTCGCCCACCGTCGCCATCAGCAGCGGCGTCGCGGCAAGACCCGCCGGGAAGAGCAGCCCCACGGTCACCACAAGCGCGTCGACGGGCCACAGCAGCCCCGCGAGGAGCAGGGCGTACCCCAGTTCCCGCCAGGTCGCTCCCTCCCGTAGCCGGGTGGTCAGCCAGGGCCTGAGCCCTTCGGCACCGGGCGTCCGGTGCGGGTCGGCGGGATCCGTCCCGGCGTCCACGAGGCGCAGCCTGCGCCGCTCCAGCCGGGCGACGGGTATCCCGGCCAGCACGAGCCCCACCAGCAACGGCAGCCCCACGACCACCAGCGCGAGCATCCCGCCGAGCACGGCCAGCAGCGCCAGCCCCACCAGCAGGGTCACGCCGAGCAGCACACCGCTCAGCAGGTACGCGACGCTGCGCCACGGCCACGGCGACAGCAGATAGCGCGCCCCCGCCATGGCCTGCCAGACGGTGACCACGGCCCCGGCGGGCGTACGGGTCACCAAGGGGGGCGTGGGCGGCGTAGAGGGCATGCGGATCACCGTAGAAGGCGCCGCCCGGCCGGGGCCATCGGCTCGGCCCGACCTTCCGGGGTAGGCCTGGCCCTACCCCGGGACTCGCTCCCACCGCACTGCGCCGCACCCCCTCCCCACGGTTCGGTGAGACCCATGACCGAAGACGCCGCCCAACGCCTCGCCACGCAGCCCCTCACCAGCCAACGCCTCGCCACGCAGCCCCTCGCCAACCAACCCCTCATCGCCCACCCCCTCGCCACCCAGCCCTCCACCGCCGGGCCCCCCGCCGTCCAACTCCACGCCGTCAGCAGGCACTACGGCACCAAGGGCCGCACCGTGACCGCCCTCGACGACGTGTCGCTCACCTTCCCCCGAGGCACGTTCACCGCCGTCATGGGCCCCTCCGGCTCCGGCAAGTCCACCCTGCTGCACTGCGCCGCGGGCCTGGACCGGCCCACCTCCGGCTCGGTCCGGATCGGCGGCACGGAGCTGACCGGGCTGAGCGAGCGCGGGCTGACCCTGCTGCGCCGGGACCGCGTCGGCTTCGTCTTCCAGTCCTTCAACCTGCTGCCGTCCCTGACCGCCGAGCAGAACGTCGCCCTGCCGCTGCGGCTGGCCGGGCGCCGCGTCCCGCGGGCCCGGGTCCGTGAGGCCCTGCGCCAGGTGGGCCTCGGCGACCGCGCCCGGCACCGCCCCGCCCAGCTCTCCGGGGGCCAGCAACAGCGCGTCGCGCTCGCCCGTGCCCTGATCACCCGGCCCGACGTCCTCTTCGGCGACGAGCCGACCGGCGCCCTGGACTCACGGACGGGGCACGAGGTGCTCGGGCTGCTGCGCGGCATGGTCGACCGCGAGGGCCAGACAGTGATCATGGTCACACACGACCCGGTGGCCGCCGCCCACGCCGACCAGGTCGTCTTCCTCGTCGACGGCCGCCCGGCGGGCCGCCTGACCGGCGCAGACGCGGACACCGTCGCCCACCACATGACAACCCTCACGCGCGCACACGTGGACGCCACCCCGCACCACCCAACAACCCACCACACGACCCCCCTGCCCCCCACCCCCAAGGCAGCACCCACATGCTGACCACGTCCCTCCGCACCCTCCGCCCCCGCTGGACGACCTTCGTCGGCAGCTTCGTCGCCCTGGCCCTCGGCGTCGCCCTCCTGACCGTCACCGGCCTGGCCCTCGCCGCCTCCCTGGACGCCCCCACCCGTGCCCCGGAACGTGTCGCCACCGCCCCGGTCGTCGTCCGCTCCCAGGACACCCTGCGCGTGCCCACCCCCGTGGGGGACCGCGTCCAGAAGCTCGCCCACCCGCGCGGGACACCGCCCCCGGCCCTCGCCGCCCTGAAGCGCCTGGGCCGCGTCACCGAGGACCGGTCCTACCCCGTCCGCGTCCACACCGCGTCCGGCGCCCGCGTCCTGACCGGCCACCCCTGGCCCACGGCCCGCTTCGCCCCGTACGAGCTGACCGCGGGCCGCGCGCCCGCCGCCCCCGCCGAGGTCGTCGTCGCCGACCGGCACGCGCGCGTGGGCGACCGGCTGCGCACCGACCACGGCACCGTACGGGTCGTCGGCACGGTCGCCCCCCTCGGCTTCGAGGACCCGGTCTTCCACACCGCCGCACGGGCCGCCGGCCTCGCCCCGGTGAGCACCCAGCTCGTCGTGGAGGCCGACCCGGCGGCCGTCCGCTCCGCGCTGCGCGGGCATCCCGTCGACGTGCTCACCGGCGACGCCCGCCGCCGCGCCGACGCCGACCCGGACCGCGACTTGGAGGCGCTGACCGCGCTGAACGCCCTGTTCGGCACCGCGGGGGGCGTCAGCGCCTTCGTGTCGGTGTTCGTCGTGGCCTCCACGTTCGCCTTCGCGGTCGCCCAGCGACGCCGGGAGTTCGGACTGCTGCGCACCGCCGGGGCGACCCCGGGCCAGATCCGCCGGACGGTGCTGACCGAGGCGCTGCTGGTCGGCGTGCTCGCCGCCGCCGCGGGCTGCGCGCTCGGGGGCCGGGCCGCGCCCGTACTCGCCGAGCGCGTGGTGGACGCCGCTCTGGCCCCCGCCTGGTTCACCGTCGGCGCGGCCTCCTGGCCGTACCAGGTCGCCTTCTGGACGGGTCTGGCCGTCGCCCTGTGCGGCGCGCTGGCCGCGTCCTGGCGGGCGGGCCGTACCGCGCCCGCCGAGGCGCTGCGCGAGGCGTCCGTGGACGCCGGGGCCATGCCCCGGGGCCGTCTGCTGTGCGGTACGGCCCTGCTGCTGACCGCCGCCGTGACGCTCGTCCTGGCGCTGGCCACCGCACCGGGCGAGCTGCTGCACCGCAAGACCTACGTCAGCCGCCCGATGCTGCTGATCACCGCGGTCGCGCTGCTGGCTCCCCTGCTGGTGGGGCCGCTGGTCCGGCTGCTCACCCGGCTCCCGGCCCGGCTGCCCGGCGCGGGCGGCACGCTGGTCCGCGAGAACGCCGTGACGGGCGTCCGCCGCACCGCCGCGGTCGCGGCTCCCGTCCTGGTCACGGTCGCCCTCACCGGCTCCCTGCTGGGCGCCACCGCGACCCTGTCCGAGGCGCGGGCGGCGGAGGTCCGCGAGCAGACCTCGGCCGACTACGTCGTCACCGCCCCCACACCCCTCGACGCCCGGACCCTGCACGCCCTGCGCGCCCTCCCCGGCACCCGGACCGTCTCCCCCTCGGCGTCCACCGCCGTGCACGTCCTGGAGGACGGCGTGGCCCTCGTCAGGTCGCGGGCCCGCGCCGCCGACCCGCGCCGGCTCGCCGCGACCACCCGGCTGCCGCTCACCGCCGGGCGGGTGACCGACCTCGACGACGACTCGATCATCGTCAACGAGGAGTGGGCCCGGCACCGCGTCGGTGACCACGTCGACGTGTGGCTCGGCGACGGCACCCGCAGGTCGCTGCGGATCGCCGCGGTGCAGCGCACCGGCACCGGCGACAACGGCGTCTACGTCACCCCGGCCAACGCCCCCGGCGCGCCCGTCGACCGCGTCGACGTCACCCTGGCCCCGGGCGCCGACCCCGCCGTCGTGACGGCCGGGCTGCGCACGGCGCTCCAGAACAGTGGCGCCCGCGTCCTCCCCAAGGAGGAGTGGGTACGGGCGAACCGCCCCGGCACCGACCGCACCACCCGCCTCGGCCACCTGCTGGTCCTCGGCATCGCCCTGCTCTACACCGGCATCTCGGTGGCGAACACCATGGTCATGGCCGCCTCCGACCGGGCTCGTGACCGCACGGCCCTGCGGCTGGCGGGCGCCACGCGCGCGCAGGTGCTCCGGCTGGCCTGCGCGGAGGCGCTCACCGTCGTAGCGGTGGGGTCGCTGCTGGGCCTGCTGACCGCCGTACTGAACCTGCTCGGCATGGGGGCCGCGCTCGCCGCCCTGTCGGTGCCCGCCCTCCCTCGGCTCCCCTGGCAGGCGCTCGGCGCCACCACGGCGGCCTGCGCCCTCCTCGCGGTGCTCGCCGCCCTAGCCCCCACGGCGCTCGCTCTGCGCAGCCGCGGCGCGACCGTCTGAGACTTTGTTCACAGCGAAAGGAGCCGGACATGCGGAACGGGCGGCATCGTGATCACGATGCCGCCCGTTTCCGGTGGTGCGCGAGGGGGGAGTTGAACCCCCACGCCCTTGCGGGCACTGGAACCTGAATCCAGCGCGTCTGCCTATTCCGCCACCCGCGCATTGGGTGTGTCCTCGGGCCCTTGCCCCTTGGGGGCTGGCGCCTTCCGACACGCAGAACATTAGCACGGCGTCCGGGGTGGGTTCACATCCCTTTCCCCCGCCGGGACAGCGCGGAAACCCGAACCACCGTCCCGTCCCGCCCCGTCCGGCCCGTCGTTCACGTATCAACCTCGTACCGGTACCGCCCGTCTCCCCGGAAGCCGTACGGAGTCCACAGTCGGGTGCGGGACACTGGTCTTCGGCCGCCTCTACGATCCTTCCCAGGACAACGTCCAAAGAAGAGTTCGAAGGGGGTCTCCGGAGGGAACTTCGGAGGCGTCGACACCCGTCGACCGGGCCGACAGGGGGAACCAGCCGATTCACCGGCGCGTGGATACGATCAGTAAGCAGTACCGGGTGGGCCGTAGCGGCACCCGGAGCGGCAAGGGCAACGGCGGCAACGACGGAGGAGGTGCCCCATGGGAGTCCTGAAGAAGTTCGAGCAGCGTCTCGAAGGTCTGGTCAACGGCACCTTCGCCAAGGTGTTCAAGTCCGAGGTGCAGCCCGTGGAGATCGCGGGAGCACTCCAGCGCGAGTGCGACAACAACGCCACCATCTGGAACCGCGACCGCACCGTCGTACCCAACGACTTCATCGTGGAGCTGAGCACCCCCGACTTCGAACGGCTCAGCCCCTACTCCGGGCAGCTCGGCGACGAGCTGGCCGGAATGGTGCGCGACTACGCCAAGCAGCAGCGCTACACCTTCATGGGCCCCATCAAGGTCCATCTGGAGAAGGCCGACGACCTCGACACCGGTCTGTACCGGGTGCGCAGCCGCACCCTCGCCTCCTCCACCAGCCAGGCCCCCGGCGGCCCCGCCGCCGCCCCGCCCGCGGCCGGTCAGCGCCCCGGCGGCTACGGCTACCCGCCGCAGCCCGCGTCGGCGCCGCCCCCCATGCCGTCCGCGCCCCCGCCCGGCGGTGGCTACGGCTATCCGCCGCCCGCCGCCCCGCAGCGCCCCGCCGCGGCGCCGGGAGCCATGCCGGGCGGCTCCCGCACCAGGCACTGGATCGAGATCAACGGCACCCGCCATCAGATCTCCCGCGCGACGCTCGTGCTGGGCCGCAGCACCGAGGCCGACGTGCGGATCGACGACCCCGGCGTGAGCCGACGGCACTGCGAGATCCGGACCGGAACGCCCTCGACGATCCAGGATCTCGGCTCCACCAACGGCATCGTGGTGGACGGGCAGCACACCACCCGCGCTACGCTCCGCGACGGCTCGCGGATCGTCGTGGGCAGCACCACCGTTATCTATAGGCAAGCCGAAGGGTGATCCGGGGGCAATGTCAGAGCTGACCCTCACGGTCATGCGGCTGGGTTTCCTGGCCGTACTGTGGCTGTTCGTGATCGTGGCCGTGCAGGTCATCCGCAGCGATCTGTTCGGTACGCGCGTCACGCAGCGCGGCTCGCGGCGCGACGCGGGGCGCGCGCAGCAGCCCGCGCGCCAGGCCGCGCCCCCGCAGCAGCGCCAGCAGCCCGCGGGTGGCCGCGGACGCCGCGGCGCCCCCACCAAGCTGGTCGTGACCGAGGGCACCCTGACGGGCACCACCGTCGCCCTCCAGGGCCAGACCATCACCCTGGGCCGGGCGCACGACAGCACGATCGTGCTGGACGACGACTACGCCTCCAGCCGGCATGCCAGGATCTACCCGGACCGGGACGGCCAGTGGATCGTCGAGGACCTCGGCTCCACCAACGGCACGTATCTCGACCGGACGCGGCTCACGACCCCCACGCCGATCTCGCCGGGCGCCCCGATCCGCATCGGCAAGACCGTCATCGAGCTGCGGAAGTAGTGCTACGTCATGAATGAGCGCGAGCGGAGCGAGCACGCAGCGGCGGTCCACACCCGGGGCCCCGGCGCGCTCCCGACCGGAGGGTGGGCAGTGTGGCTCGACACGATCGGCTGTATCCGGAGCCGACGGGCGAGGTGCGCATGAGTCTGTCACTGCGCTTCGCCGCCGGTTCGCACAAGGGCATGATCCGCGAGGGCAACGAGGACTCCGGGTACGCCGGACCGCGACTGCTGGCCATCGCCGACGGCATGGGCGGCGCGGCGGCCGGTGAGGTCGCCTCGTCCGAGGCCATCTCGACCATCGTCGCCCTCGACGACGACATCCCCGGCTCCGACGTCCTGACCTCCCTCGGTACGGCGGTGCAGCGGGCCAACGACCAGCTGCGGCAGATGGTCGAGGAGGACCCGACGCTGGAGGGCATGGGCACCACGCTCACCGCCCTGCTGTGGACCGGGCAGCGGCTCGGCCTCGTGCACGTCGGCGACTCGCGCGCGTACCTGCTCCGCGACGGCGTCCTCACGCAGATCACACAGGACCACACCTGGGTGCAGCGTCTGGTCGACGAGGGCCGCATCACCGAGGAGGAGGCGACCACGCACCCGCAGCGGTCGCTGCTGATGCGGGCGCTGGGCAGCGGCGACCACGTCGAACCCGACCTCTCGATCCGCGAGGTCAGGGCGGGCGACCGGTATCTGATCTGCTCCGACGGTCTCTCCGGCGTCGTGTCCCACCAGACCCTGGAGGACACCCTCGCCAGCTACCAGGGCCCGCAGGAGACCGTGCAGGACCTGATCCAGCTGGCGCTGCGCGGCGGCGGCCCCGACAACATCACCGTCATCGTCGCCGACGTCCTCGACCTCGACACCGGTGACACCCTCGCCGGGCAGCTGTCCGACACCCCCGTGGTGGTCGGCGCGGTCGCCGAGAACCAGAGCCAGCTCAGCGACAACGGCATCATGCAGACCCCCGCGGGCCGCGCCTCCGGCCTCGGCCGCCAGGGGCACGGCGGGGGCGGCGAGTTCGGCCCGCCCGGCTCCGGCGACACCACCGGCTACATCCCGGCGGGCGGCTTCGGTGGCTACGGCGACGACGACTTCGTCAAACCCGACTCCGGCCGCAAGTGGCTCAAGCGGTCCTTCTTCGGCGTCCTCGCGCTCGCCGTCGTCGGCGGCGGCCTGTACGGCGGCTACCGCTGGACACAGACCCAGTACTACGTCGGCGTCAACGAGGACCATGTCGCCCTGTACCGGGGCATCAGCCAGGACCTGGCCTGGGTGTCGCTGTCGGAGGTCGAGAAGGACCACCCCGACATCGAACTCAAGTACCTGCCGCCGTACCAGCAGAAGCTGGTCAAGGACACCCTGGCCGAGGGCAGCCTGAAGAACGCCCAGGCCAAGATCGACGAACTGGCCGTGCAGGCCTCCGCGTGCGAGAAGGAGGCGAAGCGGCACGAGGCCGAGAGCGAGAACAACGCGCAGACCGGCGAGGGCGAGGCAGGCGGCACCACGGGAACCACTCCGGCCTCCTACACGTCCAAGGCGTCACCGAGCCCGTCCACGACCCCGTCCCCCTCCCCGTCCGCGACCACGCCCACTCCCAACCCCGGCCCGAGCCTGTCGGAGGAAGAGCAGAAGGTCGTCTCGCTGTGCGGTAAGCAGTAGGCAGCCGTGAGAGGCCCCGTCACACGATGAGCAGTCCAACGAACACCTCGCAGCACCACACGTCCACGATCGGCGCCATCGGCGCGCCCAGCAGACGCAACACCGAACTGGCCCTGCTGGTGTTCGCCGTCGTCATCCCGGTCTTCGCGTACGCCAACGTGGGCCTGGCGATCAACGACGAGGTGCCCGCCGGGCTGCTGAGCTACGGCCTCGGCCTCGGCCTGCTGGCCGGCGTCGGCCATCTCGTCGTACGCAAGTTCGCCCCGTACGCGGACCCCCTGCTGCTGCCGCTGGCCACGCTGCTCAACGGCCTCGGGCTGGTCGCCATCTGGCGCCTCGACCAGTCGGAGCTGCTCCAGTCGATCTACCAGGCGGGCAACGCCGCGCCCCGCCAGCTGATGTACACGGCGATGGGCATCGCGCTCTTCGTGGTGGTGCTGGTCTTCCTCAAGGAGCACCGCGTCCTCCAGCGCTACACCTACATCTCCATGCTGGGCGCGCTGGTCCTGCTGCTGCTCCCGCTCGTGCCGGGCCTCGGCAAGAACATCTACGGGGCCAAGATCTGGATCCAGGTCGGCAGCTTCTCCATCCAGCCCGGTGAGTTCGCGAAGATCGTGCTGGCGATCTTCTTCGCGGGCTACCTGATGGTGAAGCGGGACGCGCTCGCGCTGGCCAGCCGCCGCTTCATGGGGCTGTACCTGCCGCGCGGCCGCGACCTCGGCCCGATCCTCGTCGTCTGGGCGATCTCGATCCTCATCCTGGTCTTCGAGACCGACCTCGGTACGTCGCTGCTGTTCTTCGGAATGTTCGTCATCATGCTGTACGTCGCCACCGAGCGGACCAGCTGGATCGTCTTCGGTCTGCTGATGTCCGCGGTCGGCGCCGTCGGCGTGGCCTCCTTCGAACCGCACATCCAGCAGCGCGTCGACGCCTGGCTCGACCCGATGCGCGAGTACACGCTCTCCCGCGAGGGCATCGGCGGCCACTCCGAGCAGGCCATGCAGACCCTGTGGGCGTTCGGCTCCGGCGGCACCCTCGGCAGCGGCTGGGGCCAGGGCCACTCCGACCTGATCCGGTTCGCCGCCAACTCCGACTTCATCCTGGCCACCTTCGCCGAGGAGCTGGGCCTCGCCGGTGTCATGGCGCTGCTGCTGCTCTACGCGCTCATCGCAGAGCGCGGCGTACGCACCGCCCTCGCCGCCCGCGACCCCTTCGGCAAGCTGCTCGCCATCGGCCTGTCCGGCGCCTTCGCCCTCCAGGTCTTCGTCGTCGCGGGCGGTGTGATGGGCCTCATCCCGCTGACCGGTATGACCATGCCGTTCCTGGCGTACGGCGGTAGTTCGGTGATCGCCAACTGGGCGTTGGTCGGCATCCTGCTCAGAATCAGCGACACCGCGCGCCGCCCGGCCCCGTCCGCCCCCAACCCCGATGCCGAGATGACCCAGGTGGTCCGCTCGTGAACAAGCCGCTGCGCCGGATCGCGGTCTTCTGCGGGCTCCTCGTGCTCACCCTGCTGCTCCGGGACAACTGGCTCCAGTACGCCCGCTCCGACCAGCTGGCCACGGACCCCGCGAACCGCCGCGTCGCCATCGAGCGGTACGCCACCCCGCGCGGCGACATCATCGTCGGCGGCCAGGCCATCACCGGTTCCAAGCGGGCCGAGGGCGGCGACTTCGAGTACGTGCGCACCTACCAGGACGGCCCCATGTGGGCGCCCGTCACCGGCTACGCCTCCCAGGCCTTCGGCACCAACCAGCTGGAGAACCTGGAGGACCCGATCCTCACCGGCAACGACGACCGGCTCTTCTTCCGCAACACCCTCGGCATGGTGACCGGCAGGAAGAAGGAGGGCGGCAACGTCGTCACCACCCTCGACGCGGCCGCGCAGAAGGCCGCCTACGAGGGCCTCGCCCAGCGCGGCAAGGGCGCGGTGGTGGCGCTCGACCCGGCCACCGGCGCGATCCTGGCGCTGGCCTCCTACCCGTCGTACGACCCCTCGACGTTCGCCGGGTACTCCGCGGACGACGAGAAGGCCTGGAACGCGCTCCAGAAGAAGAACGACCCCGACGACCCGATGCTCAACCGGGCGCTGCGCGAGACCTACCCGCCGGGCTCGACCTTCAAGGTCGTCACCGCGGCCGCCGCGCTGGAGCACGGGCTCTACGAGGACGCGGACACCAAGACGGACACCCCGCTGCCGTGGGTGATGCCGGGCACCACCACCGAACTGCCGAACGAGGGGAACATCCCCTGCGAGAACGCGTCCCTGCGGGTCGCGCTCCAGTACTCCTGCAACACCGTCTTCGGCAAGATCGGCTCGGACCTGGGCAACGACAAGATGCTCCAGACGGCGAAGGCGTTCGGCTTCACCTCCGAGCAGTTCACCCCGGTCCGCTCCGCCGTGTCCGTGTTCTCCGACGACATGAACCAGTCGCAGACCGCGCTCTCCTCGATCGGCCAGTTCAACACCGCCGCGACCCCGCTCCAGATGGCCATGGTCGCCTCGGCGGTCGCCAACGACGGCAAGCTGATGAAGCCGTACATGGTCGACAAGCTCCAGGCCCCCGACGTGGACACCATCGCGCAGACCGACCCGGAGGAGCTGGGCCGACCGCTGTCCGAGGACAACGCCCGGATCCTCCAGTCGATGATGGAGACCGTCGTCGCGGACGGCACCGGCGGCAACGCGGCGATCGACGGGGTGACGGTGGGCGGCAAGACCGGTACCGCCCAGCACGGCGTCGACAACAGCGAGAAGCCGTACGCCTGGTTCATCTCGTACGCCAAGGCCGACGACGGCACCTCGCCGGTCGCCGTCGCCGTGGTCGTGGAGGACGACAACGCCAACCGTGACGACATCTCCGGCGGCGGCCTCGCCGCCCCGATCGCGAAGGGCGTGATGGAGGCGGTCATCAACAGCGGGCAGTGAGAAACCCGTCACGTCGCCTTCACATCGGCGCACGTTGCGATACCGGTCCTGTATCGAGTGACGGGCTTGGCCAAGTCCCACAAATAGACCCGGGTACGGTAGGCCCGGACGGGCAGCCTCCGACCGCACGGCCCGTGCCGGTCGGATCCGACGGAGAGGGCTGGTAGGAAGCTATGGAAGAGCCGCGTCGCCTCGGCGGCCGGTACGAGCTGGGCCATGTGCTCGGCCGTGGTGGCATGGCGGAGGTATACCTCGCGCATGACTCCCGGCTCGGTCGCACGGTGGCGGTGAAGACGCTGCGCGCGGACCTCGCGCGCGACCCGTCCTTCCAGGCCCGGTTCCGCCGGGAGGCCCAGTCGGCCGCCTCGCTCAACCACCCCGCGATCGTGGCGGTCTACGACACGGGCGAGGACTACATCGACGGGGTCTCGATCCCGTACATCGTCATGGAGTACGTCGACGGCTCCACGCTGCGTGAGCTGCTGCACTCCGGCCGCAAGCTGCTGCCGGAGCGGTCGATGGAGATGACGATCGGCATCCTCCAGGGCCTGGAGTACGCCCACCGCAACGGCATCGTGCACCGCGACATCAAACCGGCCAACGTCATGCTGACGCGGACCGGCCAGGTCAAGGTGATGGACTTCGGCATCGCCCGCGCCATGGGCGACTCCGGGATGACGATGACCCAGACCGCGGCCGTCATCGGCACCGCCCAGTACCTCTCCCCGGAGCAGGCCAAGGGCGAGCAGGTCGACGCCCGCTCCGACCTGTACTCCACGGGCTGTCTGCTCTACGAGCTGCTGACCGTCCGTCCGCCGTTCGTCGGCGACTCCCCGGTGGCGGTCGCCTACCAGCACGTCCGCGAGGAACCGCAGGCGCCGAGCGTCTTCGACCCCGAGATCACGCCCGAGATGGACGCGATCGTGCTGAAGGCGCTGGTCAAGGACCCGAACTACCGCTACCAGTCGGCCGACGAGATGCGTGCCGACATCGAGGCCTGCCTCGACGGGCAGCCGGTCGCGGCCACCGCCGCGATGGGCGCGGTGGCGTACGGCGGCTACCCCGACGACCAGCCGACCACGGCCCTGCGCTCGGAGCCGGGCGCGGCCACCACCATGCTGCCCCCGATGAACCCGGACGACGGCGGCTACGGCTACGACGACCGCCCCGACCGGCGCCGCCAGAAGAAGTCCAACACCTCGACGATCCTGCTGGTCGTCGCGGCGGTGCTGGTCCTCGTCGGCGCGATCCTGATCGGGCGGTGGGCGTTCGGCGACAACGGCGTGAGCAACGACACCGTGCCGGTGCCGAACTTCGTAGGGCTGACGCAGGCGGACGCCGAGAAACAGGCGAGCAACAGCGATCTCACGCTCAACGTGACGGAGAAGCCCTGCGAGAACCAGTCGAAGGGCAACATCTGCGACCAGAGCCCCGAGGCCAACACGAAGGTCGACAAGGGCTCCACCGTGGACGTGACGGTCTCGACGGGCGCCCCGAAGGTGGCGGTCCCCAGTGTGATCGGGCTCTCCCTGGACGAGGCCACGTCCAAGCTGGAGGGCGACGACTACGAGTTCCAGATCAAGACCAAGTCGCGGGTCTCCTCGGAGGAGCCGGACACCGTCCTGGAGCAGGACCCGACCTCCGGCAAGGAGATCGAGAAGGGCTCGACGATCACGCTCACCATCGCCAAGGAGGCGGAGAAGGTGACGCTCCCCGACGTCACCGGCCAGACCTGTGAGCAGGCGTTGCAGCGCATCCAGGCCGAGGGGCTCACCGCCCAGTGCGCCGACGAGCCGACCGAGGACGACAACCAGAACGGCAAGGTCATCCGGACGACCCCGACGGCCAACTCGTCCGTCGACCCCGGGTCGAACGTGACCGTCCACGTCGGCAAGAAGGAGAACAAGAAGACCTCGGTGCCCGACGTGCGGAACAAGACGCTGGGCGAGGCCAAGCAGATCCTCGCCGCCTCGGGCTTCACGAACATCGCGCTGACCGGCGACAGCGACCAGAGCGACACGGCGTTCGTCATCGACCAGAACCCGAAGAACGGCGAGGTCGACGACCCTGCCGGCACGACGATCACCCTGCGGACCGTCGGCTTCAACCAGCAGAACGGCGGAGGCAACGGCTTCATCGGCGGCGGCGGTGACTGACCGCTCCCGAGCCTGAGTGACAGCACTGAGCCCCGGCAGCCCTCGTGAGAGGGCTGCCGGGGCTCAGGCGTGTGTTACCGCAGTTCCGCCGGCGGCGTCCGCCGGTCGTCCACGTCGTCGACGCGGACCAGTTCGCCCCACACGATGTACCGGTACCTGCTGGTGTAGATCGGCGTGCAGGTGGTCAGCGTGATGTACTTCCCGGCCTTCGTCTTGCCGGACTCCTTCGGTACGGCGTCCAGGACCCGGACGTTGTACTTCGAGGTCTCGGGCAGTGTGGCGTACACCTTGTAGACGTACCACTTGTCCTTCGTCTCGAAGACGATCGGGTCGCCCTTGCCCAGCTTGTGGATGTTGTGGAACTCCGCGCCGTGGCCGTCGCGGTGGGCGGCGAGGGAGAAGTTGCCGTTCTTGCCGGAGGTGGGGAGGGTGGCCTTGACGGGCTCGGTGTAGTACCCGGCGACGCCGTCGTTGAGGACCTCGTTGGAGGTGCCCTTCTTCACGAGGATCTCGTCCCCGTTCATCGCGGGCACGTGCAGGAAGCCGATGCCGTCCTTGGTGTCGAGGACGACGGGGCCGTCGTCGGCGCCGGAGCGGTCGTCGGACGCGGCCCAGTTGTCGCGGACCTTGGCGCCCTCCTGGTCGGCCTTGCGGTCGGCGATGACGTTCGTCCACCACAGGGAGTAGACGACGAAGAGGCCGAGCACCAGGCCCGCGGTGATGAGGAGTTCTCCGAGGACGCTGACGGCCATGGCGATCCGGCCGGGTCGGCGGCGCCGGGGCGCCGATGCCGCGGTCCGCTCTTCGCTGTCGTCGGTGGTCGGTACCACGTTTGTCATCTGTCCCTACTCGACGAGCGCATCCGGCTTTCCCTTGCTGCGCGGGCGTTCCTCGACCATCTTGCCCCAGACGATCATGCGGTACTTGCTGGTGAACTCCGGCGTGCAGGTGGTGAGTGTGATGTAGCGGCCCGGCTCGGTGAAGCCGCTGTCCTTGGGCACCGGATCGAGCACGCTGATGTTGCTCGGCGAGGTCACCGGCAGGATCGACGCCATCTTGTACACGTAGTACGTGTCCTGCGTCTCCACCACGATGGGGTCGCCCGGCTCCAGCCTGTTGATGTACCGGAACGGCTCGCCATGGGTGTTGCGGTGGCCCGCCAGGCCGAAGTTGCCGGTCTTGTCGCCGGGCATCGCGGTCTTCAGCGGCTCCTCGCCGTAGTGGCCGACCATGCCGCGGTCGAGGACCTTCTTGCTGCTGATGCCCTCGGCGATCGGCACGACCACGTCGAGCTTGGGGATGCGCAGGATGGCGAAGCCCTGCCCGGGCTCGAAGGTGCCGGGGTTGCGCTCGCCGCTCTCCCACTGGTCCTGGAGGTCGCTGGCCTCCTTGCCGGCCTGCGCGTGCGCCCGGACGTTGGTCCACCACAGCTGGTAGGTGACGAACAGCAGCATCAGTACACCGGTGGTGATGAACACCTCACCGATCGCACGACTGGCGATGACACCGGGGCCGGGCTTGCGGGACCGGGCCAGTCTGCGGGCCTCGACCCGGGAGAGGGGGGCCGCGTTCTCGTCCCGCTGTGGCTGGCCGCCCGCCGCATGACGACGGTGACGGCGCTTGGCGGCCTTTCTGCGGGCCGCTCGGCCGCCGGGGGCGGGTTCGGGTGCGCGTGTGGCGGATGAGGCCTCAGAGGCGGGTATGGGCCCTTCCGGAGGGTCGGGTATCCGCAGGGCCACGGTCTCCTCGTCGACCGGTGGCTCGTAAGGGGCGGCGGACGGGGTCTCGTACGGCGCTTCGTACGGCGGCGTCTGCTGGGGCACTCCGGGGTCCTGCTGGTGCGCCCCCGGGTCGTACCACTCCTCGAACGTGCCCGACTCCCCGTACGACTGCTGCCCGTACGGGAGGTCGGTCTCGCGCTCGGGGCGCAGTGCGGTCACGCCGTGGCCCTGCCCACCACCGGGGCGAGCCCCGCGGATCTGGCGACGGCGCCGTGGTCGCCGCACTCGGTGAGCCAGTTGGCCAGCATCCGGTGGCCGTGCTCGGTGAGCACCGACTCGGGGTGGAACTGCACGCCCTCCACGGGCAGTTCGCGGTGCCGCAGGCCCATGATGATGCCGTCCTGGGTGCGGGCGGTGACCTCCAGCTCGGCGGGGACGGTGGGCGGCTCGGCGGCGAGGGAGTGGTAGCGGGTCGCGGTGAAGGGTGAGGGCAGTCCGCTGAAGACGCCCTTGCCCTCGTGCTCGACCAGCGAGGTCTTGCCGTGCAGCAGCTCGGGCGCCCGGTCCACCACACCGCCGTACGCCACCTGCATGGACTGCATGCCGAGGCAGACACCGAAGACGGGGACACCGGTCGCCGCGCAGTGCCGGACCATCTCGATGCAGACCCCGGCCTGCTCGGGGGCGCCGGGGCCGGGGGAGAGCAGCACGCCGTCGAAGCCGTCGTTGGCGTGGGCCGTCGACACCTCGTCGTTGCGCAGCACCTCGCACTCGGCGCCGAGCTGGTACAGGTACTGGACCAGGTTGAAGACGAAGCTGTCGTAGTTGTCGACGACGAGAATGCGCGCGCTCACTGGTTGTCCACCGTCACATCGTTGAAGGGAAGCAGCGGTTCGGCCCACGGGAAGACGTACTGGAAGAGGACGTAGACCACGGCCAGGACCAGTACCAGGGAGATGAGGGCCCTCACCCAGGCGTTTCCCGGCAGATGCCGCCAGATCCAGCCGTACATGCCGTCCCTTCCGTCGCACCACGGCACCACACTCACGCCGTACCGCACCAGACTAACGGCGCAGGGCCCCGGGTTTCCCGGCCTCCACGGGCTGTGTGGAGTCCAGGTGCGCCCAGACGATCAGCCGGTGGCTGTGGCCCCACTCCGGTTCACAGGTGGTCAGCGTGAGGTAGCGGCCCGGCCGCTGGTAGCCCGACTTCCTGGGCACGGGATCGATCACGGCGACATCCGTGGGCACGGTCCGGTACGGCCCCTTGTCGATCCGGTACGTGAACCAGGTCGTGCCGTCGGTCAGCACCACCGCGTCACCGTGCCGCAGCCGGGGGAAGTCCTTGAAGGGGTCGCCGTGGGTGCGGCGATGGCCCGCGACCGAGAAGTTGCCCCGCTGCCCGAGCTGGGCGGTGTTCGCGTAGTGACCGAGCCCCTTCTTCAAGGTGCCGGTGTCGGTGCCCTCCAGCACGGGCTTGTTCCACGTGAAACCAAGACGCGGGATGTACATGATCGCGAAGGGCTCGCCCTGCCGGTACGGCTCCGGCGCGGGCGGACTCGCGGTCTCACCGGAGGCACCGGGCGCCGCCGTCGGCCCCCTCAGCTGCCCCTTCGACCACTGCTCCTGGAGCTGCTCGATCTGGTCGTCCATGACCGTGTCGGCCCGCACCCCGGTCCAGAACAGCACATAGGCGACGAACAGCACGATGATCGCGCCGACGGTGATGCACAGCTCGCTGACGGTCCTGACGATCAAGCGCACCGACACAGGTCCCCCCGGCGTCGCCCTTCGGCGTTCCGCTACTGCTCCACGGGCTCGGCGTACTGGAGGTCCACTGTGCCCGAGTAACCGGGCAGAGTCACCGCCCCGTCGTCCTCCACTTTCCAGCCGAGGCCGTAGACATTGACGTACACCATGTAGTTCTGGATCGCCGGGGACGCCGCGAGCGCGTCCTTCAAGGTCCCGGGATCCCCGACCGCGGTGATCTTGTACGGCGGTGAGTAGACCCGGCCCTGGAGGATCAGGGTGTTGCCGACGCAGCGCACGGCGCTGGTGCTGATCAGCCGCTGGTCCATGACCTTGATGCCCTTGGCGCCACCCTCCCAGAGGGCGTTCACCACGGCCTGGAGGTCCTGCTGGTGGATGACCAGGTAGTCGGGCTCCGGCTCGGGGTAGCCGGGGAGCTTGGCGGTGGCGTTCGGCGGGGCGTCGTTGAGGGTGACGGTGATCGCCTCGCCCTTCAGCTCCTCGGTGCCGGCGTTCTTCTCCAGCGCGGCCAGCCGCTTCTCGTCCGCCGCGGTGATACCGGTGTCCCGCGCGGCCAGCGACTCGACGTCGTCGCGGAGGGCCGCGTTGGACTCCTCCAGCTGGCCGTTGTTGTGGCTGCGCTCATGGATCAGGTCGGAGAGCTTCAGCAGCGAGGCGTCCGTGCGGATGTTGGTGCCCTTGGCCGTGTTGAAGCTGGTGAAGAAGATGAGACCGGCGAGAGCGAAGACACCCACGGTGAGCACGCGGACGGGCCGGAAACGTCCTCTGCGCTCAGGGCTGGATCCGGTCCCGGGGGAGTCGGCAGAATTGCTCAACGTACCCTTATCTCCTTCGGTGCCACGGAAGCACTACGCTAACGGACGCCCGGGGGAGCGCTCAGTGTCCCCTTGTACGCTGCCCCGAGCCCGACCCAGTTACCTGCGCGGCCACGCAGCGCATCGACAGGAGAGACCCTCGTGCCGAAGTCACGTATCCGCAAGAAGGCCGACTACACACCGCCGCCGGCGAAGCAGACGACCGCGATCAAGCTGACCAACAGGGCCTGGGTCGCCCCCGTCATGCTGGCGATGTTCCTGATCGGCCTGGCCTGGATCGTCGTGTTCTATGTGACCGACGGTTCGCTGCCGATCGACGCCCTCGGCAACTGGAACATCGTCGTCGGCTTCGGCTTCATCGCGGCGGGATTCGGCGTCTCCACGCAGTGGAAGTAGCTCTGCCCAGGGCTATCCGCTGAGTTATCCACAGGTCGAGCGAATTTCCACACCTCACCTGGGGAAAAGACGACGATCTGTGGATAACTCATCGAGGGTTGACGCCGGTACGACTGACACACCGGTCCCGGACGCGCGTTCGAGCCCCGGCCGCCCCCTGCCTGACCTGCGCAAACACAGGTCAGCGACAGGGGGCACAGCTGTTCTGGCGTAACTCCGCACACTATGCACAAGATCCGCCACAGGCTGTGGACAAACGGCCTGGACCAGCCCCGCAGCGGTCCTGGGGCCGGTCTCAGGTGAGCTGGACCGTCCGTAGGACTGTCATGCCCACGATGACCACCAGCACCAGGGCACAGGTGCCGTACTGCACCAGCGCCCGCCGCTCCCGCGGGGCGTGCACCATGGCGTAGCCGACGACGACACCGGCGACCAGGCCACCGATATGGGCCTGCCACGAGATGTTGAAGGCCGGGTTGAAGGTGAAGATCAGGTTGATCGCGAGCAGGGCGATCACCGGACGCATGTCGTACTGGAGGCGGCGCATCAGCACGGCCGTCGCGCCGAAGAGCCCGAAGATGGCGCCGGACGCTCCGAGCGTGGCCGTCGTCGGTGAGGTCAGCAGATAGGCGAGCGCACTGCCCGCCAGCCCCGACACCAGGTACAGCGCCAGATAACGGGCCCGGCCGAGAGCCGCCTCCAGGGGGCCGCCCAGCCACCACAGGCTCAGCATGTTGAACGCGATGTGCCAGACCGCCTCGTGCGCGAACATCGAGGTGAACAGGCGGTACCACTCGCCCTCCGCGACGCCCTCCGTGGGGAGGAAGGGAGGCCACGTGCCGACCAGCACCAGGTGGTCCAGCAAGGACGACGAGGTGTGCACGGCGATGAACACCCCGAGGTTGAGCACCAGCAGGATCTTGGTGACCAGCCGGGGGTCGGCGGTCACCGTGCCCCCGGCCAGGGTGCGCGGCCGGGACGCGTTCGCCGCGTGGCCGGTGCCCGAGCCGCCGCGGACGCACTCGGGGCACTGGAAACCCACCGAGGCGCTGATCATGCACTCGGGGCAGATGGGCCGCTCACAGCGGGTGCAGTGCACACCGGTCTCACGGTCCGGATGCCGATAGCAGAAGGGCACACTCCGAGCGTCCGGTGCACCGCTTGCGGGCTGCTCCATGAGGTCCCCTAAGAATCGTCCTGCGCAATACCATGCCCCGCCCATCCTTACGGATGAGCGGGGCATTTGGTTCCCAGCGGGACGCTTCGGTCGCCGTCTACCGGGTCAGACCTGGCGGCTCTCGACGACGACCGACTCGATCACGACCTCGTTGACCGGACGGTCCGTGCGCGGGTTGGTCTGCGTGGTCGCGATGGTGTCCACCACCTTCTGGCTGGCCGCGTCCGTGACCTCGCCGAAGATGGTGTGCTTGCGGTTCAGCCACGCCGTCGGGGCGACGGTGACGAAGAACTGCGAGCCGTTGGTGCCCGGGCCCGCGTTGGCCATCGCGAGCAGGTAGGGCTTGTCGAAGCGCAGGTCCGGGTGGAACTCGTCCTCGAACTGGTACCCGGGACCGCCCGTGCCGTTGCCCAGCGGGTCACCGCCCTGGATCATGAAACCGCTGATCACCCGGTGGAAGACCGTGCCGTCGTAGAGCTTGTCCGTGGACTTCTGGCCGGTGGCCGGGTTGGTCCACTCCCGCTCGCCCTTGGCGAGCTCGACGAAGTTCTTGACCGTCTTCGGCGCGTGCTCCGGGAAGAGCCGGATCTCGATGTCGCCGTGGTTGGTCTTCAGGGTGGCGTAGAGCTGCTCAGCCACGATCTGCCTTCCGTTGTCCTCTGTGACCCCCCGATCCTCGCACGCCCGGCGCCCGCCGTCGCCCGACGTCCTGCGACCGGCCCGGCGTACGGGCGCGCCGCTTGCGGAAAACCGGCCGAGTGGCCCCGGGACGCGGGCGCGCCACGGCAATCCGTGGCATTGTCGACGACAAGCTCCCGTTGCCCCGTGTTCATCTGTTCATCCGCAATTGCAGTCGATTGTGACCCGGATGCCCGCCCGCGCATGCCGCGTCGGGCACCGGCAGGCATGATCCGTAAAAGGGTGGAAAGTCGAAATACCGTACGCCACCGAGGAGGAGGATCCCGTGACCCGCATGGACAGCGTGCGCGCCGCGACCGGCTCGGCCAAGGACAGCGTGCTGCACGCCGCGGAAGTGGTGGCGCCCTACGCCGACACGGCCAAGGACAGGGCCGCACACTACGCACAGGAGGCACGCGTACGGCTCGCGCCCAAGATGACGCAGGCCACCGAACAGGCCCGCCTGCAGTACGAGGCCCATCTCGTCCCCCGGCTGGAGCTGGCCCGCACACAGGCGCGCTCCCACGTTCCGCCGAAGGTCGACCTGGCCGCGCACGAGGCCGCCGCACGCACCCGCAAGGCGGCCCGGCAGGCCGCCGTGTACTCCAAGCCCAGGATCGACCAGGCAGTGGCCGCGGCCGGGCCCGTCCGCGACGAGGCGGCCTCGCGTGGTGTCGCCGCCCTGGCCGCGCTGCGCGGCCAGGTCACGCCGAGGGAGATCCAGAAGCTCGTCCGCAAGCACGAGCGGCGGGCGAGGGCGGGCCGTGTCGCCAGGGCGCTCGTCGTAGTGGGCGTGCTGGCGGGCGGCGCCTTCGCCGCCTGGAAGTGGTGGGACAAGCAGGCCAACCCCGACTGGCTGGTCGAGCCGCCTGCCGCGACCGAGGTCCCCGAGTCCGGCCGTCTCACCTCCGTCGACGGGACCCCGTCCGAACTGGACCCGGAGGTCCAGGCCAAGGAGGCCGAGGAGGCCGCCAACCGGGAGGACCGCGGCTGAGACCCAGGCCCCGGCGTCCCGGCCGCCGCCGACCGTCGCAAAAAAGCCCTCCGAACTGCGTTTCCGCAGCTCGGAGGGCTTTTCGCTGGAATTCTGTGGAGCCTAGGGGAGTCGAACCCCTGACATCTGCCATGCAAAGACAGCGCTCTACCAACTGAGCTAAGGCCCCGTGAGGGAAACGTCCCGCCGGAAAGATCCGCGATCCGGTGGACTCCGGGGACCAGAGTACCGGGTCCTCCCCTGGATCTCGCAAAAGGATTAGGGGTCCCCGCGAACGACCACTCTCCGTAAGATGCTCGGCGTGGTTCGCGGCAGCGAAGCACGTCTTGGGGAAGCGATGGGGAGACGCAATGGACGCCGCACAGCAGGAAGCCACCGCAAGAGCGCGGGAACTGCAGCGGAACTGGTACGGGGAGCCGTTGGGGGCGCTCTTCCGTAAGCTCATAGACGACCTGGGCCTCAACCAGGCTCGTCTCGCGGGGGTACTGGGACTGTCCGCACCGATGCTGTCGCAGCTGATGAGCGGTCAGCGCGCGAAGATCGGCAACCCGGCGGTCGTGCAGCGGGTGCAGTTGTTGCAGGAACTGGCCGCACAGGTCGCGGACGGCAGCGTCAGCGCCGCCGAGGCCACCGACCGCATGGAAGAGATCAAGAAGGCCCAGGGGGGCTCCGTGCTGAGCAACACCACACAGACGACGAGCAGTTCGGGGGCGCCCACCGTCAAGCGTGTGGTCCGTGAGATTCAGTCCCTGCTGCGCTCGGTCGCCGCCGCGGGCGACATCATCGACGCCGCGGACACCCTCGCCCCGACCCACCCGGAACTGGCAGAGTTCCTCCGGGTCTACGGCGCGGGCCGCACCTCCGACGCGGTCGCGCACTACCAGGCGCACCAGAACTGAGCCCACGGCCCGGTCGCCGAGGGGGTACGGCTGCCGGGCCGACGCCAAACGACCCGCCTCCGGACCAGGGGGAAACCACGGGGAGGAGCAGCGCGCAGCGATGGGTGAGGTGTTCGCAGGCCGGTACGAACTGGTCGACCCGATCGGACGCGGAGGCGTCGGCGCCGTATGGCGCGCGTGGGACCACCGCCGTCGCCGCTATGTGGCCGCGAAGGTGCTCCAGCAGCGCGACGCCCATTCGCTGCTGCGTTTCGTCCGCGAGCAGGCCCTGCGGATCGATCACCCCCATGTGCTCGCGCCCGCCAGCTGGGCCGCCGACGACGACAAGGTCCTCTTCACGATGGACCTGGTGGCCGGGGGGTCGCTGGTCCATCTGGTCGGGGACTACGGCCCGCTGCCGCCGGCTTTCGTCTGCACCCTGCTCGACCAGCTGCTGTCCGGGCTCGCGGCGGTCCATGCCGAGGACGTCGTCCACCGGGACATCAAGCCCGCCAACGTCCTCCTCGAGGCCACCGGCACCGGCCGCCCCAGGCTGCGGCTGTCCGACTTCGGCATCGCGATGCGGCTGGGCGAGCCCCGGCTGACCGAGACCAACCTGGTGGTGGGCACGCCCGGTTACCTCGCGCCCGAGCAGATGATGGGCGCCGAACCGGACTTCCCCGCCGACCTGTTCGCCGTAGGGCTGGTGGCGCTGTATCTGCTGGAGGGTGCCAAGCCCGACGCCAAGGCGCTCATCCAGTACTTCGCGGAGCACGGCACACCGGGGGCGCCGCAGGGCATTCCGGAGCCGCTCTGGCAGGTCGTGGCCACGCTGCTCCAGCCGGACCCGCAGGCCCGCTTCCGCACCGCCACGGGGGCGCGCAAGGCGCTCGCGTCCGCCGTCGAACTCCTCCCGGAGCCGGGCCCCGACGACGAGCAGATCGAGATCTTCGACCAACTCGGCCCGCTCCCGGCGGGCTTCGGCCTCGACGGGCCCCTCAAGAAGGCGCCTGGGGTGACGCCTGAAGAGGGAAGGGAGGAGGGAGAGCGGGGAGAGCGAGGACGGCGGAGGGAGCAGGGAGAGCCGGCCACCGGCCCGGGCACTGATGGCACCGGCTCGGGCACAGGTACGGGTTCGGGTACAGGCACCGGCTCGGGCGCCGGCTCCGGCACAGGTGGGACCGCGAGCACCGACAGGGGAACCGGTTCGGGCCCGGCCTCCGGCGCCGTACCGCCCGATCCACGTCAGCCGCCCCAGCCCCGCCCCAAGCCCAGCCCCGCACCCGTGGGCCTGCCCGGTCCATGGCCGTCGGGCATGTCGGACACCGGCAGCTTCCACCTCCCGCCCCCTCCGGCGGCTCCCCCCACGCCGCCGCCGTACCCACTGGCACAGCCACAGCCCTACCCACAGGCTCAGCAGGGCTTTCCAGCGCCTCCGTTCCACATCGCCCCCCAGGATCCGACGACACAAGCCGTGCGGCACCGCGTTGATGCCTCTACTGCTTCGTACACCGCTCAGGACCCGCAGGTTCCCGGTCCGCCCGAGACGATTTCCTGGCCCCCGCCCCGGCACCGCGCGGACCGCCGTGGCCGCCGCGCCGCCCACCGCCCCGGCCCGCCCGCCAGGGTGGCCGTCCCGGTGCTGCTCCTGGCCCTGGTCTGTTACGCCGTCGGCTTCTGGGCGCTGACCCGTATCTGACCGGAGTCGGCCCGTAGCCGGTCCGCGCCTGGGAATGCCCCCGCCCTACGCCGAGGCGCCCCGCCGCCGCGCCGCCACCGTCCACACCGCGAGCCCGCCCAGCAGCACGGTCCCGCCGCCGATCCCGCCCACGGCGAGCGCCGTCATCGCGGCGTCGTTCCCGGCGTCTTCGTCACCGCCGCTCGTCGACCCGCTGGCCCGGTCCCCCGCGGCGACCTCGAACAGACCGCGGGGCACCGGATCGCCGTCGTACCCGGGCCCCTCAGAGGCGTCCCCGTCGACCCGTACCCGCAAGGTCAGCGGGAGCGGCCCGGTACCGAAGTCGTCCGCGACCCGGGAGGAGAGGTGCACCGCGAGGTAGTAGGAACCGGCGAACCGCATTCCGCTCGCCTTCTCCGCGACGGCGTGCCGGTTGGCGTGGTCGACGGGTGGCAGCGGGTCGAGCACGGCCGACTTCTGCTCGCCGTCGTAGCTGACGCTCTTCTCCTCGACCGGCCCTCGAGCGGGGTTGTAGAGCGCGAGGCCGAGCGCGCCGACGGAGAAGCCGGAGCCGTCCTCCGCTTCCGCACCGCCGAGTTCGGCGGTGGCGTGCAACTGCTGGCCCCAGTCGACGGGCACCTTGTAGAAGAGGGTCTGTCCGGGCGCGATCCCGGTGGACCAGACGCCCTCGCCGATCGCGGCGGCCGAGGCGAACCCCTCGCCGCCGGTCCGGCGCTCACCCTGCCCCTCGACGGGGGCCGGGGACGCGGAGTCCCAGTCCCCGGGCGCCTCGGTGGCCTCGGCCGAGGTCAGGCCGGGCTCCGTGACGGGTGCCAGCTCCAGGTCCCAGACGTCCGGCGCGGGCTCCGCCGTACCGGTGCGCTCGACCACCACGTAGTACGTGCCCGCCCCCTGGCAGCGCGACGAGCGGGACGACACCTCGCGCATGCCCGAGACCGCGATCGGGTGCGGGCTGCGGGCGGCGCCGAAGGACGCGCTGTCGAGGGAGCAGGAGCCGCCGTCCGCGTCCTGGAGGGAGACCTTGAGGCGGTCGACGGCCGAGAGCACGGCCTCGGGGCGGGGTACGGCGGTGGCGGAGACGTAGGAGTTCTCGGTGGCGCCGAGTTCGAGGCGGAAGTAGGTCTTCCCGCTGCTTTGCAGGGTGCTCCGGTAGGTCTTGCCGGGCACGAGGAGCGCGGCCTCCGCCGGGTTCGTGGCCGCGGGGACCGTGAGGGCGTCCGGGGCGAAGCCGTACGCGCGTGGCGCGCCGGGGGCGGCTGGGAGCGCCTGTCCGGGGAGCCCGGCCAGGACGGCGAGCGCCAGTGCCCCTACGAGGGCCCCACGCGCGCGTGGAGGCCGGTTACCACGCCCCGCTGCCGCGCGCCACCGCGCCGTACGCCGTCCCATCACGCGCCCCCTCGTCGTCACCGCGCCTGTTCCGACCGTGGCCCATCCTGCCGCACACGCAAAACCCCGACCGATGACACGGTCGGGGTCTGTTCAGAATCGGATGTCGGTGCTCACGAACCCGTGGGCACGGAGTCAGTCGCCTCCGTCCACAGATCCTGCTCGGCGCGATCCGCCTGGATCTGGCGGTACACGAGGAGCCCGCCGATGGCGGCCAGTGCGACCAGGAGAAGCTTCTTCACCGCGCGACCTCGTCTTTCCTTGACGTAGGGGACCTCTGGCGCCCGACTATACACACCGTCCGATATCGGCCGGTGACCTGCGCCGGGGCCTCAACTCCGGCCCTCCACCGGGCACATCTCCGTGCCCGTCTCCCTGACTTTCTGGGGTGTGCGCCCATCCGGGTGGTGTTCATCTGAACATCGACGCGCCACGGGCGTCGGTCCACCACTTCGCGGCCCACATACACATCATGAGGAAAGTACGCAAATCGCCCAACCCGAAAGTGAGGGGCCATGGCCCGCACCAAGGTCATGAAGCTGTGGAACGTCCTCGTCACCGCCTTCATCGCACTGTGCACGACGCTCGGACTCGTCACCACGACCGCCGCCGCGGCGGTACCGCAGAGCGAGCCGACCCGCAACAGCACCGCGGATCTCCTGCCACCGACCACGGCACCGGCGGCGACGCCCGGCTGGGTCTGGTCCCACGCGAGAGCCCTGCCCCCCACGATGAAGCAGCGCATCCGCGCCGAGGCCCACGGCAAGACCCCGAGCTGCCGCCATCTCCCCCACACGGACACGGACTCCGAATCGGCCCCGCAGTCCGAGGACTCCTGTGACGACGCGGACGACCCCGACGACCGCGCGCCCGTGACCCTCCCGCTCCAGCGCTGAGGCAACCGCCGAAGCCGGACCCCTTTTGTCGTCACCCTTGCCATCACCGTCGTCATGGCGATCTGCGTACAGCACTGCCACCCACCACGACGCACACGGTGTACCCGAACTGAAGGCCCGGACCAGCAGGCACCCGCTGGTCCGGGCCTTCGGCACGTCTGTTCGATCGTACGTTCGATACCCTGGAGAAGGGACGTGGAGAAGGACACCATCCAGGGAGGCGGACGCCATGGCACCCGAGACACCGACGGTGATGCATGTGCGCTGCCCCGGCCACCTGCCCGAGGACACCTACCGACAGGTCCTGGAGCAGCTGACCGAACTGTCCCCCGTCGTCCAGGCCCTCCCCCCGAGCGCCGCCCTGGTGGACCTGAGGGGCGCGCTGACCTACCACGGCAAGGACGCCCACCACCTCGCCGAGATGCTGCGGGTCCGTACGATCTCCCGCCTGGGCGTCGACGTCAGGGTCGGCGTGGGCCCGTCCATCACGGTCGCGGCCACCGCGTCCGCCCGAATCGAGCCGCCCGGCGGCGTCCTCGCCATCACCCCCCATGAGGTCACCGACTGGCTAGCCCCCCTGCCCGTCGAGGCCCTGCACGGCATCGGCCCCCGCCAGGCCGAGGCGCTGCACGCGTACGGCCTCCACCGCGTCGGCCTGCTCGCCGCCGTGCCGTCGGCGACCGTGCGGCGGGTGCTGGGCGGCCGCGCCGGACGTCTGGCCGCCGACCGCGCCCGCGGCATCGACCCACGCCCCGTCACCCCCCGGGCGCTGCCCGCCTCCGCGACCGTCACCCACGTCTTCCCCCGGCACACCCTCGACGGCGCCGAGGTCCGCGCGGCCCTGCTCGGCCTGGTGGGCCGGCTCGGCCACCGACTCCGCCACCGCCACCAGGCGACCGGCGCCCTGACCCTCACCCTCCGCTTCCCCGACGGCACCACCTGGGACAAGTCCCGCCGCCTCCCGCGGCCCTCCGCCCACGACGACCTGCGCACCACGGCCTACCGCCTGATCGACGCCGCAGGCCTCCAACGCGCCCGCGTCAGCGCCCTCACCCTGCGCGCCGACGACCTCCTCGACGCCGCCCACACCGCCGACCAGCTCACCCTCGACACATCACGCGAGGCCCGCCTGGCCGCGGAAATCACCACGGACCGCATCAACGACAAGTACGGCCCCCACACCATCGGCTGGGCCACCACTTTCCGCCACGCCTCATAAACCCACCCGCCCCGAACACCAAGAACCCCCAGCCGCTACCGACTGGGGGTTCTTTTCGCTGGTGGGGCTAACAGGATTTGAACCTGTGGCCTCATCCTTATCAGGGATGCGCTCTAACCAACTGAGCTATAGCCCCGCCGCGCTCTGCGGTGTACGTCCCGCGCGCTGACTCCTGAAGATTAGCGCACGACCGGGGCAGTCCCAAAATCGATAGTTGCCCGGCCTCACTCGTCCTCGGCGAGCGTCAGCTCCACGCCTCCCACGAAGCCGGCGGAGAGGTTGTAGATGAACGCGCCGAGCGTGGCGAGGGCCGTGGCCAGGACGACGTCGATGACCGCGATGATGGACGTGAACATCAGGACGTTGGGCAGCGACAGGAAGGCCTGGAGGTCGAAGCCGTTCGACTCGTTGGAGCCGGTGGCCTCGGAGATCGTGCCGCCGACCGTGGAGAACACGCCCATCGCGTCCATGACCATCCACAGCACGGCCGACGCGACGATCGTGCAGATGCCGAGCGCGATGGAGAGCAGGAAGCTCACCTTCATCACGGACCACGGGTCGGCCTTGGCCACCCGCAGGCGCGCCTTGCGGACGCGCGGAGTGGTGCGTGCGCCGGTGCGCGGGCGGCGTACACCCCCGGCGACCGCCGTCGGTCCGCCCGCCGGAGCCTGACCGCCCTGGGCGCCGCCGTGCGTCGGGTAGGCCTGCGGTGGGTGGTACGGCCCGGCGGGCTGCTGCGCCGCGCGCTCCCCGGGCAGGGGCGACGCCGTCTGCTGGGACGCGGCCGCTCCGGTGTGGTTGGCCGGCGGCTGCGTCTGGCCGCCGGTGGCGGCCGGGCCCGCTCCAGCGGCGTACTGCTGGGTCTGCGGACCTCGGGTGTCCGTCACAGTTCCCCCCTGGGATCCATGAGTCTGTTGTGCGTACGAGGTTGATGCCGAGTCGGCGTCATACGTGGCGGAGCCACGGCCGCCGCCGTCCGTCTCCGTACCGGCCGTAGAACCGGTGGACGTCCCGGTCGGTCCGGCGCCCGTGGCTCCGCTCACGCTGACTCACTCCTCGTGCTACTCGGCCGGGGGCACCTCGCCCACGTCCGTGCCGGTGGTCTCGGGTGCGTCGGTGGTCTCGTCGACGGCCACGTCACCGTCGACCTCCTCCGCCTCGCGTCCCGCCTCGGCGTTGCGTGCGATACCGACGACGGCATCGCGCTTGCCCAGATTGATCAGTTGGACGCCCATGGTGTCACGGCCCGTCTCCCTGACCTCGTTGACTCGCGTGCGAATCACACCGCCGCCCAGCGTGATGGCGAGGATCTCGTCGGTCTCCTCGACCACCAGCGCGCCGACGAGCGACCCACGGTCCTCGACGATCTTGGCGGCCTTGATGCCGAGGCCGCCGCGACCCTGGACGCGGTACTCGTCGACAGCGGTCCGCTTCGCGTACCCACCGTCGGTAGCAGTGAACACGAACGTACCGGGTCGAACAACATTCATCGAGAGCAGCTCGTCGCCCTCGCGGAAACTCATGCCCTTGACGCCCGAGGTCGCACGCCCCATCGGACGCAGCGTGTCGTCCGTCGCCGTGAACCTGATCGACTGTGCCTTCCGGCTGATCAGAAGCAGATCGTCATCGGGCGAGACGAGTTCCGCTCCGATCAGTTCGTCGTCGGAACCGTCCTCCCGCTCCCGGAGGTTGATCGCGATGACACCACCGGAGCGGGGCGAATCGTAATCCTTCAGCGGCGTCTTCTTGACCAGACCGGCCTTCGTGGCGAGCACCAGGTACGGCGCCGCCTCGTAGTCGCGGATCGCCAGGATCTCGGCGATCGCCTCGTCCGGCTGGAAGGCCAGCAGGTTGGCGACGTGCTGACCGCGCGCGTCGCGCCCGGCGTCGGGCAGCTCGTAGGCCTTCGCGCGGTAGACGCGGCCCTTGTTGGTGAAGAAGAGCAGCCAGTGGTGCGTCGTGGAGACGAAGAAGTGGTCGACGATGTCGTCTTCCTTCAGCTTCGTGCCGCGCACGCCCTTGCCGCCGCGCTTCTGCGCCCGGTAGTCGTCCGTCTTGGTCCTCTTGACGTAGCCCCCGCGCGTGACGGTGACGACGATGTCCTCCTCGGCGATGAGGTCCTCGATGGACATGTCACCGTCGTAGGGGATCAGCTGGGTCTTGCGGTCGTCGCCGTACTTCTCGACGATCGCGGCGAGTTCCGCGCTGACGATGCCGCGCTGGCGGACCGGGGAGGCGAGGATCTCGTTGTACTCAGTGATCTTGGCCTGGAGTTCGTCGTGCTCCTGGACGATCTTCTGGCGCTCCAGGGCGGCCAGTCGGCGCAGCTGCATCTCGAGGATGGCGTTGGCCTGGATCTCGTCGATCTCCAGCAGGCTCATCAGGCCCGTGCGCGCGATGTCGACGGTGTCGCTGCGCCGGATCAGCGCGATGACCTCGTCGATGGCGTCCAGGGCCTTCAGCAGACCGCGCAGGATGTGCGCCCGCTCCTCGGCCTTGCGCAGCCTGAAGCGCGTACGGCGGACGATGACCTCGATCTGGTGCGTCACCCAGTGGCGGATGAACGCGTCCAGGGAGAGCGTGCGCGGGACGCCGTCGACCAGGGCCAGCATGTTGGCGCCGAAGTTGGTCTGGAGGTCCGTGTGCTTGTAGAGGTTGTTCAGGACGACCTTGGCGACCGCGTCCCGCTTCAGGACGATGACCAGGCGCTGGCCCGTGCGCGAGGACGTCTCGTCGCGGACGTCGGCGATGCCGCCGAGCTTGCCGTCCTTCACCCCGTCGGCGATCTTCTGCGCGAGGTTGTCGGGGTTCACCTGGTACGGCAGCTCCGTGACCACCAGGCACTGGCGGTTCTGGATCTCCTCGACCTCGACGACCGCGCGCATGGTGATCGAGCCGCGCCCGGTGCGGTAGGCCTCCTCGATGCCCTTGCGGCCGACGACGAGCGCGCCGGTCGGGAAGTCCGGTCCCTTGATGCGCTCGATCAGCGCGTCGAGCAGTTCCTCGTGCGAGGCCTCGGGGTTCTCCAGATACCACTGGGCGCCCGCCGCGACCTCGCGGAGGTTGTGCGGCGGGATGTTGGTGGCCATGCCGACCGCGATGCCCGCCGAGCCGTTGATCAGCAGGTTCGGGAAGCGGGCGGGCAGGACGGTCGGCTCCTGGGAGCGGCCGTCGTAGTTGTCCGTGAAGTCGACGGTCTCCTCGTCGATGTCGCGGACCATCTCCATCGACAGCGGCGCCATCTTGCACTCGGTGTACCGCATGGCCGCCGCCGGGTCGTTGCCCGGCGAGCCGAAGTTGCCGTTGGAGTCCACCAGCGGCATCCGCATCGCCCACGGCTGCGCGAGGCGGACCAGCGCGTCGTAGATGGATGAGTCGCCGTGCGGGTGGTAGTTGCCCATGACGTCGCCGACGACGCGGGCGCACTTGTAGAAGCCGCGCTCGGGCCGGTAGCCGCCGTCGTACATGGCGTACAGGACGCGGCGGTGGACGGGCTTGAGGCCGTCGCGGACGTCCGGCAGCGCGCGCGAGACGATGACGGACATCGCGTAGTCGAGGTAGGAGCGCTGCATCTCCGTCTCGAGCCCGACGGGCTCGACGCGCATGCCCAGGGCGTCACCCTCGGGCGTCGTCACGGGAGTGTTCTCGTCGGTCATTGCTGGTGAAGGTCCTTCCTGGTGCGGTCAGCTGAGACCGACTCAGATGTCGAGGAAGCGGACGTCCTTGGCGTTGCGCTGGATGAACTGGCGGCGGGCCTCGACGTCCTCGCCCATCAGGACCGAGAACAGCTCGTCGGCCTGGGCGGCGTCGTCGAGGGTGACCTGCCCGAGGACGCGGTGCTCCTGGTCCATCGTGGTGATGCGCAGCTCCTCGGCGTTCATCTCGCCGAGACCCTTGAAGCGCTGCACCGAGTCGTCCCTGATGCGCTTGCCCGCCTGGCGGCCCAGCTCGATCAGCGCGTCGCGCTCGCGGTCGGAGTACGCGTACTCGAAGTCGTCCTTGCCCCACTTGATCTTGTAGAGCGGGGGACGGGACAGGAACACGTGTCCGGCCTCGACCAGCGGCCGCATGAAGCGGAACAGGAAGGTCAGCAGCAGGGTGTTGATGTGCTGGCCGTCGACGTCGGCGTCCGCCATCAGGATGATCTTGTGATAGCGGAGCTTCTCGATGTCGAAGTCCTCGTGCACACCGGTGCCGAAGGCGGAGATCAGCGCCTGGATCTCCTGGTTCTGGAGGATCTTGTCGATCCGCGCCTTCTCGACGTTCAGGATCTTGCCGCGGATCGGCAGGATGGCCTGGTACTCGGGGTTGCGGCCGGACTTGGCCGAGCCGCCGGCCGAGTCACCCTCGACGATGAAGATCTCGCACTTGGTGGGGTCGTTCGACTGGCAGTCGGAGAGCTTGCCCGGCAGCGACGCGGACTCCAGCAGGCCCTTGCGGCGGGTCAGGTCGCGCGCCTTGCGGGCCGCCACGCGCGCGGTGGCCGCCTGGATGCCCTTGCGGACGATGTCCGCGGCCTCATTGGGGTTGCGGTCCAGCCAGTCGTTGAGGTGCTCGTAGACCGCCTTCTGCACGAAGGTCTTGGCCTCCGTGTTGCCCAGCTTGGTCTTGGTCTGGCCCTCGAACTGCGGCTCGCTCAGCTTCACCGAGATGATCGCCGTCAGACCCTCGCGGATGTCGTCACCCGTGAGGTTGTCGTCCTTCTCGCGCAGCAGCTTCTTGTCGCGCGCGTACTTGTTGATCAGGTTGGTGAGCGCCGCGCGGAAGCCCTCTTCGTGGGTGCCGCCCTCGTGCGTGTGGATGATGTTGGCGAAGGAGTACACGCCCTCGCTGTAGCCGCTGTTCCACTGCATGGCGACTTCGAGGGAGAGGGCCTTGTCCTTGTCTTCGGCCTCGAGGTCGATCACCGACGGGTGCACCACCTCGCCCTTGCGGGCGTTGAGGTACTTCACGAAGTCGACGATGCCGCCCTCGTAGTGGTAGGTGACGGTCTTCGCTTCCTGCTTCTCGTCCCCGCCCGCCTCGTCCGCGCCGGCCGTGGCCTTGGCCGACTCGCGCTCGTCAGTGAGTTTGATCGTCAAACCCTTGTTGAGGAACGCCATCTCCTGGAAGCGCCGCGAGAGCGTCTCGAAGGAGTAGTCGGTGGTCTCGAAGATGTCGCCGTCGGCCCAGAAGGTGACCGACGTGCCCGTCTCCTCGGTGGCCTCGTGCTGGGAGAGCGGCGCCGTGGGGACGCCCATCTTGTAGTCCTGCGTCCAGCGGTGGCCGTCGGTCCGGACCTCGACGGCGACCTTCGAGGACAGCGCGTTGACGACGGAGACGCCCACACCGTGCAGACCACCGGAGACCGCGTAGCCGCCACCGCCGAACTTGCCGCCCGCGTGCAGCACGGTCAGCACGACCTCGAGGGCGGGCTTGCCCTCGGAGGGGACGATGCCCACGGGGATGCCGCGGCCGTTGTCGACGACACGCACACCGCCGTCCGGGAGGATCGTCACCTCGATGGTGTCCGCGTGACCGGCCAGCGCCTCGTCGACGGAGTTGTCGACCACCTCGTACACGAGGTGGTGCAGTCCCCGCTCACCGGTCGAGCCGATGTACATGCCGGGTCGCTTGCGGACCGCGTCCAGACCCTCGAGGACGGTGATGGCGCTGGCGTCGTACGAAGCCGTGACCTCGCCGTTCGAGGCGTTGGCCGCGGCGGGGACGCCGGCGTCGGTGGACGGGATGTTCTCGTTGGGGTTGCCGGAATCGGCCACGAAGCGCCCTTTCTGGCACAGCACGAGCCAGGCTCTGAGGTCCTCCCTCCGGGGAGGGTCGCCGGAGCGGCTGCGGCATGTTGCGGTGGTAAGCCTTGATCAGCGTTGCTCAGCTTTCCCGGACGGTCCCCACGTTTGGGGCGGGATTGTCTTCCAGTCTACCGGTAGCACTGACACTGATGGGGGTTTGCCGGTACCTGAGTCCTCATGTGCCGCCCTGAACGACGCTCGTCCGACTCCCGATATGCGGATGGGGGCTCCAAGAGGCTCACGGCGGCACTCAGAGCTTCGAGGTGTCAACCCTTCGCTACTCCCGGGTCAGGTCGGAATTCGCAACTGTGTGCGCCTGTGCGCGCGGGGGTGCTCGGCGGGACATACCGGGCCGCCACAGCGGACATTCCGGAACCTTTCACGTGACTTTCGTCACGGGGACCTCACCCGTAGGTGTCGCCGGGCCCGGAACTCCCCGGGGCGCGCAGCGGGCCGTAGCGGCGCGCGGGCCCGCCGGGGCCGAGGACCTTGATCTGCCGCACGGCACCGTGCCCGAGGTCCTCGTTGAGCCGGGCCACCAGCGTCGGCGCCAGCAGCCGCAGGTTCGTCGCCCAGGCCGTGGAGTCACAGCGCACCACCAGGACCCGCTCGTCCTCGTCGTACCGCTCGGGGACGCAGTGCTTGGCCACGTCCTCGCCGACGATCTGCGGCCAGCGCCCCATGACCCCGCCCACCGCCGCCGGGGCCTCCCAGCCCCGCTCGGTGATCAGCCGGTTGATCGCCGCGCCGAGTGCCATCGGATCACGGCCGTCGGCGCGCGCCCCGGAGCGCAGCCCACCGCGCCGTGCCTGCTTGCGCTGCTGTGCCGCGTCCCCACGCGCGCGTGCCTGCTCCCGCGCCGCGCGCAACGCCACCCGCGCGAGGTCCACACCGGAAGCCGCCTGCTTGCCGGTTCCCTCCCCGGGGGCGCCGCCGGCCGGTGCGTTCTCGCTCATACGCGCTCCACCGTCCCCCCGGACACCGTGTACCGCGCCCCCGCCAGCACATGCGGTACGTCGTCGTCGACCGCGGCCGTCACCAGGACCTGCTCGCCGGGCGCCACCAGCTCCGCCAGCCGCTCCCGGCGCCGCGTGTCCAGCTCGGCGAACACGTCGTCGAGGACCAGCACCGGCTCGTTGCCCTCGGCGCGCAGCAGGTCGTAGGAGGCCAGCCGCAGCGCCAGCGCGTACGACCAGCACTCGCCGTGCGAGGCGTAGCCCTTGGCGGGCAGTTCGCCCAGCTTGAGCAGCAGGTCGTCACGGTGCGGGCCCACCAGGGTGACGCCCCGTTCGATCTCCTGCTTGCGGACCTCGACGAGCGCCGCTGTCAGCTGCTCGAACAGCGCCTCACGCGTGTGTGCGTCGCCCGGCGCCGACGGCTTGTACTCCAGGGCGATCGGGCCGCCGCCCGGTGCCAGCTGCTCGTACGCCTTGTCGGCCAGCGGCTGGATCGCCGCGATCAGGTCGAGCCGCTGGGCGAGCAGCTCGGCGCCCGCCCGCGCGAGGTGCTGGTCCCAGACGTCGAGGGTGGACAGGTCCATCGAGCGTCCGCCGTGGCGGCGGGCCAGCGCGGCCGACTTCAGCAGGGTGTTGCGCTGCTTGAGGACGCGGTCGTAGTCGGAGCGGACCCCGGCCATGCGCGGGGAGCGGGCGGTGATCAGCTCGTCCAGGAAGCGGCGCCGTTCGCCGGGGTCGCCCTTGACCAGGGCGAGGTCCTCCGGCGCGAACAGCACCGTCCGCACGATGCCCAGGACGTCACGGGGCCTGACCTGCGAGGACCTGTTGATGCGGGCGCGGTTGGCGCGGCCCGGGTTCAGCTCCAGCTCGACGAGTTGCCGGCGCTCGCCCTGCCGCACCTGGGCCCGGATCACCGCGCGCTCGGCGCCCATGCGGACCAGCGGGGCGTCGGAGGAGACGCGGTGGCTGCCGAGGGTGGCGAGGTAGCCGACCGCCTCGACCAGGTTCGTCTTGCCCTGCCCGTTGGGGCCGACGAAGGCCGTGACGCCCGGGTCGAGCGGGACCTCGACCCGGGTGTACGAGCGGAAGTCGGCCAGCGACAGATGCGTGACGTGCATGGTCGTTCGCCGACCTCCCCCGGCGTTGTGGACCGCCGAAACGGTCCTGTGGACTACCCAGCGGTCCTGTGGACTACTTCTTCTCGACCGCGTGGCCGCCGAACTGGTTGCGCAGCGCGGCGATCATCTTCATCTGCGGCGAGTCCTCCTGGCGCGAGGCGAACCGCGCGAAGAGGGAGGCCGTGATCGCGGGCAGCGGCACGGCGTTGTCGATGGCGGCCTCCACGGTCCACCGGCCCTCGCCGGAGTCCTGTGCGTAACCGCGCAGCTTGTCCAGGTGCTCGTCCTCGTCGAGGGCGTTGACGGCCAGGTCCAGCAGCCAGGACCGGATGACCGTGCCCTCCTGCCAGGACCGGAAGACCTCGCGGACGTCCGTCACCGAGTCGACCTTCTCCAGCAGCTCCCAGCCCTCGGCGTAGGCCTGCATCATGGCGTACTCGATGCCGTTGTGGACCATCTTCGCGAAGTGGCCCGCGCCGACCTTGCCCGCGTGGACGGAGCCGAAGTCGCCCTCCGGCTTCAGGGCGTCGAAGACCGGCTGCACCTTGGCGACGTTCTCCGCGTCGCCGCCGTACATCAGCGCGTAGCCGTTCTCCAGGCCCCAGACGCCGCCGGAGACACCGCAGTCGACGAAGCCGATGCCCTTGGCGGCCAGCTCGGCGGCGTGCCTCTCGTCGTCCGTCCAGCGCGAGTTGCCGCCGTCCACGACCACGTCACCGGGCTCGAGCAGCTGGGCGAGCTGGTCGATCGTGTTCTGGGTGGGCTCGCCCGCCGGGACCATCACCCACACCACGCGCGGGCCGCTGAGCTTGCCCACAAGCTCTTCCAGGCTGTGGACATCGGCGAGATCCGCGTTGCGGTCGTATCCGATGACGGTGTGGCCCGCGCGGCGGATCCGCTCGCGCATGTTGCCGCCCATCTTGCCGAGGCCGACGAGACCGAGCTCCATCAGTTGTGTTCCTTAAGGTTCGCGAGGTGGCGTTACGGCCGTCCGTGCCGCGGGATTGCCCCGCGGCACGTTCGTACCCGTGTCCGAGCCTAAACCCGGACGCTCGCGCACACCTGTGGGCATACGCGCTCATACGTACGCCCCTACCTGCGGCTTCTCGCCGAGGCGCGGTCAGCCGCTGAGCCGGACCGGCATGATCAGGTACTTGTAGGCGTCGTCCGCCTCGGCGTCCAGCGCGGGCTTGCCGCTCAGCAGCGCGGGCTTGGTGGACGTGGTGAAGGACAGCTGGGCCACCGGGGAGTCGATCGCGCTCAGACCGTCCAGCAGGAACGTCGGGTTGAAGGCGATCGAGATGTCGTCGCCCTCCAGCTGCGCGTCGACCCTCTCCACAGCCTGTGCGTCGTCGCTGGAACCGGCCTCCAGGATGAGCACGCCCTGCTCGAAGCTCAGCCGCACCGGGGTGTTGCGCTCGGCGACCAGGGCCACGCGCTTGACGGCCTCCACGAAGGGGGCGGTCTCGATGACGGCGACGCTGTTGAACTCCGTCGGGAACAGCGTGCGGTACTTCGGGAGGTCGCCCTCCAGCAGGCGGGTCGTCGTCCGGCGACCGGCGCCCTCGAAGCCGATCAGGCCCTCGCCCGCGCCCGAGCCGGACAGCGCGAGCGTCACGCTGTCACCGCTGGTGAGCGCCTTGGCGGTGTCCAGGAGCGTCTTGGCGGGCACCAGGGCGACCGCGGAGGCGTCCGGGTTCTCCGGCTTCCACAGGAACTCGCGGACCGCGAAGCGGTAGCGGTCGGTGGAGGCCAGCGTGACCGTGTCGCCCTCGATCTCGATGCGGACACCCGTGAGGACGGGGAGCGTGTCGTCGCGGCCGGCGGCGATGGCGACCTGCTGCACGGCGGAGGCGAAGACCTCGCCGGGGACCGTGCCGGTGGCGTTGGGCATCTGCGGCAGCGCCGGGTACTCCTCCACAGGCAGGGTGTGGAGGGTGAAGCGGGAGGAGCCGCAGACCACGGTCGCCCGTACACCGTCTGTGGAGATCTCCACGGGCCGGTTGGGGAGGGCGCGCGAGATGTCCGCCAGCAGACGGCCGGAGACGAGGACCGTGCCCTCCTCCTCGACCTCCGCCTCGACGCTCACCCGCGCGGAGACCTCGTAGTCGAAGCTGGACAGGCTCAGCTGGCCGTCCTCGGCCTTGAGGAGCAGGCCGGCGAGCACAGGCGCCGGCGGACGGGCCGGGAGGCTGCGCGCCGCCCAGGCCACTGCCTCCGCGAGTACGTCGCGTTCCACCCGGATCTTCACGGTTAGCCGCCTCCTGCTGTTGCCGGCGCTTCTCGCCCTGCTTCGCTTCGTCGTCTGTCTCGGTGTCGCGGGCCCCTGGGACGGGAAGGACACCGGGAACAGTCTGACGCACGGCACTGACAGTAGGTGCCTCTCGGGGTCAAGTCGTGACGAGGGGCAGCCGGGCGCCGAGAGGCGAGTTGTGCACAGGTCCCGCTTCGAAACGAATTCCCAGCTCTCTCTAGTTGGGAGTAGTAGTAGGGCCTGTGGATACCGTGGATAACTTCGTTTCCGCAGCTCAGAGGCGGAATTTTGTCCACCGGGCCTGTGGGTGGAGGCCGTGGACAACCTGGCCCCGCTGTGGAGAACGGAAAGTTCTGCACACCCCGTGCACAGGCCGGGGCGAGTTCTCCCCAGCGCCGTCCCCAGCTTTACCCACCTTTCCCACAGCCCAACCTGGCACCTTTGTGTGACGCGCTTCACTCGACGCGGTGAGCGCGTGCGTCATGTTGCCGAACAGTGGACAGAGCTGTGGAGAAGCCGGGGATCGCTGGGGACAATCGTCCTCAGCCTGTGGGTTGCCCGTGGACAACTCCGTGCACAGCTTGTGGATCACCGATTCGTCCACAGGGTGTGGAGATCCTTCGTCCACCAATCCACAACCACTTGACCTGGTCTGATGGTCCTTCAACAGGCTCGCCTGTGGATACGGTCTGGACAACTCGGCGGTCCCCAGGATGTGGACGGCAGAAAGTCACCGAATCTGTGGAGGGCGGCCGTAACCCGGCGCGAATTCGAACACCGGGTGGCGGGTCGTCGACGACGACAGAAGCCGCGGGAACGGCGAAGGGCGCCCCCGGATGTCCTCCGAGGGCGCCCTGGACGCCGTAGGGACGGCGTACGAGCGACGTACGAGTGCCGCGCTTCAGCCGTTCTTGATGCGGTTCGTCAACTCCGTCACCTGGTTGTAGATCGAGCGCCGCTCGGCCATCAGATTGCGGATCTTGCGGTCGGCGTGCATCACCGTCGTGTGGTCCCGGCCGCCGAACAGCGCGCCGATCTTCGGCAGCGACAGGTCCGTCAGCTCACGGCACAGATACATGGCGATCTGGCGGGCCGTGACGAGCTGGCGCCCGCGCGAGCTGCCGCACAGATCCTCCACCGTGAGGCCGAAGTAGTCCGCGGTGGCGCTCATGATGGCCGTCGAGGTGATCTCCGGCGTCGCGTCCTCGCCGCCGGGGATCAGGTCCTTCAGGACGATCTCCGTCAGACCGAGGTCCACCGGCTGCCGGTTGAGCGACGCGAACGCCGTCACCCGGATCAGCGCGCCCTCCAGCTCACGGATGTTGCGCGAGATCCGGGAGGCGATGAACTCCAGCACCTCGGGCGGGGCGTTGAGCTGCTCCTGCACCGCCTTTTTGCGCAGGATCGCGATGCGCGTCTCCAGCTCCGGCGGCTGGACGTCGGTGATCAGGCCCCACTCGAAACGGTTCCTCAGCCTGTCCTCCAGCGTGACCAGCTGCTTCGGCGGCCGGTCGCTGGAGAGCACGATCTGCTTGTTGGCGTTGTGGAGCGTGTTGAAGGTGTGGAAGAACTCCTCCTGCGTCGATTCCTTGTCCGCAAGGAACTGGATGTCGTCGACGAGCAGGATGTCCATCTCGCGGTAGCGCTTGCGGAAGCTGTCGCCCTTGCCGTCGCGGATGGAGTTGATGAACTCGTTGGTGAACTCCTCCGAGCTGACGTACCGCACGCGCGTGCCGGGGTACAGGCTCCGCGCGTAGTGCCCGATCGCGTGCAACAGGTGCGTCTTGCCGAGCCCCGACTCGCCGTAGATGAACAGCGGGTTGTACGCCTTCGCGGGCGCCTCGGCGACGGCCACCGCGGCCGCGTGGGCGAACCGGTTCGAGGCGCCGATGACGAACGTGTCGAAGAGGTACTTCGGGTTCAGGCGCGCGGTCGGCTCACCGGGCCCGGCCGCGGGGGCCGGCTGCGCGGCCAGCGGGCCGGGGGCGCCGCTGGAGGCGGGCAGCGAGGAGCCGACCGGACCGCCGCGGTGCACATGCCCCGAACCGGCGGGCGGCTCGGGCAGCTCCCGGCGGCCGTCGCGCTGGTCGTAGTCGCCGCGCGACGGCTCGTACTCGGAGCGCTGCTGCTCGTAGGAGGGACGATCCACAGGCTGTGGGCGGTAGTCCTGCGAGCCATAGGCGTCCTGTGCGCCGTACGAGTCCGGTGTTCGGTACGAGTCCTGCGAGCCGTAGGTGTCGGGTGAGCCGTACGACTCCTGCGGCGGCGACGCGTACGGGTCCCGCTCGGGGAAGCCGAGGCGCTGTTGCTGCCAGCCGTAGTCGTCCTGTCCCTGCCGGGGCCAGGCGCCAGGCTCGGGGCGCTGGTACTCGGAGGGGTAGGCCGGGCGGGCGGTCGGAAGCTGGTCGGCCGGGCGCTGGTCGCCGCGGTGGCGGCCGTAGCCGTCGTACGGGCCGGACGGCAGCTCCGGCTCCTCGTACTGCGGCTGGGACTGCGGCTTGGGCTGGGACGTCGGCGGGGCCGGGGGCTCGCCCGCGGAGTCGTCGACGGTGATCGCGATCCGGATCGGGCGGCCGCACTCACGGCTCAGCGTCTCGCTGACGACCGGCGCCAGACGCCCCTCCAGTACGCCCTTCGCGAATTCGTTCGGTACGGCGAGCAGGGCCGTGTCCGCGACCAGCGCCAACGGCTGACAGCGGCGGATCCAGTGCTCGTCCTTCACCTCGACACCCTGACCGCGGCCCTCGCCGAGGAGCTGCTCCAGTACTCGTGGCCACACTGCGGCAAGATCGGCAGGTACGTCAGCCACAGGGCACGCTCTCTCATAGATCCCACGAACGTGTGGTTCCTGGGACGGGTCGGGATGTAAATCGGGTGGGCTGGGGACAAGGGAACGAATCGGAGTTCAGCCACGGTAGTCAGGGCGACCGGTGCGGTTCAAGTTGTTGTCCCCAGGCTGTGGATAGTGTCTCCCGGCGACCGCTGGTTTGACCGAATGGCGCAGCCGCGCGTACCGTAACCAGGTCGAGTTGTCGATGGCTGCTGCCGCCTGCCTCCGATGGGCACAGATCACATCTCCGTGAAACGCGGAGTAGTCGGTGATCGGAAAGCGGTGCACTCGGGCGTAACGCGAGCTACTCGTGGGCGCACGGTGACAGCCAGGACGGCACCCCGCCAACCCCGATTTCTTTCTGGAGCCCCCGAGTGAGCAAGCGCACCTTCCAGCCGAACAACCGTCGTCGCGCGAAGACCCACGGCTTCCGGCTGCGTATGCGCACCCGTGCCGGCCGCGCGATTCTCGCGTCCCGCCGCAGCAAGGGTCGCGCCCGTCTGTCCGCCTGATCCCGGTCAGGTCATGACGTCGTGCTGCCCACCGAGAACCGGCTGAGGCGGCGCGAGGACTTCGCGACCGCGGTACGGCGAGGACGCAGGGCTGGACGCCCTCTCCTCGTCGTCCACCTTCGAAGCGGTGCCACGGACCCGCACGCGCCTGGGGAGAGCGCTCCCCCGACGCGTGCGGGTTTCGTCGTCAGCAAGGCGGTGGGAGGCGCGGTCGTGCGGAACAAGGTCAAGCGCAGACTGCGTCACCTGATGCGCGAGCGAGTGACCGACCTGCCCCCCGGTAGCCTGGTAGTCGTACGGGCGCTGCCCGGGGCGGGCGACGCCGACCATGCACAGCTGGCCCGAGACCTGGATGCCGCGCTTCAGCGGCTGCTGGGAGGGGGCGCGCGATGAAGTACCCGCTGTTGGCGCTCATCAAGCTCTACCAGTGGACCATCAGCCCACTGCTCGGGCCCGTGTGCAAGTACTACCCGTCGTGTTCCCACTACGGCTACACGGCCATCGACCGGCACGGTGCGATCAAGGGCACGGCGCTCACCGCCTGGCGCATCCTCCGGTGCAATCCGTGGTCGCTGGGTGGTGTGGACCATGTCCCGCCGCGCAAGCGCCCGCGGTGGCACGAAATGCTGCGCGGCGCGTGGCGCGCACGCAAGGGCGGGCCCTCCGCCGCCGACCCGGCCATCGAGGAACAGCATCCTGGGAGTCCTTCGAGCCCGGCCGCAGAGACCTCGTCCCATGCCCAAGGAGCATGATTAGTGGACACGATTGCCAGCCTCTTCAGCTTTATCACCACACCCGTCTCGTGGGTCATCGTCCAGTTCCACAAGCTGTACGGTGCGATCTTCGGCCCTGACACGGGCTGGGCCTGGGGCCTGTCCATCGTGTCCCTGGTGATCCTCATCCGTATTTGCCTGATCCCGCTCTTCGTGAAGCAGATCAAGGCGACGCGCGCGATGCAGACGCTCCAGCCCGAGATGAAGAAGATCCAGGAGCGCTACAAGAACGACAAGCAGCGTCAGTCCGAAGAGATGATGAAGCTGTACAAGGAGACGGGCACCAACCCGCTCTCCTCGTGCCTTCCCATCCTGGCGCAGTCCCCGTTCTTCTTCGCCCTGTACCACGTGCTCAACAGCATCGCGTCGAACGACACCATCGGCGTGATCAACGACCGGCTGCTGGAGAGCGCGCAGAAGGCGCACATCTTCGGCGCTCCGCTGGCCGCGAAGTTCACCGACAGCTCCTCGAAGGTCGAGGCCCTCGGGTCCTCGATCACCGATGTGCGGATCGTCACCGCGATCATGATCGTGCTGATGTCGCTGTCGCAGTTCTACACGCAGCGCCAGCTGATGACGAAGAACGTCGACACCACGGTGAAGACGCCGTTCATGCAGCAGCAGAAGATGCTGATGTACGTCTTCCCGATCATCTTCGCCGTCTTCGGCATCAACTTCCCGGTCGGTGTCCTCGTCTACTGGCTGACCACCAACCTGTGGACCATGGGCCAGCAGATGTACGTCATCCACAACAACCCGACCCCGGGTTCCAAGGCCCAGGCCGCCTACCTGGAGCGCCTCTACAAGCACGTCACGCACCACAGCAAGGCCCGCAGCCGCCGGGACCGCGCCATCATCAAGGCCATCGTCGCCAAGGGCCGGGACCGCAACGACTACGAGCGCAAGTTCATCAACGGTCTGAGCAAGGCGGGTCTCGCGGCCCAGACCGACGGCACCGTGGTCAAGAGCGAGAGCGCCGTGGCCGTCGTGGACGAGGACGGCACCCCCACCAGCACCTCCGCTCCCAAGCGCCAGCAGCCCAAGCGGCAGCCCAAGTCCAAGCGCCAGACCGGTGGTGCCAAGCCCGCCGGTGGCGCTGAGAAGACCTCGTCCCCCACCTCGCTGAGCAAGTCCGACGAGTCCCAGGACGACAAGCCGTCCGGCTCCGCCGGGAAGTCGGCGCCCAAGTCCGGCGGCGGCCGAAGCCGAGCCCAGTCCGGTCAGCGCAAGGGCCAGCAGCGGCCCAAGTCCCCGACCAAGAAGTAAGAAGGAGTCCATCCCGTGACGGAAGGCACCACCTCCGCCGCTGCTGCCGAGGGCGCAGACACCCTGACCCGCCTGGAGCAGGAGGGCGACATCGCGGCGGACTACCTTGAGGGTCTGCTGGACATCGCTGACCTCGACGGCGACATCGACATGGATGTCGAGGGCGACCGCGCCTCTGTCTCGATCATCAGCGACGCCGGGAGCCGTGACCTCCAGAAGCTGGTCGGACGCGACGGTGAGGTGCTGGAGGCGCTCCAGGAGCTGACGCGCCTGGCCGTGCACCGTGAGACCGGTGACCGCAGCCGTCTGATGCTGGACATCGCCGGCTACCGGGCGAAGAAGCGCACGGAGCTGTCCGAGCTGGGCGCCAAGGCCGCGGCCGAGGCGAAGAGCAGCGGCGAGCCCGTGAAGATGAAGCCGATGACGCCGTTCGAGCGCAAGGTCGTGCACGACGCGGTCAAGGCCGCTGGCCTGCGCAGTGAGTCCGAGGGCGAGGAGCCGCAGCGGTTCGTCGTCGTGCTGCCCGCCTGACCCAGGTCCTGATCTGGTCCCGAGCGGTCCCACATCTCCGGCCCCGTCTGTTGCGCAGGCGGGGCCGAACTTTGTCAGCCTGTAGTTCTGGAGTCGGCGCTCGGTGCGCCGATGCGGTACGGAAGGACGGTCCCCGTGACGGAGGCAGCTGAACTCCCCCCTGCGCCCGAGGAGGCCCGCGATGTCTTCGGTGATCGCTACGGCGATGCGGTCCGGTACGCGGAGCTTCTGGCCGAGGCGGGAGTGCAGCGCGGGCTCATCGGTCCGCGTGAGGTGCCCCGCCTGTGGGAGAGGCATCTGCTGAACTGCGCGGTGCTCTCCGAGGTCGTGCCCGAGGGGGTGACGGTGTGCGACGTCGGGTCGGGGGCCGGACTGCCCGGTATCCCGCTGGCGCTCGTCCGGGAGGACCTGAAGATCACGCTTCTGGAGCCGCTGCTGCGGCGTACGAACTTTCTGACCGAGGTCGTGGAGCTGTTGGGCCTCGATCATGTGACCGTGGTCCGTGGGCGCGCCGAAGAAGTCATGGGCAAGCTGCCGCCGGTTCATGTGGTGACGGCACGGGCTGTGGCGCCGCTCGACCGGTTGGCGACCTGGGGCATCCCGCTGCTCCGCCCCTACGGCGAAATGCTGGCGCTCAAGGGAGACGCGGCCGAGGAGGAGCTGAAGAGCGCGGCGGCGGCGCTGAGCAAGCTGGGTGCCGTCGAGACCTCCATCCTGCATGTGGGTGAAGGTGTCGTGGATCCTATGTCCACCGTGGTGCGCGTGGAGGTCGGAGAAAGCCCGGGTGGGGTGCGGTTCGCGGCCAAGAGGGCCAAGGCGGCGCGGACGGGAAGGACACGCCGACGTCGCTGATCGCTCAGGCGCCAGGACGTACTCCACACAAGCTGTCAAACCTATGCATGCCGGAGTGTCTCCCGGGAGTGACCCTGGCTGCTGTGCATCGTGTTTCACGTGAAACGTCGCTCACTGCTGCACGGGATCATCAGTCGTGGCCGCGCTGCGGCCGAACCTCGCGACCGCAAGCCTCTTGGATCTCTCGGAGAGGCTCCTCCTGATGACGCTCCGTCGCCCCTACGGGGCACAGAGTTGTCCACAGAGGTGGATTTCTCCACAGAACAACAGGCCTCACTGGTTCACGACCCCGAAGGCATGGGAGGCTCTGTTCATTGCGAGCCTGAAGTCGAGGAGAGTGAATCCTTGCGGTCCGACGCCAACATCGCGGGACCGATGACCGATCCGGTCCCCGGTCCCCGTACCGAGTCGATGGGGGACGATGTTTCACGTGAAACACCGCCCCCGATGGACGACACTCCCATCGGTCGCGCTGCCCAGCTGGCGGTTGAGGCTCTGGGTCGCGCCGGCGAGGGTCTGCCACGGCCTGAGCAGACCCGTGTCATCGTCGTCGCCAACCAGAAGGGCGGGGTGGGTAAGACGACGACAACCGTCAACCTTGCTGCTTCCCTCGCTCTGCACGGCAGCCGTGTCCTGGTGATCGACCTCGACCCACAGGGAAACGCCTCCACCGCGCTGGGGATCGACCATCACGCCGAAGTTCCTTCCATCTACGACGTGTTGGTCGAGAGCAAGCCGCTCTCCGAAGTGGTCCAGCCGGTCCCCGATGTCGAAGGGCTCTTCTGTGCGCCCGCCACGATCGATCTCGCCGGTGCGGAGATCGAGCTGGTGTCTCTCGTGGCGCGCGAGAGTCGGCTCCAGCGGGCCATTCAGGCCTATGAGCAACCCCTGGACTACATCCTCATCGACTGCCCGCCCTCGCTGGGCCTGCTGACGGTCAACGCACTCGTCGCGGGCCAGGAGGTACTCATCCCGATCCAGTGCGAGTACTACGCGCTGGAAGGGCTGGGTCAGTTGCTGCGCAATGTCGATCTGGTGCGGGGGCACCTCAACCCCACACTGCATGTATCGACGATTCTGCTCACCATGTACGACGGCCGGACGCGCCTTGCGTCTCAGGTCGCCGACGAGGTGCGCACCCACTTCGGGGACGAGGTGCTGCGGACGAGCATTCCTCGCTCGGTCCGTATCTCCGAGGCACCGAGCTATGGGCAGACGGTGCTGACCTACGATCCAGGATCGAGTGGCGCCCTCTCCTATCTTGAGGCGGCACGGGAAATTGCGCTGAAGGGCGTCAACGTCGGCTACGACCCGACGCACGCCCATATCGGCGCTCAGAGCGACCAGAGCATGGTGGAGGGGATCCAGTGAGCGAGCGACGGAGGGGGCTGGGACGAGGGCTCGGCGCACTGATCCCCGCAGCAGCGACAGAGCGGACGCCGGCCCAGACGGCTGTCGGGGGTGCTGGTGCCCCGGGGCCAGCGGCACCGGGGCTGGCTACCGAACGCGGAGTGGCGGCGGCAAAGGTGGCGACTCTGCCGCCTGTTTCACGTGAAACAGAGGAGCCTTCGGCTGTCGGTGTTCCGGAGGGCCCCGCGACGGTCATGGGCGCCCACTTCGCCGAGATCCCGCTCGACGCCATCACGCCCAACCCTCGCCAGCCGCGTGATGTCTTTGACGAGGATGCGCTGCAAGAACTGGTTACCTCCATCAAGGAAGTGGGCCTTCTCCAGCCCGTCGTCGTCCGCCAGATCAGCACCGGGCACTACGAGCTGATCATGGGTGAGCGTCGCTGGCGGGCCTGCCGTGAGGCGGGCCTGGAGGCGATCCCGGCGATCGTGCGTGCCACGGAGGACGAGAAGCTCCTCCTGGACGCCCTGCTGGAGAACCTGCACCGGGCACAGCTGAACCCGCTGGAAGAGGCAGCCGCCTACGACCAGTTGCTGAAGGACTTCAACTGCACCCATGACCAGCTGGCGGACCGCATCGGGCGGTCCCGCCCCCAGGTCTCCAACACTCTGCGGCTGCTGAAGCTCTCTCCGACGGTGCAGCGCCGGGTGGCTGCCGGAGTGCTCTCCGCCGGGCATGCCCGGGCGCTGCTCTCCGTGGAGGACTCGGAGGAGCAGGACCGACTGGCGCAGCGGATCGTGGCTGAGGGCCTTTCGGTGCGGGCCGTCGAGGAGATCGTGACCCTGATGGGCTCGCGGCCGACGGCGGTTACCCGGTCCAAGGGGCCGCGGGCGGGGACCCGTGTCTCCCCGGCGCTGACCGATCTTGCGACGCGGCTGTCGGACCGCTTCGAGACCCGGGTGAAGGTCGACCTGGGACAGAAGAAGGGCAAGATCACCGTCGAGTTCGCCTCGATGGAGGATCTGGAGCGGATCCTCGGCACTCTCGCTCCGGGTGAGGGACCCGTGCTCCAGCGTGGCCTGGAGGACGACGACTCCGGCGAGGAAGCTGGCGCCTGAACCGTCTTGGTGCGGGTCGTGTCCGGTGTGTACCGGAACACGGCCCGCACTTTGCTTTTTGTCGGTATCGGCGGAATCGCTTCGTGGATACGATGCGATCGGATAGGACGCATCCTGCTGACAGTCAGCTCTGAGGGGAGGCGGGGGCCGTGCGCATGGTGAGCCGGACCGGACTGGTGAGCGCGGGACTGGGGCTGGGTGCGGTTGGTGGATTCGTCGGCAGTCTGCTCAGGGAACGGAGCGCTCTGACCGCTGCCCGCGATGCGGCGGGTGCAGGAAGCGAGGAACAGCCTTCATGGGGCGTCGGCTCGTACCGCTCACGCTGGACAACCTTCAGGACCTTCCCAAGCGCTGCCGCTCGTGCGTCTTCTGGGAGCTGGACCCCGTCAGCGGTGAAGCCGCGGTAAAGGCGGGCACGTCCGCGCTGGAGAAGGAAGCCTGGATCTCCGCCGTGCTGTTGGACTGGGGTTCCTGCGGCCGGGTCGTCTATGTCGATGACGTGCCGGTGGGCTTTGTGATGTACGCGCCCCCCGCCTATGTGCCTCGCTCGACGGCGTTCCCCACCAGTCCCGTCGCCGCCGATGCCGTACAGCTGATGACCGCGTACATCGTGCCGGGATATCAAGGGCAAGGGCTGGGCCGGGTCATGGTGCAGACGGTGGCCAAGGATCTGCTGCGACGGGGCTTCAAGGCGATCGAGGCCTTCGGCGATGCCCGGTGGAAGGAACCGGCCTGTGTGCTGCCCGCCGACCATCTGCTGGCGGTGGGCTTCAAGACGGTCCGGGCGCATCCCACGTATCCACGGCTGAGGCTGGAGCTGCGGACGACTCTCTCCTGGAAGGAGGACGTCGAGATGGCCCTGGACCGTCTGCTCGGTGCCGTGCAGAAGGAGCCGGTGCTCCGGCCCCTGTAAGGGCTTGGGTCTACGGCAATGGGCCACCCCGTGGGGGTGGCCCATTCGTGTTTCACGTGAAACATCGCCGTCGGCTCGACGGACGCCTCGATTACTCGGCGATGAAGTCCTCGAGGTCGCGCAGGATGGCGGCCTTCGGCTTGGCACCGACGATGGTCTTGGCGACCTCACCGTTCTGGTAGACGTTCAGCGTCGGGATCGACATCACGCCGTACTTCGCGGCGATGCCGGGGTTCTCGTCGATGTTGAGCTTGACGATCTCGATCTTGTCGCCGTGCTCCTTGGCGATCGCCTCGAGGGACGGGGCGATCTGGCGGCACGGCCCGCACCAGGCGGCCCAGAAGTCCACCAGGACGGGCTTGTCGCTCTTGAGGACGTCCTGCTCGAAGGAGTCGTCGGTCACGTTCTTCAGGGTGCCGGCCACGGCGGGCTCCTTAACTGGTTGTTGCGTGGGGTGATGAGGGGTCAGACGGTGGTCTTCTCGGGCTCGGCCTTCTCCTCGTCCGCCAGCGCGGCGAGGTAGCGCTCGGCGTCCAGAGCGGCGGAGCAGCCGGTACCCGCTGCGGTGATCGCCTGGCGGTAGGTGTGGTCCACCACGTCACCGGCGCCGAAGACACCGGTCAGGCTGGTCCGGGTCGAGGGAGCACCGACCTTCAGGTAGCCCTCCTCGTCCAGGTCCAGCTGGCCCTTGAACAGCTCGGTGCGCGGGTCATGGCCGATCGCGATGAACAGGCCTGTGACCGGGAGGTCGGACAGCTCGCCGGTCTTGACGTTGCGCAGCTTCAGACCGGACAGCTTCGGGTCGCCCTGGATCTCGGCGACCTCGCTGTCCCAGACGAAGCTGATCTTCGGGTCGGCAAAGGCGCGCTCCTGCATCGCCTTGGAGGCGCGCAGGGTGTCCCGCCGGTGCACGATCGTCACGGACTTGGCGAAGCGGGAGAGGAAGGTGGCCTCCTCCATCGCGGTGTCACCGCCGCCGATCACGGCGATGTCCTGGTCCTTGAAGAAGAAGCCGTCACAGGTGGCGCACCAGGAGACACCGCGGCCGGAGAGGGCGTCCTCGTTCGGCAGACCGAGCTTGCGGTGCTGGGAGCCGGTGGCGACGATCACGGCCTTGGCCCGGTGGACGGTGCCGGAGGTGTCGGTGACGGTCTTGGTCTCACCGGTCAGGTCGACGGAGACGATGTCGTCCGCGACCAGCTCGGCGCCGAAGCGCTCCGCCTGGGCCCGCATGTTGTCCATCAGCTCGGGGCCCATGATGCCGTCCTGGAAGCCCGGGAAGTTCTCCACCTCGGTGGTGTTCATCAGAGCACCGCCGGCGGTGACGGCACCTTCGAACACCAAGGGCTTCAGCGACGCGCGCGCGGTGTAGAGCGCCGCCGTGTAACCGGCGGGCCCGGAGCCGATGATGATCACGTTACGGACGTCGCTCACGGCTGGATTCCTCGTCTCTGGACTGAATCGTTCGACCGGTGGGAGTCCCATTCCTGACTCTCACCCCACCCAACGGATCCTAAGGGGCGCGCATTCCCGCTGTGCCCGGGCACACGGAGAAGCGTCTTCCGTGCGGCTACCCCAAGAACCAGAGACGGCTGGCGGGAAGGAACCGCCCACAGCTCAGGAGCGCGGATACGAGTGCTTCAGCAGCACCTTGGCCTTCACCGACGACTGGTCCACACATGTCGCATCCACCAGATAGGCGGTGACCCGGGTCGGGTCTGCGGCGTCGGGCAGGACGACGAGCAGTGCCTTGGTCCCCTGGTAGGTGCCTTCCTTGGCGGCCAGAGCCGAGTCCGTGTCGCCGATGCTTTCCCGGACGCACTCGGGGATGGTCACCGAGGACTCCTTGAAGAGGCTGGTGGCATGAGAACTGGGGACGGACTCCACACCGAAGCCATCGGGGGAACGGGAGCCGCCGCGCGTGCTCGGCTGCCCTGCGAGAAGATCTGCGACCTGCTTCTTGAGGCGGTCCTCGGAGAAGGTGTCCGTGGAGGTCGACTGCTCCCCGTGGGCGGCGGTGTCGGCCTGGCCGCCGGACAGCGACGACCACAGGACGGAGCCCAGTCCCAGAGCCGCGGCCGACAGGACGGCGCTCAGGACGACGGTCCTGCGTCGGCCGCCCCGCTTGCGGTCCTTGCGCCCCGGGCCCGTGGAAGAGGCTCGGGGATGTCCAGCTGGACGGTCCGTGGGCGATGTTTCACGTGAAACACGCGGGCTGTCGTCCCCACTCGATGAGGCACGGGCCGCCTCGACGGGTGCACTGCCCAGTGCCTCGGGCGCCGAGGCGTTCAGCAGTGCCTCAGCGGCGAGCGCGGCATCGATCCGGCCGGCGACATCGGCGGGCATGGGCGCGGGCCCCGGAAGCGTGCCGAGGAGGCCCCGGATCTCCTCCAGGGACGCCTGCACGTCGGAGCAGAGATCGCACTCCTCCAGATGCCGCCGTACCTCGGCGGTCCTGGATGCGGGGAGCAGGCCCTCGGTGAGGTCGGAGATCTCGGTGACGTCCGGGTGCCCCGCCGCGTCCGTCGTGGATGTCACGCTCGCCCACCTCCGCCCTTCACAGCAGCTGAATCGCTCGGTCCTGGATCTCGCGGACCGTCGTCACGCGGTTCCGCTGCCGGTGGGACGGATGTCCCCTGCGTCCGGTTCCGCCGCTTCCCCGATTCTGTGCCGCCCCCTGGATTCTCGGGCCGTAGATGGGTGAGCAGCGGCAGGAGTCTGGCCCGGCCCCGGGCACAGCGGCTCTTCACCGTGCCGACCGGCACATCGAGGATGCGGGCGGCCTCCGCGACGGGATAGCCCTGCATGTCCACCAGGACGAGGGCGGCCCGCTGGTCGGCCGGGAGGGTGCGGAGCGCCTCGAGGAGCTGGCGGTGGAGATCGTTGCGCTCGGCGGGAGCCGACGCCGACTCGTGCGGCTCCAACAGCTGCTCCAGCCGCTCGTTGTCGTCCACCGGCGAGGTCTTCCGGGAGGCGGCCTTGCGGGCCCGGTCGAGACAGGCGTTCACCGTGATCCGGTGAAGCCATGTCGTCACGGCCGACTGGCCACGGAAGGTGTGGGCGGCGCGATAGGCGGAGACAAGGGCGTCCTGGACGGCGTCAGCGGCTTCCTCGCGGTCACCCAGGGTGCGCAGCGCCACCGCCCAGAGCCGGTCCCGGTGCCGCCGCACCAGCTCACCGAAGGCGTCGGGGTCGCCCTCGACGTGCCGGGCGAGGAGGTCCTGGTCGCTCACATCGCCATATGCGATGTCCTTAGCCATCGGGCCCCCTCGCCTTCGGCCGACTCAGCCCGTGAACTTCAGGTCGGTGATGGCCTGCTTGTAGCCCGCGCTGCTGTAGCCGTCCGTGGGCGCGTTCGGGACGGCCGTGATCCACAGCAGCACGTACCGCGTCTTCACCGTCTTTGACGCCTTCACGGTGAGAGAGGTGGCGCTTGTGCTGGCGGTTCCGATCTTCGTCATTCCCTCGACGCCCGTCGACGGGGAGAGTGAGTCGGTGGCGTAGAGGGTCGCCGTCGTGTGGTCGCCGCCGTACCGGAGCCCTATCGACGCGGCGGAGACCTCCTGGGACGAGCCGAGGTCGTAGACGATGCCCACGCCCGGCTTGTAGGGAGCCAGCTCCGGGCCGTCGGTGTAGCGCTTGGTGCGCCAGAACGTGGAACTGTTGCCGTCGTACGTGTTGCCGACATCCTCGGCCGCTTGGGCGTCACCGCTGGCCACGTACTCCTGCGCACCCTCGATCGTCAGCGGTTTGACCGGCTTGGGCTTCTCGTTGCCCTTGTCGTTGTCGTCCGTCGTCTGGGTCTGGTTGGTGTCGTCGGCCTTCTCGCCCTGCTGCATCAGTGCGTCCGCCAGCTGCCAGCTGCCCAGACCCAGCGCGGCGATGAGCAGCGCGGAGACGGCCCACTTCAGTGCCTTGCCGGTGCGGCTCTGCAACGGGGGCGGTGGGGGCGACGCGACCGGCTGAGTGACACCTGGCGGAGGGGTGCGGCCGTAGGTGCCCTGCTGGTAGGTGGTGCGCTGGTACTCGGGCGGGGCGGTGAACGCGGGCTCCGGCGGGCGGATGCGCGGCATCTCCCCGATCGCCTTCACCAGCTCCTCCGGCGTGGTGCACGCCGACTCGTGGCGGGAGGCGGTCGCGCCGTCGTTGGCGAGGGCGCGCATGGCCAGCTCCGACAGGCCGCGGTGGACTCCGGCGCGCACCTGGTCGGGGGCGATGAGACCGACGTCCTTGGGCAGCCCTGACAGACCGTAGGCGTCACTCTCGTACGGCCAGCGCTGGGTGAGCGCCGCGTACAGCAGTGCGCCGATCGCCTCGGTGTCGGTGCGCTGCGGGGTGTCGGAACTGATGCCGCGTAGGGCGGCGTTGACGGCGAGGCCGCGGATGCGCCACTGGCCGGTCGAGGTGCGCAGCACGGCGTTGGGGTTCAACCGCAGATGGGCGAGGCCCTCGCGGTGCGCGGCGGCCATGGCGGCGGCCACCTGGGTGACCATCTGGTAGGCGTCGTGCGGCTCCAGCGGCCCGGTTGCCAGCAGAGTGGTCAGTTCGGTGGCGTCGGGCAGCCATTCGTGGACGACGTAGACGAGGTCGTTGTCCTCGACGGCGTCCAGCACCTGTACGAAGCGGGGATCGCCCAGCAGGGCGGAGGAGCGGGCCGCGGCGAGCACCGAGCGGGCCCGGGAGTGGTCTGCGGGCAGTACATGGACACCGACCGCGCGGCGCAGTTTCTCGTCCACCGCACGCCAACTGCTGAAGCCGTCCAGACGGGTGACGCACTCCTCCAGGCGGTACCGTCTGGCGAGCTTGTGGCCGCTGTGCAGTTCGGGCGGTGAGGCCTTACCGGGACCGCCTGCCCCGTCGCTCCCCTGTGCCTCGTCGTTCTTCGTGTTCCGCTCCAGGTTCTGGGCCACCCCGTCGGCCGTGGACTGGTCCGCCTGCTCCGCCTTGGCGGTCAGCGGCTTGTCGCCGCTGCTGTCTGCCACGTCGACGGCAGCCGTGCTCCGTTCCGCCACCGTCGTTCCTGCCTCCCCATCCGTTGCGCGCCGTTCGACTCCGGGCGCGCCGTCCGACGCCGAAACCAATTGTGCCCACAGTCCGCCGCTATGCACGACACACGACGGCGGACGATGGTTGTGCGCATACCCCCGCGTCAGCGCCCCAGACGCCCACGCACCATGCCGACGAGCGAGTTCACTTCCGCCACGCGCATCTTGCGGGCGGCGACGAAGAAGACTCCGAACAGTACGGCGCCACCGGCGAGCAGTGCGGCGAACGAGCCGACGACTCCCTGGCCGAGGGTTTGGGTGATGCCGTAACAGGCCGCACCCGCCAGCATGGCCGCGGGTACCGCCGCGATGCTCAGCCGGGCGTAGGTGCGCAGCACGCGGGCGCCGTCGAGGTCGCCGCCCAGCCGCTTGCGCAGCCGTCGCCAGGCGACACCGACGCCGATCACATAGGCCAGGCCGTAGGAGGCGGCCATGCCGACCACGGCCCAGCGGGCCGGGAGCAGGACGAAGCAGAGGGCCGAGGCGCTCGCGTTGACGGCGGCCACGATGACCGTGTTGTAGAAGGGCGTGCGGGTGTCCTCGTACGCGTAGAAGGCGCGCAGGACGACGTACTGCACGGAGTAGGGGATCAGGCCGAGGCCGAACGCCATCAGCATGTAGCCCATGTTGGTGGCCGCGCCGCTTCCCGAGGAGCCGAAGATCAGGGTGCACATCGGGATGCCGAGCGCGACGAACCCGAAGGCGAGCGGCACGATGGCGACGGCCGTGGTGCGCAGGCCCTGGGAGATGTCGTCGCGGACGGCGCCTCCGTCTTCCTCGGCGGCCGAGCGGGAGATCCGGGGCAGCAGGGCGGCCATCAGGGAGACGGTGATGATGGCCTGCGGCAGGCCCCAGATCAGCTGGGCGTTGGCGTAGGCGCTGAAGCCGGTGCCGGGGATGTCGGTGTCGGCGACGGCCGCGGTGGCGAGCTGGGTGACGACGAGGGCGCCCGCCTGGTTGGCGAGGACGAACAGGATCGTCCACTTGGCCAGCATCGCGGCCTTGCCGAGGCCGTGGCCCTTCCAGTCGAACCGCAGGCGCAGCCGGAACCCGGTCTCGCGCAGATACGGGATCATCGCCAGCGCCTGGACGACGAGGCCGAGCAGGATGCCGATGCCGAGGAGCCGCTGGCCCTCCGCCGGGATGTTGGTGACCTGCATGCCGGAGTGCTCGGCGGTGCCGTACACCCACAGGAACATGCCGAGCGTGACGATGATGACGATGTTGTTGAGGACCGGCGTCCACATCATCGCGCCGAACCGGCCGCGGGCGTTGAGGATCTGACCCATCACCACATGGACGCCCATGAAGAAGATGGAGGGCAGGAAGTAGCGGGTGAAGGTGATGCCCACGTCGTTGGCCGCAGGGTCGGTCGCCACGGAGTTCGACAGGGCGCGCACCAGCAGCGGCGCCGCGAACATCGCGAGCAGGGTGAGCAGCCCCAGCGCGACCATGACCAAGGTCAGCAGCCGGTTGGCGTACGCCTCGCCGCCGTCCTCGTCGTCCTTCATGGCACGCACCAGCTGCGGCACGAAGACCGAGTTGAGGCCACCGCCGACGGTGAGGATGTAGATCATCGTCGGCAGCTGGTAGGCCACCTGGAAGGTGTCACCGAGGAGCGCGGTGCCGAGTGCCGAGACGATCAGCGCCGAACGGATGAAGCCCGTCAGCCGGGACACCATGGTGCCCGCGGCCATCACGGCGCTCGACTTCAGCAGACCCGTCGCCCGGCCGCCCTTCTTCGGGACGGCGGCTGCGGGGACGGGATCGGGAGCCTCGGCCGCGGGGGCCGCGGGCGCGGAGGTGGGGGGCTGCGGCGGCGGCCCGCCCGCGTAAGGGCCCGTGTGGTACGAACCCGCGCCTGACGGGTCCGCGTGCGCCTGGCCCGTGTCGGGTTCGGCGGCCGGGCCCGGTACGGCGGGGTGGTAGTCCGTCGGCTGGTGCGTCCCGCCCTGCTGCTGGTCCCGGAAGAGGTGGGCGAACGCGTCGGGTTGCTGCTGCTCCCCACCGGACTGGGTGACCAGGTCGTCGACGCCCACGTACTGCGTGTGACGCGGGTCGTCACCGTACGGCAGGTACTGTGTCGGGCCCTCGGGCTCCGGTGCCGGGGTCTGCGCCCAGACCCGCGGATCGGGAGCGTACGGCGACGGGGGCGGCTGTGCGTACAGCTGCTGCGGCGGCGGATACGTACCCGGGGGCGGCGGGGGGTGCGCGGCACGGTCGTAGAGCGCCTCGGCGACCGGGTCCTGCGCGGAGAGGTCCTGCCCCCGGTAGGGGTCCTGGTCGTAGGCGTCCTGGAGGTACATGTCCGCCGGGTGCTGCGGCGGCACCTGGCCGTGCTCGGGCGGCGGGCCCTCGGGGGTGCCCGGGTCGCCCGCGGCCTGGCCACGGTCACCGTCGTACGGCGCGTTCATGCTTACTCCACCTCATCGGTCCCGGCCGCACCGGCCTCGGCATCCTCAACGGTCCACTCTCTCACCCGTCCCGGACGGGTTGGCGCTTTCCGCTGCGGTGTCCGGTGTCGGGTCACTCGGCTGCTGCGGGTCGGCTTCCCCGCCCGGTGTGCCGGACTCCTGTGTGAGACGGTCCTCGGGGTCCTCCGGGTTTCCGGGACCGCCGGTGGAATCGTCGCCGCTGTCCGCGCCGTCCTCCGCGGCCCTGCGGGCGGCGGCGCGCTTGCGCTGGGTGTACATACGGAAGCCCGCGAGGACGAGGAGCAGGAAACCGCCGCCGATGACCAGCATCACGGTGGCCGTGAACTCGGTCACCTTCACATCGAACGTGACCGGGTCGCCGTAGGCCTGGCCGTCCTCGGTGAACAGCTGGGCCACCACCGTCGCCCGGCCGTTGGCCTTGGCGGACGTGCTGAACTTCACCGACTGGCTGTGGCCGCCGGAGACCTTGACGGGTTCCTCGGAGTAGGCGTTGCCGCCGATCTCCAGACGGGTCGGGCTGGTCGAGGTGAGGCGGAGCACCAGGTTGTCGACGCCCTGCACCAGGTTGTTCTGGACGGTCACCGGGATGGTGGCGCTGCGGCCGGAGAGCTTGGTCTCCGACTTGTCGATCAGTCTGACCTGGTCGATCAGATCGTCGAGGTAGGTCTCCACACCGTCGCGGAAGACGGTCGCCTCGGCGGCCCGGCCGCGCCACGACGTGGACATCTCACGGTTCATGGCCCGCCCGAAGGGGGTCACCACCCGGGATTCGAAGGTGAGGATCACCTTGAAGTGGTCGAGCTTCTCCTGGGTGGTCGCGACCTGCTCGAAGGTGGCGCGCGGCAATTCCCGCTTGCGCAGCGACGACGGGTACGAGGAGGCCGAGGGGACCTTGGTCGTGGCCTCGGGGTCCGGCCTGGCCTCGGCGGCCGCGGTGAGGGTCTGGCCCTCGGACCAGGTGCCGTCCTGGAGAATGGTCACCGCCCTGGCCATGGCCCGGGCCTGGCTCGCGGTCGGTGTCCGCTGCGGCGCGACCACGATGCTGCGCTGCTTGCCCGTCTGGAGGTTGACGCTCAGGCTCTGTGCCAGGAACCGCTGCACCGCGAGCGTGGTGGTGGACGCCTTCGTCAGGTCTCCCTGGAACGCCGTCGACAGCCGGGAGTCCGCGACCACCGCCGTGGTGCCCCCGCCGATCGGCCGGGCCGCGGAGGGCGTGTACGGCAGACCGCTGGTCTCCTCCAGGCTGTCGCTGCGGGCGATCACCTTGTCGGCGCCCGCGGAGGTGGCGACCTTGACGATCGACGGGTCGACGGCGCCGTTCACCGGCCACGCGAAGTCCGTGCTCGGTGTGACGTACAGCACGGACCGTACGGTGGTGGCGGCGACGTCCGTGGCGTCCTTGAGGTGGCTCAGCGAGCCCGGGACATCGGTGCCGTTGTGGGCGAGCGAGGCCAGGTCGGGATCGCCGAACGGCAGAGCGACGACCTCCTTGCCGGCCACCGCCTTCTGGAGCTGGGCGAGCCACTGCTTGGCGACGGCCTGGTGCGTGCCGGGCGTGGTGGTGTCGCCCTCGCCCTGGATCTCGTAGCCGCGGGTCATGGCGTCCACGGAGGCCAGCAGATCCGGGTCGATCACCCAGGTGACGTCCAGATCGCGGCCCAGGGACACCATCTGTTCCAGACGGCCGCCCGCGGAGATCTCCTTGGCGAGGTCGTCGTCGCTGAAGACCGGTGTCTGCTGTTCGTTCGACCCGGTCTCCGCCGTCATGTGGGAGCTGGCCACCAGCGGCCACAGGAACGTCGTCCTCGTCTTCGTTTCTGCCTCGTCGGGCTGCCACGGCAGGAAGGTGCGCTGGATGCCCAGCACCTGCTCCCAGGCCTGTGTGGAGGTCTGTCCGGACAGTGAGACGCCGAGCTGGTAGACGCCGCTGCCGCCGAGGTCCAGCTCGTCGGTCGGCACGGAGATGCTGAAGCGCTGCGCGACGCCTGGGGTGAGCCTGGTGAACTCCTTGGCGTAGGACTCGCCGACCTCGACGCCGTCGATGCCGGGGACGTAGTCGGTGCGCTGGGAGACGCTGTCGATCGAGGAGCGGGTGGTCAGCTCGGGGCCCACCCGCAGGTCGACATGGGCGTCCGTGATCGTCTGCTTGCCCTTGTTGGTGACGCTGCCCGAGATGGTCAGTGTGTCGTTGTCGCCGGGTGCGGCGGGCGTGACCGAGTCGAGGGCGATGGCTACCGAGCGCGAGTCGGAGGCGGCCTTGGCGGAGGACTGCCCGGAAGCCGTGGCGGAGGTCTGTCCGGCGGCGTCCGCGGTCTGCGCGGCGGGCAGCTGGAGCAGCCCGGCGAGCAGCGGCGCTCCGGCGAGGAGTGCCGCGGTCCTCCGCAGCCAGGGGCGGGCAGGTGAGGGACCGGTCCCCTGGAAGTCTGCCGCCTCGGCCACGCGCTCGCCCGTCCCTAGTCGTCGTCAGTGGTCGTCGGAATGTGCGTCCAGGCATGGTAACGATGCCCGCTGAGAGGAAGTGCCGCGGACTACGTCACAAGATCGTAGAAGTCAGGGCGCCGACCCGAATGTATCCGTATATAGGGGAACGCTGCCGTGATGCAGCGGAACGCCGCCCTGCGCCGGTAATCGGCGCGCTCGTCGGCGTCACGGCCACGTACCCTCTTTTGTTGTGCCGAACGCCAATGAAGACAAGCTCAGTGTCCCGAACCAGGTACAGCACCGCGCGGCCGACGAGTCGCTGACGGTCGCACCGGTCGCCGACGACCTCGCGCGCCGCTTCGAAGCGGCCGGATTCTCACTCGCCCTGGTCGGCGGCTCGGTCCGGGACGCGCTGCTCGGTCGGCTCGGCAACGACCTGGACTTCACCACCGACGCCCGTCCCGAGGACGTCCTGAAGATCGTGCGCCCCTGGGCGGACGCGGTGTGGGAGGTCGGGATCGCCTTCGGCACGGTCGGTGCGCAGAAGGACGGCTACCAGATCGAGGTCACCACCTATCGCTCAGAGGCCTACGACCGCACCTCGCGCAAGCCCGAGGTGGCGTACGGCGACTCCATCGAGGACGACCTCGTCCGGCGTGACTTCACCGTCAACGCCATGGCGGTGGCGCTGCCCGAGAAGAGGTTCATCGACCCGTACGGCGGCCTCGGTGATCTCGCGGCGCGGGTGCTGCGCACACCGGGTACACCGGAGGACTCCTTCTCGGACGACCCGCTGCGGATGATGCGAGCGGCGCGTTTCGCCGCCCAGCTCGACTTCGAGGTGGCTCCCGAGGTCGTCACCGCGATGAAGGAGATGGCCGAGCGGATCGAGATCGTCTCCGCCGAGCGGGTCCGGGACGAGCTGAACAAGCTGATCCTGTCCGCGCACCCCCGCAAGGGCCTCGCCCTGCTCGTCGACACCGGCCTCGCCGACCGGGTCCTGCCCGAGCTGCCCGCGCTGCGGCTGGAGAGCGACGAGCACCACCGGCACAAGGACGTCTACGACCACACACTGATCGTGCTGGAGCAGGCGATCGCGCTGGAGGAGAGCGGCCCCGACCTGACGCTGAGGCTCGCCGCGCTGCTGCACGACATCGGCAAGCCGCGCACCCGTCGCTTCGAGAAGGACGGCCGGGTCTCCTTCCACCACCATGAGGTGGTCGGCGCCAAGATGACCAAGAAGCGGATGACGACGCTGAAGTACTCCAACGAGATGGTCAGGGACGTCTCGCGGCTGGTCGAACTCCACCTCCGCTTCCACGGCTATGGCACCGGCGACTGGACCGACTCCGCCGTGCGTCGCTATGTGCGGGATGCCGGGCCCCTCCTCGACCGGCTGCACAAGCTGACCCGCTCGGACTGCACGACCCGCAACAAGCGCAAGGCGGCCGCGCTGTCCCGGGCGTACGACGGCCTGGAGGAGCGCATCGCCCAGCTCCAGGAGCAGGAGGAGCTGGACGCGATCCGCCCGGATCTCGACGGCAACGAGATCATGGGGATTCTCGGGATCAACCCCGGTCCGGCGGTCGGGCGCGCCTACAAGCACATGCTGGAGCTGCGCCTGGAGAACGGTCCGATGGGGCATGACGAGGCAGTGGCGGCCTTGAAGGACTGGTGGGCCGAGCAGAGCTGAGGCCGTGAAACGGGGGCATGTTTCACGTGAAACATGCCCCCGCGGCTTCACCGACGGTTTCGCCGACGCAAGCGAAGAGGGCCGGTGTTTCACGTGAAACACCGGCCCTCTTCGCTGTTCGCCCTACTTCGTGTAGTCCTTCAGGCAGAGCAGGAAGTTGCTGCCGTCGCCGGTCTCCGTGTACGAGTACTGGAAGTCCTTGGCCTCCGAGGCGCACTTGCTCTCGGCGGTGAGAGCGGTGTACGAGCCCTTCACCTTCGCCAGCACCACGAACTCGGCGTCTGAGGAGCTGCAGTCGACGACCTCGAGGTCCGGGTTGTTGTCGTCGGCGCTGCCGCGGTGCATGCAGTCGCCGACGGCCGCCGTGTTGGCGTCGTCCTGGCTGGCTATGTAACCGCCGACGGCCACACCGACGACGATCACAGCGATGACGATGTTCTTGATCGTCTTGAAGCTGAGCTTGCGGCGCGCGGGCTCCGGCGGGGCCGGAGCGAACGGCGCTCCACCCGGCTGGCCGGCCTGCGGCGGATACGGTGCCTGGGGCTGCCCCTGAGCGAACGGGTTCTGGCCCTGGGGCTGGTTCTGCACGAACGGGTTGCCCTGAGGCGGCGGAGTAGACACTTGGGGGTCCCCCTTGAACATAGGTGCGTGGCGCGAATGAGTCGCGCCGTAAGACCCACGTAAGTTATCGGCCCGCACCGACAACGCCCCACCCAGATACCGCTCTGTGTCACTGATGTGACACTCTCCGCCGTTCAAAGCGGGCCATAGCCACAGCAACCGCTCCGTAGATAACGGCGACCGTTACAACGAGCGGCGCTGAGCGCCCGTCCGGTGGGAGCATCAGCGCGGCCATCCCGGCGGCGCCGACGAAGGCGACGTTGAACAGGACGTCGTAAACGGAGAAGATCCGGCCGCGGAAGCCGTCCGCGACGGAGGACTGGACGATGGTGTCCGTGGCGATCTTCGCGCCCTGGGTGGTCAGCCCCAGGACGAAGGCCGCGACCAGCAACGGGACGGTGGCGAACGGCAGCCCGAGGACGAGTTCCAGGGCCGCTGCCGCCGCGGCGCACACCACGATCCAGCGACCGGGCCCGAGTCGCGTCGCCGCCCAGGGCGTCACCACGGCCGCCGCGAAGAAACCGGCGCCGGAGATGCCCAGCGCCAGCCCCAGCAGGACGAGCCCGTCGTCCGTGTCGGAGGTCAGGGCGTACCGGCACAGCATCAGCACCGTCACGGTCAGGGCGCCGTAGCAGAACCGCATCAGCGTCATCGACGCCAGCGCCCAGGCAGCCTCTCGGCGCGGTGGTGCGGCGAGGTGCCGTACCCCCGCCACCAGGTCGCGGGCCGTCCCGGCGACCGCCGTTCCGAACCGCGGCCGCACCAGCTGCGGATCAGGTCCGAGCAGCGTCACCGCGATCCGCAGGGAGGCGAGTGCCGCGCAGAGGTACAGTCCCGCGCCCAGGAGCACCACGGCGGCATCGGAGTCCGAGATCAGCAGCCGTACGACGAAGGCGAGGCCGCCGCCCGCGGTGGCGGCGAGGGTGCCCGCGGTCGGGGAGAGGGAGTTGGCCATCACCAGGCGCTCGGCGTCCACGACGCGCGGCAGCGCGGCGGACAGTCCGGCGAGGACGAAGCGGTTGACGGCGGTGACGCACAGGGCGGAGACGTAGAACAGCCAGTCCGGGACACCGCTGATGATCAGCGCGGCCGTCACCGAGGCCAGTACGGCGCGCAGCAGATTGCCGTAGAGGAAGATCTGACGGCGGCGCCAGCGGTCGAGCAGGGCGCCCGCGAAGGGGCCCACCAGGGAGTACGGCAGCAGCAGGACCGCCATCGCGGAGGCGATCGCCGTGGCCGAGGTCTGCTTCTCGGGGGAGAAGACGACATAGGTGGCGAGGCCGACCTGGTACACACCGTCGGCGCCCTGGGAGAGCAGTCGTACGGCGAGCAGGCGCCTGAAGCCCTGGAAACGCAGCAGGACGCGTAGATCGCGGACGACGGCCATGGGCACAGCCTCACATACCGAAAGGGTCCCCGGGGCTTCGACCCGGGGACCCTCAACAGCTCACAGGGGAGCGGCTGGTCAGCGCTCGACCTCCCCCTTGATGAACTTCTCGACGTTCTCGCGGGCCTGGTCGTCGAAGTACTGGACCGGCGGGGACTTCATGAAGTACGAGGACGCCGAGAGGATCGGGCCGCCGATGCCGCGGTCCTTGGCGATCTTCGCGGCACGCAGGGCGTCGATGATGACACCGGCGGAGTTCGGGGAGTCCCAGACCTCGAGCTTGTACTCCAGGTTCAGCGGGACGTCACCGAAGGCGCGGCCCTCGAGGCGGACGTAGGCCCACTTGCGGTCGTCCAGCCAGGCGACGTAGTCGGACGGGCCGATGTGGACGTTCTTCTCGCCCAGCTCCCGGTCGGGGATCTGGGAGGTGACGGCCTGCGTCTTGGAGATCTTCTTGGACTCCAGGCGGTCACGCTCGAGCATGTTCTTGAAGTCCATGTTGCCGCCGACGTTCAGCTGCATCGTGCGGTCCAGGATGACACCCCGGTCCTCGAACAGCTTCGCCATGACGCGGTGCGTGATGGTGGCGCCGACCTGCGACTTGATGTCGTCACCGACGATCGGCACGCCCGCCTCGGTGAACTTGTCCGCCCACTCCTTGGTGCCGGCGATGAAGACCGGGAGGGCGTTGACGAAGGCGACCTTGGCGTCGATGGCGCACTGGGCGTAGAACTTCGCCGCGTCCTCGGAACCGACGGGCAGGTAGCAGACGAGGACGTCGACCTGCTTGTCCTTGAGGATCTGGACGACGTCGACCGGAGCCTCGGCGGACTCCTCGATGGTCTCGCGGTAGTACTTGCCGAGACCGTCGAGGGTGTGGCCGCGCTGGACGGTCACGCCCGTGCTGGGCACGTCGCAGATCTTGATGGTGTTGTTCTCGGAGGCGCCGATGGCGTCCGCGAGGTCGAGGCCGACCTTCTTCGCGTCCACATCGAACGCGGCGACGAACTCCACGTCACGGACGTGGTAGTCGCCGAACTGCACGTGCATCAGGCCGGGGACCTTGGACGCCGGGTCGGCGTCCTTGTAGTACTCGACTCCCTGCACCAGCGACGCGGCGCAGTTGCCGACGCCGACGATGGCTACGCGAACCGAACCCATTCCGGTTGCTCCCTGTGTGTACTCGGTGAGGCCCTGACGGGGACCTCACATGGCGGTGTCGTCGGGCGTATCCGGCCGGGGTTCGTCCCCCGGCCGGGGCAGGCCGCCCGTCGCTCCAGATGTGGTGTCCTGATGAGCGGACCCCCCGGTGGCGGTACCCCTGAGGTCCCGCCCGGCCCGCTCGCTCTCGATCAGCTCGTTCAGCCAGCGCACTTCGCGCTCCACGGACTCCATGCCGTGGCGCTGGAGCTCGAGTGTGTAGTCGTCGAGGCGCTCTCGGGTACGGGCCAGAGAGGCGCGCATCTTCTCGAGGCGCTCCTCCAGCCGACTGCGGCGTCCCTCCAGCACACGCATGCGTACGTCGCGTGAGGTCTGTCCGAAGAAGGCGAACCGCGCGGCGAAGTGTTCGTCCTCGTACGCGTCGGGGCCCGTCTGGGAGAGCAGCTGTTCGAAGTGTTCCTTACCTTCAGCCGTCAACCGGTAGACGATCTTGGCGCGGCGTCCCGCGAGGGGGGCCGCGGCCTCGGTGACGTTCCCCGGTTCCTCGATCAACCAGCCGTTGGCGACCAGCGTCTTGAGGCAGGGGTAGAGCGTCCCGTAGCTGAACGCGCGGAACACGCCCAGTGATGTATTGAGTCGTTTGCGCAGCTCATAGCCGTGCATCGGAGATTCGCGGAGCAGGCCGAGGACGGCGAACTCGAGGATGCCGGAGCGCCGGCTCATCGTTGCCTCCTCTCTGTCGCGGGGGTCCCGGGACGGTCCTTATCTCGCGCTGATGTATCGACTCGATACATCACGACGATAGAACGACGACTCTGGTGCGACAAGAGGGGGGATAGTGAACGGCGTCACATCACTGATTCGCCGGAAGCAAGTTGCCGGATTTGGGGTGAACTTCGGGGCTAGGTGGGTTTACAGGCTGCGTAGTCTGTGCGGCATGCACACCACCGGGAACCGAGTTGCGTCAGGGGGCGTCCCTGTCCCCGGTGCAGTACGGGTGAATGCGGTAACGGCCGCATCCGTACTTCGGGGGGACCGGAAACCAGCCGCCGTTTCCAGGCGCGCACAGGTGCGCCTGCCCGAGGAGTAGTCGTTCGATGAGCGAGCACCGTCGCAAACCGCCGCAGCCGCAGGGAGGCGGACGTGCCGCGGCCCGACGCGGCCAGTCCGGCTCGTCCTCCGGCCGCCGCGCGGCACCGCGAGGCGCCACCGGATCTCCTTCCGATGCGTATGGGGCGGGGCCCCACGGGGGCGAGGAGCGCCCCCTCGGTGGCCGCGCCGAAGCCCGCCGCGCCGCCCAGAGAAGCGGAGGGGGTCGCCGCAGAGGGGCCGACCCCGGCCGTGGCGGCAGGCGTGCCGCACCCGCGGGCCGCGCCGTCGACCCCGGTAAGAAGCGGCTGATCGACTACCCGCGCGCGGGTCGCTACGGCTGGCGCCGCTGGGTGCCCTCGTGGAAGCTCGTCTCCGGCCTGGGCGTCGCCTTCTTCGGCAGCCTCGTCGCCATCGCGGGCGTCGGCTACGCCATGGTGAGCGTCCCGGACGTGGCCCAGACGGCGACGGCCCAGAACAACGTCTACTACTGGTCCAACGGCACCGAGATGGTGTCCACCGGTGGGGAGACCAACCGCCAGATCATCAACCTGTCGCAGATCCCCAAGGAGATGCAGCTGGCGGTCGTCTCCCAGGAGAACAAGACCTTCTACACCGACAGCGGCATCGACCCGAAGGGCATCGCCCGAGCCATGTTCAACATGGCCCGCGGCGGCGACACCCAGGGCGGCTCGACCATCACCCAGCAGTACGTGAAGAACGCCATGCTGGACGACCAGTCGCAGACCGTCACCCGCAAGTTCAAGGAACTGTTCGTCTCCATCAAGGTGGGCGCGTCGGTCTCCAAGGACGAGATCATGGCCGGGTACCTGAACTCGGCCTACTACGGCCGCAACGCCTACGGCATCCAGGCCGCCGCCCGCGCCTACTTCAACAAGGACGCCATCGACCTCAACCCGGGTGAGTGCGCGTTCCTGTCGGCCACGCTCAAGGGCGCCACCTACTACGACCCCGCGGGCGCCACCTCCATCGACCCGGTCAACGCCACGCCGGAGAAGAACAAGAAGCGCGCCAAGCTCCAGATGCAGGACACCCTGGACAAGATGGTGGAGCTGGGTCACCTCGACGCCGCGACCCGGGCCAAGTACACCGACCTCCCCAAGGTGCAGAACCCGCGTGCCAACTCCGCACTCAGCGGCCAGACCGGTTACCTCGTCGACCTGGTGAACGCCTACCTGGTCAACAACAGCGACAAGACCGGCATCACCGAGCGCAGGCTCCGCGAGGGCGGTCTGTCCATCCACACGACCTTCGACAAGAAGAAGGTCGCGGCGCTGGAGAAGGCGGTCAAGAAGGTCGAGAAGGCCAACATCGACCCCAAGGAGCGCCCTGACACGGACACCCACGTCCAGTTCGGCGGGGCCTCGGTGGACCCGGCGACCGGTGCCATCGTGGCGATCTACGGCGGCAAGGACGCCACCGAGCACTTCACCAACAACGCCGACGTCACCGGCGCCCAGGTCGGTTCGACGTTCAAGCCCTTCGTGCTCGCGGCGGCGATGAGCTGGGGAGTGCGGGATCCCGACGGGCCCGAGGTCCAGCCCCAGGACGAACGCACCGTCGTCTCACCGAAGAGCCTGTACAGCGGCCAGAACAAGTTCAAGATCAAGAACTATGACGGAACGGTCTGGCACGACGAGAACGGCAAGGAATGGCTCCAGGTCAACGACGGTGACGAGTCGCGTGGCACCCCACCCGACTACAAGATCGACCTTCGTGAAGCGATGCAGTTCTCGACGAACTCCGCCTTCGTGCAGCTCGGCATGGACGTCGGACTGGACAAGGTGAAGGAGGCCGCGGTCAACTCGGGCATCCTGGAGAACAGCCTCGCGGGCTCCAACTTCCCGTCCTTCTCCATCGGTGTCTCCGACCCCAGCGCCATTCGCATGGCCGGCTCGTACGCCACCTTCGCCGCCAGCGGCAAGCAGCGCGACCCGTTCTCCGTCACCAAGGTCACCAGCAAGGACGGCCCGGTCTTCACCCACGAGGTGGAGACCGAGCAGGCCTTCACCTCCCAGGTCGCGGACAACGTCACCGATGTGCTGAAGACAGTGGTCGAGGCGGGTACCGGTACCAACGCCCAACTGCCCGGCCGTGAGGTGGCCGGTAAGACGGGTACGACGGACGACAACAAGTCGGCGTGGTTCGTGGGCTACACGCCTCAGCTGTCCACCGCGATCAGCATGTTCCGGTACCCGGACGACGAGACCATCAAGAACCGCACATTCCTGAAGATGTACGGAACGGGTAACCAGAAGTCGATCCACGGTGCCTCGTTCCCGTCGGAGATCTGGCAGGCCTATATGGCCGAGGCGCTGAAGGGCCAGCCGGCGAAGAAGTTCCCCAAGCCGGAGCCCATCGGGGAGATCGTCAACGACGTGGAGCCGTCGCCGAGTCCGTCGCCGTCGGTCAGCGAGACGGAGTCGGAGAGCCCCACGCCGACCCCGACGCCCACCAAGACGAAGAACAACACGCCCCCGCCTGTGGAGCCGACCGAGACCTGCACCACCTGGTGGAACTGCGAGGACGACGGCGGTAACGGGAACGGCAACGGTGGCACCGAGACCGGTGGCACGGAGGAATCCCCGACACCGACGGCGACAAGCTCGGAAACCGGCGATGACGGTGGTGGAGGAAACGGAAACGGCGGAAACGGCAATGGAGGCCTTTTCACAGGGACCTCCGGTTAGCCGCCAAATGACCCGGCACGGGTGTTTCACGTGAAACATGGGGCCGTCGCACTCACCAGGTGCGGCGGCCCTCGCCGTATTCCCAGGCGGGTACGGCAGGATGTGCCCCATGCCCAGTGCAGAATCGACACAAGCGAGCGAGCGCCAGACCGACCTGGTCCGTCCCACCGGGGTGGACGAGGTCGCCACAACCGGCAGTGAGCTGATTGGTGGCCCCCTCGGCAGGCGCGCCCTGCTCGGGACCTCCTGGTGGACGCCTGTACGGGTGATCGCGCTCGTGGCGGTCGGCATGTTCGCCCTCGGGCTGGTCCAGAAGGCGCCCTGCTACAACGGTGCCTGGTTCTTCGGTGCCAGCTCGCAGTACACGCACGCCTGCTACTCGGACATCCCGCACCTCTACAACGGCCGCGGATTCGCCGACGGTCTCGTGCCGTACTTCGACCGGCTCCCCGGCGATATGGAGTACCTGGAGTACCCGGTGCTCACCGGCGTCTTCATGGAAGTCGCCTCCTGGCTCACTCCAGGCAGCGGCAGCATCCAGGACCAGGAGCAGTGGTACTGGATGGTCAACGCGGGGATGCTGATGATCTGCGCGGTCGTCATCGCCGTCTGCGTCGCCCGCACCCACGCCCGGCGCCCCTGGGACGGTCTGCTCATCGCCCTCGCACCGGCCGCCGCGCTGACCGCCACCATCAACTGGGACCTGCTGGCCGTCGCGCTCACGGCCGCCGCGATGCTGATGTGGTCCCGCGGGCGTTCCCTGGCCTTCGGCGTCCTGCTGGGGCTGGCCACGGCGGCCAAGCTCTATCCCTTCCTCCTGCTCGGACCCCTGCTCGTCCTGTGCTGGCGCGCGGGCAAGTGGCGGGACTTCGGGAAGGCGTTGGCGGGCTCGGCCTTCGCCTGGCTGGTGGTGAACCTGCCGGTGATGCTGCTCGCCTTCGACGGCTGGTCGAAGTTCTACACCTTCAGCCAGGAACGCGGCGTCGACTTCGGCTCCTTCTGGCTGATCATGGCGCAGAACTCCAGCGACCCGCTGGACACCGAGATCGTCAACGCGCTCGCGATGTTCCTGATGCTGCTGAGCTGCGCGGGCATCGCAGCGCTGACCTTCACCGCACCCCGTCGGCCGCGCTTCGCTCAGCTGGCCTTCCTGATCGTCGCCGCGTTCATCCTCACCAACAAGGTCTACTCGCCCCAGTACGTGCTGTGGCTGGTGCCGCTGGCCGTCCTCGCCCGGCCCAAGTGGCGGGACTTCCTGATCTGGCAGGCCTGCGAGGTGATGTACTTCCTCGGCATCTGGATGTACCTGGCGTACACGACCAGCGGAGACGCCCACAAGGGCCTGCCGACCGACGGCTACCACTGGGCCATCGGCGTCCATCTGCTCGGCACGGCGTACCTGTGCGCCGTCGTCGTACGGGACATCCTCATGCCGGAGCGCGACGTGGTGCGCAGGGAGGGCGACGACGACCCCTCGGGCGGCGTACTGGACGGCGCCGAGGACGTGTTCGTGATCGGAGCGGCGGCCCATCAGCCCCGGCACGCGGTGCACGCCGGGGAGGGCCCGCAGGTGAACTGGGGCGCGCCAGCCGACGGAATCGATCGTTCCGCCGGGGATCGGTGAGACGGCGTACGTGGCGCGGAGGCCGTCCTCTCGAGGCACCGCGCAGGGCCGCTCAGGGACGACCGCGTGGGCCGTCCCCAGTTGCTGGGCGGGGCCTAGTGGTCCACCAGACGGTCGAACTGCGTGGTGGTGTGCCGGAGATGGGCCACCAGCTCGTCGCCGACCTTGGGCTCGGGCGCGTCCGAGGGCACGAACAGGATGGAGACCTGCATGTGCGGCGGCTCGGCGAACCAGCGCTGCTTGCCGCCCCAGACGAACGGCGACAGGTTCCGGTTCACCGTGGCCAGACCGGCCCGGGCGACGCCCTTGGCGCGAGGCATGACGCCGTGCAGCGCCTTGGGGGCCTCCAGGCCCACTCCGTGCGACGTACCGCCCGCCACGACCACCAGGAAGCCGTCTGAGGCCACCTTCTGCTGCCGGTAGCCGAAGCGGTCGCCCTTGGCGACCCGGGTGACGTCCAGGACGGCGCCGCGGTACTCCGTGGCCTCGTGGTCCCCCAGCCACAGCCGGGTGCCGATACGGGCCCGGAACCGGGTCTGCGGGAACTGCTGCTGGAGCCGCGTGAGTTCGTCGGCCTTGAGGTGGCTGACGAACATGGTGTGCAGCGGAAGCCGGGCCGCGCGCAGCCGGTCCATCCAGCCGATGACCTCCTCGACGGCGTCCGAGCCGTCGGTACGGTCCAGCGGCAGATGGATCGCGAAGCCCTCCAGGCGGACGTTCTCTATCGCGGCGTGCAGCTGCGGCAGGTCCTGCTCGCTCACGCCGTGCCGCTTCATCGAGGACATCACCTCGATGACCACGCGAGCCCCCACCAGGCCGTATACACCGTCGATCGACGACACCGACCGGATGACCCGGTCCGGCAGCGGCACGGGCTCCTCACCGCGCCGGTACGGCGTCAGCACCATCAGGTCCCCGCCGAACCAGTCCTTGATGCGCGCGGCCTCGTACGTCGTGCCGACGGCGAGGACGTCCGCGCCGAGCCGCGTGGCCTCCTCCGCCAGCCGTTCGTGCCCGAAGCCGTAGCCGTTGCCCTTGCAGACCGGGACGAGTCCCGGGAACTGCTCCTGCACGTGCTTGTGGTGCGCCCGCCAGCGCGCGGTGTCGACGTAGAGCGTGAGCGCCATGGCCGGACCTGGAACCTTTCTCGTGGCTGCGGTGTATCAGAAGTGTGGAAGCTATGGAACCAAACGGCCGCGGCTCAGCGGCGGGACATGTAGATGTCGAGCGCCTTGTGGAGCAGCTTGTTGAGCGGGAAGTCCCACTCACCGAGGTACTCGGCGGCCTCACCGCCCGTGCCCACCTTGAACTGGATCAGACCGAAGAGGTGGTCGGTCTCGTCCAGCGAGTCGGAGATGCCCCGCAGGTCATAGACGGTGGCGCCCAGGGCGTAGGCGTCGCGGAGCATCCGCCACTGCATCGCGTTCGAGGGCCGGACCTCACGGCCGATGTTGTCGGAGGCGCCGTAGGAGTACCAGACGTGACCGCCGACGACCAGCATCGTCGCCGCCGCCAGGTTCACGCCGTTGTGGCGGGCGAAGTACAGCCGCATCCGGTTGGGGTCCTCCGTGTTGAGGGCCGACCACATGCGCTGGAAGTACCCCAGCGGGCGCGGCCGGAAGTGGTCGCGCACGGCGGTGATCTCGTACAGCCGCTGCCACTCCTCCAGGTCGTGGTAGCCGCCCTGGACGACCTCCACGCCCGCCTTCTCGGCCTTCTTGATGTTCCGGCGCCACAGCTGGTTGAAGTTCTTGTGCACCTCTTCCAGCGACCGGTTCGCCAGCGGCACCTGGAAGACATAGCGGGGCTGTACGTCGCCGAAGCCGGCGCCCCCGTCCTCGCCCTGCTGCCAGCCCATCCGGCGCAGCTTGTCCGCCACCTCGAAGGCGCGGGGCTCGATGAAGTCGGCCTCGATGTCCCGCAGCCGCTTCACGTCCGGGTCCTGGATGCCCTTCTTGATGGACGTGGCGTCCCAGCGCCGGATGACCACCGGCGGGCCCATCTTCACGGAGAACGCGCCCTGCTGCTTGAGGTGGGCGAGCATCGGCTGGATCCAGTCGTCGAGATTCGGCGCGAACCAGTTGATGACCGGGCCCTCGGGCAGATAGGCCAGATAGCGCTTGATCTTCGGCAGCTGCCGGTAGAGAACCAGGCCCACACCAACCAGCTCGCCGGTCCGCTCGTCGAACCAGCCGAGGTTCTCGGAGCGCCATTCCGCCTTCACGTCTGCCCAGGCCGGGACCTGCATGTGACTCGCCGCCGGCAGGCTCTGGATGTACGCCAGATGCTGCTCGCGACTGATGGTCCTCAGGGTCAGGCTCATTCGGGGCGCTCCTCGGGCTGGTGTGTCCCCATGGGGTCAGGGGCTCCGGCTCTCGCGCCGAAGCCTACTGCGCCCTGCCAGCGCCCCGACTGGGCACACGGCACCTTGACCCCGGTGCATCGCCCACCGGAGTGCACCGGGACGTCATGGAAGGAAGGCGTCCGCGGATCCGGACGCCTCTTCGCTCAGCCGATCACACCGCCGAACAGACCGCCGTGTGCCATTCCCAGGAAGAAACCGACGGCCGAGGCGCCGAGCCCCAGCACGAGGCCGAAGCGTTCGCGGGTCGTCTCCGAGACCCACTGCCCGTACGCACCCGTCATGATCCCCAGCAGCCCGGTCCAGGAGCTGAGGATATGCAGGTCGTGGAACATCGCCGAGATGAAGGCCGTCAGTCCGAGAACCAGCGTCACCGCGAGCAGGGTGTCCTGGAGCGGATGACGCCTGCCGTCCGTGGCGAACAGAGAGCCGGCGGTGTTGGGTCGCATTGCCTGTGCCATGGGGCACCTCCTGCGGAAGACGGCGCACTGTAGCGCCATACACACCCGATGTGTACAGATTGACCGCCCTCAGGGGAGGATTTCAACCGGAAGCAGCTGTGCAGGTAGTCTGTACCGTCTGCACCGGTGTCTGTCCTCACCGGGTCGGTGACGCGTCAGGTACCCGTCCCCGCCCCTCTGGGAAACCGCCGATCGACCCCCGTTGTCAGTGGCGGCCGATACCGTTGCGTACGCATCACAACCCTCCTGCCACGGAACGACCGTGGCCGCTGAGTCCAAAGGAGGTGGGTTCCACATGCGTCACTACGAGGTGATGGTCATCCTCGACCCCGACGTCGAGGAGCGCGCTGTCTCCCCGCTGATCGAGAACTTCCTCTCTGTCGTCCGTGACGGCGGCGGAAAGGTCGAGAAGGTCGACACCTGGGGTCGTCGTCGTCTCGCGTACGAGATCAAGAAGAAGCCCGAGGGCATCTACTCGGTCATCGACCTTCAGGCCGAGCCTGCGGTCGTCAAGGAGCTCGACCGCCAGATGAACCTGAACGAGTCGGTCCTCCGGACCAAGGTCCTCCGTCCCGAGACCCACTGAGCCTCCGCTCAGCTGATCTCGGGATCCGAGTAGCAGCACCAGCAGCCAGCAGCAAACCCGCCGAGAGGTTCCCCCATGGCAGGCGAGACCGTCATCACGGTCATCGGCAATCTTGTCGACGACCCCGAGCTGCGCTTCACCCCCTCCGGTGCGGCGGTCGCGAAGTTCCGTGTCGCGTCCACTCCCCGCACCTTCGACCGTCAGACCAATGAGTGGAAGGACGGCGAGAGCCTGTTCCTGACCTGCTCGGTCTGGCGTCAGGCGGCGGAGAACGTCGCGGAGTCACTTCAGCGAGGCATGCGCGTCATCGTGCAGGGCCGTCTGAAGCAGCGGTCCTACGAGGACCGTGAGGGCGTCAAGCGCACGGTCTACGAGCTGGACGTCGACGAGGTCGGCCCCAGCCTGCGCAACGCCACGGCCAAGGTCACAAAGACCGCCGGCCGCGGTGGTCAGGGTGGTTACGGCGGCGGCGGTGGCGGCGGCCAGCAGGGCGGCGGCTGGGGCGGCGGCCCCGGTGGCGGCCAGCAGGGCGGTGGCGCTCCTGCCGACGACCCCTGGGCGACCGGCGCACCCGCCGGTGGCCAGCAGGGTGGCGGCGGTGGCTGGGGCGGCGGCTCCGGTGGCTCCGGCGGCGGCTACTCGGACGAGCCCCCTTTCTAGACCTTCGGGTCCCGGCCTTTGGGCCGAGGGTGGGCCGTATCCCAAACTTCTTGATCACACAGGAGAATCACCATGGCGAAGCCGCCTGTGCGCAAGCCGAAGAAGAAGGTCTGCGCTTTCTGCAAGGACAAGGTCACGTACGTGGACTACAAGGACACGAACATGCTGCGGAAGTTCATTTCCGACCGTGGCAAGATCCGTGCCCGCCGCGTGACCGGCAACTGCACGCAGCACCAGCGTGACGTCGCCACGGCTGTCAAGAACAGCCGTGAGATGGCGCTGCTGCCCTACACGTCCACCGCGCGCTAAGGGAAGGGTGACCGACTCATGAAGATCATCCTCACCCACGAGGTCTCCGGCCTCGGTGCCGCCGGCGACGTCGTCGACGTCAAGGACGGTTACGCTCGCAACTACCTGATCCCGCGGAAGTTCGCTATCCGCTGGACCAAGGGTGGCGAGAAGGACGTCGAGCAGATCCGTCGTGCTCGCAAGATCCACGAGATCCAGACCATCGAGCAGGCCAACAGCGTGAAGGCCCAGCTCGAGGGTGTCCGGGTCCGCCTGGCCGTCCGTTCCGGCGACTCCGGCCGTCTCTTCGGTTCCGTCACCCCGGCCGACATCGCCTCGGCGATCAAGGCTGCCGGTGGCCCCGAGGTCGACAAGCGCCGCATCGAGCTGGGCGCGCCGATCAAGAGCCTGGGCGCCCACGAGACGTCCGTGCGTCTGCACCCCGAGGTTGCCGCCAAGGTCAACATCGAGGTCGTCGCGGCCTGATCGTCGCACTCGGCTTGCACAGCTGAGAAGGGCCGCACCCTAAGGGGTGCGGCCCTTCTTCGCGTCCGGGCCGAGCCCCAAACGAAGAGTGCTGGGGACTCGGCCCTCGCTGTTTCACGTGAAACGCGGTGAGTGGATTCAGCGGGTCGCGCCGGTGACGACCCAGCGGCCCGAGCGGGTGCGCAGCCACAACGTGAGCATGCGGACCGTCATCATCAGGTTCATCGCTACCCAGAGCGCGGTGAGCCCACCTCCGAGGGTGGGCACAAGGAGCGCGACGGGAGCGAAGACCGCCAGTGTGAGCAGCATCGCCCAGGCGAGATAGGGGCCGTCCCCCGCGCCCATCAGAACGCCGTCGAGGACGAAGACCACTCCGCTGATGGGCTGGCAGACCGCCACGACGATCAGCGCGGGCAGGGCGGCGTCCTTCACCAGGGAGTCACTGGTGAACAGCGGCAGGAACAACGGGCGGCTCACCACGACCAGGACCCCGAGGACGACCCCTACGGCGATGCCCCACTGCACCATACGGCGGCACACATCGCGGGCTCCCTGGGCGTCACCGGCGCCGAGATAGCGGCCGATGATGGCCTGTCCGGCGATGGCGATGGCGTCGAGCGCGAAGGCCAGCAGGCTCCACAGGGACAGGATGATCTGGTGTGCCGCGATATCGGCATCGCCGAGCCGGGCGGCGACCGCCGTGGCGATCAGCAGGATCGCCCGCAGTGAGAGGGTGCGCACCAGCAGTGGCACACCGGCCTGGGCGGATGCCCGGATCCCGGCGAGGTCAGGGCGCAGTGCGGCACCGTGGCGGCGGGCTCCTCGCACGACGACCGTGAGATACACCGCCGCCATCCCGCACTGGGCGATGACCGTTCCCCAGGCGGAGCCCGCGATGCCCAGATCGGCACCGTAGACAAGGACCACATTGAGGACGCCGTTGGCGACGAATCCGGCGATGGCGACGTACAGCGGTGTCCTGGTGTCCTGGAGGCCGCGCAGTACACCGGTGGCGGCGAGGACCATCAGCATGGCGGGGATGCCGAGCGAGGAGATTCTCAGGTAGGTGGTGGCATGGGGGGCTGCGGTCTCGGAGGCACCGAACAGGTCGACGAGGCCCGGTGCGGCGGGCAGGACGACGGCGATGACCGCGGCGCCGAGCAGCAGGGCGAGCCAGATGCCGTCCATGCCCTGGCGTATCGCGGCGGGGAGGTCGCCCGCGCCGACGCGGCGGGCGACGGCGGCGGTGGTGGCGTAGGCGAGGAAGACGAAGACGCTTACGGCTGTGGTGAGGAGCGCGGAGGCGACGCCGAGTCCGGCGAGCTGGGCGGTGCCGAGGTGGCCCACGATCGCGCTGTCGGCCATGACGAACAGAGGCTCGGCGACCAGTGCGCCGAAGGCCGGAACGGCAAGCGCGACGATCTCTCGGTCGTGCTGGCGCCGCGTGGCGCGGGGAGTCGCTGGAGCCTGTGTCATGAGCACCAATCTAATCGTCCACAGGTAAGCGATGCAAAGCCATTGTGCCCCTTACTTACGGCCTTGCGGTGTGTGCTCTTGTGTACAGTCCGAGACGATCTTGGTCCGTGTGGGAAAGTTTTTGTTCTGCACAGCCGGTGGACGGGGAAAGCGCAGGTCAGAGTCGTGCGACGAGAAGGGTACGGAGCTTGTTCACAGGCCTGTCCACCGGGTCGTGCACAGGTTTCGCCGAGTTCTCCACAGCATCGGGGCCGTCGTCCACATGGCCTGTGGATAACCAGATTGGCTGACGGTGCCCGGGGGCCTACCGTTGTCCGGCGCCCGCTCCGTCCGTCGGCAGCTGAACCATCACAAAACCGACGCGTCAGAACCGGAGTTGGGCTTCTCGGATTGTCGGTGCCGTGCCGTAGAAAAGAGGGGCACGGCTAGGTCCGCTCGGCGGACGGGAGGAGGTGGCTCGGTGAGTATTTCCGAGCCCTTGGACGACCCCTGGGCCGACAGCGGTCCCAGTGATCGTCTGCCCGCCTCCCGTCGCCGCGGTGACGGCGGCCGTGGCCGGGACGAGCAGCACGACCGTGGTCCGGACGGCACCGGGTGGGACGGCGGGGGGTCGTCCTTCGAGCGTGTCCCGCCCCAGGACCTCAACGCCGAGCAGTCCGTGCTCGGTGGCATGCTCCTGTCCAAGGACGCGATCGCCGACGTCGTCGAGATCCTGAAGGGCCACGACTTCTACAAGCCCTCCCACGAGACGATCTACCAGTCCATCCTCGACGTCTACGCCCGGGGCGAGCCCGCCGACCCGATCACCATCGCCGCCGAGCTGACCAAGCGCGGCGAGATCAACAAGGTCGGCGGCGCGGCCTACCTCCACTCGCTCGTCCAGACGGTGCCGACGGCGGCGAACGCCGAGTACTACGCGGAGATCGTCCACGAGCGCGCGGTCCTGCGCCGACTGGTCGAGGCCGGCACCCGTATCACCCAGATGGGATACGCGGCGGACGACGACGTCGACGAGATCGTCAACCGCGCCCAGGCCGAGATCTACGCCGTCACCGAGCAGCGCACCAGCGAGGACTATCTGCCGCTCGGCGACATCATGGAGGGCGCGCTCGACGAGATCGAGGCGATCGGCTCCCGCAGCGGCGAGATGACGGGTGTGCCCACCGGGTTCACCGACTTCGACTCGCTCACCAACGGCCTGCACCCCGGCCAGATGATCGTCATCGCCGCGCGTCCGGCGATGGGCAAGTCGACGCTCGCACTCGACTTCGCCCGGGCCGCGTCCATCAAGCACAACCTGCCGAGCGTCATCTTCTCGCTCGAAATGGGGCGCAACGAGATCGCGATGCGTCTGCTGTCGGCCGAGGCCCGGGTCGCGCTGCACCACATGCGTTCGGGGACGATGACCGACGAGGACTGGACCCGTCTGGCCCGCCGGATGCCGGACGTCTCGGCGGCACCGCTGTACATCGACGACTCACCGAACCTGTCGATGATGGAGATCCGGGCCAAGTGCCGTCGGTTGAAGCAGCGCAACGACCTGCGGCTGGTGGTCATCGACTACCTCCAGCTGATGCAGGCGGGCGGCTCCAAGCGCTCCGAGAGCCGCCAGCAGGAGGTCTCGGACATGTCCCGGAACCTGAAGCTGCTCGCCAAGGAGCTGGAGATCCCGGTCATCGCCCTCTCCCAGCTGAACCGTGGCCCCGAACAGCGCACGGACAAGAAGCCAATGGTCTCCGACCTGCGTGAGTCGGGATCCATCGAGCAGGACGCCGACATGGTCATCCTTCTGCACCGCGAGGACGCCTACGAGAAGGAGTCGCCACGTGCCGGCGAGGCCGACCTGATCGTCGCCAAGCACCGAAACGGCCCCACGGCGACGATCACGGTCGCCTTCCAGGGCCACTACTCGCGCTTCGTGGACATGGCACAGACCTGACCGGCCGTACCTGGCGGGACGCCCACCAGGACCGTACAAATGCGCTCGACGAGTGCGGCTCGGCGGTATGGACTGAGCGCATGACGACTTCTCAGGAAGAACTCCTGCCGGGTACCCGCCGGGCGTTGCTGCACCGGATCGCCGTGGCTCAGTCGGAAGGGCGGGCGCCGTCGCTGGTCGCGTCCGTCGTCCGGGGTGGACGGGCGGTGTGGCACGGGGCGCGGACCTCGGTGGACGGGGAGGTGCCGGACCAGGATGTGCAGTACAGGATCGGTTCGATCACCAAGACCTTCACTGCTGTCCTGGTGCTGCGGCTGAGGGACGAAGGGCTGCTGGACCTCACCGATCCGCTGGAGAAGCATCTGCCGGGCACTGGTGTGGGGGAGGCGACGATCGCCGAGCTGCTCGCGCACAGCAGCGGGCTGGCGGCGGAGTCGCCCGCGCCGTGGTGGGAGCGCACGCCGGGATCGCTGCGGCCGGAGCTTTCCGATGTGCTCGGTGAGCGGCCTCGGGTGCATCCCAGCGGCCGCAGATTCCACTACTCGAACCCGGGATACACCCTGCTGGGCGCCCTCGTCGAGAAGTTGCGGGGTGCCTCCTGGGAGGAGGCGCTTCGGCGTGAAGTGCTCGCACCCCTGGAGCTGAGGCGTACGAGTGTGCGTCCGGCGTTTCCTCATGCGGGCGGCTGGGCGGTGCACCCGTGGGCGGATGTGCTGTTGCCGGAACCCGCCGAGGACCTTGGCCGCATGGCGTCAGCGGGTCAGCTCTGGTCGACCACCGGCGATTTGGCGCGGTACGCCGTCTTTCTGACACACGGCGACGACCGGGTGCTGAGCGCGGAGACCGTACGGGAGATGCGGGTGCCCGCCACACCGGTCGAGGCCGCGGATGTGGTGGACGGCTACGCCTATGGGCTCGGGCTGGAGATCAGACACCGAGACGGGCGGCTGCTCGTGGGGCACTCCGGGTCACTGCCGGGATTTCTGGCCAGCCTCACCATCGCCGCGGAGGACGATGTGGCGGCGGTGGTGCTGATGAACTGCACCTCCGGGCCGGTGGCGTCGGCGGTCGGCGCCGATCTCGTGCGGATCGTCGCCGAGGCCGAGCCGAGGATCCCGGAGCCCTGGCGGCCGTTGCGGGAGGTCGAGCCGACCACGCTGGAGCTGGCGGGGCAGTGGTACTGGGGGACGTACGCCTTCGGTCTGCGGGTGACGGCCGATGGGCTGATCTCCCTGGAGCCGCTGTCCGGGAACGGCCGCCGCTCCCGGTTCCGGGCGAACGGCGATGGCACCTGGACAGGGCTGGAGGGCTACTACGCCGGTGAAGTGCTGCGGGCCGTTCGGCGGGCGGACGGGACGGTGAGCCATCTCGACCTCGGGTCGTTCGTGTTCACACGTCAGCCTTATGACGAGCAGGCACCGGTGCCGGGTGGTGTGGACCCGGAGGGATGGCGGGGGATCGGCTAGGGCTTGGCGTGGCACCGCGGGTGCCCTGTTTCACGTGAAACAGGGCACCTTGTGGTGTCAGAGGGGGAGCTTGAAGCCCGTGTGCGATGCCTGGAAGCCCAGGCGCTCATAGAAGCGATGGGCGTCGGCGCGTGTCTTGTCGGAGGTCAGCTGCACCAACTGGCAGTTCTGCCGTCGGGATTCCTCAATGGCCCACTCGATGAGCCGTGTCCCCAGGCCACTGCCGCGCTCGTCGGCGTGGATGCGGACACCTTCGATGATCGATCGGGTGGCGCCACGTCGTGACAGGCCCGGAATGATCGTGAGCTGAAGCGTGCCGACGAGGCGGTCCTCACGGACCGCGACAACCAGGTGCTGGTTCGGGTCGGCGCTGATGCGTTCCAGCGCGCTCCGGTAGGGGCCGAGATCGTCCGGCGACTCGCGTTGGGCCCCGAGGGGGTCGTCGGCGAGCATGCCCACGATGGCGGGCAGATCGTCGATGACCGCCGCCCGTATCTCAAGATCTCCCATGGGTGCCTCAGCCCGCAGCCACCGTCAGCGGGGCGAAGCGTCGGCTCCAGTCACCGGGCAGCTCTGTCATCCCGTACGCCATGACCGCGTTGAAAGCGACGGAGGCGAGGCCGCGTTCCTTCACCCAGGTCAGCAGTTCCTCGTGCCGCACGTCGATGTCCGTGCGCAACGGGCGGTCGGTGTGGGCGGCAAGGGAGGCGATGAGGGCCTTGGCGGTCTCCGTGTCCCGGCCGATCAGCGGGCCGACCACATGGGTGTCCATGTTGGGCCAGGCGGCCGCGTAGCCGATGATCTGGTCACCCTCCAGGGCGACCCGCACCCGGTCGGCGAAGGCGGGCAGCCGAGTGATGATGTGCGTGCGATCCGTGCCGAACGCCTGGGTGTCCAGGCGCAGAATCGCCGTGAGGTCCTCGGCGGTGGCGGGGCGCGTTGCGACCTTGGGTTCCGGTCCGCCGGATGTGAAGTGCCCCCGGACCATCTCCGCCTGGCCTACGGTCTTGAAGCCGAGTTCCTCGTAGAGCGGGCGGCCGTACGGGGTCGCGTGCAGGGTCAGGGGCGTCGTGCTCATCGAGGAGATGACATGGCGCATCAGTCGGCGGCCGACGCCCTGACGGGCATGGCGTTCGGAGACCAGGACCATGCCGATGGCGCCCAGATCGGGACGGTCCGGCACTCCGTACTCCGTGACGACGCAAGCACTGACGAGACCCCCCTCGGGGTCATCGATGCCGTATCCCTTCCCGGCCGTGAGGAGGAATCCCCATTTGTGCTCTTCACGCGGCCACCCCCGGTTCTCGGACAAGTCGGCGCAGGCGGGGAGATCGCGAAGCGTCAGTCGGCGGATAGGGAGAGCGGCGAGGGAAGGAGTAGGCACGCAGGTCAGGCTGTCAACCTATGCCGTTGGCGTCCACCTGTTTCGGCAGAGACGTACGGGCTTTTGTAGCGAGAGGTGTGCTCAGCCCAGGTCGGGCGCGTGCATGGCCCGCACGCCCTCGATATTGCCGTCCAGGTAGTGCCGCAGTGACAGCGGTACGAGATGGACGGAGGCGATGCCTACCCGGGTGAATGGCACGCGCACGATCTCGTACTCGCCTGCGGGCTCATCCACTTCGGGGCCATGCCGTAGTGCCGGATCCATGGACTCCAGGCGGCAGACGAAGAAGTGCTGCACCTTGACGCCGGTGGCGCCGCCGTCCTCACCGATGTGCTCGACGGTATCCACGAAACAGGGCACCACATCGGTGATCTTGGCGCCGAGTTCCTCGTACACCTCGCGGTGCAGGGCGTCGACGACGGTCGTGTCCCCCGGTTCGACCCCGCCCCCGGGCGTGACCCAGTAGGGATCCACGCCGGGCTTGGTGCGCTTGATCAGAATCAGGTCGCCACCGTCCAGCAGAACGGCGCGGGCGGTGCGCTTGACCACGGGTCGGACGGTCATGGAAGAAATGTGGCCCGCTTGGTTCCACGTGAAACATCGCGAAACGTCACGGATCGAGCCCATGGAGTGAACGCCTCCGGCGGCCGTCGTGCGCTGGATTCGGCATGAGCCGGGATTCAGCACATCCCGGGGTTCAGCACCAGTCGGCGGCAGCCCGCTGAAGCCACTCATGAGCCCGCGCGATATGCGGCATGGCGAGCGTCCCGGTGCGCACGACGAGGAAATAGGTGCGCAGGGGCGGCACCGCGGGCTCGTGCAGGGCGACCACCTCCCCGCGTTCGAGCGCCGCAGCGCACAGATAGCGGGGCAGCACGGCGAGTCCGGCCCCCGCACTGGCGCAGGCGAGCACGGCCCGCAGATCGGGCACGATGACGGTGCCCGAGGCGGAGGGACGGGAGTCGAAGACGGAGGCCCAGTAGCGGGAGACAAAGGGCAGGGACTCATGCACCTCGACTACAGGAACGTTCTCGAGGGCGAGTGCCCCCTTGCCGCTGAGGGTCCCGGGGGCGATCTCCTTGGTCCAGCGAGGGGCGGCGACCAGGACATGTTCCTCGTCGCAGAGCGCGGTCGCGGTGAGCAGCGCACCGCGGGGCTGGGCTGTGCTGATGGCGAGATCGTGGTGCCCGGCCGCCAGCCCTTCCAAGGTCTCCTCGGCGTTGCCGAAGGAGGCGCGCAGAGCAAGGCCCTGCCCCTCCTCGCCGGTCAGCTCCACGAGTGCGGGCAGGGCCCGCTCGGTGGTGAACTCGGGCGGCCCCGCGAGATGCAGGGTGCGCAAGGAGGAGTCATCGTCGAGCCCCGACTGGGCGATCTCGACCAGGGCGTCCAGATGCGGCGCCGCCTTGTGGGCGAGTTCGTCGCCGATGCTCGTCGGGGTGACGCCACGGGCCTGTCGTAGGAACAGAGGGCGTCCGAGCTGCCGTTCCAGGGTGCGGATCTGAGAGGTGACGGCGGGCTGGGACAGGCCCAGCAAGGCGGCGGCGCGAGTGAAGGAACCGGCCCGGTGCACGGTGACGAACGTGCGCAGCAAGGCCAGATCCATGGCGTGGCCTCCCCTCTCCCGCCTCTCACCGCCCCGGGCAGGGCCCCCAACTATAAATAAGTCGATAGGTCTCTGTCGCTACTGTGATTGGACACTGACACAGAGTCAACTAGCCTTGGTCGCGCGGTTCTTCGCGCGCGGAACCGAGGACGGTCCGAGCCACGAGGGGGGAGGCTCGGACCGTCCGTTGTACGTACCCGGACCACGACACGCGTCCGAGCGGAAGTCATCCCGCCGATTCCTCCAGTGCCCGCCGTACGTCCGCCACCAGGTCCTCGGGGTCCTCGGCGCCGACCGACAGCCGGATGAAGCCCTCCGGCACCGCGTCACCGCCCCAGCGGCCACGCCGCTCGGCCGTGGACCGTACCCCGCCGAAGCTCGTCGCATCGTCCACCAGCCGCAGTGCGTCGAGGAAGCGGTCCGCACGCTCGCGCGACGGCAGGGCGAAGGACACCACGCAGCCGAAGCGCCGCATCTGCTGCGAGGCGACCTTGTGCGAGGGGTCACCCGGCAGCCCTGGATAGCGCACGGCGAGTTCCTCGGGCCAGTCGCGCAGCGCCTCGGCGACCGCGAGGGCGGTGGCGTTCTGCCGGTCCACCCGCAGCTGGAGCGTGGCGATCGACCGGTGCGCCAGCCAGGCCTCCATGGGGCCGGGGATCGCACCGACGATCTTGCGCCAGCGGCGGACGGCGGCCATGGCATCGGCGTCGCGGCCGACGACGTAGCCGAGCAGGATGTCCCCGTGCCCGGTCAGCTGCTTGGTGCCGCTGGCCACGGAGAAGTCGGCGCCCAGGTCCAGCGGGCGCTGCCCGAGCGGCGTCGCGAGCGTGTTGTCGACGGCGACCAGGGCGCCACGCGCGTGTGCCGCCTCGACGAGCCGCCGTACGTCGCACACGTCGAGCCCGGGGTTCGACGGCGTCTCGATCCACAGCAGCCGGGCGCCGTCCAGGACGTCCAGCTGGGCGTCGCCGCCGGTCGGCGCGGTGCGCACCTCGATGCCGTACGCCTCCAGCTGCGCCCGCGCCAGCGGCAGCGCCTGGTAGCCGTCGCTGGGCAGCACCACGGCGTCCCCGGCGCGCAGCTGCGAGAACAGCACGGAGGAGATGGCGGCCATGCCGGAGGCGAACACGAGCGTCTCGACGCCGTCCCCGTCCGGCGCCTCCAGCTCGCCGATCGCCTGCTCCAGGCGGGACCAGGTCGGGTTCTCGTCACGGCCGTAGGTGTACGGGCCCGTGGGCTCGCCCGGGAGATGGAAGTGCGCGGCGAACACCGGCCCCGGCAGGGTCGGCTCGTACTTCACCGGCTCCGGAAGCCCGGCCCGCACCGCCCGTGTGCCCTCACCCGGCGTGCCCGCTCCGGAAAGGCCGCCACGCGTGCGTGCGCCGCCGCCCGACTGCCCCGTACTGCTGCTGGTGTCACTCATGCCGCCCGTCCCTCCACCTGCTCACGTACCGCCGCGAGCAGCCCCGTGCTCGCCGTCTCCACCATCGCAAGACACTCCTCGAAACCGTCCATGCCCCCGTAGTAGGGATCCGGTACGTCGAGGTCGTGGGCGTCCGCCGTGGGGTCGTAGGAGCGCAGCAGCCGTACCTTGGCGGCGTCCTGCTCCGTGGGGGCGAGGCGGCGCAGGGCGCGGAGGTGGCCGGAATCCAGGGCCACGACGAGGTCGAGGCGGGCGAACCGGACCCGCAGAAGCGCCGGGCGGTGTGCTCAGCGGCGTAGCCGTGCTGCTCCAGTACGGCCACGGTGCGCGGGTCGGCGCCCTCGCCCTCGTGCCAGCCGTCCGTCCCGGCGCTGTCGACCTTGATCAGGTCGAGCAGTCCGGCCTCCGCCACGCGCGCGTGGAAGACGGACTCGGCCATCGGGGAGCGGCAGATGTTGCCGGTGCAGACGAAGCAGACGCGGTAGGTCATGGAATCAGTCCCCGTCCGGCAGGACGACGTTGAGCGCCCAGGAGACGATCGAGATGATCAGGGCGCCCAGAACGGCGGTCCAGAAGCCCTCCACATGGAAGCTCAGGTCGAGCTTGTCGGCCAGCCACGAGGTCAGCAGCAGCATCAGTGCGTTGACGACCAGGGTGAACAGGCCGAGCGTCAGGATGAGCAGCGGCAGGCTCAGCAGGTTCACGACCGGCTTGACCAGGAAGTTGACCAAACCGAAGATCAGTGCGACCAGCAGCAGGGTGCCGATCTTCTTGCCGGTGCTGTCACCGGTCAAGGTGATGTCGCCGACCAGCCACACGGCGACCGCGAGGGCCCCGGCGTTGGCGATCGTCTTGACTAGGAAATTCATCATGTGTCTGATCGTGGCAGACGAGATCGGATACGAGTACGGGTGCGAGGGCGACGAAGACGATGAAGGCTTTCCGGCTGGACGAACTGGAGGCGGAGCGCGCCGCCAACGAGGGTGCCTACCTTCAGTTTCTGCGGGAGCGGAACATGTCGGTCGGCCTCTACGCGCTCGACGCGGGCGAACCGGACCCGCAGAAGCCGCACAACCAGGATGAGGTGTACTTCGTCGTCAGCGGCCGCGCCGCGATCACGGTCGGCATGGAGACCACGCAGGTGGCGCGCGGCAGTGTGGTGTACGTCCCGGCCGGAGTGGCGCACAAGTTCCACCACATCAGCGAGGATCTGCGGGTTCTGGTGGTGTTCTCACCGCCTGAGGGATGAGCCGGGCCCTCGGGGTTCCCTAGGGGATCGGTCAGGGGACGACAAGGGGTGCGAGGCATCCGTTCGGGGCCTTCCTCGGCCTAGCATCGAATGCAGGACATGAAAAAGGAGCCGGCATCCGAGATGTCGGCCGTCGACGGGCCCCGGCAGCTACGAGGGCGGAGAGACAGGACGAGGGCAATGCGAGAGATCTTCGCGGGACTTCCGTGGTGGGTGAAGTGGATCGCGGTGCCGGTCATCGCCCTGGTCGTGTTCGGGGGCCTGATAGCCAGCGTCATCGGCTTCGTGATCGGCCTGCTGTTCAAGCTGCTGGTCTTCGTCGCGCTGGTCGGTGGACTGATCTACGTCGTACGGAAGTTCACCTCCAGCTCCTCCTCGCGCGGGGACTGGTGAGCGGCGAGAGGTGAGCGGCGCGCGGCGACGGTTCACAGTCGCGGCCGCCGGTCACCGGTGAGCCGAGCGGGGCTGTTGGTGCGGTGGTGCGGGCAGGGGTGATCGGTAACGCGAATCGCCTGTTCCCTCGGGCGGGGGAAGTTTCCCGCACAGACCGTCTCCGAGCGGCAACAGGGGGTTAGAGTCCGGAACTCCACGCGGGGACAAACCCCCGCGAGCGGCGTACCCCCCTCCCGTGTTCCCCGCACGGGCAGCCCCCTCGCGCTTCGGGAGTGACCTTTGGCCATGGCTGACACCGCCCTCGCCCCAGCCGGCGCAGCACCACACGCACCCCCGACAGCCCTCACGACCGTGGCCCCCGTCCGGGGCCTGCGCGTGCCCAGGCCTCCCGAGCAACCAGCCCCACCAGGCGCCCCACCCACCTCGCGGCACCCCACGGCATCCACCGCGCTCACGGCACCGACCTGCTCCTCCGTACAGTCCGTGCGCCCCTCCGCGCAGTCGGCCGCTACCACCCTCATCGGCTCCGTGCAGCGCGCCATGCGCCTCCTGGAGTGCGTCGCCGGGCACGAGTACGGCGCACCCGCCAAGCAACTGGCCCGGGAGACCGACCTCGCCCTCCCCACCGCGTACCACCTGCTGCGCACCCTCACGTACGAGGGCTATCTGCGCCGGGACAAGGGGCTGTTCTTCCTCGGGGAGGCGGCGGCACGGCTGAGCAGCAGCGGAGCACAGCAGAAACGTCGCAGCACGGTCGCCGAGGTGCTCGCCCGCTGGCGGGATTCCATCGGTGTACCGGTCTACTACGCGCGCTACCGCGACGGCGAGATCGAGGTCATGTGCGTCTCCGACACCCCCGGCACTCCGGCGGTGGAGGAATGGGCCGACTTCCGCGAGACCGGGCATGCGCACGCCATCGGGCAGTGTCTGCTGTCCCAGTTGGACGAGGACGCCCGCCGCGACCACCTCGACCGTCACCCCGTGCGGTCGATCACCCCGTACACGGTCCGGGACAGTCACAGCCTGCTGCGACGACTGGACCGGACAAGACGGACGGAGCCGGTCGTCGAGCGGCAGGAGTATGCCCTCGGGACGGTGTGCGCGGCGATCCCGATCACGGTGGGCACCACCGCCGCGACGATGGCGATCTCCCTCCCGGCCCACCAGGCCGACCGGCTGTCCCCCGCGGTCCGGCAGTTGCAGGACGAGATCGAGCAACTGCTCGGCTCGCTTGCAATCTCTATCAGTATCTGAAAACTCACTCCTTGTGATCTGGTGTGCACGTTCAGCAAGATGCCACCAGTGTCAGGGGTTCATTCCCGGCCAGTCGACGGCAAATGACGGGGTAGGCGATGCGCGAGTCCGTACAAGCGGTACAGGCAGAGGTCATGATGAGCTTTCTCGTCTCCGAGGAGCTCTCGTTCCGCATCCCGGTGGAGCTGCGCTACGAGACCTGTGATCCCTATGCCGTGCGGCTGACCTTCCACTTGCCCGGCGATGCCCCGGTGACCTGGGCGTTCGGGCGTGAGCTGCTGATCGACGGGGTCGGCCAGCCGTGCGGCGAGGGCGATGTGCGGGTCACACCCGTCGAACCGGAGGCGCTGGGCGAGGTGCTGATCAGGCTCCAGGTCGGCGCTGACCACGCGCTGTTCCGGTCGTCGTCGGCACCGCTCGTGGCCTTCCTGGACCGCACCGACAAGCTGGTGCCGCTGGGCCAGGAGGGAGCGCTCGGCGACTTCGACGCTCATCTCGACGAGGCACTGGACCGCATCCTGGCGGAGCAGGGCGCTGGGTGAAGCGTTACGCCAGACAGGTGGCGTAACGCTTCGCCTCGTTGTTGGGGCGGGGTGTGGGACGTCGGAAGCGGGGTGTGGGTCGCGGGTCGCGGGGAGTGTGTCAGCGCTTCCGGCGACGTCCCCGGCCGCCGATCACCGGGGCCGGGCGCGTCCCGGCCGGTACGGCGTCCGGGCCCGGCCCCGAACCCGGGCGGTCGGCCGAGACGACCAGGGCCGCCAGGGCGGTGGTGACCGGCACCGAAGCCACCAGGCCGATCGAGCCCACCAACGTGCGCACGATCTCCTCCGCGACCAGCTCACTGTTGGCGACCGTCCCCACGCTGCTCTGCGCGATCGAGAAGAGCAGCAACAGCGGCAGCGCGGCACCGGCGTAGGCGAGGACGAGCGTGTTGACGACCGACGCGATGTGATCGCGGCCGATCCGGATGCCCGCGCGGTACAGGCCGCGCCAGCCCATCGTCGGATTGGCCTCGTGCAGCTCCCAGACCGCCGACGTCTGAGTTACCGTCACGTCGTCCAGCACACCGAGCGAGCCGATGATGATCCCGGCGAGCAGTAGACCGCTCATGTCGATCTCCGGGTACAGGCCGTGGATCAGACCCGTGTTGTCGTCGGTGTTGCCCGTGAGTGCCGCCCAGTCGATGAACAGCAGGCCGAGCACGCCGATCAGCAGCAGCGAGATCAGGGTGCCCAGCACCGCCACGGACGTACGCGCCGACAGGCCGTGGCACAGGTACAGGGCCATCAGCATGATGGCGCTCGACCCGATGACCGCCACGAGCAGGGGGTTGGAGCCCTGGAGGATCGCGGGCAGGATGAAGAAGTTCAGTACCAGGAAGCTGGTGGCCAGCGCGATCAGCGACATGACGCCCCGCAATCGCCCGACGACCACGACGGCGAGTGCGAAGATCCCGGCGAGCAGGGTCAGGGGGAGCCTGCGGTTCACGTCGGTCACCGAGTACTGGAGATCCTCGGGCGCCGAGGGCTCGTAGGCGACCACGACCTCCTGGCCCTCGTGCAACTGCCGTGACTGGTCCGGCTGCACGATCTCGGTGAACGTACGGCCGGTGTCCTCACCGGTGTCGATCCGGATCGTCGCCCTCTTGCAGGTGCCCTGCGCCTGCTGCTGTGCCGAGGAGCCCTCGGCCGTGGAGGTGTCGCCGGTTGGCGGGGGCGCCGAGCCGTTCACCGAGGAGCAGCTGACGCTCTCGACCTTGGTGACCGTGGCCTGTTGCGTCTGGCGGTCGAAGCCGACCCCGGTGCGCTCGTGCGGCGGTGCGCCGCCCGGCCACAGCACGGCGAGTCCGACCACGACCGCGGCGGCGAACGGGACCAGGATCACCGCGATCACTTTGCGCAGGTGCTGGGAGACGGGCGCGGCGGGGCCATGGGCGTGGCTGTGCGAGTGCCCGTGTCCGCCACCGCCACCGGCCCCGTATCCGTCGCCGGGCCCATGGCTATCGCCGGGCCCGTGTCCGCCACCCGGCCCTTGTCCATCGCCGGGCGTATGCCCACCACCGGGCCCTGACCCGCGCCCGCCGCTGCCGTTGCCGCCACCCCCGCCCGGGCCGTCACCGGCTCCTGGCCCACCACCGGACCCCGGCCCACGACCACCGGCGCCGGGCCCTCCACCCGGCCCGCGCCCGCCCGCTCCACCAAAGCCGGGCCCAGGCCCACCCCGACGGCCCTCAGGGCCCTGCCCACCACCGAACCCCGGCCCGCCGACGGCACCGGAGCCGGAGCCCGAACTACGGCCTTGAGCAGGGCCGTTCCCGAATCTGGGGTCGGATCCGCGAGGTGGGTCGGGTGGCGGGAACGGAGGATGATGCGTCGTGGTCACCGACCGATCATCGCAAGAACGACAGAGGCCCTCTGTTCACCGCGCCCGAATTGACGCTAGCGTGGAGGCACCTTTGTACACGCGGGAGCTCGGAGCACCGGGCTGAGAGGGCGCTGACCTCCGTCCCAGCGATGTTTCACATGAAACATCACCTCACTCGAGTGATGTTTCACACGGAGCATCGGCGGACGGAAACCGCTGCGTCGACCGCCGAACCTGTTACCGGGTAATGCCGGCGTAGGGAGTAGGTCTCATGGCCAACAAGGACGCACGCACGCCTGCCTCCACGCAGCTCTCCAGCGACACGGAGTCTGCCGAGGCCGGGAAGTCCATCGGCTGGCACAAGGCGTATGTCGAGGGTTCCCGCCCCGACATACGGGTGCCGGTCCGTCAGGTGCATCTCACCAACGGGCAGTCGGTCACGCTGTACGACACGTCCGGGGCATATACCGATCCACTCGTCGACACGGACGTCCGCAGGGGGTTGGCGCCCCTGCGGGAGAACTGGATCATCGCCCGCGGCGACACCGAGGAGTACGCGGGCCGTCCCGTCCGTCCCGAGGACGACGGAATCAAGCACACCGCCCCGCGCGGCGGTCTGCGCAACCTCGACGCGGTCTTCCCCGGTCGGCCACGGCTGCCGCGCCGTGGCCGCGACGGGAAGGCGGTCACCCAGCTCGCGTATGCGCGCCGGGGCGAGATCACGCCGGAGATGGAGTTCGTGGCCCTCCGCGAGAACGTTTCTCCCGAGGTGGTCCGCGAGGAGATCGCGGCGGGCCGTGCCGTGCTGCCCGCGAACGTCAACCACCCGGAGATCGAGCCGATGATCATCGGCAAGCGGTTCCTGGTGAAGGTCAACGCCAACATCGGCAACTCCGCGGTGACCTCCTCCATCGAGGAGGAGGTGGAGAAGATGACCTGGGCGACCCGTTGGGGCGCCGACACGGTCATGGACCTGTCCACCGGCCGCAACATCCACACCACCCGTGAGTGGGTGCTGCGCAACTCCCCCGTGCCCATCGGCACGGTGCCGCTCTACCAGGCGCTCGAGAAGGTCGACGGCAAGGCCGAGGAGCTGACCTGGGAGATCTACAAGGACACGGTCATCGAACAGGCCGAGCAGGGCGTGGACTACATGACGGTCCACGCGGGGGTGCGCCTGGCCTATGTGCCGCTGACGGCGAACCGCAAGACCGGCATCGTCTCCCGCGGTGGCTCGATCATGGCGGCATGGTGCCTGGCGCACCACAAGGAGAGCTTCCTCTACGAGAACTTCGAGGAACTCTGCGAGATCCTCGCCGCCTACGACGTCACGTACTCCCTCGGCGACGGCCTCAGGCCGGGCTCCATCGCGGACGCCAACGACGAGGCGCAGTTCGCGGAGTTGCGCACGCTCGGGGAACTCAACCGGATCGCGAAGCGTTGCAATGTTCAGACGATGATCGAGGGCCCGGGCCATGTCCCGATGCACAAGATCAAGGAGAACATCGACCTTCAGCAGGAGATCTGTGATGAAGCTCCGTTCTATACGCTCGGCCCACTGACGACGGACGTCGCTCCGGCGTACGACCACATCACCTCCGGCATCGGTGCCGCGATGATCGCCTGGTGGGGCACGGCCATGCTCTGCTATGTCACGCCCAAGGAACACCTTGGCCTGCCCAACCGTGACGACGTCAAGACCGGCGTCATCACCTACAAGATCGCCGCCCACGCAGCCGACCTCGCCAAGGGGCACCCACGTGCACAGGAGTGGGACGACGCCCTGTCCGACGCCCGTTTCGAGTTCCGGTGGGAGGACCAGTTCAACCTCGCCCTCGACCCGGACACGGCCCGTGAGTTCCACGACGAGACCCTGCCCGCCGAGCCCGCCAAGACAGCGCACTTCTGCTCGATGTGCGGGCCGAAGTTCTGCTCGATGAAGATTAGCCAAAGCATCACACAGCGGTTCGGTGGTGCGGCGGCTGAGGGGGCGTCTCCCAAGGAGATCGCCGAAGGCATGCTCCAGAAGTCGAAGGAGTTCGCTCAGGCGGGCAACAGGGTCTACCTGCCGATCGCAGACTGAGGATCGACCACAGATGGTCCGTGCTCTCTGGTTCGGGCTTACAGCTTGACCTGGAGCGTGGACCACCGCGTCGCGACTTCCCCGACCTCAACTTCTTCTCTGCACTTTACTGTTCCGAGGTTGGATGACGGCGGCGAGGACCATGCTGCTCAGCATGAAGTCGAAGACGAAGCGGATCGCTTTCATCATGGTCCTCGCCCTGGCACTCGTGGGGTACGTTCTGCTCTTGTGGCGCGGCCCCTGGTGGATCGATGGCGGCCACCTCCGCAGCAAGGACCTCCAGCCTGCTGACGGCGTCGTCATCACCGGCTTGCGCACAACGATTGTCGCGCTCGGCGTGGGGGCGGTAGCGGCCATCACCCTCTACTACACGCACCGCAACCATGTTCTGAGTCTGCGGCAATACGAGCAGGTGCAGGAACAGTTCGAACATACGAGGGCCCGTGATCAAGAACAGTCTGAACTAACCCGTGAAGGCCAAGTCACGGAAAGGTACGTTGAAGCGATCAAGCTCCTGGCGTCGGAGAACCTCACGGAGAGACTCGGCGGTATCTACGCGCTGGAACGCATCATGAGGGACTCCGAGAAGGATCACGCGACTGTCGTAGAAGTGCTGGCTGCCTTTGTCCGACAGCGCGCCGCCGCTGGGGACGAAGAGGGCTCTGACGAGCAGGACGCTAAGCCTGACGAGGACGTACAGGCTGCGCTAACTGTCCTTGGGCGGCGACCGACCCACGGTGACAGCACCCCATACATCAACCTTCGTCACACAGATCTTCGTGGTGCGGACTTGAGCGATGCCAAGCTCGATCAGGTCGACCTGAGGAACGCCTGGTTGCAGCGGGCTCACTTCGCGCGATCCTCTCTGCGCGATGCGGTCTTCCAGGGCGCTGCACTTTTCAAGGCCGACTTCTCCTTCACGCACCTCAACGGCGCGATCTTCTACCAAGCTGGTATGGAAGAAACCGCGCTATGGCAGGCCGACGCGAGAAATGCTGTCTTCTCGTACGCCGCCATGGAGCGGGCTCGGTTGAGGGACGCCAAGCTCCAAGGTGCTGCCTTCGTTCACACTCAACTACTGTCCGCTGAGTTCCACAACGCTGACCTCGCGGGCGCCGAGCTGAAGAACGTGGATCTATCCCGTTCTGAAGGCCTACAGCTCGAACAACTCGCTGCTGCAGTACTGACTGAGATCAAGAACCTACCCTCGGGGATGAGCTTCGAGGAGCTTGAGAAGGCCAAAGGGAGTCTCAGTTCACTGCGGCGCTCGTGAGCAACGGCCGACCGTGTTGACAGGGCCGCGTAAATCTTCGCTCTACAGAGCGGTTCGGTAGTGCAAGGCGGTGCTCCGTCGCTGCGTATAGCACTGCCTCGTCTCCGGCCCTGTTCTGCTGGAACGACGGCCATACCGATATGTAAGGATCTTCCATTCGCCCTAGGCACTGGTCGCTGCTGCCTGAGCGCGGCGCAGGTTACCTTAAGCCCGCACTAGGGCGGTACGGCTGCTGTCCGGGAGCCGAGAGCCAACCCACATGTCAAGCTCTCTTCCTGCTTATCCCCATACTTGCCCGCCCCACCGTTGCCACCTACGGGTGTCGAAAAACTCCAGCTCGCTGGACGCAGTAGCGGCAGCGAAAGCATCAAAGTCGAATAGGTGGGAAATTTCGAATCTCCTTGTGCGAATGCGTAGCTCTTCTAGTGTATCACCGAGGGGAGGAAGAATTCGAGAGAAATCTCTGAGCGATGGCATTACCGCTGAAATCATCCATGACAGCGCGACAATTCTTTCGTCTTCTGGCCCTTGCCAGTCCGGCGCTTCCTTCATGGTATCTACCATGCTAGCCCATGGATGTCCCGGAATTAGGTACAGCTCACTGCCAACTCGTACGCCAATCTCCCTATTTGTAAACCCGTTAACGGTGATGCTGTCAATCGGGATGTGAACTAGTTGGCTTCGCGAGATGCCGTACCGGTCTTGGTCGGAACCCAGTCGCTCGAGCCCGGCCGATTGAAGGTCTACCGAGGACCAAAGAGATCTGTCACCACGTTTGATCCACCTGATATCACAACGACGCGCCGACTTGTTGGCCTTCATCTCGGCTATTTGCCACGCCGATAGAAAGAACTCGTCGACGTGCTTGTCTCGGCCCAAACGCGTACAGATTACTGGCTCGGATTCCTCCCGTTGATCGTCGGTGCCGTCTAGCACTTTCATCACGGAAGCTCTCGATCCTCCTGGCAGCTCACGGAGGAGGTATTCGATATGTTCCATTACTGTGCTCTCCGTCATGCGGAGTGCCTCGAACTGAAGCAAATCGTCAGCGGAAGCGTGTCTGCGGGTTCCGCCTTGTTCGAGCAGGAACAGAGGAAGCTTGCCGAGGCTTTGCCTCAAAGAAGGGCTAGAGATCGGCACGGAGTCCCTGTCGGAGAAGATGCCAGAAATAATGGCGGCTTCGCCCGTAGCCCAAGTCAATGAGTGTGATCGGACCGACTGGAGCTCCTCGACCTCCTCGCGGATATGGTCGCAGTAAGCGGAGTAGATCTGTTCGACAACACGAGCGAACTCTGGTGTGGAATCGATTGCAGACCTAGCTACGTTCGTGCGAGGAGCATGTGGTCCCCACGCATTGGCAAGTGCCCAAACGCCGTAGGCGCGGCGGAAGCCAGGCGGGTACCCTTCCACGCGTATGCCACCAACGCAGGTGCCCGCGAGTGTGTCCGCTTCTCGCACAGGACCCGGAAAGGGGAGAAAAACCCATTCATTGAAGTATTCGTTCCATCTCACGGCATATGCAATCGATAGGCCATCGAGCTCCTTCTCGACGATCCTAATTTTCGACTTTTCAAGTCGTTCGCGGAAGTCCGCTCCGAAGTGAGAAATCGCAGCTCGCAATGCGCTCCCGACAGAGTCATAACCTACTCGGATCGGCTTTCCCGAATCCGCCTCAACCGCAACCTCGCATTCAGGAAGAACGATCCATTTCTGGGCGATTTTTAAGACGTCCCCGACGTCCGCACTGGGCCGGATCTTAAGCCGCACGGATGTCCCGTGCGGGAAAAGATGCTTATCAATTTCGGTTTTGTTGAGAGTTCTGACAAGGTACTCGCCATGTACGGACCTCAAAGACATTTGACGAGCTTCGGTTTCGTCGGGATGACAAGTGACTATCTCTACCTCGTCGGCCACCATAAAGGTAGAAAGTACGCCGATGCCGAATCTGCTGATAGGGTTGAAAGTAGGATACTTCTTGCGGAACTCGGCGTCTTGGTACCGGCTTGATCCAGCCTTCAGAAGATTATTCTCAATAATCGCCTGTGTCATCCCCGTACCGTTATCACGCACCTCGAGAGTTCTAGAGCTGGAGTCCCACTTAACGAACACCTTCCCGTTTGACCGGGACTTGTTGTCGTGCTGAAGTCTGACGGCATCGATGGAGTTTTGCATCAGTTCGCGCAGGACCACGTTTGAGTCATTGTAGAGCGTGTGACCGGTGAGTAGGTCGAGGACCTTAGTCTGATCAAGAGAGAATTGAAACGGTTGGGTCAAAAACCCCTTGGCTTCAATCCTGGACTTGTCAATGTACTTCCAGGGAAATTGATAGTTGAGTCCGTTTGCTATGTTGCTGCGCTGGATCCAGTCGTGGCTTTTGCGTAGCTGGTCGGCTGCGTACCTAAGGTAGGAGGTGAGGCCGAAGAACCCGTCCCCATCCGTGAACTTTGCATGAATACCGATAGTGTCTCGGGGGGCTGTTTCATTCCTATTCCCCTCATTGTCTAGTCCCCAGACAGGCTTGACTGCTCGTACTGCCATTTGCTTAGCCCACTCGACCTGGCTTATTGGGTCGCTGGGGTTAAGCACCCTAAAGGCGATGGAGGGAGCCCTGTCGCGCGTAATATGGAGCAGATCAATGGTACGCAACAGAACGGCTGCATACTGGACATTCGCTGACTCTTGGGGGTCACTCCCGTAGTATTGCTGGACTGGATAAATGCTGGTGTCGTACAGATCTTCCAGATGATGGCTTTCACACACCTGAGCGAGGTCATCTCGGAATACGGGATCGAGGGGTTGCAGAATGCGCTGCACCTCGCTCATCACTGCAGTGCAGATGCCCGCAGCGGGGGAATCGTCACCCAAGATCCAGTTTTTAACCCTCAAGGCGTGGTTCTCACGCACGAACTCTTGATAGAGGAACCTCTCCCTATCTTCATCGCCTAGCACAGCCAAGCGTGCCTCATAGTCCCGTCCGTCGGCATCGTCTGTTAGTAGTACGTCGGCTCGGAACTTTTCGAAACCAGATTCTTGCCGTCTTTCGTACTCCTCTTTCGTGACCAACATTCCAAGGTCATGGAAGTAGGCGGAGAGAACGATGAGAAGCCAGTCTGCCGATGTCAAGCGCTCTTTGGTGTCGTCAGGGATTAGCCAATCTAGCTTTTCTAACATTGCATTAATGTGCGAGACGTCGTGCTTGGTGTACTGGTCGAAGAACCCAAGCTGGCCGATCCGCCCAAGAAGGTCTTCTATGTCCTGCTTTGCCTGGCGGACACTGAAGCCGCCAAATGCGGAGTACTGCGAAGCCTGATCGGCTTTTTGCTCGGCAAGCGAAGAAAGAGAACTCATTATTTCCCTCCAAGGGAACTTGGCCTAGCGCACGAGACTATCCGGACGGGACTGGCAAAGTGGTTCGTATTTGAGATTCTCAGGTTGAGGCTTGCTAGCGCATTCGTGCCTCATTGAACCTTCGGTAGCATGAGGAGGCTGGCGAGTGACCACATGGTTATGATCGATATCAGGATGAACGCCACTACGTAGGTCTCGTACCATCTGAAAAAGTTTTCTGGCTTTGGGCGCTTTCGGAAACCTGGCTCCACCATCTGATCCGTTATATCGCATTCTTCATTGCGGTAGTCAAGCCATGCAAGAGTGCCCACCACGATCTGCGTCACCGTAAAGGCGGCTACCACCGTAGTAAGCACCAACAGCCCGATGATTCCTCCTCGGGCTGTATCGGGCTCTACTCCCCATCTTCGATAGCCGACGAAGAGTGCAAGCGCGGCCCCCACGAGGGTCGTGGCCAGCGTCTGATAGATTGCGAGGAAGCGATGTCCGTTTTCATTGACGGCATGAATTTGCTGCAGAATATATCGGTATCTCTCTAGTGCGAACTCATTACGCGTGGCTTCTGCTTCAGGCCTGACGTCTCCGGCTACCACTATCCCCCCCCAACCTCTCTGTGAGGATAGGGGATATGCGCCCCTGTCGTACTCGATTTGCGAAAAGTCCTTGCTGCCATCGGGAGGGCTAGTGTGGCGTGAAAAGATCTTGCGTTTTCTGAACCTGGCCTGGCCTGTCGATGGGTAACTCCTCGGGGTCACATCGCTAGACCCTCTTCTCGCTCCTGCCGAATGGGATTTATCTACCATTCGTGACAAAGTGCTCACATTAGGACAGTGCTGAGCCTTCATGCCGACTGCTTGTGGGTACGGTCAGAGTCGTGTCCGGTGCACGCTGGGTTGGTCACCTGTAGACGTGCGCTGGTTGATCGCGTGCGACTTAGGGGAGCTGGTACGGGCATGGCGGTTAACGCTGCTCGATCGCAAGAGGGGTTCACGTCGGCTGCGGCGAGGCGGGTGATGAGTGCCGCGTGCCGGGCGGCGGGCCTGGACGACCGAGGCGCAGAGTTGATCCGTCTCGGCGAGAACGCGTTGTTTCGGCTGGTTGCAGCGCCGGTGATCGTGCGGGTGGCTCGGGGGTGGGAGTGGCTGCCCAAGGCTCGTACCGAAGTAGCCGTTTCCCGGTGGTTGGCGGGCGAAGGGTTCCCGGCTGCCCGTCTGGTTGGGGGTCTGGAACAGCCCTTTGTGATCGACGGGCACCCGGTGACCTTCTGGCAGCTGATCGTCGAGGGGGATCGGAAGGCGACATACGGAGAACTTGGTCGTGTTCTGCATGATCTTCATTCCATGACCGTGCCGACCGGGCTGGAGCTTCCCCGATTCGATCCTTTCGACAAACAAGATCTGCGGATCAACCGGGCTGTGATTCCCGAAGATGACAGGGTGTTCCTGCGGAAGCGCTGGCACGAGTTGCGGGCGCAGTACGAAGAACTGCAATTCGAAACACCAAAAGGGCCGGTGCACGGTGACGCGCATGTGCAAAACCTTATGGTGGACGCGCAGGGTGAAGTCATCTTGATTGACTTTGAGGCTTTCTGCTTCGATCACCCTGAGTGGGATTTGATGGTCACGGCGGTGGAACACCACAGTCTTCGATGGCAGACCGATGAACAGTACGCTGATTTCGTGCGTGCTTACGGGCGGGATTTGCGCGACTGGCACGGTTACGACACGCTTAGGCGGCTGCAAGAGTTCGGAATGACTACATGGCTCATGCAGAATGTGCGGGAGAGTGAAGAAACGGCGGCTGAATATCAGCGGCGGATCGCTGGCTTGCGTAACGATGATGCGCCTCGTGATTGGCGCCCTTGGTAGCCACTACTCGTCTTCGTCAAGCCGCGCAAATGCATCGCTTACATGCTCGTTGAAGGCGACGACAGCAGGGTTGGCCGCGTGGGTGCTGATCTCTGCCTGGAAGTCTGTTACATAGCGTTGGAAGCGGGAGGACTGGAGGGAGTCACCGCCGTCTACGGCAAGTCTTGCTGTGGTCACGGCGGCCTCCAGCTCGCCGTTCAGTAGCTGGCTTTGAGCGAGCACCATGCGGCAGAAGCCCAGGGTCCGTGCGTATTGCGGGTCGGTGCTGTTCACGGCGCGCTGGGCGTGCTCAACGGCCTCGCTGCGCATTTTGAGATCGCGGAAGCAGTGGCAAAACTCGCCTAACAGTTCCGCGTCATCGAAATAACTCAGCCACGTCGGGTCTTCTGCGCTGTCGGCACGCTCGAAGTGGCGTTCCGCCTGGTTCATTGCGAGACCTGCCGCAGCTCGGTCACCGGCGTTGGAGAGTGCGCGGGCCTCCATTGCCCAGTAGTTCGCCATGGCGCGCGGAGTGGCTCGGCCTTTGGCGCCCTCGACGGCGGCACGGGCTAGCTGGATGGCTTGGGCGTGGTTGCCCAAATAGTTTGCCTGGTGGCTGAGGTTGCCGAGAATGCGAGCGCCGAACATTCGGTCGTCGATAACCTGCGACAGACGCAGGGTGGACGTGAGATAGCGGTGGGCGAGTCGGTGGTTTCCGGAGTCGTAGGCAGTCCATGCAAGCAGCTGAGAGACTTCGGCTGCGGCGCTGAAGAGTGCTGTGCCTACTTTCTCGCTGTAGCTCGCGCTGAGCAGGGGTAGGACTTCATGGCGGAAGTAGTGGCGTAACGCCTTGTGGCCGTGGCCTCCGCCGTACTTGAAGTCGAGCTGCATGAAGGTGGCGGCTGCGTCTCTGATCGCCCGTACGTCGCGCATGCCGACCCGTTGATGGGCTGGCCTGTCAGCTTGGATTCCGTCGGGGCGAGCGATCATCCACGACAGTACGGCGGAGCTGACGTCGGCATCCGCGACGATCAGTTGGTCGGGTGTGACGGTCTCGGCGCGTTCCTGGGCGAGTCCATCGAGCATGGAGAGCACGTCGGGGACCGTGCTCGGATAGCCGACCGCTTGCGGAGTGCTGGGCCCTGAGTGGTCGAAGAATCCGAGATCTCCGGGAGTGATGCGGCGGCTCAGCTTTGCGCTCAGGACGTTGGCCATGATCGCCGCTGTCTGGGGCTGGATACCGGCGCCATCCCGCCACCGCTGGACGGAGACATGAGTGGTACCCAAGCTGATGCCACGCTGAGCGGCGGCGTCCTTCATTCGCTTCGCGAGTCCCTTGTTCGAGACCTTCGCCTCGTCCATGACTGCGATCAATTGCGCGTTCGGCTCTCGGCTCATGCTCCCCTGCCAACCCGAGAATGACGGCGAGTACTCATCCTGTCACAGCAGTATCGCTGTGGGGGGTTCATCCGCGAACCCCCCATGGCTTTGCGGGTGTTCACGTGAACCCCCTGGTGAACTCTCCCGATCGCGCCTGGTGCGCCGTGTACTGGCCTGCGTGCAGCAAACGGTGACGTGAAGGCCGTCGGAAGGCTCAGAGGGAGACGTGATGGATGCGAGAAAGCCCGAGTACGTAGCGGGAGAGTTGGAGGCGTACGCCCACTGGTTCGCGGTGCCTGAACCGTCTGCAAATGGGCGCTTCCTCGCTCTGACGTTCTTCGCGGAGTGCGGTGATGCAGCACGTATCGCGCGGGACACGGTCTCGGTGTTCCTGCGGGACATCGTCACGGGTGAAGTGGTCTACGACGCCCGGCTGGCTGTCTCGGAACTGGTGGGCAACGTCGTCAACCACGTGGTGCCGGATCGCTCTCGCTCCCGAGACGGCCGGTCTCGGCGTATCGACGTGACCTTCAAGCTGTACCCGAAGTGGTTCTTCGTCGGAGTGAAGGACGAAGACTCCACGCCCCCTCTCCTCCCCATGGGCGACGCGCTGTCGCCTGAGCTGGTGGGTGAGTTCACCGATGCGCTTCTTCCTGACAGCGGCCGTGGGCTGATGATCACGCAGCGGATCGCGTCGGCGGTCTGGTGGACCCCGGCAGAGGGCGGCGGCAAGACGGTGTGGTGTCGCTTCGACCTGGTGGGCGATAAGCCGCGCCAATGATCTCCGGTCCGCCGCCCGTCATGGCTCCTACGCGATCGGGAGCGGGCGGCGAACCGGAAGCGGCCGAAGTCTGACCCCTTCGGCCTAAGGGCGCGGCTCCTTCAGCCCTGGGGGCTCCCCTCCCTGCTGAAGGACCGCGCCTGACAACCCCATACCGAGACCGGGCCACCCCCTAGCCCTGGAAAGCAGATGGGTGGCCCGGCTGGGAACACGGCGGTCCCCGGTGCCTGATGGTACCGGGGCCGCCGTGCTGCTTGTGGCCCTGGCTGAAAGTGAGTTGACGCAAGGTCATATCGACCAGGGCTGGAGTGATCAAGGTGACTGGTGCGGGTGAGGGCTGGCTTGGTGACGGCATCGAGGAGGTGGGTTTCGGTGTCTGGGTGTCGGGAGTCGACTACGTGGCGGGTTGGCGCGACGCTCGTGACACCGCTGATCGTTTGAACCGCGCGCTCTTGAGTGCGGGATTCGAACTGTCCGCCGTGCGGGCCGTCGCCTCGACGAACGATGACGGACGCGGCGTCGTTCGCCTGGTGGGTTGGCCGGGCGCGCTGGAACGGCTCGCCATGCTCCTGGACGCGTATGCGGGTGGCGACGGTGGTGCGTCGTGAGGTGGCTTTCTGCTGGTGAGTGGGGTGTGTGGGCACGTCGGCGGTTGGAGAGACTTTGGGCTGGAGCTGCCATGGGGCGAGTGAACAGGGGGCCTTACGCTCGCCAGCGGATCGGGCAGTCTGTGGAGCTGCCCGCAATAGCCCGATCGGCCCCC
>NZ_JAGPXL010000017.1 GCF_018070565.1 Streptomyces sp. B93
GCCCCGGAGCGCGCGCCATGCGCTCCGGGGCCGACCGGTTCTCATCAGCAAACGGCATGCCGACGTGGTCGGCACAAGGTCGAAGGCAGGAATTCAGCACATGCGACAGGTCACCCGCAAGGGCCTGATGACCGTGGCGGCGGCGACCGGCGTGATCGCCGCCGCGGGCGCCCAGGCCCACGCCACCTCCGGCGCCGGCGCCGCGGGCTCGGCGTCCCACTCGCCCGGCGTACTGTCCGGCAACAGCGTGCAGGCCCCGGTGCACGTGCCGGTGAACGTCTGCGGCAACACCGTCAACGTCGTCGGCGCCCTCAACCCGGCCGCGGGCAACTCGTGCGCCAACCAGGGCGGCGGCAAGGGCCAGGGCGGTGCCCACGCGGACGGCGGGACCCACGGATCGCCCGGCGTCGGCTCGGGCAACAACGTCCAGGCACCCGTCCACGTCCCCGTCAACGTCTGCGGCAACAGCGTCGACGTGATCGGCGTGGGCAACCCCGCGACGGGCCAGGACTGCGCGAACGACGGCTCACACGGCCCCGGCGGCGGCCACCACACGCCCCCGCCCGGCGACGGCGGCGGCGACGGCTCGACGCCCCCCGGCACCCCGGACACCCCCGGCACCCCGGACAACCCCACCGACCCCGAGACGCCGGACACCCCGGACACCCCCCAGAACCCGACGGAACCGGGCACCCCCGACACCCCGCCCTCCACGGGCGACGGCGGTGGCGACGACGGCACCGGCAACGGCGGAAACCCGAACGACGGCACACACCCGGGCTCCACCTCACCCCACCACCCCGGCGGCTACATGCAGGGCGACCAGGGCGCGCAACTCGCGGAGACCGGCAGCGGCCTCCCGCTCGGCGCCGCGGTCCCGCTGGGCGCGGGCGCGCTGCTCGCGGGCGCCGTCCTCTACCGCAAGGCGCGCACTTCCCAGTAAACCCCCACGAAACGCCCCGCGAACGCACGGTGCAGAACAGAGCGGGCTCTCCACCGAGGCCCGCTCTGCCCCGTCGGCTACGTCACCACGTGGCCCGCACCTGACGGATGATCCGCCGCCGCAGGCGCACCCGGCGACTGCCGTCACGCAGCAGGCTCAGACGGTGCAACTCCCAGTGTCCGTACTCCGCATGGTCGGTCAGCAGGCGTGCCGTCTCCTTGCGGGAGACCCCGCGAGGCACGTACACGTCGACAAATTCGTATTCCGGCATCGCATCTATTGTGCGGGCACGGGCCGGGTGCGGATAGCGTCTGCACTATGTCTGATGCTGCGCAGCCCACCGCTGCCGAGGTACGTGCCGCCGCCGAGGCGGTCAAGACCGCGCTCGACCGCCACTTGGCCGCGGTCGAAAGCCGGTCGGGTGAGGACGACCCGGGCGTCTACGAGGCGTTCAACCAGCTGGCCGCGGCCGCAGAGGTGTACGACGAGCTTCTCTACGACCGCTACGACGAGGTCACGCCCTTCGAGATCCCCGGCGCGGAGGACGCCCTGCCGCCGTACACGGGCCCGGAGGAGCCGAACGCGCTGAGCGTGCTGATCCGCCGCGACTACACGGTGGTGGAGCCGCAACGGCTGCTGGCCCAGGCACAGCGCGTGGAGGCGGCGGACGACGACGGCACGGGCACGGAGGCGGCCGCCACCGTCCACGGGGCGCTCGGCGTCCTCTTCGGTGAGTTCGAACCGGACGAGATCGCTTCCCGGCACAAGGAGTTCGGCCTGGAGGAGGGCGACTCCACCCTGTGGGTCACGGCGGCGGACGAACCCGCGGACCCCGGGGAATGGCTGGAGGCCCCCTTCGAGAGCGCCGATCCACAGCAGGTGGTCTGCCGCTTCGACGTCAGCGCGGTCTTCGACGAGGAGATCGGCGACGACCTCGACGAGGAAGACGACCTGGACGGCGAACTGGAGCTGGACGAGGACGAGGACCTGGAACCACTGGACCGCTGAACCGGCTCAGAAGAGGGCGGCCACGGGAACACCCCTGGCCGCCCTCATCCGCTCCTCCGCTCAGCCGTCCTCGCCCGGCCGCGCACTCAACAGCAGCGGCAACCGGGTCGTACGCGGCTTGGCCGGAACCTCGGCCACGGCCCGCGGCAACGCCTGCTCCACCCCGTGCACCACGGACAGATGCCGCTCGGCCCGCCCGAAGGCCGTGTACACCCACGGCCGGCTCAGCGCCTGGGCGGCGTCACCGGGCAGCACCACCACCGCCGCGGGCCAGCGCCCCCCGACGGCCTGGTGGGCGGTCAGCGCCCACCCGTGACGCACACACCGCTCGACCTGCTCCCGGGCGACGACGACCTCCTCGCCGGAACAGGACAACCGCAGCCCTTCGCTGTCGGCGCCCAGGACCACACCCGGCAGCACCCGCCCGGGAACGGGGGAGTACACGACCCGGTCCCCGGCGTCGAACCCGCCGAAGCGCCCCGGCCCCGGATTGAGCCGCTCCTTCAGCGCCGCGTTCAACGCACGGGTACCGACGGCGCCCCCGTGCCCCGGGGTGATGACGACGGTCTCCTCCACCGGCACACCGATCGCCCGGGGCACCGAGTCCGCCACCAGCTGCACGGTCCGGTGCAGGGCCTCCCCGGCATCCCGCACCGGCACGATCACGACCTCCTTGCCGGGGGCCTCGACCTGGTTCAGCTCACCGACGCCGATGCCCGACACCAGCTCACCGAGCGGGCCGGGGTCCGGCGTCCGCGACGCCACCCGGGGACATACCCGCACGGCCAGCAGATCCGCGAAAACCCGCCCGGCCCCCACGGACCACAGCACCCCGGGATCCCCGGACAGCACCAGCCGCGCCCCGTCCGGCAACGACTCCACCACCAGGGCCGCGGTCTCGACATCCAGCTGCGGAGCGTCGAGCACGACGAGGAGATCGAGATCGAACGCGCCCTCGGCATCCCGCCCGGGCCCTTCCAGCCCCCCGACAAGCCCCGCCACGGTGACGACCCCGGGCCCGTCCTCCCCGACCAACGCGGCGAACCGGGCCCGCCCGACAGGCCCATGGACGGCACCCCAGACCCGCAACCCCAACCCCTGGGCCACCCGCATCAACTCGGCGACCTCGACCCGCGAGGCCGCACCCCCGGTATGCAGCACCAGCCCATGCCCCGCCACAGCCCGAACCAGCTCACCGGCGGCCCCCGAGGCGGCCGCCTCCCAAGCCTCCGCCCCCGAACCCCCCTCCTTGGGCACGGAATTGATCACCCGCCCGACCCCGTCGGCAAGGCTCTCCTCGGCCAGCGCATACCGCTCCAGCCCGACCAGCACCCGCACGGCCGCCTCCGCGCCTTCTACGCCCTCCCCTCCCTCCGCCTCAAGGGCGTCCTGGAAGACAAGGGCCTCCCCCTCGGCGAGAGCGTTCTGCACGGCATCATCCGGCTCGGGCACCCCCCGCTGCGCCAACGCGGCGGTCAACGCGGGCAGCTCCAGCACCGTATGCCCCGCGAGCGCCGCCTGCTCCAGCAGCCACCCGACGACCGCCCGCCCCCGCCGCTCGTCACCGGGAGACGACTCGCCCCCCAGCAGCGCCCGGGCGAACCCGTCGGCCTGCTCCAGCCGCACCCCCGGCACCCGCAACAACTGCCAAGGGTCCTCCCGCAACCTGTCCCCGGCACCTTCCCCCAGCACCCCGAGAACCTGCCCGGCCAACCCTTGGGGAGCACCCCCCGCAACGAGCACCTCCGCGACGGCGGCGACACTCCCGGCACCGGGCCGCACGGGCTCCGCCACGGGCCGCGGCAGACGCCGCACGGGCTCCGGAGCGACGGCGGCGCGCCGCGGCTCATCGGCGAAGACGGCGGCCACGGGCTTCTCCCCGCTCTCCACGGCCCGCACCGCGGCCAGCAGATCGGCGGCCACACCACTGAGCTTGGTACCGCTCTCGACGGGCCCCTGCTTCTCCGCCTTGCGCCGCTCGATCCGCTCCCGCTCGACGCGCTGCGCCTCCAACTCGGCCTGCGCCTCGGACACCTCAGCGGCCTCCGTGCCGTCCGGCTCGCCGTCCTTGGTGGTCTCCGGCTCCGTGCTCACAGCGTGCTCCAGTCGTGATCGGGATAGCGGTGCACGGGCGCCGACACATCGTCGAGCGCCCGGCAGATCTCGTCAGGAAGACTAAGCGCCTCCACTGACAACGCCGCCGTGAGCTGCTGCGCGCTGCGCGCCCCGATGACCGGCGCGACCACGCCGGGGCGGTCGCGGACCCAGGCGAGGGCGACCTGGAGCGGGGTCACCGCGAGCCCGTCCGCGGCGGTCGCCACCGCGTCCACGATCCGGCTGGCCGTCTCGTCGAGATACGGCTCGACGAACGGGGCGAAGTGCTCCGACGCGCCCCGCGAGTCCGCGGGCGTCGCGGTGCGGTACTTGCCGGTGAGCACCCCGCGCCCGAGCGGCGACGAGGGCAGCAGCCCGATGCCGAGGTCCAGCGCGGCGGGCAGCACCTCGCGCTCCACGCCCCGCTGCAACAGCGAGTACTCCATCTGCGTGCAGGCCAGCCGGGTCCGCGTACCGGGCGCCGCGAGCTGCCAGGTGGCCGCCTTGGCCAGCTGCCAGCCGCAGAAGTTGGAGACACCGGCATAGCGGGCGCGGCCGCTGCTCACGGCGAGGTCGAGGGCCTGGAGGGTCTCCTCCAGCGGAGTGCCGGCATCAAATGCATGCACATGCCACAAATCGACGTAATCCGTACCGAGCCTCGTCAGTGACGCGTCCAGTGCGGCCAGCAGATGCCCCCGCGACCCGTCGAACCGCCGGTCCGGGTCGGGAACGCTGCCCGCCTTGGTCGAGATCACCAGATCCCGGCGCGGCACGAGCCCGTCCATGAGCCGCCCCAGCAGATATTCGGCCTCGCCGTCCCCGTACACGTCCGCCGTGTCGACGAGGTTCCCGCCCGCCTCCCAGAACGTCTTCAAGAGGTCCGCCGCGTCGTGCTCGTCAGGGTCCCGGCCCCACGTGAGCGTCCCGAGTCCGATACGGGACACACGCAGGCCGGTACGGCCGAGATGCCTCTGCTCCATGAACGCCGAGATTACTGGCCAGAACCGTGACGTGGGTTGCCTGTGGACAACGGTTGCCACGCCACCGCGGATTTCCGGCGCGGGAACGTCCCGGTTGCCCGCGCTGCGTCGGCTCTGTCGCTCAGCCACCGCGTACCCGCACCCGCCGTACGACGGAAGGGGACGTGTCGGGGGGTGTCCGCCCGCAGTGGTTCGCGCGGAAAGCCCCGTTCGCAATCCAGTTGGCAGCCCGCGCGGTTCCGAGGACGGACACCCCCGGCGCGGCCCCGACCCACGCCCCACGGACAGCGCCACGCAAGCCACCCCCGGCCCCGAGCAGGCCGCCGCAGGCACCCCGCGCTAAGGTCTCCGCAAGGGACGTTACTGACCAGTAAGGGGAACGGCCATGCAGCTAGGGATCAACCTCGGCTACTGGGGCGGCGGCATGGACGCCGACAACCTCGCCGTGGCACAGGAAGCCGACCGCCTCGGCTACGCCGTCTGCTGGGCCGCCGAGGCCTACGGCTCCGACGCCGCCACCGTACTCACTTGGGTCGCCGCCCAGACCACCCGCATCGACGTCGGCTCGGCCATCTTCCAGATCCCCGCCCGCCAGCCCGCCATGACCGCCATGACCGCCGCCACCCTCGACTCCCTCTCCGGCGGCCGCTTCCGCCTCGGCCTCGGCGTCTCCGGCCCCCAGGTCTCCGAAGGCTGGTACGGCGTCAAGTTCGACAAGCCCCTCGCCCGCACACGCGAGTACGTCGAGATCGTCCGCAAGGCCATGTCCCGCGAACGCCTCACCCACGACGGCGACCACTGGACCCTCCCCCTCCCCGGCGGCCCCGGCAAGCCCATCAAGCTCACCGTCCACCCCACGCGCGAGCACATCCCCCTCTACATCGCCGCCATCGGCCCCAAGAACCTCGAACAGACCGGCGAGATCGCCGACGGCGCCCTCCTGATCTTCCCCTCCGCCGACCACCTCGAGGAAACGGCGATCAGGCACATCCGCGCGGGCCGCGAGAAGACCGGCAAGACCCTGGACGGCTTCGACGTCTGCCCCACCGTCCCCCTCGCCGTAGGCGACGACAAGGACGTCCCGGCCCTCGCCGACACCTTCCGCCCCTACACCGCCCTCTACGTCGGCGGCATGGGCAGCCGCAAGCAGAACTTCTACAACCAGCTCGCCCAGCGCATGGGCTACGAAGAGGCCGCCGCCGACATCCAGGACAAGTACCTCTCCGGCGACAAGCAGGCCGCGGCTGCCGCCGTACCGCACGACCTCATCGACAAGACGACCCTGCTCGGCTCGGTCGACCGCATCGCGGACCGTATGAAGGCCTACGCCGCGGCGGGAGTGACCACCCTCACCCTCGCCCCCGCAGGCTTCACGCTCGACGAGCGGCTCACCGCCCTGCGCGCGGGCACGGAGGCCCTGGAGCGCGCGGGCCTCGCCTGACGCGGGCCTCGCCCGAGAAAGTCCACGGCCGTGGTGGGGGCTCGGGGGTCTTCCCCGCCACGGCCGTCACGCAGAACAACGCACACCCCCGCCCCCGGTTACGCGCAACGCCCTCCCTCACACCCTGCCGCACCCCCACCCCCCGCTCGACCCGCACGTCATCCTTTTGACGGAGTTGTCCGACACACCTGTTGCGGCACCCCAGCCCGCCCATTTGACTCGTTCTTTGCGGAGCCCCGCGGAGTCCCGCGGTCGGCTGGAGAGAGGTGCCTTCACATGCTTTCGGCCAAGAGTCTGTTCCAGGAGATCCTCGACAACGACGAGTCCTTCCGCCTGTTCTGCTCCATCGCCGCCAGCGGCGAGGCACAGGGCGGCTGGGAGAACGCCCGCATCGCCGCGCTCGTCCCCGACACCGAACGCGAACTCGCCCCCAAGATCGTCCGCCACGGCGCCGACGAGGACAAGCACGGGCGGATCTTCAACGCCCTGCTCAAGAAGCGCGGCCTCGAACCGGCCCCGGTACCACCCGAGACCGACTACACGATGATCCTCGAAAGGCACGGCATCGGCCTCGCCCACGAGAAGCTCAAGAGCGACCAGCCGCTCACCGTGCAGGACATCGTCACCTACCTCGCCCACAGCCGCGTCACCGAACAGCGCGCCTCCGAGCAGATGGACCTGCTGCGCAAGCACTTCGCCGACCACCCCGACCTCGGCCGCGCGGTCAGGATGATCTCCGCCGACGAGGACAACCACCTCGCCTACTGCCACGAGGAACTCCTCCGCTTCGCCCGCGCCGGACACGGCCGCGCCATCCAGCGCACCCTGCGCGAGTGCGCGCTCGCCGAGATCCGCATCTACCGGGACGTCAGCCTCGCCGTGATGGCCCACATGGGCCGCGTCCTCGGCTGGCCCAGGCCGAAGGCGGCGCTCCTGGCGTTCGGCATCCACGCGGTGTACGCGTACGAACGCCTCGGCGGCTGGCGCCGCATGGTCTCCCTGAAGATGCCGGACCACCGCAACGCCCTGGGCGGCCCCACCCCGCCCGCCCCGGAATTCGCGTAACCGCACAGCCCGGCGGCTGCGCCTACCCTGGGCGGCATGCCCACGCTGATCCTGGTCCGGCACGGACGTTCCACCGCCAACACCGAAGGACTGCTCGCCGGCTGGACGCCCGGCGTCGGACTCGACGAGCGCGGCGCCGCGCAGGCCGCCGCGCTCCCGGGACGCCTCGCCGAGCTGCCCCTCGCCGAGATCGTCACCAGCCCCCTGCAACGCTGTCAGGAGACCCTCCGCCCCCTCCTCGCCACCCGCCCGCAACTGACCCCCCACACCGACGACCGCATCGGGGAGTGCCACTACGGCGACTGGTCGGGCCGCAAGCTGGCGGACCTGAAGGACGAGCCGCTGATGGAGGTCGTACAGGCGCACCCCTCGGCGGCGGCGTTCCCCGGCGGCGAGTCGATGCGGTCGATGCAGACCCGTGCCGCGGAGGCGGTACGGGAGTGGAACGCGCGCGTGGCACGCGACCACGGCCCCGACGCCGTGTACCTCATGTGCTCGCACGGCGACATCATCAAGTCCCTCGTCGCGGACGCGCTCGGCCTGCATCTCGACCTGTTCCAGCGGATCTCCGTGGAGCCCTGCTCGATCACGGCGATCCGCTACACCCGTCTGCGCCCGTTCCTGGTACGCCTCGGCGACACCGGCGACTTCGCGTCCCTGGCGCCCCGCGAGGAGCCGCCGAGCGGCGACGCCCCGGTCGGTGGCGGTGCGGGCGCACCGTGATCGTCGCCCGCAGTAGGGTGAACCGATCACACCAAACACCACGCCACCCCTCGCCCCCCACCACCGCCCCCGCACCCCGCCCCACGACTTCAATGGAGACAGGACGTGTCCCGTCAGGTGTTCCTCTACGACCAACCGGACCGCTTCGTGGCCGGTACGGTCGGACTGCCCGGGCGCCGTACCTTCTTCCTCCAGGCCTCCGCGGGCACCCGCACCACCAGCGTGGCCCTGGAGAAGACCCAGGTCGCAGCGCTCGCCGAGCGCATGGACGAACTGCTCGACGAGGTCGTGAGGCGCAGCGGCGGCAGCGCCTCCGTCCCCGCCGTGGCACCCTCGGAGATCCACGACACCGCCCCCCTGGACACCCCCATCGAGGAGGAGTTCCGGGTCGGCACCATGGCCCTCGCCTGGGACGGTGAGGAACAGCGCATGATCGTCGAGGCGCAGGCCCTGGTGGAGCTGGACGCCGACACCGACGAGGACCTCGCCGAAGCCGAGGAACGGCTCCTCCAGGACGAGGAGAACGGTCCACCGATGCTGCGGGTCCGGCTCACCGGCGCCCAGGCCCGGGCCTTCGCCAAGCGCGCTCTCGACGTCGTCAACGCCGGCCGGCCGCCCTGCCCGCTGTGCAGCCTGCCGCTCGACCCGGAAGGACACGTATGTCCGCGCCAGAACGGATACCGCCGCGGAGCGTGACCACCGACGGCGTGACCACCGACCGTCTGCTCGCCGAGGGTGAGCTGACCGTCGTCGGCCGCATCCGCGAGGCCTCCAACGCGGCGCTGTACTGCACCGTGACGCACGACGGCCGACAGGCCGCCTGCGTCTACAAGCCGGTCGCGGGGGAGCGCCCCCTGTGGGACTTCCCCGACGGCACGCTCGCCGGACGCGAGGTGGCGGCGTACCTCGTCTCCGAGGCCACCGGCTGGGACCTGGTGCCGCCGACGGTGCTGCGCGACGGCCCGTACGGCGAGGGCATGGTCCAGCTCTGGATCGAGGCCGTCCCCGGCGCCGAACTGCTCGCCCTGGTCGACCAGGAGGAGCCGTCGCCGGGCTGGAAGGCGATCGGCCTCGCCGACGTGGGCGAGGACCGCACCGCCCTGCTCGTCCATGCCGACGACCAGCGGCTGAGACGGCTCGCGGTCCTGGACGCGGTGATCAACAACGCCGACCGCAAGGGCGGCCACCTGCTGCCCGCCGCCGACGGCCACCTCTACGGCATCGACCACGGCGTCACCTTCAACGCCGAGAACAAGCTGCGCACCCTGCTGTGGGGCTGGGCCGGGGACCCGCTCCCCGAGGAGGCCGTGACCGTCCTCGGACACCTCAGGGAGCAGCTCAAGGAAGGCGGGACGCTCGCCGAACGCCTCACCGGCCTGATCACCACCGCCGAACTCGACGCGACACGCGCGCGTGTCGACGCGCTCCTCACCTCCGGAGCGCACCCGGAGCCCTCCGGCGAGTGGCCCGCCATCCCCTGGCCACCGGTGTAGGACGCCTGCCGCGGGGCACACGGGCCGGGATCGCACAAGACCGCCTTCCCGGCCACAAGGCCTGGTCCGGTTCGTATACGGAACTCCAGTCCGGTTAGGCTCAAGACATGCATGCCTGGCCCGCTTCCGAGGTCCCCGCCCTGCCCGGTCAGGGCCGCGACCTCAGGATCCACGACACCGCGACCGGCACCCTGGTCACCCCGGACCCCGGTCCCGTCGCCCGCATCTACGTCTGCGGCATCACGCCGTACGACGCCACCCACATCGGTCATGCGGCGACCTACAACGCGTTCGACCTCGTGCAGCGCGTGTGGCTCGACAACAAGCGCCAGGTCCACTACGTCCAGAACGTCACCGACGTCGACGATCCGCTGCTCCAGCGCGCGGACCGCGACAACGTCGACTGGGTGGCCCTCGCCGAGCAGGAGACCGCCCTCTTCCGCGAGGACATGACAGCCCTGCGCATGCTGCCCCCGCGGCACTACATCGGCGCGGTCGAGGCCATACCCGGCATCGTGCCGCTGGTGGAGCGGCTGCGGGACATGGGCGCGGCCTACGAACTGGACGGCGACATCTACTTCTCGGTCGAGTCCGACGCCGACTTCGGCAAGGTCTCCGGCCTCGACGCCGCCACCATGCGGCACCTGTCCGCCGAGCGCGGCGGCGACCCCGACCGGCCCGGCAAGAAGAACCCGCTCGACCCGATGCTCTGGATGGCGGCCCGTGAGGGCGAGCCCAGCTGGGACGGCGGCTCGCTCGGCCACGGCCGCCCCGGCTGGCACATCGAGTGCGTCGCCATCGCGCTCGACCACCTCGGCATGGGCTTCGACGTCCAGGGCGGCGGCTCCGACCTCGCCTTCCCGCACCACGAGATGGGCGCCTCGCACGCCCAGGTGCTGACCGGCGAGTTCCCCATGGCCAAGGCGTACGTCCACGCGGGCATGGTCGCCCTGCACGGCGAGAAGATGTCGAAGTCCAAGGGCAACCTCGTCTTCGTCTCCCAGCTGCGCCGTGACGGCGTGGACCCGGTCGCCATCCGGCTGGCGCTGCTCGCCCACCACTACCGGGCCGACTGGGAGTGGACCGACGACGTGCTGCGGGACGCCGAGGCGCGGCTGGCGCGCTGGCGCGCGGCGGTGTCCCGGCCCGACGGCCCGCCCGCGGAGACGCTGGTGGAGGAGGTCCGCGACGCGCTCGCCGCCGACCTGGACGCCCCCGCCGCCCTCGCCGCGGTCGACCGCTGGACGGCCCGCCAGGAGGAGCAGGGCGGCACGGACACCGGCGCCCCCGGCGTCGTGTCCCGCGCGGTGGACGCACTGCTCGGCGTCGCGCTCTAGCCCGTACGACGAAGGGGCGCTTCCCTCACCGAGGGAAGCGCCCCTGCCCACTCCTGCGACTCAACTCCCGCGACTCACTCCTCCGAGGAGTCGTCCTCGTCCGCTCCCGGCTTGGGCGGCTTCGGCGGACGCGTCCGCTCACCCGGGTTGTCCCGCAGGTACGGCGGACCGTCGCCTCCGTCGGTGGCGTGCCCACCGGGCCCGCCGGCGGGCCCGCCGCCGTCCCGGCGCCGCAGATACCGCTCGAACTCCCGCGCGATCGCCTCACCGGACGCCTCGGGCAACTCGGCGGTGTCCCGGGCCTCCTCCAGCGTCTGGACGTACTCGGCGACCTCGCTGTCCTCGGCGGCCAGCTGGTCCACCCCCACCTGCCAGGCCCGCGCGTCCTCGGGCAGCTCACCCAGCGGGATACGGACGTCGATCAGGTCCTCCAGCCGGTTCAGGAGGGCCAGCGTCGCCTTCGGGTTGGGCGGCTGCGAGACGTAGTGCGGTACGGCGGCCCACAGCGACACCGCCGGGACGCCCGCGTGCGTGCACGCCTCCTGGAGGACGCCGACGATGCCCGTCGGGCCCTCGTACTTGGTCTCCTCCAGGTCCATCCGGCGGGCCAGGTCCGCGTCCGACGTGGTCCCGCTGATCGGCACCGGACGGGTGTGCGGGGTGTCACCGAGCAGCGCGCCCAGGATCACCACCAGCTCCACGCCCAGCTCATGGGCGAAGCCCAGCAGCTCGTTGCAGAACGAGCGCCAGCGCATGGACGGTTCGATGCCGCGCACCAGCACCAGGTCGCGCGGTTTGTCGCCGCCGACCCGGACCACCGACAACCTTGTCGTCGGCCAAGTGATCTTGCGGACGCCGGCATCCATCCACACCGTGGGGCGGTTGACCTGGAAGTCGTAGTAGTCCTCGGCGTCCAGCGCCGCGAACACCTCGCCCTTCCACTCCCTCTCGAGATGCGCGACCGCGGTGGAGGCGGCGTCGCCGGCATCGTTCCAGCCCTCGAACGCGGCCACCATGACCGGGTCGATCAGCTCGGGAACCCCCTCGAGCTCGATCACCCAGTGCCTCCTTCCGACGTGCCCTCGCTTGACGTCCCAACCTTACGGCGTTCCGCGGGGGCTCCCGCAGCCCCCTTGCACGGGGGAGTGAACGGATCACTGCCCCGTTCGACACACCGGAACACCCCGCGATTCATCCGAGCTGTCAGGCCGGTTCCCCCAGCGCGCTGCGCAGCCACTGCTCCACGCTCGCGATGTGCACGGTCGCCCACGACCGCGCCGCCTCGGCGTCCCGGTCGCGCAGCGCGGCGAGGATCGCGCGGTGCTCGTGCAGGGTGCGGCTGACGGCGTCCCGCTGGGTCAGGCCGCGCCAGACCCGGGCGCGGGTGGTGGGCCCGGACAGACCGTCGAGCAGCGACGACAGCACCGAGTTGCCGGACGCCTGCCCGATGGCCCGGTGGAACTCCAGGTCACAGGCGACCAGCTGCTCCACCGAGGGCGCCGCGCCGAGCGCGTCCAGCCGCTCCTCCAGCGCGTCCAGTTCGGCCACGGTGATCCGGGAAGCGGCCAGCGCGGTGGCGGCGGGTTCCAGGATGCGGCGCACCCCGAGGAACTCCAGCACCGTGTCGTCGCGGTGGAAGTCCACCACGAAGCTCAGCGCCTCCAGCAGCAGCCGCGGGTCCAGACTGGTGACGTACGTCCCGTCGCCCTGCCGTACGTCCAGGATCCGGATCAGCGACAGGGCGCGCACGGCCTCGCGCAGGGAGTTGCGGGACAGTCCCAGGCCGGCGGCGAGTTCGCTCTCCTTCGGCAGCCGGTCCCCGGGCCGCAGCGCACCCGAGACGATCATGTCCTTGATCTTCTCGATCGCCTCGTCGGTCACTGCCATGGCCGGTCTCCCACGGTCGTACGTCGTGCGCTGATCCCACGGACGTCCACAGCCAGTCACAGACATCCGATGTCTCAGCGCATTATGACCGACCTGGCGCCGGGGCAGCACGAAGGGGGCGGCCCCGTCGGGGTGGAGCCGCCCCCTTCGTCCCCCCGTCCCACCCGACGCTACTTCTTGTCGAGCAGGTCCTGGACCTTCGCGCGGACGTCGTCCGTGGCCAGGCCGCGGATCGTCAGAGTGGTCCGGCGGCGCAGCACGTCGTCCGCCGTCTCGGCCCACTCGTGGTCCCGGGCCCACACCACCTGCGCCCAGATCTCCGGGGCGTCGGGGTGGACGCGCCCGGCGAGTTCGGGGTTCTCGTTGGCGATCCGGGCGATGTCGAAGGCGAGCGAGCCGTAGTGGGTGGCCAGGTGCCGGGCGGTGTCGGCGGCCATCCGCGGGCCGGGCGCCGGGTGGTCGGTGAGCAGCCGGTGGGCGACCGCGCGCGGGTTGGCGATACCGGGCAGCGGCAGCTTCTTCGGCAGCGCGGAGATCGGCTCGAAGTCGTCGCCCAGCGGGTGACCCGGCAGCGACTCCAGCTTGCGCATCACCGTGCGGCCGATGTGGCGGAAGGTGGTCCACTTGCCGCCCGCGATGGACAGCATCCCGCCGCGGCCCTCGGTCACCACGGTCTCCCGCTTGGCCTTGGCGGTGTCGCCGGGCCCGCCCGGCAGCACCCGCAGACCCGCGAACGCGTAGGTGATCAGGTCCCGGTCGAGCTGCTGGTCGCGGATGGAGAACGCGGCCTCGTCGAGGATCTGGGCTATGTCCTTGTCGTTGACGGCGACATCGGCCGGGTCGCCCTCGTAGACCTCGTCGGTGGTGCCGAGCAGCAGCATGTCCTCCCAGGGGAGGGCGAAGGTGATGCGGTACTTGTCGATGGGGGTGGCCAGCGCCGCCTTCCACGGCGAGGTCCGCTTGAGCACCAGGTGGGCGCCCTTGGACAGCCGGATGGACGGGGCGGCGTTCGGGTCCTCCATGCGGCGCAGGTGGTCGACCCAGGGGCCGGTCGCGTTCAGCACCAGGCGGGCGGTCACGCCGAACTCGTCACCGGAGAGCCGGTCGCGCAGCTCGGCGCCGGTCACCCGGCCCCGGGTGAACCGCAGGCCGGTGACCTCGGCGTGGTTGAGGACCACGGCACCCGCGTCGACGGCCGCGCGGACCGTCATCAGCGCCATCCGGGCGTCGTTCATCTGGTCGTCTCCGTACACGGCGACGGCCTTGAGGTTCTCGGTGCGCAGCTCGGGCACGTCCGCCTGCGCCTTGCCGGGGGAGAGCAGGTGGCCGACGCCGTCGCCGAAGGCGGAGAGCGCGGAGTAGGCGAAGACACCGGCCCCCAGCTTCGCGGCGCCGTGCGGCCCGCCCTTGTACACGGGGAGGTAGAAGGTGAGCGGGTTGGCCAGGTGGGGGGCCACCTGGCGGGAGACCGCACGGCGCTCGAAGTGGTTCTCCGCCACCAGCTTCACCGCGCCGGTCTGGAGGTAGCGCAGACCGCCGTGGAGCAGCTTGGAGGAGGCGGAGGAGGTGGCGCCGGCGAAGTCGCCGGCGTCGACCAGGGCCACCCTGAGTCCGGACTGCGCGGCGTGCCAGGCGGTGGAGATGCCCAGGATGCCGCCGCCGATCACGAGAAGGTCGTACGACGCCTTGGAAAGCTGCTCCCGGACCTCGGCACGGCCGGGGTTGGCGCCGGAGGCCGGGTGGGTGCCGAGGGCAGGCACGGACTGAAGGGTGGACTGACTGGTCATGTCGGGTTACTACTCCTCGTCAGAGCCGTCTGGGAGTGGGGCTCTCGTCAGTTCTCGTCCTCGAGCCAGCCCATGGTCCGTTCGACGGCCTTGAGCCAGTTCTTGTACTCACGTTCGCGGATGTCCGCGTCCATGCGGGGGGTCCACTCGGCGGCCCGGCGCCAGTTGGCGCGCAGGTCGTCGGTGCTGTTCCAGAAGCCGACGGCGAGTCCGGCGGCGTAGGCGGCGCCGAGGCAGGTGGTCTCGGCGACCATGGGGCGCACCACGGGGGCGTCCAGGAAGTCGGAGAGGGTCTGCATCAGCAGGTTGTTGGACGTCATGCCGCCGTCGACCTTGAGGGCGGTGAGTTCGACGCCGGAGTCCTTGGTCATGGCGTCGGCGATCTCGCGGGTCTGCCAGGCGGTGGCCTCCAGCACGGCACGGGCCAGGTGGGCCTTGGTGACGTAGCGGGTGAGACCGGCGATGACGCCGCGGGCGTCGGAGCGCCAGTAGGGGGCGAACAGGCCGGAGAAGGCGGGCACGAAGTAGGCTCCGCCGTTGTCCTCGACGGACAGGGCGAGGGTCTCGATCTCGGCGGCGGTGGAGATCAGGCCCATCTGGTCGCGCATCCACTGCACCAGGGAGCCGGTGACGGCGATGGAGCCTTCGAGGGCGTAGACGGTGTCCTGGTCGCCGATCTTGTAGCCGACGGTGGTGAGCAGGCCGCTGTAGGAGTTGATGATCTTGTCGCCGGTGTTCATCACCATGAAGGTGCCGGTGCCGTAGGTCGACTTGGTCTCGCCCTCGGAGAAGCAGGTCTGGCCGAACAGGGCCGCCTGCTGGTCGCCGAGCGCGGAGGCGACCGGGATGCCGCCGAGCAGGTCGCCGAGCTTGCCTCCGGTGATCTCGCCGTAGACCTCGGCGGAGGAGCGGATCTCGGGGAGCATCGCGAGCGGCACGCCGATGGACTCGGCGATCTTCTCGTCCCACTCCATGGTGTGCAGGTTCATCAGCAGGGTGCGGGAGGCGTTGGTGACGTCGGTGACGTGCTTGCCGCCGTTGACCCCGCCGGTGAGGTTCCAGATGACCCAGGTGTCCATGGTGCCGAAGAGGATGTCGCCCGCCTCGGCGCGTTCCTTGAGGCCGTCGACGTTGTCGAGGAGCCAGCGGGCCTTGGGGCCAGCGAAGTAGGAGGCCAGGGGGAGGCCGGTCTCGCGGCGGAAGCGGTCCTGGCCGACGTTGCGGCCCAGTTCGCGGCAGAGGGCGTCGGTGCGGGTGTCCTGCCAGACGATGGCGTTGTGGACGGGCTCACCGGTGTTCTTGTCCCACAGCACGGTGGTCTCGCGCTGGTTGGTGATGCCGATGGCCTTGATGTCGTCGCGGGTGATTCCGGCCTTGGCGACGGCTCCGGCGACGACTTCCTGGACGTTGGTCCAGATCTCGGTGGCGTTGTGCTCGACCCAGCCCGGCTTGGGGAAGATCTGCTCGTGTTCCTTCTGGTCGACGGAGACGATACGGCCGTCCCGGTCGAAGATGATGCAGCGGGAGGACGTGGTGCCCTGGTCGATCGCCGCGATGAACGGGCCGGCGGTGTGGGCGTCGGTCACTGTGTGCTCCTGAGAGGTCCGTGGTTACGGGGGGCGGTGCGTGCGCGTGTGCTGAACAGCTTGCGGCTCGTACGGGGGCTGTGCCCGCTGTCAGACGAAGGCGAGCTTGTAGACGCCCGCCGCGATGGCGCCGCCGATCAGCGGTCCGGCGACCGGGACCCAGGCGTAGCTCCAGTCGGAACCGCCCTTGTTGGGCAGCGGGAGGAGGGCGTGCACGATACGCGGGCCCAGGTCACGGGCCGGGTTGATGGCGTACCCGGTCGGCCCGCCCAGGGAGAGGCCGATGCCGACGACGACCAGTGCGGTGATCAGTGCGCCGAGGGTGCCCAGGCCGTTGCCCTCGTCGTTCAGGCCCTGCGTGAGCACCGCGATCACCAGTACGAAGGTGCCGATGATCTCCGTGGCGAGGTTCTGCACCGCGTGACGGATCTCCGGGCCGGTGGAGAAGACGCCCAGGACCGGGCCCGCGCCCTTCTCCTGCGCCTCGACGGCCTTGGCGGTGGTGGCCTGCGCGCCCGGCCCGCCGACGATCTCCTTGTCGGTGAGGTGGGCCTGGAACTGGCCGTAGTAGGCGAGCCAGACCAGGGTCGCGCCGATCATGGCGCCGAGGAGCTGTCCGGCCCAGTAGGTGGGGACGTCGCCCCACTCGCCGTCCTTGATCGCGATGCCGAGCGTGACCGCCGGGTTCAGGTGGGCGCCGGACAGCGGCGCGCTGGTGTAGACGGCCGTGAGGACCGCGAAGCCCCACCCGAAGGTGATCGCGAGCCAGCCGGCGTTACGGGCCTTGGAGGCCTTGAGAACCACGGCGGCCACCACACCACCGCCGAGGAGGATGAGTATGGCGGTACCGATGGTCTCGCCGATGAAGATGTCGGAGCTGGACACCCGCGACTCCTTTGTCCTTCGTCCAGGGGAAGCCGAACCCCGGTTCCCGACTGGGGTTCGCGTGCCCTCGGGGTGAGGGCGATGCCGGCCCTTGGCGTTGTCACACTCTAACGTGTATTGCCGGTAGGTGTTCGACAATGCCGACCGATGGACGGGAGTCTTGCTCCGGCGTTACACGCACGTCAAGAGTTCTGTTGTGGAAAGCGCGATCGTTATTGATCCCTGCGGATCGCCGGTCTTTTGTGTGTGATCGTGTGGGTTATGGGCACCTTCGCACCTTATGTGCATCCGAGCGTACGACCGAGGCCGGAACGGCGTCCGCCGTCCCGGCCTCTCCCGCGTGCTGTGCGCGTGTGACGTATGCGCCGGTCAGAACCGCCCGGCGCCCAGGTCCCGGGAGACCGCGCGGGCGCAGTCCCGGACCGCGGCGATCAGCTCCGGCCGCAGCTCACCGTCCCGGCAGACCCGCTCCACGGCCCCCGTGATGCCCACCGAGCCCACCGGCATCCGGCGCCGGTCGTGGATCGGCGCGGCGATGGACGCGACGCCCTCCCAGGTCTCCTCCACGTCGGCGGCGTACCCACGCGCGCGTGTCACGTCGAGGAGCTGCTCGAAGGCCTCCAGGTCGCACACCGTGCGCTCCGTGAACGCCTTGCGGTCGGCCTCCAGCGCCTCGCTGTGCGCGACCGGGTCGTAGGCCGACAGCACCTTGCCCAGCGCCGTGGAGTGCAGCGGCTGCATCGCCCCGATCTCTAGCACCTGCCGGCTGTCGTCCGGGCGGAAGACGTGGTGCACGATCAGCACGCCGTGCTGGTGCAGCACCCCCAGGTGGACGCTCTCGCCGCTGGAGCGGGCCAGGTCGTCGGTCCAGACCAGGGCGCGCGCCCGTAGCTCGTGCACGTCGAGGTACGTGGTGCCCAGGCGCAGCAGCTCCGCGCCCAGCTGGTAGCGCCCGGAGGTCTCGTCCTGTTCGACGAAGCCCTCCTGCTGGAGGGTGCGCAGGATGCCGTGCGCGGTCCCCTTGGCCAGCCCCAGGGACGAGGCGATGTCCGACAGGCCCAGCCGCCGCTCGCCGCCCGCGAGCAGCCGCAGCATCGCGGCCGCCCGTTCGAGCGACTGGATGTTCCGTGCCATCGCCGTCCTGCCTCCGTCCCCTTCGACCGCCGCGTCGCGGTGGTGCGCGGCCCCATGGATGGCGTCGAGCACCGCCGCGCCGACCGTCGCTGCCGCCGTTCGGCAATGTCGAACACTACCGGTCGATGCCGACCTCCCGCCAATGGTCGGCCCGGTTCCGTCGTGACCGACCGACGCATACGAGCCGCCCGCCATCCTCGTCCGTGTCGTGGACGGCCTGACGGCGGGGCCCCGGTCCCGGCTACCCTGGCGGCGTGCGTCCACTGGGAAAAGACCAGACGTGGGCGCAAAGCCGACAGCCGTCGCACTCCAGGGAGCCCGTTCATGGCCTCGTTGCCGCAGAACCCGTCCGCCGCCGACAGCCGCACCCGCGCGTCCGCCCTCCGCCAGGCCCTCGCCAGCCGAGTGGTGGTGGCCGACGGGGCGATGGGGACGATGTTGCAGGCCCAGGAGCCCACACTCGACGACTTCCAGCAGCTGGAGGGCTGCAACGAGGTCCTCAACGTCACCCGCCCCGACATCGTCCGCACGGTGCACGCCGCGTACTTCGACGCGGGCGTGGACTGCGTGGAGACCAACACCTTCGGCGCCAATCTCTCCGCGCTCGGCGAGTACGACATCGCCGCCCGCGTCGGCGAACTCTCCGAGGCCGGCGCGCGCATCGCCCGCGAGGTGGCCGACGAGTACACCGCCGCCACCGGCCGGCAGCGCTGGGTGCTCGGCTCCATGGGCCCCGGCACCAAGCTGCCCACCCTCGGCCACACCACCTTCGCCGCGATCCGCGACGCCTACCAGAGCAACGCCGAAGGGCTGCTCGCGGGCGGCGCCGACGCGCTGCTCGTGGAGACCACCCAGGACCTCCTCCAGACCAAGGCCTCCGTCATCGCCGCCCGCCGGGCGATGGAGACGGCCGGGTACGACGTACCGCTGATCGTGTCGGTCACCGTGGAGACCACCGGCACCATGCTGCTCGGCTCGGAGATCGGCGCCGCCCTGACGGCGCTGGAACCCCTCGGCATCGACATGATCGGCCTGAACTGCGCCACCGGCCCCGCCGAGATGAGCGAGCACCTGCGCTTCCTCGCCCGCCACTCCCGCATCCCGCTGTCCTGCATGCCGAACGCCGGACTGCCGGTGCTGACCTCGGACGGCGCCCACTACCCGCTGGGCGCGCCCGAGCTGGCCGACGCCCAGGAGAACTTCGTACGCGACTACGGACTGTCCCTGGTCGGCGGCTGCTGCGGCACCACCCCCGAACACCTGCGGCAGGTCGTCGAGCGGGTCCGGGACCTCACCCCCGCCGAGCGCAGCCCCCGCCCCGAGCCGGGCGCCGCCTCCCTCTACCAGTCGGTGCCGTTCCGGCAGGACACCTCCTACCTCGCGATCGGTGAGCGCACCAACGCCAACGGGTCCAAGAAGTTCCGCGAGGCCATGCTGGAGGGCCGCTGGGACGACTGTGTGGAGATGGCCCGCGAGCAGATCCGCGAGGGCGCGCACATGCTCGACCTGTGCGTGGACTACGTGGGCCGCGACGGCGTCGCCGACATGGAGGAACTGGCGGGCCGCTTCGCCACCGCCTCCACCCTGCCGATCGTGCTGGACTCCACCGAGGTCGACGTCATCCGGGCCGGTCTGGAGAAGCTCGGCGGCCGCGCCGTGATCAACTCCGTCAACTACGAGGACGGCGACGGCCCCGAGTCCCGCTTCGCCAAGGTCACCGAGCTGGCCCGTGAGCACGGCGCCGCGCTCATCGCCCTCACCATCGACGAGGAGGGCCAGGCCCGCACCGCCGAGAAGAAGGTCGAGATCGCCGAACGGCTGATCGAGGACCTGACCGGCAACTGGGGCATCCACGAGTCGGACATCCTCATCGACTGTCTGACCTTCACCATCTGCACCGGCCAGGAGGAGTCCCGTCGCGACGGCATCGCCACCATCGAGGCCATCCGCGAACTCAAGCGCCGCCACCCCGAGGTGCAGACCACCCTCGGCCTGTCGAACATCTCCTTCGGCCTCAACCCGGCCGCCCGGATCCTGCTCAACTCCGTCTTCCTCGACGAGTGCGTCAAGGCGGGCCTGGACTCCGCGATCGTGCACGCCAGCAAGATCCTGCCGATCGCCCGCTTCAGCGAGGAAGAGGTCACCACCGCCCTCGACCTCATCCACGACCGCCGCTCCGAGGGCTACGACCCGCTCCAGAAGCTGATGGCCCTGTTCGAGGGCGCCACCGCCAAGTCCCTGAAGGCGGGCAAGGCCGAGGAGCTGGCTGCGCTGCCGCTGGAGGAACGCCTCAAGCGGCGCATCATCGACGGCGAACGCAACGGCCTGGAGGCCGACCTCGACGCCGCCCTGACGGAGCGTCCGGCGCTCGACATCGTCAACGACACCCTCCTGGACGGCATGAAGGTCGTCGGCGAACTCTTCGGCTCCGGCCAGATGCAGCTGCCGTTCGTCCTCCAGTCCGCCGAGGTCATGAAGACCGCCGTGGCCTACCTCGAACCGCACATGGAGAAGGTCGAGGGCACCGAGGGCAAGGGCACCATCGTCCTCGCCACCGTCCGCGGCGACGTCCACGACATCGGCAAGAACCTCGTCGACATCATCCTGTCCAACAACGGCTACAACGTCGTCAACCTCGGCATCAAGCAGCCCGTCTCCGCGATCCTGGACGCCGCCGAGGAACACCGCGCCGACGTCATCGGGATGTCCGGACTCCTCGTCAAGTCCACCGTGATCATGAAGGAGAACCTGGAGGAGCTGAACGCCCGCGGCCTCGCCTCCGGTTACCCCGTCATCCTCGGCGGCGCCGCCCTGACCCGCGCCTACGTCGAGCAGGACCTGTACGAGATCTACGAGGGCGAGGTCCGCTACGCCCGCGACGCCTTCGAGGGCCTGCGCCTGATGGACGCCCTGATCGGCGTCAAGCGGGGCGTGCCCGGCGCGAAGCTCCCCGAGCTGCGCCAGCGCCGGGTCCGCGCGGCCACCGTGGAGACCGAGGAGCGCCCGGAGGAGGGCCACGTGCGCTCCGACGTCGCCACCGACAACCCGGTCCCCACACCGCCGTTCTGGGACAGCCGCATCGTCAAGGGCATCCAGCTCAAGGAGTACGCCTCCTGGCTCGACGAGGGCGCCCTCTTCAAGGGCCAGTGGGGCCTGAAGCAGGCCCGCACCGGCGAGGGCCCCAGCTACGAGGAGCTGGTGGAGACCGAGGGCCGCCCCCGGCTGCGCGGGCTGCTGGACCGGCTCCAGACGGAGAACCTGCTGGAGGCGGCCGTGGTCTACGGCTACTTCCCGTGCGTCTCCAAGGACGACGACCTGATCATCCTGGACGAACAGGGCAACGAGCGCACCCGCTTCACCTTCCCGCGCCAGCGCCGCGGCCGCCGGCTGTGCCTGGCGGACTTCTTCCGCCCCGAGGAGTCCGGCGAGACGGACGTCGTCGGCTTCCAGGTCGTCACCGTCGGCTCCCGGATCGGCGAGGAGACCGCACGCCTGTTCGCATCGGACTCCTACCGTGACTACCTCGAACTCCACGGTCTGTCCGTCCAGCTCGCCGAGGCCCTCGCCGAGTACTGGCACGCGCGCGTACGCGCCGAACTCGGCTTCTCCGGCGAGGACCCCGCCGCCATGGAGGACATGTTCGCCCTGAAGTACCGCGGCGCCCGCTTCTCCCTCGGCTACGGGGCCTGCCCCGACCTGGAGGACCGCGCGAAGATCGCCGACCTGCTCCAGCCCGAACGCATCGGCGTGCACCTCTCCGAGGAGTTCCAGCTCCACCCCGAACAGTCCACCGACGCCATCGTCATCCACCACCCGGAGGCCAAGTACTTCAACGCACGATGACCGCACGCCCCGGGGCGCACGACACACCGTGACGCGTCTCACCGCACGCTGATCGGATCCGTCGTACAATGGTCGGTCCACTGCTTGCAGGCCGGTTCCCGTTCGGGAGCCGGCCTGTGCGTCCCCAGAAGGAGGTCTGTGGATGACGACCACGATCCCCGCGCTCAGCACCCGCACGGGCGAGGGCTCCGCCCTCCAGGCGGTGCTCCTCGACATGGACGGCACCCTGGTGGACACCGAGGGATTCTGGTGGGACGTCGAAGTCGAGGTCTTCGCCGCCCTCGGTCACACGCTCGACGACTCCTGGCGCCATGTCGTGGTCGGCGGCCCCATGAGCCGCAGCGCCGGATTCCTCATCGAGGCCACCGGCGCCGACATCACCCTCGCCGAACTCACCGTCCTGCTCAACGACGGCTTCGAGGACCGCATCGACCGCACCCTGCCGCTGATGCCCGGCGCCGCCCGGCTGCTCGCCGAACTGGCCGCGCACGAGATGCCCACCGCCCTGGTGTCCGCCTCCCACCGGCGCATCATCGACCGCGTCCTCACCTCGCTCGGCCCGCGCCACTTCGCGCTGACCGTCGCCGGTGACGAGGTGCCCCGCACCAAGCCGTACCCCGACCCGTATCTGCACGCCGCCGCCGGACTCGGCGTGGATCCGGCCAGATGCGCGGTGGTCGAGGACACCGCCACCGGTGTCGCCGCGGCCGAGGCGGCCGGATGCCATGTGGTGGCCGTTCCCTCCGTGGCCCCCATCGCCCCCGCCGACCGGCGCACCGTCGTGTCCTCCCTGGAAGAGGTCGACCTGGCATTTCTGCGGGGCCTTGTGACGCAAATGCGCTAGGTGTTCACCCACCGTGCAGAGTCGATAGGGTGCGAATTCATCCGCCGTCACCGCCCGGTGTACGCAAAGGAATTCGACCCTGCCGGATGGCCGAATTCCGGTCCGCGGCCCCACGGTCGAAGGTGTGACGTTCGCCACCTGTCCACGGGTCGACACCCGGACCCGCATGTGCTTCGCACCCCCGAACGGCAGGCCTCGCCGTGCCCTTGTGTCCCGTTTGGTGGGAGCCTGCACGAATCCTTCCCCTGTCGGGTTTTCGGTCTGTCCACGCCCGGTTTCACAGCGTGATGAGCCCTCAACTCCGGTGGCTGTGAACGCCGCTGCGAGCGCGGACTAATCTCGTCGCGAGAAACCACACCCCCGACCACGTGGAACGGCTGCGCCACCCCTGTATGCCGGATACACGGACTTGACATCTGGAGAAACTCGAGCATGAACCGCAAGACTTTGGTGCTGCCGACCGTCGTCGGCCTGCTCGCACCGGTGCTGGTCGCCTGCGGCGGGTCCGACAGCGGCAGCGGCTCGGACGCGATCGTCGTCGGCACCACGGACGGGTTCATCGCCTCGGAGGAAGCCCCCGCCCCGATCGACCCCGCCTACGCCTACGACGTCGGCACCTGGAACATCCTGCGCCAGACCGTGCAGACCCTGATGGTCCAGCCCCGCGGCGACGGCGAACCCGTCCCCGAGGCCGCCGAGAGCTGCTCCTTCACCGACGCGGGCAACGAGCGGTACGTCTGCGAGCTGCGCGAGGGCCTCAAGTTCTCCAACGGTGACAAGATCACCGCCGAGGACGTCAAGTACTCCATCGACCGCGCCCGCGCCATCAAGGCCGACAGCGGCGTCTTCGCCCTGCTCTCCACCATCGACACCGTCGAGACCAAGGGCGACCGCGAGGTGATCTTCCACCTCAACACCGCGGACGCCACCTTCCCGTACAAGCTGTCCACCCCGGTCGCGGGCATCGTGAACCCCGGCACCTACGCCGAGGACAAGCTGCTCGACGGCTTCAAGGTCGCGGGCTCCGGCCCGTACACCCTCGACGCCGAGGAGAAGGACGGCAAGCTCGTCAAGGCCGTCTTCACCAAGAACCCCAACTACAAGGGGACCCTCGAGGTGAAGAACGACAAGGTCGAACTGCGCTCGTTCGCCGACGCCGACGCCATGGGCGACGCGCTCGAGACGGGCGACATCCAGCTGATGACCCGCACCATGACGCCGCAGCAGATCCAGGAGCTGTCCACCGGCTCCAACGAGGACATCGACCTCGTCGACATGCCCGGCCTGGAGATCCGCTACCTCGCCTTCAACACCGACGACCCGGCCGTGAAGTCCAAGGCCGTCCGCCAGGCCATGGCCCAGATCGTCAACCGCGACGAACTCGTCACCCAGGTCTACGGCTCCCAGGCCGAACCCCTGTACTCGCTGGTCCCGGCGAGCATCACCGGCCACACCAACGCGTTCTTCAACACCTACGGCGACCCCAACGTCAACAAGGCGCGCTCCCTCCTCACCGAGGCCGACATCACCACCCCGGTGAAGATGACGCTGTACTACACCACCGACCACTACGGTGCCGCCACCAAGGACGAGTTCGAGGTCCTCCAGAAGCAGCTCAACGACAGCGGTCTGTTCGACGTCAGCATCAAGGGCGCCCCCTGGGACACCTTCCGCCCCGCCGAGAAGAAGGGCGAGTACGAGGTCTACGGCATGGGCTGGTTCCCCGACTTCCCCGACGCCGACAACTACCTCGCGCCCTTCCTCGACGCCGACAACTTCCTCGGCTCGCCCTACGCCAACAGCCAGATCCGCAACACCCTGATCCCGCAGTCGCGCCGTGAGGCCGACCGCATCGCCGCCGTGGAGAGCCTGTCCGACATCCAGGACATCGTTGCCGACGACGTGCCCGTCCTGCCGCTGTGGCAGGGCAAGCAGTACATCGCCGCCCGCGACGGCATCACCGGCGCCGCCTACGCGCTCAACTCCTCCTCCACGCTCCAGCTGTGGGAGCTGGGCCGCGGTGTGAGCGGCTGACGCCGAACAACCCCCCCCGGGGCCCTCACTCAGAGGGCTCCGGTTCTGCACGTCCTGCCCCGAAGACAAGGCACACGCACGTGAACAAGCGCAACCAGTGGCCCGTACTGCCGATCGTGGTGGGCCTCGCCTCAGGCCTGCTGACCGGATGCGGCACCCAGACCGGCGGCTCCGGTCAGGGCGGCAGCCACGTGGTCATGGGAATGTCCGACGACGTCCTGGCCACCGACCCGGCGTCCGGCTACGACCCGGGCTCCTGGCTGCTTTTCAACAACGTCTTCCAGTCCCTGCTGAGCTTCCCCAACGGCGGCACCGACCCGCAGCCCGAGGCCGCCGAGGACTGCGCCTTCGAGGACACGCGGACCACCGTCTACCAGTGCACCCTCAAGGACGGCCTGAAGTTCAGCAACGGTGACCGGCTCACCTCCGAGGACGTCAAGTTCTCCTTCGACCGCATGCTGAGGATCGACGACGCCGACGGGCCCGCGGTCATGTTCCCCATGCTCGAGGAGATCGAGACCCCCGACGACAGGACGGTCGTCTTCAAGCTCAACGCCCCCGACGCCACCTTCCCCAGCAAGATCGCCTCGGGCGCGGGCTCCATCGTCAACCACCGCGAGTACGACGCCGACGGACTGCGCACCGACGCCGAGGCCAGCGGCTCCGGCCCCTACAAGCTGGACTCCTTCAGCGACGACGAGGCCGTGTTCTCCGTCAACGAGAACTACCGGGGCACCGCCGAGGTCCAGAACGAGGGCATCACCCTCAAGTTCTTCCACGGCGACCAGGGCGCCCTGAAGACGGCCCTCCAGAACGGCGACATCGACATCGCCTACCGAGGCCTCACCGCCGGCGACATCGCCGACCTGGAACAGTCCTCCGACGGCAGCGGCATCGAGGTCGTCGAAGGCAGCAGCGCCGAAGTCCAGCACCTCGTCTTCAACATGGACGACCCGGTCGCCGGAAAGCTCGGCGTCCGCCAGGCCATCGCCCACCTCCTTGACCGCGAGGCCCTCGTCCAGGACGTCTACCAGGGCACGGCCACCCCGCTCTACTCGATCATCCCGGCCGGCATCCTCGGCCACAACACCGCCTTCTTCGACACCTACGGCGCCCACCCCTCCAAATCCAAGGCCGCCGCCGCACTCGCCGCCGAAGGCATCACCGACAAGGTGAAGCTCACCCTCTGGTCCACGCCCAGCCGCTACGGCCCCGCCACCGACCAGGAGCTCAAGGCCATCGCCGGTCAGCTCAACGCCAGCGGCCTGTTCGCCGCCGACGTCAAGTCCGTCGCCTTCGACCAGTACGAGAAGGACATCGAGGCCGGGAAGTACGGCGTCTACGTCAAGGGCTGGGTGCCCGACTACCCCGACGCCGACAACTTCACCTCGCCGTTCTTCGGCGAGGGCAACGTCCTGAGCAACAACTACGGCAACGACACCATCACCGGCACGCTCATCCCGAACACCGCCGCCGAGAGCGACCGCACCGCCGCCGAGCGGGACTTCGGCCGCCTCCAGAACATCGTCGCCGAGGAACTCCCCGTCCTGCCCGTCTGGCAGGCCAAGCAGTACGCCGTCGTGGGCGACGGCGTCTACGGCCTGGAGTACTGCCTCGACGCCTCGACCGTCTTCCGCTTCTGGGAGCTGCGCAAGGCCTGATTCGGCCGCACCGACAGCGAGGGCGCCCCCCACAGGCCCGAGGGGGGCGCCCTCTTAGCTGTCCGAGCCGCCTACTGCTGTGCGCCGGGACGCACCAGCCCGCTCTCGTACGCGTACACCGCGGCCTGCACCCGGTCCCGCAGGCCCAGCTTCGTCAGCACATGGCCGACATGCGTCTTCACCGTCGTCTCACTGACGAACAGATCAGCGGCGATCTCCGCGTTCGACAACCCGCGCGCCACCAGCTTCAGCACCTCCACCTCACGCTCCGTCAGCGTGCCCAGGGTGTCCGGCACCGGCTCGTCCCCCGACGGCAGATGCGTGGCGTACTTGTCCAGCAGGCGCCGGGTGATGCTCGGCGCCAGCATCGCCTCACCCGCGGCCACCACCCGGATCGCCTGCACCAGTTCGTTGGCCGGGGCGTCCTTCAGCAGAAAGCCGCTGGCGCCCGCCTTCAGCGCCTCCACCACGTACTCGTCCAGATCGAACGTCGTCAGCACCAGCACCTTCGCCGGGCCGTCCCGACCCGGCCCGGTGATCTGCCGGGTCGCCTCCACGCCGTCCATCCGTGGCATACGGATGTCCATCAGCACCACATCGGGCTGAAGCGCCCGCACCTGATCGAGCGCCTGAAGGCCGTCCCCGGCCTCCCCGACGACCGCGATGTCCTGCTCCGCCTCCAGAATCATCCGGAAGCCCGTACGCAGCAGCGGCTGGTCGTCGACCAGTAGGACACGGATGGCCACGTAAGTCTCCTTCGCTAGTCCGGCCCCATTCTGCCCTGCGCGCCGCCACCCGACTCCGCCGCCCTGACCGGCAGCGGGTACGGCGGGGGAGTGCCACCGAATTCCGGGCAGTGCGCCTGGTGATCGCACCAGCCGCACAGCTTCGTCGGACGCGGCCGCCACTCACCCGTCTCCGTGGCCAGCCGGATCGCCTCCCACAGGGCCAGCAGCTTGCGCTCCACCCGCTCCAGGTCCGCGAGCACCGGGTCGTACGTCAGCACCTCGCCACTGCCCAGATAGACCAGCTGGAGCCGCCGCGGCACGACCTTCTTCAGCCGCCACACCACCAGCGCGTAGAACTTCATCTGGAACAGCGCACCGTCCGCGTACTCCGGGCGGGGCGCCTTGCCCGTCTTGTAGTCGACGATCCGCACCTCACCCGTGGGCGCCACATCGACCCGGTCGATGATCCCGCGCAGCCGCAGGCCCGAATCCAGCTCCGCCTCCACGAACAGCTCACGCTCCGCCGGCTCCAGCCGGGTCGGGTCCTCCAGGGTGAACCACCGCTCCACCAGACGCTCCGCCTCCGCCAGCCAGCGCGCCAGCCGCTCACCGTCCGGATCGTCCGCGAACAGCTCCACGACCTCCGGCCGCGACTGACGCAACCGCTCCCACTGCGCCGGAACCAGCGACTTCGCCCGCGGCGCCGTCCGCTCACCGGCGGGCGCGTCGAAGAGCCGCTCCAGCACCGCGTGCACCAGCGTGCCCCGGGTCGCCGCCTCACTCGGCTTCTCCGGCAGTCTGTCGATCACCCGGAACCGGTACAGCAGCGGGCACTGCATGAAGTCACCCGCCCGCGAGGGCGACAGCGACACGGGGGCGGCCGCCGCTCTCGCGCCGACACCGGTCGCCGTACCACCGCCGTGGGCCTCCGTACCGCCCTCGCTCATCGTCTCCATGACCACAGACCTTACGGCCCGCCACTGACAGTGACCCGACCCCCATCGCCCCGGTGCGACAGGTGGGGAAACTGAGGGGGTGCCGGGGCGGAACACCTCCCGGCGGACGCATACCATCGACCCGAGACCCTTCCGCCCGGCAGGCGCGGAGGACGCTTCGAACGAGGGGACAGCGTGGACGTGAGCGGCGGGAGCGGGCAGCCGCGGTCCGGCAGGGACCAGTCGGCCGAGGAACACGCCGAACAAGCGACCCCGGCCCCGGCCCCTGACCAGGCACACCCCGGCCCCGAGCCCCACGACACCCCCCGGCCCCCGGCGGAGCAGCCCCCCGCCGGCGACACCGACGAGGCACACGAGCCGAAGCCGCCCGCCCCCCCCGCCCCCGAAACACCCCAGCAGCACCCCCACCGCTCCCACGCGCACGCCGAAGGGACCGCTGGAACCCCGGGCACCGCCGGGACCGGGGGCAAGGGCCCCGCACGCGGCCCCGAACCCAGGGGCGGACTGCTGATGGGACGCCCCTTCGGCGTTCCCGTCTACGTGGCACCCAGCTGGTTCCTGGTCGCCGCACTGATCACCTGGGTCTTCGGCGGACAGCTCGACCGCGTCCTGCCCGAACTGGGCGGCGCCCGCTACCTCGTCTCCCTCTTCTTCGCCGTCGCCTTCTACGCCTCCGTCCTCGTCCACGAACTCGCCCACACCGTCGCCGCCCTCCGCTTCAAACTCCCCGTCCGGCGCATCCAGCTCCAGTTCTTCGGCGGCGTCTCCGAGATCGAGAAGGAAGCCGAGACCCCCGGCCGCGAATTCGTCCTCGCCTTCGTCGGCCCCCTGCTCTCCCTCGTCCTCGCCGGTGTCTTCTACGCCGCCATGCAGACCGTCGAACCCGGCACCGTCCCCGGCGTCCTCCTCGCCGGACTGATGATCTCCAACCTCATCGTCGCCGCCTTCAACCTCCTGCCCGGCCTCCCCCTCGACGGCGGCCGGATGCTCCGCGCCGTCGTCTGGAAGATCACCGGCAAACCCATGAGCGGCACCATCGCCGCCGCCTGGTTCGGCCGCGCCCTCGCCGTCGCCGTCCTCATCGGCCTCCCCCTGCTCACCCAGTCCGGCGCCCTCGGCAGCGACGCCGTCGACAACGTCGGCATGGACACCGTCATGGACGCCCTCCTCGCCGCGATCCTCGCCGCGATCATCTGGACCGGCGCCGGAAACAGCCTCCGCGTCGCACGGCTGCGCGAGCACCTCCCCGAACTGCGCGCCCGCGCCCTCACCCGCCGCGCCGTCCCCGTCCAGACCGACACCCCGCTCTCCGAGGCCCTCCGCCAGGCCAACGCCGCCGGGGCCCGCGCCCTCGTCGTCGTCGACGGCGACGGCAACCCCGTCTCCCTGGTCCGCGAGGCCGCCATCGTCGGCGTGCCCGAGCACCGCCGCCCCTGGGTCGCCGTCAGCGGCCTCGCCCAGGACCTCACCGACGGCATGCGCGTCTCCGCCGAGCTGGCCGGCGAGGAACTCCTGGAGGTGCTGCGTGCCACCCCCGCCACCGAGTACCTCGTCGTCGAGGACACCGGCGAGATCTACGGCGTCCTGTCCGCCGCCGACGTCGAACGCGCCTTCGTCAAGGCCATGGCCCGCCCCTCCTGACACCCGTGTGGTCGGCGGCCCCCGTCACGCCCGGTAGGCTGGTCACATGTCCGAACCGACCGGTGCCGCCCGCCGTCGCGGGCCCTTCAAGGTCGGGGACCAGGTACAGCTGACCGACCCCAAGGGCCGCCACTACACGTTCACGCTCGAGGCCGGGAAGAACTTCCACACCCACAAGGGTTCCTTCCCGCACGACGAGCTGATCGGCGCACCCGAGGGCAGCGTTGTCCGCACCACCGGGAACGTCGCCTACCTCGCGCTGCGCCCCCTGCTCCCCGACTACGTCCTGTCCATGCCCCGCGGGGCGGCCGTCGTCTACCCCAAGGACGCGGGGCAGATCCTCGCCTTCGCCGACATCTTCCCCGGCGCCCGCGTCGTGGAGGCCGGGGTCGGCTCCGGCTCGCTCAGCAGCTTCCTGCTGCGCGCCATCGGCGACCAGGGCATGCTGCACAGCTACGAGCGCCGCGCGGACTTCGCCGAGATCGCCCAGGCCAACGTCGAGCGCTACTTCGGCGGCCCCCACCCCGCCTGGCAGCTCACCGTCGGGGACCTCCAGGACAACCTCTCCGACACCGACGTCGACCGTGTCATCCTCGACATGCTCGCCCCCTGGGAATGCCTGGAGGCCGTCTCCAAGGCGCTCGTCCCCGGCGGCATCCTGTGCTGTTACGTCGCCACCACCACCCAGCTCGCCCGGACCGTGGAGTCCATCCGCGAGATCGGCGGCTTCAACGAGCCGACGGCCTGGGAGACGATGATCCGCAACTGGCACATCGAGGGCCTCGCCGTCCGCCCCGACCACCGCATGATCGGCCACACCGGCTTCCTGCTCACCGCCCGTCGCCTCGCCGACGGGGTCGAACCGCCCATGCGCCGCCGCCGCCCCGCCAAGGGCGCCTACGGCGAGGACTACACCGGCCCCAACGCCGACGGAGGCATGGGACGCTGAGGCGGCCCCCTGCCGCGTACAACGTCACGGCGCCGTGCCCGAGTTCCCCGGCATCGAACGGAACTCGGGCACGGCGCCGTCGTGTTGACCGGCCATGATCCGGCACCGCCCGGCAGCGGCCAAACCACTGCGGGTGCCCACCCCGCCGTTCCCCTGAACTGTGACGTGTGGCACGATGCAGGCCACCCCCACCGGCACAGCCCTCACAGGAGACACTCCTCGTGCAGCACCCCGCCGTTCCGGAACTGGCACACACGCACACCCGCCCCATCCACTGGGTCGCCACCGCCACGGCGGTCGCCGGTGTCGTAGCCCTGTCCTCCGTGCTCCAGCCCGGCCCGGCCACGGCCGCCCAGCCCCCCGGCACCGGGACCAAGCCCGCCCCCGCAGCCGCCCCGCCGCCCGCCACCGACGGCGTCGACTTCCCCCTCGACTGCGGACCCGTGAAGACCGTCGTCGAGAACAAGGCCTCCGGAGACCTCGACGGCGACGGCCGGCCCGAGACCGTCGCCGTGGTCCACTGCGACGCGGGCATGAGCACCCCGCCCGACGGCATATACGTCCTCACCCGCGCCGCCGACAGCGCCGAACCCCGCCTCGTCGCCACCCTCGTCGACCCCAAGGACCGTGTCACCGTCAGTGACTTCACCGTGCGTGACGGAGCCGTCCTCGCGACCCTGCACGGCTACTCCACCGCCGACGTACCCACCTGCTGTCCCGACGTGACCGAGGACGCTAAGTGGCAGTGGCGCGACGGCGCGTTCGTCCGCTCGACACCCGCCGGAGCCCGCAGCGTGTGACGCACGCAACCCTACGATGTGAGAAATCAGACAGGAGTTACGGACCGTAGAGATCCGGTCACTCTGCGTCCGGGCCGTAGACCTCGACGCTGTCCGAAACGCGACGTACGTGAATGCACTCGCCCGGACACTCCCGCGCCGAGTCCACCACATCCGTGAGCAACGGCAGCGGCACCGGGGCGGTGGCGCCCTTGTCCTGCAACAACTCCTCGTCCGTGCCCTTCACATAGGCCAGACCGTCGATGTCCAGCTCGAAGACCTCGGGCGCGTACTGGACGCAGATGCCGTCACCGGTACAGAGATCCTGGTCGATCCAGACCTCCAGAGCCGCGCCACCGACCTCGGCCTCCTGCTGCACAGTCATTCGCTCCTACCGTTTCTGCGCCGACCTGGCGGGAATCCGGCCAGCTCTGACGGGTGTTGAACGCTTCGACCCTACCTCCGGCAGCTTTCCAATCACGTTCGGTGGGTATTCCCCTGGCGTGAGGGAGAGCGCAAGGGTGAAGATCGGACACACCCCGACAGTCTTTGTGATCTAGGGGTTTCAATCGACACCCACCCAGGTAGGGTCTGGAAGCGTCCAGCTCCCCTTGGAGGAGGTGAGGACCGTGGCAGCCCACGACGACGACATGAACCGCGGCATCCGCCCGGGACGAGGGTCCGAAGACCCTGCCGGGCAGATCGCCTACCTTGAGCAGGAGATCGCCGTCCTGCGACGCAAGCTCGCCGACTCTCCGCGGCACACGAGGATTCTCGAAGAGCGGATCGTCGAGCTTCAGACGAATCTGGCCGGCGTGTCCGCCCAGAACGAGCGACTCGCCAACACGCTCCGTGAGGCCCGCGACCAGATCGTGGCCCTCAAGGAAGAGGTCGACCGGCTCGCCCAGCCGCCCGCCGGCTTCGGCGTCTTCCTCACGGCGAACGAGGACGGCACGGCCGACATCTTCACCGGAGGCCGCAAACTCCGGGTGAACGTCAGCCCGAGCGTCGACCTCGAAGCGCTGCGGCGCGGCCAGGAGGTCATGCTCAACGAAGCGCTCAACGTGGTCGAGGCCATGGAGTTCGAGCGCGTCGGGGACATCGTCACCCTCAAGGAGATCCTCGAGGACGGCGAGCGGGCCCTGGTGCTCGGGCACACCGACGAGGAACGGGTGGTACGGCTCGCCGAGCCGCTGCTGGACGTCACCATCCGCCCCGGCGACGCCCTGCTGCTCGAACCCCGTTCCGGCTACGTCTACGAGGTCGTCCCCAAGAGCGAGGTCGAGGAACTCGTCCTCGAAGAGGTCCCCGACATCGGCTACGAGCAGATCGGCGGCCTCGGCAACCAGATCGAGGCCATCAGGGACGCCGTGGAGCTTCCCTACCTCTACCCCGACCTGTTCCGCGAGCACGAACTGCGCCCGCCCAAGGGCGTGCTGCTCTACGGGCCCCCCGGATGCGGCAAGACGCTCATCGCCAAGGCCGTCGCCAACTCGCTGGCCAAGAAGGTCGCCGAGGTCACCGGCCAGGCCGCCGGCAAGAGCTTCTTCCTGAACATCAAGGGCCCCGAGCTGCTCAACAAGTACGTCGGCGAGACCGAGCGGCAGATCCGCCTCGTTTTCCAGCGGGCCCGGGAGAAGGCCAGCGAGGGCACCCCCGTCATCGTCTTCTTCGACGAGATGGAGTCCCTCTTCCGCACCCGCGGCTCCGGTGTCAGCTCCGACGTCGAGAACACCATCGTCCCGCAGCTCCTCGCCGAGATCGACGGTGTCGAAGGCCTCCAGAACGTGGTCGTCATCGGCGCCTCCAACCGCGAGGACATGATCGACCCGGCCATCCTGCGCCCCGGCCGGCTCGATGTGAAGATCAAGATCGAGCGCCCCGACGCCGAGGCCGCCAAGGACATCTTCGGCAAGTACCTGACCGAACGCCTCCCCCTCCACGGGGACGACCTCGGCGAGCACGGCGGCGATAAGGCCATGACCGTCCAGAGCATGATCCAGACGGCAGTGGAACACATGTACGCCGAATCGGAGGAGAACCGCTTCCTCGAGGTGACCTACGCCAATGGTGACAAGGAAGTCCTCTACTTCAAGGACTTCAACTCCGGCGCCATGATCGAGAACATCGTCGGCCGCGCCAAGAAAATGGCGATCAAGGACTTCCTCGAAAAGAATCAGAAGGGTCTGCGCGTCTCCCACCTCCTCCAGGCATGTGTGGACGAGTTCAAGGAGAACGAGGACCTGCCCAACACCACCAACCCGGACGACTGGGCCCGCATCTCCGGAAAGAAGGGCGAGCGCATCGTCTACATCCGCACCCTGATCACCGGAAAGCAGGGCGCGGACACCGGACGCTCCATCGACACGGTGGCGAACACCGGACAGTACCTGTAAAAGCCAGGGCGGCTGCGGGTCCCCTATCCGGGTACCCGCAGCCGACTGCTTTTCCGGGCAGGCTGGAGCAAGGCAATGACGCAAATGATCTCCCCACCGGCGCAGAGGCGTTCTAGGCTCTTCCGTACCGCCGAGTCGCGCAGTGCGGGGACGGGCACCGCACACGCAACCGAGCGCCAGCGGTACTGGAGTGACGCCCGCGACCGAGGGCGCCGCCGGGCAAGGAGGGCCGCATGACCGTACGGCGAGTAATGGGCATCGAGACGGAGTACGGGATCTCCGTCCCCGGCCACCCCAACGCCAATGCCATGCTCACCTCATCCCAGATCGTCAACGCCTACGCGGCGGCGATGCACCGGGCCCGCCGGGCCCGCTGGGACTTCGAGGAGGAGAACCCCCTGCGCGACGCGCGAGGCTTCGACCTCGCCCGCGAGGCCGCCGACGCCAGCCAGCTCACCGACGAGGACATCGGCCTGGCCAACGTCATCCTCACCAACGGGGCCCGCCTCTACGTCGACCACGCACACCCCGAATACAGCGCACCCGAGGTCACCAACCCGCGCGACGCCGTCCTCTGGGACAAGGCCGGCGAACGCGTCATGGCCGAGGCCGCCGAACGAGCCGCCGCGCTCCCCGGCGCCCAGCCCATCCACCTCTACAAGAACAACACCGACAACAAGGGCGCCTCCTACGGCACGCACGAGAACTACCTGATGAAGCGGGAGACCCCCTTCTCGGACATCGTGCGCCACCTCACGCCCTTCTTCGTCTCGCGCCAGGTCTTCACCGGCGCCGGACGCGTCGGCATCGGCCAGGACGGCCATGAACACGGCTTCCAGCTCAGCCAGCGCGCCGACTACTTCGAGGTCGAGGTCGGCCTGGAGACCACCCTCAAGCGCCCCATCATCAACACCCGTGACGAGCCGCACGCCGACGCCGAGAAGTACCGCCGTCTGCACGTGATCATCGGCGACGCGAACCTCTCGGAGATCTCCACCTATCTGAAACTGGGCACGACGGCCCTCGTCCTGTCCATGATCGAGGACGGCTTCATCGCCGTCGACCTCGCCGTCGACCAGCCCGTACGCACCCTCCACCAGGTCTCCCACGACCCGTCGCTGAAGCGCCTGGTCACGCTGCGCAGCGGCCGCACCCTGACCGCCGTACAACTCCAGATGGAGTACTACGAACTCTCCCGCAAGTACGTCGAGGAACGGTTCGGGGCCGACGCCGACGACCAGACCAAGGACGTCCTGGCCCGCTGGGAGGACACCCTCAACCGGCTCGAACGCGACCCGATGAGCCTCGCGGGCGAGCTGGACTGGGTGGCGAAGAGGGAACTCATGGAGGGCTACCGCCGCCGCGACGACCTCGACTGGGACGCCCCCCGGCTCCACCTCGTCGACCTCCAGTACGCCGACGTACGGCCCGAGAAGGGCCTCTACAACCGCCTGGCGGCCCGCGGCCGCATGAAGCGCCTCCTGGACGAGGCCGAGGTCGAGCGGGCCAAGGTCAAGCCTCCGGAGGACACCCGCGCCTACTTCCGCGGGCGCTGCCTGGAGCAGTACGCCGACGACGTGGCGGCGGCGTCCTGGGACTCCGTGATCTTCGACCTCCCGGGGCGGGACTCCCTCCAGCGGGTCCCAACCCTCGAACCGCTTCGCGGAACGCGTAATCACGTCAAGGAGCTGCTGGACCGCTGCCGGACGGCGGAGGACCTGGTCAGGGTGCTGTCCGGCAACTGAGCGGGTACACGGAGCAGACGCCCGGCCGGGGTGGAAACCGCCTCGGCCGGGAATCATCGAGGTGGCCCTCGTACGTTGTAGCAACGGCGGGGCCGTTGTCAGACCGGCCTTGTAGGGTCTGATCAAGACCGAACGGCAGGAAAGCCTTCCTGCCGACCATGTCGGGCGAACCGAGCGGGGTGAGGGTTATGGCGACCAAGGACACCGGCGGCGGACAGCAGAAGGCGACGCGCTCCACGGAAGAGGTTGAGGAGCAGTCGACCGAGGCGCAGGGGTCGGAGGACCTCAAGGAGCGCCACGAGAAGCTGAGCGATGACGTGGACTCCGTCCTGGACGAGATCGACGATGTCCTGGAGGAGAACGCAGAGGACTTCGTTCGGTCATTCGTTCAGAAAGGCGGCCAGTAGCCTTCGATGTGAAGGTGAATCGGGGGATTCTCTTGGAGAAGGAAGAGAACGCGAAGTGCTGTGTGCGGTGCGGGGAGTGGAAGCCGTACGCAGCGTTCGCTCGTAGGCGGTCCAATCTGGATGGCTTGCAGCGGCATTGCAGGGCCTGCGCATCGGAGTATCACCGGGCGCGCCAGCAGAAGCGGGGACGGAACGTTCGGCCCAAGGTAGAGGTGCCCGAGGGGCACAAGCTCTGTCTGAAGTGCGGAGAGGTGAAGCCATGGAGTGAGTGGCATCGCAACGCAACCGCCTCGGATGGGCTGTCCACGCGCTGCAAGGCATGCCGAGCCATCGAAGGGCGCGCAGGTCACCTGAAGCGCCACTACGGCCTCACCGAGGCGGAGCGTGACGAAATGGTCGCCTCTCAGATGGGTCTCTGCGTGATCTGTCTGAAGGCCCCGGCCGTGCATGTGGATCACTGCCACAAGACGGGTAGGGTCCGTGGCGTACTGTGCTTCAACTGCAATTCGGCCATCGGCAAGTTGGGTGACGATCCCGACGCCGTCCGCCGGGCCGCCGCTTACTTGGAAGGAATCGCGTGGAAGCCAACACTCGTAGCACCGGGCGTCTACCAGCTGCCTTCCTGACGCCTGGGTCGTCCTCCTTCATGGACTTCCTGTCCGAGCACCAGCCTGAGCTGCTGCCGGGCAAGCGGCAACTGCCGCCCACACAGGGGGTCATCGAGGCGCCGCACGGGACGACGATCGTCGCCGTGACGTTTCCGGGCGGGGTGGTGCTCGCCGGTGACCGGCGGGCCACCATGGGGAACGTGATCGCGCAGCGCGACATCGAGAAGGTCTTCCCGGCCGACGAGTACAGCGCCGTCGGTATCGCGGGCACCGCCGGTCTCGCCGTGGAGATGGTCAAGCTCTTCCAGCTGGAGCTGGAGCACTTCGAGAAGGTCGAGGGCGCCCAGCTGTCGCTGGAGGGCAAGGCGAACCGGCTGTCGACTATGATCCGGTCCAACCTGGGCATGGCGATGCAGGGCCTGGCGGTCGTGCCGCTGTTCGCGGGGTACGACGTGGACCGGGAGAAGGGCCGGATCTTCTCCTACGACGTCACGGGTGGTCGTTCGGAGGAACACAACTTCGCCGCCACCGGCTCGGGCTCGATCTTCGCGCGTGGTGCGATGAAGAAGCTCTTCCGTGACGACCTGACCGAGGACCAGGCCACGACGCTCGTGGTGCAGGCCCTGTACGACGCGGCTGACGACGACTCGGCGACCGGTGGTCCCGATGTCGCCCGCCGGATCTACCCGATCGTCACCGTGATCACCGATGACGGCTTCCGCAGGCTCACCGAGGACGAGTCGTCCGAGATCGCGCGCTCGGTGCTGGAGCGGCGTCTGGAGCAGCCGGACGGCCCGCGGGCGGCGCTGCTGTAGGCGGCGGGCCGGTTGTTGTGAGGGTGATCCAGTGACTTCCACAGAAAGGGACGGATAACCGGTGTCGACGCCGTTCTATGTCTCACCTCAGCAGGCGATGGCGGACCGTGCGGAGTACGCCCGCAAGGGCATCGCCCGGGGCCGCAGTCTGGTCGTGCTCCAGTACGTCGACGGCATCGTGTTCGTCGGCGAGAACCCGTCCCGTGCGTTGCACAAGTTCAGTGAGATCTACGACCGGATCGGCTTCGCGGCCGCCGGCAAGTACAACGAGTACGAGAACCTGCGGATCGGCGGTGTGCGGTACGCGGATCTGCGGGGTTACACCTACGACCGTGACGACGTCACGGCGCGGGGTCTGGCCAATGTCTACGCCCAGACGCTGGGCACGATCTTCTCGTCGGCGGCGGAGAAGCCGTACGAGGTGGAGCTGGTCGTCGCCGAGGTGGGGGAGACGCCGGACGGCGACCAGATCTACCGGCTGCCGCACGACGGCTCGATCGTGGACGAGCACGGCTCGGTCGCGGTGGGCGGCAACGCCGAGCAGATCAGCGGCTATCTGGACCAGCGGCACCGGGACGGCATGACGCTGGCGGAGGCGTTGAAGCTGGCGGTGCAGGCGCTGTCGCGGGACACCAACGGTACGCAGCGGGAGATTCCGGCGGAGCGTCTCGAGGTGGCGGTCCTGGACCGTACGCGGCCGCAGAAGCGCAAGTTCAAGCGGATCACCGGGCGGCAGCTGTCGCGGTTGCTGGCGGAGTCGGCCGAGTCGGCTGAGTCGGCCGAGTCGTCCGGCGCCGGTGAAGGGGAGTCCTCCGAGGAGGAGTAGGGCCCGGTTTTCGTACGTGTGCCCCGGTCGTGGATCTCACGGCCGGGGCACAGGTGTGTCAGGGGGCGCCTGGAGGGGCCGTGGAGCCGCGTACGACGAGTTGGACGGGGATGTCACCGCCGTCGGGTTCGCGGCCGTCGAGGACGGCGAGGAGGGCCTGCATACCGCGTTCGCCGAAGAGTTCGGCGTCGAGGCGGACGGTGGTGAGTTCCGGGTCGATGGCGGTGGCGAGGGCGAGGTCGTCGAGGCCGGTGACGGAGATGTCGTCGGGGACGCGGAGCCCGAGACGGCGCAGGGCCTTGTAGGCGCCCGCGGCGAGTTTGTCGTCGTCGCAGACGATGGCGGTCGGGTGGGGGCCGGTGGGGGCGGTGAGGGCGGCCTCGGTGGCGGTGAGGGCGTCGTCGATGGACAGGGGCGCGCGGGTGGTGCGCAGGGTGGTGCCGGTGACGGCGCCGAGGCGGGTGGAGAGTTCCCGGGCGCGTACGTCGAAGGTCCAGGACGGGATGTCGGCGGCGAGGTGGAGGAAGTGCCGGTGGCCGAGGCCGAGGAGGTGGTGGGCGACCTGGCGGACACCGTCGGCGATGTCGAGGTTGACGGTGGCGGCGCCGAGGCTGCCGTGGGGGTCGCTGTCGAGCATCACGAGGGGGAGCTGGTCGCCGCGGATGGCGGTGAGGGCGTCGGCGGCCATGGAGGAGGCGATGACGCCGTCGAGGGCGGCCCGGGCGGAGTGGAAGGGGTCCTTGGCGGGGCCGATGCCCTCGGGTGAGGGGTAGAGGACGACGCCGAAGCCATGTGCGGCGGCGACGCGGGCGGCGCCGGTGTAGACGCCCGCGAAGAACTCGGTGGTGAGGGCGGGGACCACGAGGAGGACGGTGCGGGTGTGGCCGAGTCGTAGGTTGCGGGCGGCGAGGTTGGGGCGGTAGCCGAGGTCGAGGGCGGCCTGGCGGACGCGCCGGGCGGTGGGCTCGGAGACACGGCCGCGCCACTTGTCGCCGAGGACGAGCGAGACGGCGGCCTGGGAGACGCCGGCGGCCTGGGCGACGTCCCGGCTGGTGGGGCGGGTGCTGCCTGGTGCCACCGTGGGCCTGCTCTCTGTTCCGGGGTGGTGTGCTCTGGACGTGTGAACTGGGCACATGGTACGTATGACGAACGACGTTATACGTAAAACCTGACGAGCCCCGGGAGGGCGGTTCATGGCCACGGGATACCTGGAGATCCTCAGGGCGCGGCACGCCGCCCGGTTGCTGGCGGGCACGCTGGTCGGCCGGTTGCCCAACGCGACGGCGGCGATCGCGATCGTGCTGTTCATCCGCGCGGAGGGCGGCAGCTACAGCCTCGCGGGCGGGCTGGCGGCGGTGTACGGGGTCGCCAACGCCGTGGGGCAGCCCCTGCTGGGACGGCTGGTGGACCTGCGGGGGCAGCCGCGGGTGCAACTGCCCGCGGCGCTGCTGTCGGCCGCGGCGATGGCCTTCTTCGCCTTCACGGGCACGGGGCTGCTGGGCCTGTCCTATGCGGCGGTGGCGGCCGCGGGGCTGTTCACGCCGCCGCTGGAGGGCGGTCTGCGGGCGCTGTGGCCGAGTGTCCTGCGCAAGGAGGACCAGGTGCACACGGCGTACGCGATGGACGCGGTGGCGCAGGAGGTGATGTTCACGGTCGGCCCGTTGCTGGTGACGCTGTGCGCGTCGCTGTGGTCGGCGCAGGTGGCCTTGCTGGTGCTGAACGTCCTCGGCGTGCTGGGGGCGCTGTCGGTGGTGGTCTCGCCGCCGTCGCGGGCGTGGCGGTCGGCGCCGCGCGAGGCGCACTGGCTGGGCGCGTTGCGCTCGCGCGGGCTGCTGGTGCTGCTGGGCGCGTTCCTCTTCGTGGGCGTGGCGCTGGGTTCCATCACGGTCGCCGCGGTGTCGTACGCGGACGACCACGGCGGTGACGTGGTGTACGGCTGGCTGATGGCGGGTCTGGGGCTGGGGGCGCTGCTGGGTGGTGTGGTGTACGGGGCGCGGCGGTGGGCCGGCGCGCCGGAGCGGCGACTGCGGGTGCTGGTCGCTCTGCTGGCGGTGTGTTACGTGCCGCTGATGCTGTTGCCGGGTCCGGTGGCGATGACGGCGCTGTCGGCGCTCGCGGGGGTGTTCCTGGCGCCCGCCATCGCGTGCGCGTTCGTGATCGTGGACCGGCATGCGCCGCGGGGCACGGTGACCGAGGCGTTCTCGTGGCTGGTGACGACGTTCACGGTGGGTGCGTCGGTGGGGACGGGGCTCGCGGGGCCGGTCGTGGAGTGGGGCGGGGCGCTGTGGGGGTTCGCCGTGCCGGGGGTGGCGGGGGCGGTGTCGTTGCTGGTCCTGGTGGCCGCGGGGCGGGTACTCGCAGCTCCGGCCGTGGGGGCGGTCGTTGCGTCTTCATCGGAAAATGATCCAAATCGTGCCGTCGAACCCCGTTTCAGTTCCGGGGATCGGGCGTAATGTTCAGTCATGGACCGCCGCATTTTCGGGCTGGAGAACGAGTACGGCGTCACGTGCACGTTCAGGGGACAGCGCCGTCTGTCGCCTGACGAGGTGGCGCGGTACCTCTTCCGCCGTGTCGTGTCATGGGGCCGCAGCAGCAATGTGTTTCTGCGGAACGGTGCCCGCCTCTATCTCGACGTGGGCTCGCATCCGGAATACGCGACACCCGAATGTGACAACGTGACGGAGCTGGTCACGCACGACAAGGCCGGCGAGCGCATTCTCGAAGGGCTGTTGGTGGACGCCGAACGACGCCTGCACGAGGAGGGAATCGCGGGCGACGTCTACCTGTTCAAGAACAACACGGACTCGGCGGGCAACTCATACGGTTGCCATGAGAACTATCTGGTGGCGCGGCACGGGGAGTTCTCCCGCCTCGCGGACATTCTGATCCCGTTTCTCGTGACCCGGCAGCTGTTGTGCGGTGCCGGGAAGGTGCTCCAGACGCCGCGGGGCGCGGTGTACTGCGTCAGTCAGCGGGCGGAACACATCTGGGAGGGCGTGTCGTCGGCGACGACCCGTTCCCGTCCGATCATCAACACGCGCGACGAGCCGCACGCGGACGCGGAGCGCTACCGCCGTCTGCATGTCATCGTCGGTGACTCGAACATGTCCGAGACGACGATGCTGCTGAAGGTCGGCGCGACCGATCTGGTGCTCCGCATGATCGAGGCGGGCACGGTGATGCGGGACCTGACCCTGGAGAACCCGATCCGGGCGATCCGTGAGGTCAGCCATGACATCACGGGCCGCCGCAAGGTGCGGCTGGCCAGCGGCCGGGAGGCGTCGGCGCTGGAGGTGCAGCGGGAGTACTACGAGAAGGCGGTGGACTTCTGCGAGCGGCGCGGTATCCGCACCGGCACGGTGGAGCAGGTGCTGGAGCTGTGGGGCCGCACGCTGGACGCGATCGAGACGGAGGACCTCGACCGGATCGGCACCGAGATCGACTGGGTCATGAAGTACAAGCTGCTGGAGCGGTACCGCGCCAAGCACAACATGACCATGTCGCATCCGCGGGTCGCGCAGATAGACCTCGCCTACCACGACATCCACCGTCGTCGTGGGCTGTACTACCTGCTGGAGAAGAAGGGGCAGGCGGCGCGGATCTGCAACGACCTGAAGATCTTCGAGGGCAAGTCGGTGCCGCCGCAGACGACTCGGGCCCGGTTGCGCGGTGACTTCATCCGGCGGGCGCAGGAGCAGCGCCGGGACTTCACGGTGGACTGGGTGCATCTGAAGCTGAACGACCAGGCGCAGCGCACGGTGTTGTGCAAGGACCCGTTCCGTTCGGTGGACGACCGGGTGGAGAAGCTGATCGCCGGGATGTGAGAGGAGCGCTACGGGGTACCGCAGGAATCCCGGAACGCAACACGGGCGCCGGACGTTTCACGTACGGCGCCCTTCTCACGCCGTAGAGTTTGCGCGCACCCCATCCGTTGGACCGATCGATTACGAGGCTCATATCGTGCGCCGACGCTCACTTCTCATCGCCGTACCCGCCGGACTGGCGACGCTCGCCGCATGTGGTGACGAGGGTTCCGACTCCGGCAAGGCCAGCGACAGCGCGGCGCCGACCGACGGGGCCACGTCGTCCGAGGCTCCCGCGCCGAAGATCGTCGACGGGCCGTTGCCGGAGGTGACGGCGGGGACGAAGTTCGACGAGAAGCCGACGGTGGCGAAGGGGCCGGGGGAGCCCTCGGACCAGTTGGCGGTGAAGACGCTGATCGCGGGCGGGGGGCGCACGGTCGCTGAGGGTGACTACATCCAGGCGAACTACCTGGGCCAGGTGTGGGACACGGCGAAGGTCTTCGACAACTCCTACGACCGTAAGACGCCGCTGGTCATCCAGTTGTCGCAGGGCAGCATCATCGACGGCTGGCGTTACGCGCTGACCGGGAAGAAGACGGACAGCCGGGTGCTGTTCTCGGTGCCGCCGACCTGGGGGTACGGCGAGGGCGGCAACGAGAACGCGGGCATCAAGGGCACGGACACGCTCGTGTTCGTGGTGGACCTCCAGGCCACGTTCAACTCCCGGAGCTCGGCGGAGGGCACCGACGTCGCCCAGGACGACATCGACGTGCCGAAGGTGGGCACGAACACCGACGGCAAGGCCCCCGCCATCGAGATCCCCGACGCCGAGGCGCCGACGGACCTGGTGGCGAACTACGTCATCGAGGGCGACGGCCCGGAGGTCGGTGCCGAGGACAGCGTGCTGGTGCAGTACAAGGGTGTGCTGTGGGACGGCGGCAAGGAGTTCGACTCGACGTACGGGCGGGACGCGCTGACCTCGTTCTCGCTCCAGCAGGTCGTCAAGGGCTGGGCGCAGGGGCTGACCGGGAAGAAGGTCGGCAGCCGGGTGCTCATCGTGATCCCGCCGAAGCTGGGGTACGGCGACCAGCCGCCGAGCGGCAGCGACATCAAGAAGGACTCCACGCTGGTGTTCTCGGTGGATGTCCTGGCGAAGATGTGATCGCGGCGGGATGTAAGACTGTGTCCGTTGCCTTTCCGTCACACGCAGGGAGCTGAAAGAACGTGAGCATCGACAAGCCCGAGATCGACTTCCCGGGCGGCGAGCCCCCGGCGGAGCTGGAGATCAAGGACATCTGGGAGGGCGACGGCGAGGTCGCGCAGGCGGGTCAGACCGTCACCGTGCACTACGTGGGTGTCGCGTTCAGCACGGGCGAGGAGTTCGACGCCAGCTGGAACCGCGGCACGCCGTTCCGTTTCCCGCTGGGCGGGGGCCGGGTCATCAAGGGCTGGGACCAGGGTGTCCAGGGCATGAAGGTGGGCGGCCGCCGTCAGCTGACGATCCCGGCGCACCTCGCGTACGGCAACCAGAGCCCGACCCCGGCGATCAAGCCCGGCGAGACCCTGATCTTCGTGGTCGACCTGCTCGGGGTCTGATCGTCGTATCCGTTTGACCGGAGTCGACCGGTCGGGGTCCATGCCTGTCTGGGCATGGGCCCTCGGCTTTTGTCGCGGCACCGCGGAGCGGTACGGTCATCGGTCAGAAGCACCATAGGGAAGGCGAAGGGCGTCGATGGCCATTGCCAAGGCCGAGCGGCTGATGAACCTCGCGCTGTGTCTGCTCGGGACCCGGCGACCGCTCAGCAAGCGCGAGCTGCGGGATTCCATCGAGGCATACGTCGAGGCTGTGAGGCCGGGGCAGGGTGCGGCGGGCTCCGAGGACTCCTTCAACCGGATGTTCGAGCGGGACAAGGACGATCTGCGCGAGCTGGGGCTGGTCATCGAGACCGTGGAGAGCCTGGACGGCGAGGTCGGCTATCTCGCGCGCCGGGACAGCAACCGGCTGCCGCCGATCACCCTCGACGCCGAGGAGGCCGCCGCGCTGGGGCTGGCCGCCAAGGTCTGGCAGCAGGCCCGGCTCGCGGGCGCGGCCAGCGGCGCGCTCCAGAAGCTGCGCGCGGCCGGGCTGCCCGAGGACGTCGACCCGTACGAGGCGCACGGCGCTCTGGAGCCCCGTATCCCCGTGCACGAGGCGGCGTTCGAGCCGCTGATGCTGGCCTGCCGCGACCGCCGTCCCGTCGTCTTCGACTACCGCAAGGCCACCGCCGCCCGTCCGGAGCCCCGGCATGTGGAGCCCTGGGCACTGGAGTGCTGGCGCGGGCACTGGTACCTGGCGGGCTTCGACCGTGACCGGGGCGCCGAGCGGGTGTTCCGGCTGTCGCGGATCACCGGCCGGGTGCGCACCCGCAGCGGCCGCTACAGCGCGCCGGTGCCCGATGTGGTGACGGTGCGGGAGACGGTCGCGAGCTGGGCCGGGGAGATCGCCGACCGTACGGCACGGATCCGGCTGCGGTCCGGCTCCGGGTTCCCCCTGCGGGCCAAGGCCGTCTCGGTCCGGGAACTCGGCGACGGCTGGGACGAGTTGGAGATTCCGTACGGGCACGGCCTGGACGCCTGGCTGGTGGAGTTCGGGCCCGATGTGGTGGTCCTGGAGCCGGCCGAGCTGCGGGCCGATGTGGTGGACCGGCTGCGTGCCGTGGCCAAGGGCTGAGGGGGAGCGGAAAAGCAAGTGGCTGGCAAACCGGTCAGGCCCGTGAACGCCATCGACCAGACCCGGCGGATGCTCTCCCTGGTGACCTATCTGCGGGAGCGTCCCGGTGCCCGGGTGGAGGACGTCGCCCGCGCCTTCGGGATCACCGAGGACGAGCTGATCTCCGACCTCGATGTGCTGCCGCTGTGCGGGACCAGCTTCCGCGGCGGTGACCTGCTCGACATCGACACCGACGGTGAGCGGATCTGGTGGCACAACCCGGCCGCGCTCGGCGCTGAGGCGGCGGAGCCGCTGCGGCTGGCCGCGGACGAGGCGACGGCGCTGCTGGTGGCGGCCCGCGCGGTGGCCACCCTGCCGGGGCTGCGCGAGGGCGACCGGCAGGCGCTGCTGCGGGCGACGGCGAAGGTGGAGGCGGCGGCCGGCGAGGCGGCCGGTGCCAGTTCCCGGCTGTCGGTGACGTTCGAGTCGGAGGGCGGGGTCTTCGCGGACGTCGACCGGGCGATCTCGGAGCGGCGCAGGCTGTGGATCCGCTACTACTCCCCGGCCCGCGACGAGGTCACCGAGCGGGAGGTCGACCCGATCCGGCTGGTCAGCGTCGGCCACACCTATGTGGAGGGCTGGTGCTACCGCTCGGAGGCGCGCCGCACCTTCCGCCTCGACCGGGTCGCCGAGATCAAGGTCCTGGACGAGCCGTCCGCGCCGCCCGAGGTGGAGTTGCGGGACCTGTCCGAAGGGCTGGTGCAGCCCGCGGCGGAGGACCCGGAGGTCGTCGTCGAGGTCGGGCCGGGCGGGCGCTGGGTCGCGGAGTACTACCCGCACGACAGTGCCGATGAGCTTCCCGACGGCGGGCTCCGTATCTCTCTGCGCACCCCCGATCCGGCGTCGTTGCGGCGGCTGGCGCTGCGGCTCGGGCGGGACGGCCGCATCGTCGCCCCGCGTGAGCTGGCCGACAGCGCCCGCCGGGCGGCCCGGGAGGCGCTGGCGGCGTACGACGGCCTCGAGGCGGCCGGGGAGGCGCCGCCGGGCGGGGTGCGTGAGGGGCACGACGGCCGGTACGACAGGCAGGAGCGAGGACTGTGAGCGAGTCGGTGACGTCCGGGGCGGGGGGCATGTCGGTGGCGGCCGCGTTCGCCGGGATGCGCAGCGTGGTGCCCGTGGTGTTCAAGGCGGGCTGCCCGGACTGCCGGGGCCGGTTCGAACTCGCCGCGAGCGCGCTGCGGCTGGCGATCGGCGGCAGCAGCCGTACCACCTTCTACTCGTTCACCTGCCCCGACTGTGGTGTGCTGGTCCGCAAGCCCGCGGGCGAGCGGATCGTGCAACTGCTCACCGGCGGCGGCGTCCGCACCCTCCGTCTGCACTCCACGGTCTAGGAGCCTCTAGGCTCGGCGTCATGTTCTGGGCGATGTTCGCGGTGGCGCTGGGGTTTCTGGGGTTGTTGGTCATTGGGGTGCTCGCGGTGCGGGTCTTCGTGGAGGCGGAGCGGCTGGGCAGGCAGGTCGCGGACTCCGCGCGGCGGGTCGACCGGGCCGCCGAGGATCTGGAGCGGGCGGCGGTGAGCGCGGCCCGGTCGGCGGACACGCTGTGACGGCGGACGTCCAGCGTCACTAGGGACGCGCTGTGGGTCCGCTGGAGGGCTTCCGTGAGTTCCGCGGACCGGGGGTCCGGGGGTGGCTTCACCCTGTCGAGTTGGGCCGTGCGGCAGGTACGCTGCTGATCGCGGCCCGGTAAACGAGGCCCGGACCGCGGCCGGGAGTACGCACGGGGATTGCCTCACGTTCACCCCTGAGCGTTACGATCGCTGACAAGCACGGTCGGTCGGACACCTGTCCGACCGGTCGGACAGCACCCACCCAAGCCGCCTCGGTGAGAAGGTAAAGACTTATGTTCGGAAGGCTCGGAGCCCCCGAGATCATTCTCATCCTCGTCGTCATCATCCTGCTGTTCGGCGCGAAGAAGCTTCCGGACATGGCCCGCTCGCTCGGCAAGTCCGCGCGCATCCTCAAGAGCGAGGCGAAGGCGATGAAGGACGACAAGTCCTCCGCCCCGGCCGACCCGCCGCAGCAGCAGGACGACCAGCAGGGCCCCGCCCAGCGCATCATCCAGGCCGCGCCCGGTGACGTGACCAGCTCCCGCCCGGTCACCGAGCCGACGGACACGACCAAGCGCTGACGCAGGGCCGGTGACCTCCGGCCCGCCGCACGAGATGGGAACGTGGGTTGCTGAAGCCTGCCCGCAACAAGGAGAAGGATCCCGAGGGGCGGATGCCCCTCGCGGAGCACCTTCGTGAGCTACGCAACCGGCTCGCGAAGGCGCTGCTGGCGATCGTCCTCGTGACGATCGTCGCCGCCTTCTTCTACAACGACATCATCAACTTCTTCACCGAGCCGATCCTGAAGTCGGTCGGCTGCTCGCAGTCGTTCGAGGAGCTGGCGCGCGCCAAGGACGACGCCGAGCCGTGCGCGCAGATCACCATCAACGGTCTGCTCACCCCGTTCACGCTGGCGCTCAAGGTCTCCCTGATGGCCGGCGTGGTGCTGGCGTCGCCGGTCTGGCTGTACCAGCTGTGGGCGTTCGTCGCGCCCGGACTGCACCGGCACGAGAAGAAGTACGCCTACGCGTTCGTCGCCACCGGCTTCCCGCTCTTCCTCGGCGGCGCCTACTTCGCCTACCGGGTGCTGCCCACCACGGCGAAGGTCCTGATCGAGTTCACGCCGTTCGGTGTCGACAACCTCCTGCCGCTCGACGACCTGCTCGACCTGGTCACGCGCATGGTCGTCGTCTTCGGTCTCTCCTTCGAACTGCCGCTGCTGCTGGTGATGCTCAACTTCTCCGGCGCCATCTCCGGCAAGCGGATGCTCGGCTGGTGGCGCGCCATGATCATGGGCATCACCCTGTTCGCGGCCATCGCCACCCCCAGCACCGACCCGCTGACGATGATGGCGCTCGCCGGGCCGATCTGGGTGCTGTACTTCGCCGCCGTCGCCATCTCGCTGGTCAACGACCGCCGCAGGCGCCGCCGTGAGGCGCTGGGCCCGGCCGACGACGAGGCCTCCGACCTCGATCTCACGCCCGAGGACATCGGTGAGGTCGAGCCGGTCAGCACCGGCCGCGCGGCCCTGCCCGAGCAGGCGAGCACGGACCGGGTCAACGGTTATGACGACGTGACCTGAAGATCGCCGGGTGGCTCGTAGGGTCGCTCCCGTGAGCAGCGAGATCACCATCGTCGTCAACCCCACCGCGGGACGCGGCCGGGGCGCCCACGCGGCGCGGCCGGCCGCTTCGGCTTTGCGGGACGCCGGGTTCCGGGTACGCACCGTCGTCGGGGTGAGCGCTCCGGACGCCCTCGCCCGCGCGCGTGCCGCCGTCGCGGAGGGCACCGGCGCGCTGGTCGCCGTGGGCGGCGACGGGATGGTGAACCTCGCGCTCCAGGCGGTCGCGGGGACGCCCACCCCGCTCGGTGTGGTCGCGGTGGGCACCGGCAACGACTTCGCCCGCACCCTGGGCCTGCCGGTGCGTGACCCGGCCGCCGCGGGCCGGGCCGTCGCGGAGGCCCTCAAGGGGGCCCGGCTGCGCGACATCGACCTCGGCAGGGTCGGCGACCACTGGTTCGGCACCGTCCTCGCCTCCGGTTTCGACTCCCGCGTCAACGACCGCGGCAACCGGATGCGCCGGCCCGCCGGGCGGCTCAAGTACGACCTGGCGATGCTCGCCGAACTCGCCGCGTTCAAGCCGTTCCCGTACCGGATCGGCCTGGACGGTGGTGAGGTGCGCGAGATCGAGGCGACGCTGGTCGCGGTCGGCAACGGGGCGTCGTACGGCGGTGGGATGCGGATCTGTCCCGGCGCGGACCCCACCGACGGGCTGTTCGACGTCACCGTGGTCGGGGACTGCGGCCGGGCGACCCTGCTGCGGGTCTTCCCGTCGGTCTACCGGGGCGGGCACGTGAACCATCCCAAGGTGAACGTGTACCGGGCGGCCCGGGTGGAGCTGGCGGCGGAGGGCATCACCGGGTACGCCGACGGCGAACCGCTCGGTCCGCTGCCGCTGAGCGTGCGCTGTGTGCCCGGCGCGGTCCGGGTCGTAGGCCCCTGAACTGCGCGTATCACCGGATTCACAGCCGCTGATCCGGATAATGATCGTCCTGTTGTCGGTGGGGCCCGGTACGCTCGAAAGTACGATGACAGAGGACCTCTCACCGGCCGAGCGGTACGCGGCAGCCCGGAAGCGGGCTGTCGAGCAGGCCACCGCGCTCGCGTCCTTCCGCGAGATGTACGACTTCGGCCTCGACCCCTTCCAGATCGAGGCCTGCCAGGCCCTCGAGGCGGGGAAGGGCGTGCTGGTCGCCGCCCCCACGGGCTCCGGCAAGACGATCGTCGGCGAGTTCGCCGTCCATCTCGCCCTGGAACAGGGCAGGAAGTGCTTCTACACCACCCCCATCAAGGCGCTGTCCAACCAGAAGTACGCCGACCTGTGCCGCCGTTACGGCTCCGGCAAGGTAGGCCTGCTCACCGGCGACAACAGCGTCAACTCCGACGCCCCCGTGGTCGTGATGACCACCGAGGTGCTGCGGAACATGCTGTACGCGGGCTCCCAGACGCTGCTGGGGCTCGGCTATGTGGTGATGGACGAGGTGCACTACCTGTCCGACCGGTTCCGGGGCGCCGTATGGGAAGAGGTGATCATCCACCTTCCGGAGTCGGTGACGCTGGTGTCGCTGTCGGCGACGGTGTCGAACGCCGAGGAGTTCGGTGACTGGCTGGACACCGTCCGTGGTGACACCGAGGTCATCGTCTCCGAGCACCGGCCGGTGCCGCTGTTCCAGCACGTGCTCGCCGGGCGGCGGATGTACGACCTGTTCGAGGAGGGCGAGGGCCAGAAGAAGGCCGTCAACCCCGACCTCACCCGGCTGGCGCGGATGGAGGCCACCCGGCCCTCGTACCAGGACCGGCGGCGTGGGCGCGCGATGCGCGAGGCCGACCGGGAGCGGGAGCGGCGGCAGCGCTCGCGCGTGTGGACGCCCGGCAGACCCGAGGTCATAGAGCGGCTCGACGCCGAGGGGCTGCTGCCCGCGATCACCTTCATCTTCAGCCGGGCCGCCTGCGAGGCCGCGGTCCAGCAGTGCCTGTACGCGGGACTGCGGCTGAACGACGAGGAGGCGCGCGAGAAGGTGCGCTCCCTGGTGGAGGAGCGGACCGCGTCGATCCCGGCGGAGGACCTGCACGTCCTCGGCTACTACGAGTGGCTGGAGGGCCTGGAGCGCGGTATCGCCGCGCACCACGCGGGCATGCTGCCGACCTTCAAGGAGGTCGTCGAGGAACTGTTCGTCCGGGGCCTGGTGAAGGCCGTCTTCGCCACCGAGACGCTGGCGCTGGGCATCAACATGCCCGCGCGGTCGGTGGTGCTGGAGAAGCTCGTCAAGTGGAACGGCGAGCAGCACGCCGACATCACCCCGGGCGAGTACACCCAGCTCACCGGGCGGGCCGGGCGGCGCGGCATCGACGTCGAGGGTCATGCGGTGGTGCTGTGGCAGCGGGGGATGAGCCCGGAGCACCTGGCGGGGCTCGCGGGGACGCGGACGTATCCGCTGCGGTCCAGCTTCAAACCGTCGTACAACATGGCGGTGAACCTGGTCGAGCAGTTCGGGCGGCACCGGTCGCGGGAACTGCTGGAGACGTCGTTCGCGCAGTTCCAGGCGGACCGTTCGGTGGTCGGGATCTCCCGGCAGGTGCAGCGCAACGAGGAGGGTCTGGAAGGCTACAAGGCCTCGATGACCTGCCATCTCGGGGACTTCGAGGAGTACGCGCGGCTGCGGCGGGAGCTGAAGGACCGCGAGACCGAGCTGGCCCGGCAGGGTGCCGTACAGCGCCGTGCGGAGGCGGCGGTTGCGCTGGAGCGGCTGAAGCCGGGCGACGTGATCCATGTGCCGACCGGGAAGTACGCCGGTCTGGCGCTGGTGCTGGACCCGGGGCTGCCCGCCGGTCGGTCCAACGGGCACCGCGGCTTCGAGCAGCACGACGGGCCGAGGCCGCTGGTGCTGACGGCGGAGCGGCAGGTCAAGCGGCTGGCGTCGATCGACTTCCCGGTGCCGGTGGAGGCGCTGGAGCGGATGCGGATCCCGAAGTCGTTCAACCCGCGTTCCCCGCAGTCCCGTCGGGACCTGGCGTCCGCGCTGCGCACCAAGGCGGGGCACATCCCGGCGGAGCGGCAGCGCAAGCGGCGGTCGGCGGCGGCGGACGACCGGGAGATCGCCCGGCTGCGGACCGAGCTGCGGGCGCACCCCTGCCACGGCTGCAACGACCGTGAGGACCACGCCCGTTGGGCCGAGCGCTACTACCGGCTGCTGCGGGACACCTCGCAGCTGGAGCGGCGGATCGAGGGGCGCACCAACACCATCGCGCGGACCTTCGACCGGATCGTGGCGCTGCTGACCGAGCTGGACTACCTGCGGGACAACGAGGTCACCGAGCACGGCAAGCGGCTGGCGCGGCTGTACGGCGAGCTGGACCTGCTGGCGAGCGAGTGCCTGCGCGAAGGCGTCTGGGAGGGGCTGGCCCCCGCCGAACTGGCCGCGTGCGTCTCGGCGTTGGTGTACGAGTCGCGGGTCGCGGACGACGCGATGGCGCCGAAGCTGCCGTCGGGGAAGGCGAAGGCCGCGCTGGGCGAGATGGTGCGGATCTGGGGCCGTCTGGACGCGCTGGAGGAGGACTTCCGGATCACGCAGACCGAGGGCGTCGGACAGCGGGAGCCGGATCTCGGGTTCGCGTGGGCGGCGTACATGTGGGCCAGCGGCAAGGGCCTCGACGAGGTGCTGCGGGAGGCGGAGATGCCCGCCGGTGACTTCGTGCGCTGGTGCAAGCAGGTCATCGACGTGCTGGGGCAGATCCAGGCGGCGGCGCCCGCGGGGTCGACGGTGGTGAAGAACGCCCGCAAGGCCGTGGACGGTCTGCTGCGCGGGGTCGTCGCCTACTCGTCCGTGGGCTGACGGGGCAGGGCCTCAGGGCCGGGCCGGGGCGGTGACGCCCCGCCCGGCCCTTTGTCGTGGCCGGAGGGTTCCCTCACCCGTGACGGTGAGCGGATTTCGTACGCCCGTACGCCGTCACGGAATGTGTTCCCATGATCTCCGAGCGTGCAAATGGGCTTGAGGCTACTCCTGTCGTCCGGGTGTTTCAGGCGGTTGCGGAATATGACACGGCGATGATCCGGTCGGACTAAGCTCGCCCGCAGCGCACCGAGTTGAGGTGTATTCGGGCGTTTGTTCCCCCTTTGAGTCCTTGAGGTTCAGTCTGTCCCTGAGCCGTCCCCCAGCCGATTTGTCTTAGAGGCCCACATGGTGAGTGTCTATACCCCTCCCCGACACCATGAACTGCCCGACGCGCGATGGCTGTTGGTGCCCGCCATAGTGATGGCGGCGGCGACCGGTGCCGCCGTCGCACTGGTGTCGCGGCCGGCGCAGTACGTGATCGGGGCGTGCGGTGCCGTGGCCGTGCTGCTGCTGCTCGTGCTCGCCGCCGTGGCGGCGCGACGCGGCCGTGTGGTGCGCAATCTCCAGGTCGACCACGCCCGTCACCTCGCGTACTGGGAGCGGCGTTTCAACACCCAGCAGGAGGTGATGGACAACTTCGCCGACGACGTCGTGCCGGAGGCGTTCAGGCGGATGGTGGGCGGCGTCTCACCGGACGAGGTCCTCCGCCAGCTGGGCGACTACCACGAGCGCTACCGGGAACTGCCCGAACCGCTGCGGGCGCTGCTCTACGAGGTCATGCGCATCGTCGACCAGGAGCAGGCCATGCGCGACTCCCTGGCCCGGTCGTTCGTCGACGTCGCCCGCCGCATCCAGGCGATCATCCACCAGCAGAACGACGAACTGCGGGAGATGGAGGAGGATCACGGCACCAACCCGGCCGTCTTCGACGACCTGCTCCGCCTCGACCACGGCACCGCGCTGATCGGCCGTCTCGCCGACTCCGTCGGTGTCCTCGGCGGTGGCCGGCCCGGCCGTCAGTGGCCGCTGCCCGTGTCGCTGTACAGCACCCTGCGCGGGGCGATGTCCCGCATCCTGGAGTTCCGCCGGATCACGCTGGACAACGTGCCGCGCATCAGCGTCAAGGGCATCTACGTCGAACCCGTCATCCACGCCTGCGCGGAGCTGTTCGACAACGCCACCCGTTACTCGCCCCCGCAGAGCAAGGTGCACGTCACCGCGGTCGAGGTGCAGTCCGGCATCGCCATCGAGATCGAGGACTCCGGGGTCAGCTTCAACGAGGAGACCCGCAACCGCGTCGAGGGCCTGGTCGCGGAGGCCATGGAGGGCATCGACATCCAGGAGATCGACAAGGCCCCCCGCCTCGGCCTCGCCGTCGTCGGACGGCTGTGCAAGACGTACAAGATGCAGGTTCAGCTGCGGCCCTCCGCGTACGGCGGGGTCCGTGCCGTGCTCGTCGTCCCGATGAACATGCTCACCTACGAGCGCGGCGTCGGCCTCGCCCACGGCATCGGCGCCATCTCGCTGCCCACCGCCTCGGCCGAGATCCCGCCCGGCCCCAACCGGCCGCCCAAGAAGCGCCGCCCCACCGCCCCGAAGGTGCGGGCGAGCGCCGAGACGGAGGACGAGGGCCCGGTCATCACCGAGTGGACGGAGAACGGCCTGCCGCAGCGCCGCAGCCGGGTGCTCATCCCGCCGCACGAGCAGCGGATCATGGCGTACCGCGCGCAGGCGCAGCAGGAGAAGGCCGAGCGGGAGGCCGCCGAGCGCGCGGCGCTCGCGGGACGGATGCCGGAGCCGGAGCCCGAACCCGAGCCCAAGGAGGAGCAGCCGCCGCCCGGACTGTGGGTCGAGGCCTTCTTCGAGGGACTGAAACGACCGGCCTCCTATTACGACGCCCCCACGCCAGAGCCGACCGACGAGCGGGCCCGCCCCGAGGCCGAAGACGAGAGGGACCCCAAGTGATGGAGTACCGACGGAACATCGACTGGATGCTCACGGACCTCAACAAGGGCGTCCCCGGCATCCAGATGATCGTGGTGCTCTCCGCCGACGGGCTGCGCATCGCCCGCCAGGGCGGTGACCCCGACACCGCGGACCGGGTGGCCGCCGCCTGCGCCGGGCTCCAGAGTCTGGCCAGCGCCATCTCCGACGAGATCGTGACCAGCGACGGGGAGATGCGCATGATCCTCATCGAGGTCAACGGCGGCTACTTCTACCTGATGGCGGCGGGCCCCAACGCCTATCTGGCGGTGCTCTCCGACATCCGTACCGAGCCCGGGATGATGAGTTCGCGGATGCGCGACCTCGTCGCCCGGCTCGGGCCGCACCTGACCAGTCCGCCCAGGCGGAACGGGAAGGTCGTATGACTCCTCCGAAACGACAGCGGCGCCTCCCGGAGCAGGCACCGCCGCAGCCGCAGGCGCCCTCCGAGGCGGACCCGTCGCAGTCCGGCGACGACCCGGACAAGCCCCCCAACCCCGAACGCCTCTTCGTGATCGGCGGGGACGGCGAGCGCGGGCTGCTCGACCTGGTCGCGTTAGTCGTGGCGCGCGCCGAACCGAAGGCCTCCACCACCCCGGAGCAGGCCGCCGTCCTCAGGCTGTGCGTCGCCCCCCTGTCCGTGGCCGAGATCTCGGCCTATCTGAACCTGCCGTACAGCGTGGTGTCCGCGCTGCTCACCGACATGCTGACGGCCGAACTGATCCAGGCGCGCGCCCCGATCGTCCGCCAGGCGCTCCCTGACCGTTCCATCCTCGAAGCGGTGATGCATGGACTTCAAAAGCTCTGACACCGTCCCGGGCCCGCGCACCGAGGACCATCTGCCGCACACCACCCAGGCGGCGGTGAAGATCGTCATCGTGGGCGGCTTCGGGGTCGGCAAGACCACCATGGTGGGCTCGGTCAGCGAGATCAAACCGCTGACCACCGAGGAGACCATGACCCAGGCCGGGGTCGGCATCGACGACGACCGCGGCTCCGACTCCAAGACCGCCACCACGGTCGCCATGGACTTCGGCCGTATCAGCCTCACCCGGGAACTCGTGCTGTACCTCTTCGGCACCCCCGGCCAGGAACGCTTCTGGTTCCTGTGGAACGGGCTGTTCGAGGGCGCGCTGGGCGCGGTCGTCCTGGTCGACACCCGCCGTCTGGAGGTCAGCTACGACGTCATGGGGCGGCTGGAGGAGCGCGGGGTGCCGTTCGTGGTGGCCATCAACACCTTCCCGGACGCGCCCCGTTACCCCCTCGACGAACTGCGCACCGCGCTCGACCTGGCCCCCGAGATCCCGATCGTGGAGTGCGACGCCCGGCGCCGTGCCTCCAGCCGCGACACGCTGATGACCCTGATGCGCTTCCTGTACGCCCTCACCACGCGCGGCGCGCTCACCTGACGCGGCACGCCGCGCGGCCGGTCCCGGTACGCCCCGTACCCGAGCTTTCGAAAGCGACTCGCTGTGACGTCTGAATCCCCAACCCCGACCGATGCGGCCGACTCCGCCATCGGTCCGCCGCCCGAATGCCCCGCGCACGCCCTCGGTCCCGGGGGAGTGCACCGACTGTACGGCCCGGGGGCGGCGGACCTCCGCTCCCTCTACGAGACCCTGCGCGAGCAGCACGGCCCCGTGGCACCCGTGCTGCTGCACGACGACGTACCGATGTGGGTGGTCCTCGGCCACGCGGAGAACCTGCAACTGGTGCGTTCGCCCACCCAGTTCTCCCGCGACAGCCGCATCTGGACGCCGCTGCGGGACGGCGCGGTCAAGCCCGACCACCCGCTCATGCCGCACATCGCCTGGCAGCCGATCTGCTCGCACGCCGAGGGCGACGAGCACAAGCGGCTGCGCGGCGCGGTCAACGGCGCCATGACGACCATCGACTTCCGCAGCCTGAGGCGGCACATCAACCGCTACAGCCAGATGCTCGTCAACCGCTTCTGCGAGGAGGGCGAGGCCGACCTCGTCGGCGAGTTCGCCGACCATCTGCCGATGGCGGTGATGTGCGAACTGCTCGGCATGGCCCGCGAGTACGACGACCGGATCGTGCACGCCGCCCGCGACATGCTCAAGGGCACCGAGACCGCCATCGCCAGCAACCAGTACATCGTGGACGCGCTGGGGCGGCTCGCCGCCGAGCGCCGGGCCCGGCCCGGCAAGGACCTGGCCAGCTACCTCATCACCCACCCCGCCGGGCTCACCGACGAGGAGGTCCGTGAACACCTGCGGGTGGTGCTCATCGCCGCCTACGAGGCCACCGCCAACCTGCTAGCCAACGCGCTGCGCATGGTCCTCACGGACCGGCGCTTCCGCGCCAAGCTCAACGGCGGCCAGCTCACCGTGCCCGAGGCGGTCGAGCAGTCGCTGTGGGACGAGCCGCCGTTCAGCACCGTCTTCGCCTACTTCGCCAAGCAGGACACCGAGCTGGGCGGGCAGCGCATCCGGCGCGGCGACGGACTGCTGTTCGCGCCCGCCCCGGGCAACGTCGACCCCCGGGTGCGGCCCGACCTCACCGAGGGCATGCAGGGCAACCGCTCGCACCTGTCCTTCGGCGGCGGGCCGCACGAGTGTCCCGGGCAGGACATCGGCCGCGCCATCGCCGACGTCGGCGTGGACGCGCTGCTGCTGCGGCTGCCGGACGTGGAGCTGGCCTGCCCGGCGGAGGAACTGCGCTGGACGGAGTCCATCTCCTCCCGGCACCTGGTGGAACTCCCCGTGGTCTTCGAACCCCGCGAGCAGCAGGACGTGTTCCAGAAGCCCTCCCTGCACGCGCTGCCGCGGCAGCGCTCCGTCTGGGAGATCAGCACCGGCGACAGCAGGCCCAGCGTCCCCGGCTCCGCGGCGCAGCCCCCGCCGCCGGTACCGGTCGAGCCCGCCCTGCCACCGGAGCCCGTGGCCCGGGGCGGGGCCTGGCAGCGGCTGATGCGCTGGTGGCGGGGGTACTGAGCGGCGCTCCCGCGAACACCCTGCGGGAGTGTCAGCGGGCCGTCGGGCCGGGGGACCGGCCGACGGCCCACTCCGGGTACGCGGACCACGCCTGGAGCGTCCGCCCGCTGCGGAAGCGGTGCCGTGCGCCGGTGACCGGGTCGGTGAACTCCAGCTCCCGGGCGAGCAGTTGGAGCGGTCGGCCGAAGTCGCCGGGTGGCACGGGCGGCGCCACCACGGGGTACAGGGGGTCGCCCAGGACCGGCACCCCGAGGGCGTTCATATGGACGCGCAGCTGGTGGGTCTGGCCGGTGGCGGGCAGCAGCCGGTAGCGGGCCGTGCCGTGCTCGGCGTGCGTCCGGAGCAGCTCGACCGTGCTCACCGCGTTCGGCTCGCCCGCCACCTCATGGGCCGTCAGCGAGCCGCGTTCCTTCACGATCCGGCTGCGCACCGTCCGGGGCAGGGCGAGCGCCGGGTCGTACGGTGCCACGGCCTCGTACTCCTTGTGGACCCGCCGGTCCCGGAACAGCGTCTGGTAGGCGCCGCGTTCCTCGGGCCGCACCGTGAACAGCACCAGGCCCGCCGTGAGCCGGTCCAGCCGGTGCGCGGCGCTCAGGGTGGGGATGCCCAGGTCGCGGCGGAGCCGGGCGAGCGCGGTCTCGGTGACATGGCTGCCGCGCGGGGTGGTGGCCAGGAAGTGCGGCTTGTCGGCGACGACGATGTGCTCGTCGCGGTGCACCACCGTGAGCGGGAACGGCACCGGCACCTCGGCGGGCAGCTCCCGGTGGAACCACACATGCGTTCCCGGGGCGTAGGCCGCGTCCGGTGCCACGGGCCGTCCGTCCGCGCCGACGATCAGGCCGGAGGCCAGCATCGCGTCGATCTCACCGGGGCCCGCCCCGGTGAGCCGGGCCACCAGGTAGTCGCGGACGGTGGACCAGGCGCCGTCCGCGGGCATCCGCACCCGCACGGGGTCGATGCCGTCGCGCTGGGGGAGCGGTGGGGGCGGAGCGGGGGTTCTGCGTCTCATGGTGCGCCGGCCGGCCGGGCTAGGCGGCCGGCGCGCCCTCCTGCTCGGCCTCGATCCGGGCGTTCCAGTCGCGCTTGGACTGCTGCCAGCCGTCCTCGTTGTGCCCGAGGCGCCAGTAGCCGGAGACGGAGAGGTCCTCGCGGGGGATCTGGTGGTCCACCCGCAGCAGGCGGCGCAGTTCCCGCACCCAGGTCGCCTCGCCGTGCACGAAGGCGTGCACACGGCCCTCCGGGAAGGACAGGGCGCGTACGGCGGCCAGCAGGGCCTCGCCGATCGGCCGGTCGCCGCGGTGCAGCCAGACCACCTCCGCGTCGGAGTCGATCTTCTGCTCCTCCTCGGGCCCGGCGATCTCCACCAGGGCGCGGACCTCGGAGCCGTCGGGCAGCGCCTCCAGGGCGGCGGCGATGGCGGGCAGGGCGCTCTCGTCGCCGACGAGGAGGTGCCAGTCGGCGTCCGGGTCGGGGGCGTAGGCGCCGCCGGGGCCCATGAAGCGGATGGTGTCGCCGGGGCGGGCGTGGGTGGCCCAGGGGCCCGCCAGGCCCTCGTCGCCGTGCAGGACGAAGTCCAGGGTCAGCTCGCGCAGGGCGGGGTCCCAGGCGCGCACCGTGTAGGTGCGGGTCACCGGCCACTGGTCGCGGGGGAACTCCTCGCGGATGCGCTCCATGTCGAAAGGCTCGGGATAGGTCACGCCCTCGGCCGGGAAGAGCAGCTTCACATAGTGGTCGGTGCAGGCGCCCGCCGAGAACTCGGCCAGTCCCTCGCCGCCGAGCACCACGCGCTGCATGTGCGGAGTGAGCCGTTCGGTGCGAACGACCTGCGCGGAGTGGGCCCTGCGCGGCTTGCGGGCCGGACGTTCTGCCATGGCGGCCTCCCTGCTGTCCCGTGCTTAGGTTTACCTAAGTTAGCACTTCCTTCCTGTGGACAGCTCTTCAGTCGCTCTTCCGGTCCCGCCGCGCACGGGACCAATGGATGCGCCTCCCGTACGGCTTCACGCCCGGAGCGTGGTCAGCAGCCGCTCCAGGGAACCGCCGAGGTTCCAGTGTGCCGCCAGCTCGGTCAGTCCGGTGGCGTTGCGGGGAGCGCGCGGCAGCGCCGTGTCGACCTCGGGCACCGGCACGTCGTCGGCCACCTTGACCACCTTCGGCGCGACCTCGACATACGGGCGGGCCTCGGTGAGGCGCTTGCGCTGCGAGGGGGTAAGCCTCGCCTTCGGGTCGTCGACCGCGGCCATGATCCCGGCCAGGTCACCGAACTCGGCGAGCAGCTTCGCGGCCGTCTTCTCACCGATGCCGGGCACGCCCGGCAGCCCGTCGCTCGGGTCGCCGCGCAGCAGCGCCAGGTCCGCGTACCCGGGGCCGTCGACGCCGTACTTCTCGCGCAGCACCGACTCGTCGGTGATCTGGAGCGTGCCCACGCCCTTGAGGGGATACAGCACCCGCACCCCGCGCGCGTCGTCCACCAGCTGGTACAGGTCGCGGTCGCCGGTGACGATGTCGACCGGGCCGTCGGCGCGGGCGGTGAACGTGCCGATCACGTCGTCGGCCTCGTAGCCCGCGACGCCCACCCGGGCGATGCCGAGGGCGTCGAGGACGGCCTCGATGACCGGCACCTGCGGGGCGAGGGTGTCGGGCACCTCCTCCTCGTCCGGCCCCGACGCGTGTTCCTCGGCGACGCGGTGCGCCTTGTACGACGGGATCAGGTCGACCCGCCACTGCGGGCGCCAGTCGGCGTCCATGCAGGCGACCAGGTGGGTGGGGCGGTGGTCGCGGACCAGGCGGTCGATGAATTCCAGCAGTCCGCGCACGGCGTTCACCGGGGTGCCGTCCATGGCTTTCACGGACTCCGGCACACCGAAGTAGGCGCGGAAGTAGAGCGAGGCGGTGTCGAGCAGCATCAGTCGTCCGGTCACGCCTCGCATCATGCCGCACCCCACTGACAACGGCCCCCGGCGTGCCCACCGGCACCCCCGGGCACCCCCTGTGAACTGGGCCACTTGTGTGTTTGCCGGTCCGGGGCAGGGGCAGGCGCCGCCGCGGAGCCGGGCCGGTTGCCTGTTCAACTGTCTGCGGCCGCAGGCTCCGCCCCCGCAGTCGAGACAAGAGGTACGTGTGTCAGCCAGGCTAGAAGCCGAACATCTGTACAAGGTGTTCGGCAGACGACCCAAGGAGGCAGTCGAGAGGCTGCGCGACGGAGCCGATCGGGAGGAGCTGCGCGCCGACGGCACCACCGCCGCGGTGATCGACGCCTCCTTCGCCGTCGCACCCGGTCAGATCTTCGTCGTCATGGGCCTGTCCGGGTCCGGCAAGTCCACCCTGCTGCGCATGCTCAACGGGCTGCTGGAGCCGACCGCGGGCCACGTCCGCTTCGACGGCCAGGACCTGACCGCGCTCGACGCCGCCGAACTGCGCGAGGTCCGCGCCCGGAAGATCAGCATGGTCTTCCAGCACTTCGCGCTCTTCCCGCACCGCAGCGTGCTGGAGAACGCCGCCTACGGCCTCGCCGTGCAGGGCGTGCCCCGCGCCGAACGCGAGGAGCGCGCCGCCGAGGCGCTGCGGCTGTGCGGGCTCGCCGGATGGGAGCGGTCCTGGCCCGACGAGCTGTCCGGCGGCATGCAGCAGCGCGTCGGCCTCGCCCGCGCGCTGGCCACCGACGCCGACCTGCTGCTGATGGACGAGTCCTTCAGCGCCCTCGACCCGCTGATCCGGCGGGACATGCAGGACCAGCTGCTCCAGCTCCAGCGGACGCTGAAGAAGACCATCGTCTTCATCACCCACGACCTCAACGAGGCCATGCGCCTGGGCGACCGCATCGCCGTCATGCGCGACGGCCGCATCGTGCAGGACGGCACCGCCGAGGACATCCTGCTGCGCCCCGCCGACGACTACGTCGCCTCCTTCACCAAGGACGTCGACCGCTCGCGCGTGCTGACGGCCGCCGCCGTCATGGACACCGGGCCGCGCGGCGACGAGGCGGACTGCGGCTGCGCCACCGCCACCCCGGACACCCCCTTCGGCGAGCTGTGCGCGCTCGGCGCGCGCGTGCCGCACCCCGTCGCCGTGCTGGGCGCCGACGGTGCCGTCGTCGGCGTCGTACCGCCCCGGCGGCTGGTCGGCGCCCTCGGGGACGGACCGGGCGCCCCGGAGCCCTGCGACGGCCCGCGCGAGGCCACGGACGGGAAGGTGACCGCCCGTGCCTAGGCTGCACCTCGGTGACTGGGTCGACTCCGGCGTCGACTGGCTGCTCACCCACCTGGCCTGGCTGTTCGACGCGGTCAAGGCCGTGCTGGGCGGCCTGTACGACGCCGTGAACGCCGTGCTCACCGCCCCGGACGCGCTGCTGCTGGCGGGCATCCTCGCGGTGGTCGCCTGGTGGCTGCGCGGCCTCGTCGCGGGCGTCCTGGCGTTCGCCGGGTTCGCCCTCATCGACTCGCTCGGCCTGTGGGAGCGGGCGATGTCGACGCTGGCCCTGGTGCTCGTCGCCACCGCCATCGCCCTGCTGGTCGCCGTCCCGCTGGGCATCTGGGCGGCCCGCTCCAAGACGGTCAGCGCGGCCGTACGGCCCGCCCTCGACCTGCTCCAGACGATGCCGTCGATGGTGCTGCTGATCCCGGCGATCCTGTTCTTCGGTCTGGGCACCGCCGCCGGTGTGGTCGCCACGCTGATCTTCGCGATCGCGCCCGGCGTGCGGATGACCGAACTTGGCATCCGCCAGGTCGACGCGGAACTCGTCGAGGCCGCCGAGGCCTTCGGCACCACCCCGCGCGACACCCTGTTCCGGGTCCAGCTGCCGCTCGCCCTGCCGACGATCATGGCGGGCGTCAACCAGGTCATCATGCTGGGCCTGTCGATGGTCGTCATCGCCGGCATGGCCGGGACCGGCGGCCTCGGCGGCGCGGTCAACGAGGCCATCGGACGGCTGGAGATCGGCTACGGCTTCGAGGCGGGCGTCGCCATCGTCGTCCTCGCCATCTACCTGGACCGCATGACCAGCGCGCTGGGCACCCAGATCTCCCCGCTGGGCCGCCGGGCCGCGGCGCGGGCCCGTACCGCGAGCGCCGTCCGGCCGTGGGCCCACCGCCCCCGCCCCGTGGTCGCCGTGGTCGGCGTGGTCGTCCTCGCCCTGGTCGCCGGTGGCATGAACGTCTTCGGCTCCGCCGGCACCACCGAGGCCTCCGGCTCACGGGTCGGCGAGGGCCGCGAGGTGAAGATCGGCTATCTGCCCTGGGACGAGGGCATCGCCTCCACCTACCTGTGGAAGGAGATGCTGGAGCGCCGCGGCTTCGACGTCACCGCCACCCAGTACGCCGCGGGCCCCCTCTACACGGGCGTCGCCACCGGCCAGGTCGACTTCCAGACGGACGCCTGGCTGCCCACCACGCACGGCGAGTACTGGTCGAAGTACGGCGAGGACCTCGAGGACCTGGGCTCCTGGTACGGGCCGACCTCCCTGGAACTGACCGTCCCCGCGTACATGGAGGACGTGAACTCCCTGGCGGACCTGAAGAACCACGCCGCCGACCTCGACGGCAAGATCATCGGCATCGAACCGAGCGCCGGGATGATGGGCCTGCTCAAGGACAAGGTGCTCAAGGAGTACGGCCTCCAGGACAGCTTCGAGGTCGTCGACGGCTCCACCCCGGCGATGCTCGCCGAGCTGAAGCGCGCCTACGCCAACAGGGAACCCGTCGTCGTCACGCTCTGGTCGCCGCACTGGGCGTACAGCGACTACGACCTGAAGAAGCTCAAGGACCCCAAGGGTGCCTGGGGCGAGGGCGACGGCGTGCACACCGTGGCGCGCACCGGCTTCGCGGACGACAACCCCGACGTCGCCCGCTGGCTGAAGGACTTCTCCATGACCGAGGAGCAGCTCACCGGTCTCGAGTCGAAGATCCTCAAGGCCGGACGGGGCAAGGAGCAGGACGCCGTCCGCGTCTGGCTGGAGAACAACCCCGGCCTGCTCGACAAGTGGGCTCCCGTCGACGGGAGCGCCCAGAACCGGGCGGCCGGGTGACCTGACCGGCCCGGACCGCCGCCCGAGGGGCGGGCACCGCCGCGCGGACCTTCCTTCCGTGGCGCGGCGGGGCCCGCCCCTCGTGGTGTCCGGGAACGGCCCGCCCGGGGCCGCGTGCCTACCAAAAGGATCCGGACAACCACGCAGCGCCATGTCACCCCCCGAAGTCGGCCGCCCAACCGCGTGACCCCGGCCCCGACTTCACGGTCCGCCTAGCGGAGGAAGATGGGGGAACATGGAGGAACAGCCGGACATTCGACGGAAGAGGGGTGGTCGACCGCCGTGGACCGGGCGGTCCGCCGACCGGCCGGTGGGCGTGGAGGGGTTCCCCGTCCGGTAGGCCGCGCGGGATGATCCAGGTGGCGCGAACTGTGAGGTCGTACCCCACGCGGTGGGTCGTCGATGTGACGGCCACGGGAAACGGTTTGCCGAACATGCGTAGGGTGCAGAGAACTCAAAAGGCGGAGTGCCGGGGCGGGGCACCCCGGTGAACGGGCGAGGACGAGCGAAGGAGGGAGCCGGAGCGATGGGCGACCACAAAGAACAGCCGCTTCGAGTGGGCGCGGCCGTACGGCGGCGGCGCCGGGCGCTTCAGCTCACCCTCGCCGTCGTCGCCGAACGCAGTGGCCTGTCCGTGCCCTTCCTCAGCCAGATCGAGAACGACCGGGCCCGGCCCAGCACCAGCTCCCTGGAGAAGGTGGCCGACGCGCTGCGCACCACCGCCGTCGAACTCCTCGCCGCCGCCGACCCGGCGTGCAGCGTCGACGTCGTGCGCGCGGAGGGCGCCGAGCCGTCACCGGTGCCGCGGGCGCGCTCGCTGGTGCGCGGTCACCATCAGATGCACGCCTCGGAGTTCACCGGCGACCATGACGCGGGCCGTGAATTCCAGTACCGCAACGACCAGTTGATGTACGTGGCGGACGGCGCGGTGGAGATCGAGGCGGAGGGCCGGGCGTACCGGCTCGGCCGTGGCGACACGCTGTACCTGACCGGCGGGGTGCGCCACCGCTGGCGGGCGACCGTGCCCGAGACCCGGGTGCTGGTCGTCGCCGTGGCGGAGCACATCGAGGCGCTCCACGACCGGCAGCGGTAGCCTCGTGCCCCGGGTGGTCTCCCTGGTGCCGTCGCTGACGGAGGCGGTGGCGGTGACCGTGCCGGGGGCGCTCGTCGGCGCCACCGACTGGTGCGACCGTCCGGCGGACCTCGACGTCACCCGTGTCGGCGGCACCAAGAACCCCGACGTCGACCGGATCGTCTCCCTCGCCCCCGACCTGGTGGTCGCCAACGAGGAGGAGAACCGCGCCCCCGATCTGGACGCCCTGCGCGCGGCGGGCGTCGAGGTGCTGGTGACCGAGGTGCGGGACGTGCCGGGTGCCCTGCGCGAGCTGGACCGGGTGCTGGCCGCCTGCGGGGCCGGGGCACGGCCGCGGTGGCTGGACGAGGCGGAGACCGCCTGGTCCGAGCTGCCGGTGCCGCAGCGGCGTACGACGGCCGTGGTGCCCATCTGGCGGCGGCCCTGGATGGTGCTGGGCCGGGACACCTTCGCGGGGGACGTGCTGGCCCGGCTCGGCGTCGACCACCTCTACCGCGCGCACCCCGACCGCTACCCGCGCGTCCCGCTGCCCGAGCTGCGCGCGGCGGCCCCGGATGTCGTGGTGCTGCCGGACGAGCCGTACCGCTTCACCGCCGACGACGGGCCGGAGGCCTTCCCCGGCCTGCCCTGCGCCCTCGTCGACGGGCGGCACCTCACCTGGTACGGGCCGTCGCTGGCAGCGGCGCCGCGGGTGCTGGGCGCGGCGCTGCGAGCAGCTCACCGCTGACCAGCCCGCGCACGGTGGGCACCGCCGCGGCGGTCCAGGCGGCGGCCAGCGCGACGTACAGCCCGACCGCCAGCCAGCCGAACGCGGCCAGTCCGGTGTGCCGGGCCAGCGACTCGGCGCCGGTCACACAGGTGCCCACCGGGAAGGTGAACGCCCACCACGTCATCGCGAAGCGCATGCCGTGCCGGTGGGCGCGCAGCACATGGGCGGCGGCGAGGCAGCACCACAGCAGCGCGAAGCCCGTCACGGGGACGCCGTACAGGACGGCGAGCGCCCGCAGGCCCTCGGCGTACGGGGCGGGCAGCACGCCGGGAGCGGCGTCCGCGAACTGCCCGGCCGCCGTCGTGGACTGCCCGAGCGGGCCCAGCACCAGGAAGAGGGCCGGGGTGAGGGCGAGGGGCAGCGGACCGCCCGTCAGCAGCCGGGCGAAGACCAGCGGCAGCATTAGCAGCGTCGCGAGGAGACTCAGCCCGAACAGCGCGACACAGCCCAGCAGCAGTGTCTGCCGCGCCTGGCCCGCCGGCATCCAGGGCACCAGCAGCGGCCCCACGGCAGCCGACACCATGGGCGCGACCAGCGGCAGCAGCCACACCGGCGACGCCTGCGACAGCCGTACCCGATGGTGTACGGCCATCAGGTACGGCACCGCGACGGCCGCCGCCAGCCCGACGGCCGTACCGGCGGCGAACAGCACGGCGCCCAGCACCACCACCGCGCCCGAATGCGTCCAGTCCCGGCCGACGGTGAGCGCGCCGCCGCCGACGGCGAGCAGGGCCATGGCCAGGCAGCCGTAGAAGGGGGCCGTCGCCGGGTCGAGGAGGTGGGCGCGGGCCTGGTCGCGGTGGTGGACCCAGTGCAGGGCGCGGGCGGTGAGCAGCACGGCCAGCAGGGCGAGGGCCAGGCTCCACACGGCCGCCCACAGGGCGAGCGGGGCGGGGGAGAGGCGGTGTCCCGCGGTGGCGAGGACGGCGGTGCCCATGACGGTGGCGTACCAGTTGGGTCCGAGGTGACGGACGGCGACGGCGCGCGGGCGGTGTGCGGTGGCACGGGGGAGGGGCTCGGCTGCGGTGACCATGGGTCCACGGTCGGGCCCGGCCCGGGCCGCGACCAGAGGGGTTGTCCCTATCACGACATAAGCTGGGTTTATGGGCAGGAACAGCGCCGGCGGCAACGGCGGCAACAACGGCGGTGGCGGCACGGACGACCACGGGCACGGGCACGCGGGCAACCTCGCGCACCGGGTGCCGGACCTCGGGGCGCTGGAACTGCTGCTGGCCGTGGCCCGGCTGGGCAGTCTGGGCGCCGCGGCGCGGGAGGTCGGCATCACCCAGCCCGCCGCCAGCAGCCGCATCCGCTCCATGGAACGGCAGCTCGGGGTGGCCCTCGTGGACCGCTCGCCGCGCGGCTCCCGGCTCACCGACGCGGGCGCGCTGGTGACGGACTGGGCGCGCCGGGTCGTCGAGGCCGCGGAGGCGTTCGACGCGGGCGCCCAGGCGCTGCGCGACCGGCGCGACTCCCGGCTGCGGGTCGCGGCCAGCATGACCATCGCCGAGTACCTGCTGCCGGGCTGGCTCCTCGCGCTGCGCGCCGAGCGCCCCGACACGGCGGTGTCGCTGCTCGCGGGCAACTCGGCGGCGGTCGCCGAACGCCTCCTCGCCGACGAGGCCGACCTCGGCTTCGTCGAGGGGCTGACCGTCCCGCCCGGCCTGGACTCGGTGGTCGTCGCCCATGACCGGCTGGTCGTCGTCGCGGCTCCCGGCCACCCGTGGGTGCGGCGCCGCCGCCCCCTGTCCGCCGGGGAACTGGCGGCCACGCCGCTGATCCTGCGCGAGGAGGGCTCCGGCACCCGCCAGGTCCTGGACTCCGCCCTCGGCGGGCTCGCCCGCCCCCTGATCGAGCTGTCCTCGACCACCGCGGTCAAGGCGGCCGCGGTCAGCGGCGCGGGCCCCTCCGTCCTCAGCGAACTCGCCGTCCGCGAGGAACTCACCATGCGCCGCCTCGTCAGCGTCCCCCTGTCCGACGTCTCCCTCCAGCGCGCGCTGCGCGCGGTGTGGCCCACGGGACACCGGCCCACGGGTCCCGCGCGGGACCTGCTGTCACTGACCCGGGGGTAGGAGCGGGCCGCCGCCGGGTGTCCCGCCCCGGCGCGCCGCCGCCCTCACCAGGGCCTCCATCACGCGTACGTCCTCGCCCATCTCCGGGTGCCACTGCACCCCCAGGACCCAGCCCCCGCCCCCGGCGGGCGGCAGTTCCACCGCCTCCACGGTGCCGTCCGCCGCGTACGCCGACGGGACGAGGCCGGTGCCCAGGCGGTCCACGCACTGGTGGTGGTACGTCGGCACCGAGGTCTCCTCCGGGACCACCTCGGCGTAGAGCGTGCCCGGTACGGGCTTGACCGGGTGGCGGCCGAAGACGCCGACCGCCTCGGTGTGGCCGTCGAGGTGCTGCACGAGGGTGCCGCCGAGGGCGACGTTCAGCAGCTGCATGCCCCGGCAGACGCCGAGCAGTGGCACGCGCGCGTGGAGGGCCGCTCCGACGAGGGCGAGTTCCCAGGCGTCCCGTTCCCGGGCGGGCGGGCCGGTGCGGGGGTCGCGGTCGGCGCCGTAGCGGACCGGGTCCACGTCCGGGCCGCCCGCGATCACCAGGCCGTCCAGGCGGGCCACCGTCGCCGCCGCGTGCTCCGGCGCGTCCGGGGGGAGCATCGCGGCCAGTCCGCCCGCCCGGCGCACGAGCCGTGGGTAACCGGCGGGCAGCAGCGCCGCCTGAAGCTCCCACACGCCCCAGCGCGCCCCGGACTCCAGATAGGTGCTGATCCCGATCAGCGGCCTGGCCACCACACCACTCTCCCTCGGCTGTCGCCGTCAGTCCCGTGCCAACTCTGCCTCGGCCGCCGCCAGCGCCGCGAACTCCTCCTCCGGCGCCTTCGCCACCAGATGCCTGCGGCTGTACAGACCGAAGTAGGCCAGCGCCACGATGTACACCGCCAGCGCGATCAACGCCGCGGTCACATCGACGAGGAACGTAGCCACCAGCGCCGCGCAGGCCAGCACCAGCGCCACCGACGACGTCAGCACCCCGCCCGGCGTCCGGTAGGGCCGCTCCAGGCCCGGCTCGCGGCGGCGCAGCACGATGTGCGACAGGGACATCAGCGCGTAGGAGATGGTCGCGCCGAACACGGCGACGTTCAGCATCCGCGCCCCGTCGCCGGTGCCCGCGGCCAGCCCGAAGCCGATCGCGCCGGGCACCAGCAGCCCCAGGTACGGCGCCTTGCGGCCGCTGGTGAGGGAGAGGAACCTCGGCAGGTAGCCCGCCCGGGACAGCGCGAACAGCTGGCGCGAGCCCGCGTAGATGAGCGAGAAGAACGACGCCACCAGGCCCGCGAGCCCCGCGTAGTTGACGACCCGGCTCCACACCGTCGCCTCGCCGTCCGGCTGGAGCGCCTCCACCAGCGGGTTGCCCGCCTCCTGGATCGCCGCCGAGCCGCGCGCCCCGGCCGCGGTGACGAAGGTGACCACGGCCAGCACGACCAGGATGCCCATGGACCAGACGATCGCCTTCGGCAGCGTACGGGAGGGTTCCCTGGTCTCCTCGGCGGCCAGCGGGACGCCCTCGACGCCGAGGAAGAACCACATGCCGAAGGGGAAGGCGGCCCAGATGCCGAGCAGCCCCATCGGCAGCCAGGAACTCGACCCGGCCGCGGCCGGGTCGACGGGGATGTCGTCGAGGGAGGAGGCGTCGAAGTGCGGCAGCGCGGCCACCGCGAACACGATCAGCGCGGCCACCGCGATACCGGTGACGACGAAGCTGAACCGCAGCGCCTCACCCACGCCCCACAGGTGGATGCCGAGGAAGACGGCGAAGCAGACCAGGTAGACCGGCCAGCCGGACTCCAGGCCGAAGAGGCCGAGCGACTCGACGTAGTCGCCGATGAAGATGACGATCGCGGCGGGCGCGAGGACGTACTCGATGAGGATCGCCGTACCGGTCAGGAAGCCGCCCCACGGGCCGAGCGCGCGGCGGGCGAAGCCGTAGCCGCCGCCCGCGGTGGGCAGGATCGAGGACAGTTCGGCGAGGGCGAAGACCATGCAGGTGTACATGGCGCCCATGAGCACCATGGCGATCGCCAGCCCGCCGAAGCCGCCCTCGGCCAGGCCGAAGTTCCAGCCGGAGTAGTCGCCGGAGACGACGTACGCCACGCCGAGTCCGGTCAGCAGCAGCCAGCCCGCGCTGCCCCGGCGCAGGGCACGCCGCCTGAGGTAGTCGTCCGCCGGGTCGGCGGCCCGGGGTGAGGAGGGTTCCAGGGACGAGGGTTCCACGGTCATGCGGCGACTCCTCAGGGGCGGGCCTCAATGGAATGGATGCATACCTTTGTGGTCCGGGCGCCGGGAAAGCAAGCCCCGTGCGTTAACCCGTCGTAAACCCTCCCCGTCCGCGCGGGAGTTCACGCGTGCCCGCGGATCACGCCAGGAACCCGCGCAGCAGCGCCGCCGTCCCCGCGCAGTGCTCGCGCATCATCTCCCGCGCGCCGTCCGGGTCCTGGTCGAGCACCGCCTCCACCAGCGCCTCGTGCTGGCGCTGCGAGTGCTCCAGGTTGCGCACCAGCAGCGGGATGCAGTCGAGCAGGTCGTTCACGGTGGCCCGTACCGCCGCGTACTGCGCGGTCAGCGTCGGTGAGCCGCACAGCTCGGCGAGCGTGAGGTGGAGCAGGGTGTCCAGGCGGCGGTACTCGGTCAGCGGTGCCTCGTGCGTGGCCGTCAACGCCTCCCGCAGCCGGGCCTCCTGATCCCCCGTCAGGCCGTGCGCGGCGCACAGCCCCGCCGCGCCGACCTCCAGCACCTCCCGGAAGCGCAGCACGTCCTCGATGTCCACCTCGGCGACCCGGCGCCGCAGCTCGTCCTCGCCGCCCACGTCGGTGCGCGGCAGCACGAACGTCCCGCCGTAGCGCCCGCGCCGCGCCTCCACCAGGCCCTGCTCCTGGAGCACCTTCAGGACCTCGCGCAGGGTCACCCGGCTGATCCCGAGCCGCTCCGCCAGCTCCCGCTCGGCGGGCAGCCGCTCACCGCCCGCCACCAGGCCGAGGCGCAGCACCTGGAGGATCTGCTCCAGCGCCTCCTCGAAGCCGTTGCCCGCCCGCACCGGCCGCAGCACCGGGGCGAGCCGGTCCGCCACCGGGACCCCCGCTTCCGCCATGTCGCCGTGCCCCCTTCCCAAGCAATGGTTCCCGGCAATACCTTATGGCGCAGCTTATGGCTCCCGGCCCGAGAGCGACTCCCCAGGAGGCTCCTGAAGTGGCAGACCGCACACCCCCGCTCGCCGTCGAGGAACTGCACGCCCTCGTCGCGGGCGGCGAGATCGACACCGTCGTCCTGGCCTTCCCGGACATGCAGGGACGCCTCCAGGGCAAGCGGTTCGCCGCCCGCTTCTTCCTCGACGAGGTCCTCCACCACGGCACCGAGGGCTGCAATTACCTCCTCGCCGTCGACACCGACATGAACACCGTCGACGGCTACGACATGTCCTCCTGGGAACGCGGCTACGGCGACTTCGCCATGCACCCCGACCTCGCCACCCTGCGCCGCATCCCCTGGCACCCGGGCACCGCCATGGTGATCGCCGACCTCGCCTGGGGCGACGGCTCCCCGGTCGTCGCCGCGCCCCGCCAGATACTCCGCCGACAGCTGGAACGTCTCGCCGCCCGGGGGCTGACCGCGCAGGTCGGCACCGAGCTGGAGTTCATCGTCTTCCGGGACACCTACGAGCAGGCCTGGGACGCGGGCTACCGGGGCCTGACCCCGGCGAACCAGTACAACATCGACTACTCGGTCCTCGGCACCGGCCGCATCGAGCCCCTGCTGCGCCGCATCCGCAACGAGATGGCGGGCGCCGGGATGACCGTCGAGTCCGCCAAGGGCGAGTGCAACCCCGGCCAGCACGAGATCGCCTTCCGCTACGACGAGGCCCTCACCACCTGCGACCAGCACGCCGTCTACAAGACCGGCGCCAAGGAGATCGCCGCCCAGGAAGGCTGCTCGCTGACCTTCATGGCCAAGTACAACGAGCGCGAGGGCAACTCCTGCCACATCCACCTCTCGCTCGCGGACGCCGACGGCACCAACGCCATGGCGGGGCCCGCGGGGATGTCGGATCTCATGCGGCACTTCCTCGCCGGACAGCTCGCCGCGCTGCGCGACTTCGCGCTGCTGTACGCGCCCCACATCAACTCCTACAAGCGGTTCCAGCCCGGCTCCTTCGCCCCGACCGCCGTCGCCTGGGGGCACGACAACCGCACCTGCGCCCTGCGGGTGGTCGGCCACGGCCGCTCCACGCGCTTCGAGAACCGGCTCCCCGGCGGCGACGTCAACCCGCACCTCGCGGTCGCCGGGATGGTGGCCGCGGGCCTGTACGGCGTGGAGCGAGGGCTGGAACTGCCCGAGCCCTGCCCCGGCAACGCCTACACCGCCGGGTACGAGCACGTCCCCACCACCCTGCGCGAAGCCGCCGACCTGTGGGAGAACAGCCCGATCGCCATGGCGGCCTTCGGCGACGAGGTCGTCGCGCACTACCGGAACATGGCCCGGGTCGAGATCGACGCCTACGACGCCGCGGTCACCGACTGGGAGCTGCGCCGCTCCTTCGAACGCATGTGAGGCCTTCTTGTCCGACCAGCTCCCGTCGTCCGACCGGCTCCCGTCGTCCGACCGGCTCCCGTCGTCCGACCGGCTCCCGTCGTCCGACCGGCTCCAGGTGGTGAACCCGGCCACCGAGGAGACCGTCGCCACCGTCCCCGCCGCCACCGCCGCCGACGTGGACGCGGCCGTCGTACGGGCCACCCGCGCCCAGACCCGGTGGGCGGCCCTCGCCCCGGGCGACCGGGCCCGGCTGCTGCGCCGGTTCGCCGCGACCGTCGACGAACACCTCGAAGAACTCGCCGCGTTGGAGGTCCGGGAGGCCGGGCACACCGTCGGCAACGCCCGCTGGGAGGCGGGCAACGTGCGCGACCTGCTCGACTACGCGGCGGGCGGGGTGGAACGGCTCACCGGACGCCAGATCCCGGTGCCCGGCGGCCTCGACATCACCCTCCTCGAACCGCTCGGCGTGGTCGGCGTCATCGCGCCGTGGAACTTCCCCATGCCGATCGCGGCCTGGGGCACGGCCCCCGCGCTCGCCGCGGGCAACGCCGTGCTCCTCAAGCCCGCCGAGACCACCCCGCTGACGGCGCTGCGCCTGGCGGAACTGGCCCTCGAGGCGGGACTTCCCGAGGGCCTGTTCCAGGTCCTGCCCGGCCACGGGCCGGTCGCGGGCAACGCCCTCGTCGAACACCCCGGCGTGGCGAAGATCGTCTTCACTGGGTCAACGGCCGTGGGCAAACAGGTGTTGGCGAAGGGATCGGCGCTGCTGAAGCGGGTCACCCTCGAACTCGGCGGCAAGAGCCCCAACCTCGTCTTCGCCGACGCCGACCTCGAGACCGCCGCGGCCACCGCCCCCATGTCCTTCCTCGACAACTCCGGCCAGGACTGCTGCGCCCGCACCCGCATCCTCGTCCAGCGGACGGTGTACGACCGCTTCCTGGAACTGCTGGCCCCCGCGATCGAGGCCGTACGCGTCGGCGACCCGTCCGACGAGACCACCGACATGGGCCCGCTGATCTCCAGGACCCAGCTGGACCGCGTCCGCTCCTATGTCGGCCCCGACGCGACCGGCATCCGCGGCAAGGCCCCGGAAGGCCCCGGCTACTGGTTCCCGCCCACCGTCCTCACCGACGTCGACCCGCACGCGCGCGTGGCCGTCGAGGAGGTCTTCGGCCCCGTCGCCGTCGTCCTCCCCTTCGACGACGAGGCCGACGCGATCCGCCTCGCCAACGACACCCCCTACGGCCTCTCCGGCTCCGTCTGGACCCGCGACGTCGGCCGCGCCCTGCGCGTCTCGGGGGCCGTCCGCGCGGGCAACCTGTCCGTCAACTCCCACTCCAGCGTCCGCTACTGGACCCCCTTCGGCGGCTTCAAACAGTCCGGCATCGGCCGCGAACTGGGCCCGGACGCGCTCACCGCCTTCACCGAGACCAAGAACGTCTTCATCAGCACGGAGGGCCCCGCACAGTGACCGAAGACCTCGTTTGCCGCCGACTGGCCGGCCGTACCGCCGTCGTCACCGGAGCGGGCAGCGGCATCGGACTCGCCACCGTCCGCCGCCTCGCCGCCGAGGGCGCCAACGTCGTCTGCGGCGACATCGACGAGACCACCGGCAAGGCCGCCGCCGAGGAGGTCGGCGGCCTCTTCGTGCAGGTCGACGTCACCGACGCCGAGCAGGTCGAGGCGCTGTTCAGGGCGGCGTACGACACCTACGGCAGCGTCGACGTCGCCTTCAACAACGCGGGCATCTCCCCGCCCGACGACGACTCCATCCTGGACACCGGCCTCGACGCCTGGAAGCGGGTGCAGGAGGTCAACCTCACCTCCGTCTACCTGTGCTGCAAGGCCGCCATCCCGTACATGCGGCGCCAGGGCAAGGGCTCCATCATCAACACCGCGTCGTTCGTGGCCCGGATGGGCGCGGCCACCTCACAGATCTCGTACACGGCGTCCAAGGGCGGCGTGCTCGCCATGTCCCGGGAACTGGGCGTGCAGTTCGCGCGCGAGGGCATCCGCGTCAACGCGCTGTGCCCCGGTCCCGTCAACACCCCCCTCCTCCAGGAGCTGTTCGCCAAGGACCCGGAGCGCGCCGCGCGCCGCCTGGTGCACATCCCGGTGGGCCGGTTCGCCGAGGCCGAGGAGATCGCCGCCGCCGTCGCCTTCCTGGCCAGCGACGACTCCTCCTTCGTCAACGCCACCGACTTCCTCGTCGACGGCGGTATCTCGGGGGCGTACGTCACACCCCTGTAGGCCCCGCCCCGCGCGCCCCGGGCCACGTCCTACAGTGGCCCGGGTGAGCATGACACCCCCGCCCGGCTGGTACACCGACCCGTCCGCACCGCATCTGGAGCGCTGGTGGGACGGCACGGCCTGGACCGACCACCGGCGCGCGCCCGGACAGCAGGCAGCCGCCGCCCCGCCGCCGTCCGCCCCGCCGCCGTCCGCCCCGCGCGGCGGCGGCCCGGCGGGCGTGAAGACCGTCGCCGTCACCACCGCGGCGGCCGTCGTGGTCGCCGCGATCGTCACCGGCGTCATCCTCCTCGGCAAGGACGACGGCACGGGCCCGGTCGCCGACCCCACGGTCTCCGCCACCGTCGAACAGAGCGAGGGCACCACCGAACCCTCCACCCCCTCCCCGTCCACGTCCGAGCCCTCCGCCGACGACCCGGCCGTCGTCACGGACGAACTGAACGGCATCACCCTCCCCCTGCTCGACGGCTGGGTCCGCCCCAAGTACGTCAGCGACTCCGCCGTCCTGATGACCACGGACGGCACCTACGACTGCCCCGGCGAGGGCAGCCTGTGCCGCCATGGACTGGTCATCTCCCGGACCGTCACCGTCAACGACGAGACCTCCCCCGAGGCCCTCGCCAAGGCCGACATCGAGGAGGCCGCCGAGGAGGCCTACGACCGAGACTCCCTGGACCGCAAGCCGTACGGCGGCATGGAGTCCCACGAGGTCGTCGGGTCCGGGCCGGTCGCGGTCGCCGGACGCGCCGGGTACTTCGTGCGCTGGCGGGTCAAGACCGCCAAGGGGCCCGGCGGTTACGTCCAGTCGCTGGCCTTCCACTCCACCGTCGGCGTCGAGGCCCCGGTGATCGTGCGCTACGTCTTCGACGCGGGCGAGGACGGGCCGCCGCTCGCCGACATGGACCGCATCACCGAGGGCATCCGGCCCCTCGGCGACGCGGACACCGGCGGCGGCGTGGGCAGCAGCATCGGCCCGGCCGACTGACCCGAGGGAACCCGCCGACCCGCCTACAGGAACGTACGGCCCTCACCCCGGTACGTCGGCACGGTCGCCGTCACCTCGTCGCCCTCGACGAGATGCAGCACGTCGAACCGCTCGCACAGCTCACCGGCCTTCGCGTGCCGGAACCACACCTTGTCGCCGATCAGCAGATCGTCGGCGGGCGAGCCCAGCAGCGGCGTCTGCACCTCACCCGCGCCCTCCTGCGGGTCGTAGCGCAACCCTTCCGGCAGATACGGCTCCGGCAGCCGGTCCCGGCCCGCGGCACCCGACGCGGGATAGCCACCACCCAGCACGGTCACCGCGCCGACACCCGGCCGCCGCACCACCGGCTGGGCGAACAGGGCCGCCGGACGCCCCCGGAACGACGTGTAGTTGTCGAACAGCCGCGGCACGTACAGCCCCGACCCGGCCGCGATCTCCGTGACCGCGTCCTCGGCGGCCGTGTGCTGCACACTGCCCGTGCCGCCGCCGTTGACGAACTCCAGACCCGGCGCCACCGCGCGCACCGCCCGCACCACCGCGGCCCGCCGCTCGGCCAGTTCACGCCGCGCCGCCGCCTGCATCAGCCGCACCGCCCGCGAACGCAGCGGCCGGCCCGTGACCGCGTCCCCGACACCGGCGACATGACCCTCGTACGCCATGATCCCCACGACCTCGAAGCCCGGCCGCCGGGCCACCACCCGGGCCAGGTCGGCGACTTCGGCGGGGGAGTGCAGCGGGGAGCGCCGGGCCCCGACCCGCACCCGCCCGCCGAGCAGCCGCAGCGAGGTGTCCAACTCCAGGCACACCCGCACCACTTCGCGCCCGCCGTCGCGCGCCTCGTCGATCAGCCGCAGCTGCGCCGGGTCGTCGATCATCACCGTGACGGAGGCGGCGAGCTTGGGATCGGAGGTCAGTTCGGCGTACCCCGCGCGGTCCGCCGACGGGTACGCCAGCAGGACGTCGTCGACGCCGGAGCGGGCCAGCCACAACGACTCGGCCAGCGTGAAGGACATGACGCCCGCGAAGCCGTCCCGCGCGAGCACGCGGTCCAGCAGCGCCCGGCAGCGCACGGACTTGCTGGCGACCCGGATCGGCTTGCCCGCGGCCCGGCGGACCAGATCGTCCGCGTTGGCGTCGAAGGCGGCCAGGTCCACGATCGCGAGGGGGGCGTCGAGATGGGCGGTGGCCCGGTCGTAACGGGCCCGGTCGGCGGAGCGCGCAGTCATGGACGCAGCCTGCCAGAACGGGTTACCGCAAGGTAGGGGGATGTTCCGGGCAGATGCCCCGGCCTCCCGGACTGGTTCCCGTTCGACCGGCGGCAACCCGTAGAGTGACGTGCGGGCACGGGGAAGACTCCGGTGGGACATCCGTACATCCACACCGGCTCCGGGCGTACGACCTGAGAACGACGGCCCACGCACAAGGAAGCGGCCCGGGCAGAAGGAAACGGGGGGTGCATGAGCACAGAGGCCCAGCGCGCCCCGGTCCCGCCGCGCCCCACCGGCCCACCCGCCACCGACGCCCCGCGCGCGAGCGCCACCGGTGCGTCCGAGGGCGTACCCGCCCCGGGCGGTGGCGCGGTTCCGCCGCCGGACACGTCCGGCTCCTCGCGCGGGGCGGGTCGTGGTGCGCCTGACCCGGGCGGTCGCGCCGTACCCTCCGCGGACCCCTCGGGCCGCCCGCGCGAGGCGGGCCCCGGTCCGGCCGGGCGCGTGCCCGCCCCGGGTGGTCGCGGGGTGCCGTCGCCGCACACCTCAGGCCGCCCGCGTGGGACGGGCCGGGACGGGGCCGTGCCCACGCCGCCCCCGCCGCCCGCCTCGGCGCGCTTCCCCGACGCGCCGCCGTCGCGGGGTGGGACACCGTCGGAGACCACCACCCGGCTGCGGCCCGTCCCGGCGGCCAAGCCGCCCGTCCCGCCCCCGCCCGCCGTGGACCCGGCGCTCTCCTGGGGTGTCATGACCCCGCCTCCCGGCGCCGGCCGCCCCGTCGTCACCTTCGGACAACCCGAGACCTACGACGACCAGGGACGGCCCCGTCCGCTCAGGGCCCGGCTGCGCGGCCGCACCGTCGCCGCCGCCGGCTGCGTGGTGCTGGGGCTCGGCCTGATCGGCGGCGCGGTGACCGGCAGCTGGCTCACCGGCGACTCCGGCACGGACGGCGAGCGCGGCACCTTCGCCGCCGCCGCGGACCTGTGGCACAGCGTCCCCGTCGACCAGCTCTTCCCGCCCACCGTGCGCGGCGACGGTGCCGGACCCGGCGGCTCCGACCGCACCTGGACGCGGATCGCCGTCGCCCCCGACAGCGGCTGCGCGGGCGCCTTCGACCCGCTGCTGGGCAAGGTCCTCGCCCCGGTCGGCTGCGAGCGCCTGCTGCGCGCCACCTACACCGACGCCACCCAGAGCTACGTCACCACCGTCGGCCTGCTCTTCACCGACGCCGACGCCGAGGGCATGCGCTCCCTCGACGACCGCTTCGAGAACGAGGACCTCGGCAGCCGCACCGACCTCGTGCCCCGCCCGTACGCAGCCAAGGGCACCGCCGCCGCCGGGTTCACCACCGAGCAGCGCGCCACCTGGACGGTCTCCGTCCTCACCGACGCCCCCGTCGTCGTGTACGCCGTCTCCGGCTGGGCCGACGCCCGCACCGTCGACGAACCGCAGCCCGCCGAGGCGGCCATGGCCTCCGGCGCCACCACCGCCCCCGCCCAGGCGGGCCTCGGCCACGAGACCAAGGGCCTCGCCGACCGCATCGAGCGCGGCCTGCGCAAGAACGTCACCTCGCCCACGGAGCGGCCGTCATGAACCGGTCCACGCGCCGCGGCCGACTCCGCGGCGGCGTCCTCGGCTGCCTGCTCGCCGCGAGCGTCGCCCTGGTCCCGCCCACCGCCGCGCACGCCGACGGCATCCGCGCCCAGCAGTGGGCCCTGGAAGCCCTGCACACCCAGCAGGCCTGGCAGACCACCAAGGGCGCCGGAATCACCGTCGCCGTCCTGGACACCGGGGTCGACGACCAGCACCCCGACCTCGTCGGCAACGTCCTGGGCGGCAAGGACCTGGTCGGCTTCGGGGCGGGCCGCGGCGACGAGACCTGGGCCAAACACGGCACCGCCATGGCCGGGATCATCGCCGCACACGGCCACGGCCCGGGCAACGCCGACGGCGTCATGGGCATCGCCCCCGAGGCCAGGATCCTGCCCGTCCGCGTCATCCTGGAGGACAAGGACCCGGCCCGCGCCAAGGCCCGCAAGTCCCGGGGCAACGCCCTCGCCGAGGGCATCCGCTGGGCCGCCGACCACGGCGCCGACGTCATCAACCTCTCCCTCGGCGACGACTCCGCCTCCGCCCACCCCGAACCCGCCGAGGACGAGGCCGTCCAGTACGCGCTGAAGAAGGGCGCCGTCGTCGTCGCCTCGGCCGGGAACGGCGGCGAGAAGGGCGACCACATCTCCTACCCCGCCGCCTATCCGGGCGTGATCGCGGTGACCGCCGTCGACCGCTACGGCACCCGCGCCGCCTTCTCCACCCGCCGCTGGTACGCCACCGTCAGCGCGCCCGGCGTCGACGTCGTCATCGCCGACCCCGACGGCAAGTACTACGAGGGCTGGGGCACCAGCGCCGCCGCGGCCTTCGTCTCCGGCGCCGTGGCCCTCGTCAAGTCGGCCCACCCCGGCCTGAGCCCGGCGCAGATCAAACGGCTCCTTGCGGACACCGCCCGCAACGCCCCCGTCCGGGGCCGCGACGACTCCCGGGGCTTCGGCTTCGTCGACCCGGCCGCCGCGATCGAGGCGGCCGCCGGACTGGAGCCGCGGGGCCTGCGCTCGGCGGCGTACGGCGAGCGGTACTTCGGCCCCGGTCCGGACACCGCGGAACCGGGTGACGACACCGCCGGCTGGGCGGGCCCCCTCGCGGGCAGCGCGGGCGGTGTGCTGCTGGTCGCCGCGGTCGTCCTGTGGCGCGGCCGCCGCTGGTACGGCGACGACGCCTGACGCCGCCTAATCCACCGTGGCCGCCGACCCGGCGGCGGACTCGTCACGCACCACCGCCACCGCCACCGCCGCCTTCGCCGCCGCCTCGACCAGTGCCACCCCGCGCTCCTTGGTGGTGTTGCCGTCGGACAGCACGGCCAGCAGACAGTCGTGACCGTCCGCCGTCACCCGCCCGATGCTGTTGATGTCCCACAGCCCGGTCGCGCTGCGCGGCAGCCAGCCGTTCTTCAGCGCCCACGCCGACCCGTCGGCGACGGCCGACACCCCCCAGTCCTGCCCGGCGGCGATCCGTCCCATCAGCCCCTGGAGATACGACCGCGAGTCCTCGGTCAGCTCCGAGTCGTCCCCGAAGACCTGCTGGAGCAGGACCAGCTGATCGGCGGCCGTGGTCTGGGTCAGCCCCCACAGCATGCCCTCGCCGCCCGCGGTGCCCGCCAGCCCGAACCGCTCGTTCGCCGCGTCCAGCCCCTCCGCCCGGCCGATCGTCTCCCACAGCGCCGACGCGGCGGCGTTGTCGCTGCTGACGATCATCGCGGTGGCGTGGGCCCGCTCGGCCGCGGTGAGCCGGCGGTCGGCGTCCTGCGCCTGGAGCAGCAGGGCCGCGAGGATGTCGACCTTCACGATGCTCGCCGTGTCGAAGGCGCCGTCGCCGTACCCGGCCCGTCGCCCGGACGTCAGATCGAGCACGGCCACCGACACCTCGGCCCCGTCCTCGGCGCCGGTCGCCGCCACGGCCCGCGCGAGCATTGCGTCGAGGTCCACCGACGGTTCCGCGGCGGGCTCCACACCGGGTTCCACTGACGCCTCCCGGGTCGTCGAAGCCGCGGCCGACGCGGAGGGCGCGGCCGACGCCGACGATACGGGGCGGGAGTCGGAGTGCGCCGCCCGCACATAGACGGTCCCCGCCGTCGTACCACCCATGATCACGACGGTCGCGGCGGTGGCGCCGAGGAGCGCCCGAGGAGAGGCCATGCCCGCGATGCTCGGGGCGGCCGCTGTGCGGGCCGTTAGCCGCGCGTTAGATCTCTGTCAGGAGACGCTGAGAAAACGGTGAGGGGTGTCACGGCGGCGTTTCGGGGTCCGCACAAGCGCAGCAGCATTCCCCCGATAGGGTCGGTGACCGTGGCGAACAAGAACATTCCCGACCCCGGCTACTCCGACGACGACGGATCCGCCGACCCCCGGCTGAGCGCCGCGCTCGCCGCCTGGTCCACGGACCGCACCGCCGTGGGCCCGGTCCTGGAGGCGCTCAAGGGCACCCGGCTGCTGGTGCCCGTCGTGGCCGTGCTGGGGGAGGTGGAGGAGGACGAGAACGGGCTGCGCCGCGAGAAGACCAGCGACATGGCCGTCCCCACCCTGAAGGCCGGTGACCGCACCGCGCTGCCCGCCTTCACCTCCACCGACGCGCTGGCCCGCTGGGACCCCGGGGCCCGCCCCGTCGCCGTACCCCTGCACCAGGCCATCCAGGCGGCCGTGCACGAGAAGGCCGACACCATCGTGCTGGACATGGCCGGGCCGGTGCCGTTCGAGCTGACCGGGCACGCGCTGCTGGCGCTGGCCGAGGGCCGCACCAGCACCGATCCGCTCACCGACCCGGCGGTCGTCGAGGCGGTACGGGCCGCGGTGGCCGCCGAGCCCGCCGTGGTCAGCGCGCACCTCGGGCCGGGACAGGCCGACGGCACCCTGGCGCTCGTCCTCGACCCGGCCGCCGCCCCCGCCGAGGCCGCCCGCGCGGTCGCCGGGCGCATGGCGGCCGACGAGACACTGCGGGCCCGCCTGGTGCGCGGCCTCGACCTGGCACTGCTGCCGGCCGGGGCCACCCCACCGGGCGAGCCCTTGTACGTACGCGGAAGTCTGTAGGGGACGCGCTAGCCGTAGACGGGGCCGGTGTACTTCTCGCCCGGCCCCTGGCCCGGCTCGTCCGGCACCAGCGACGCCTCGCGGAACGCCAGCTGGAGCGACTTCAGACCGTCGCGCAGCGGGGCCGCGTGGAACGAGCTGATCTCGGTGGCGCTGCCGTCCAGCAGACCGGCCAGCGCGTGGATCAGCTTGCGGGCCTCGTCGAGGTCCTTGTGCTTCGCGCCCTCCTCGGTGAGACCGAGTTTCACGGCGGCGGCGCTCATCAGATTGACGGCGACCGTCACGATCACCTCGACCGCGGGGACCTCCGCGATGTCGCGGGTCATGGCGTTGAAGTCGGGCGTCTCTTCACTCATGCGGTTCACCCTAGAGGCAGCGCGGCGTCCGGTCCCAGTCGGTCTCGGTTAGCCCTGACACGCCGGAGCTGCTAACCTTGTGTAACGACCGGTCGGACCCGTATGCCCATGGCCCGCGAGCCCGACCTACAAGTGGAGGCTTCGAACTCCCACCTTCCGCCCTCAGGGCGGTAGGTCACCGGTCAGGCGGCCCCGCCCACGCGGCGGGCGGTCGCCCGAAAGCGCGCCCCGCGGTCCCCGTGGCGGTGCTCCGGTAGTTCGAGGAGCCCCGCCTGTGATCGTCCGGGGCATTTTTTGCGTCTCGGTGCGGTTAGGTCTATCGAATACAGACGTTACGCGGCTGTCCGCCAGGCCGTCGCGTGGTGCTACCGAGGAGGATCCATCAGCGCCGAGCCCCGCATCAACGACCGGATTCGCGTTCCCGAGGTGCGACTTGTCGGTCCCAGTGGCGAGCAGGTGGGCATCGTCCCGCTGGCCAAGGCACTGGAGCTTGCGCAGGAGTACGACCTGGACCTGGTCGAGGTCGCGGCGAACGCCCGTCCGCCCGTGTGCAAGCTCATGGACTACGGGAAGTTCAAGTACGAGTCGGCCATGAAGGCCCGTGAGGCGCGCAAGAACCAGGCGCACACGGTCATCAAGGAGATGAAGCTCCGGCCGAAGATCGACCCGCACGACTATGACACCAAGAAGGGTCACGTCGTCCGGTTCCTCAAGCAGGGCGACAAGGTCAAGATCACGATCATGTTCCGTGGTCGCGAGCAGTCCCGTCCCGAACTGGGCTACCGACTGCTCCAGCGTCTCGCGGAGGACGTCCAGGACCTCGGCTTCGTGGAGTCGAACCCGAAGCAGGACGGCCGAAACATGATCATGGTTCTCGGTCCGCACAAGAAGAAGACCGAGGCGATGGCCGAGGCCCGCCAGGCGCAGGAGGCCCGCAAGGCCGAAGCGAAGGCCAACCCCGGCCGCTCGCAGAACGCCGCGGACGCCCCCCAGGCGTCGGCCGAGGAGCCTGCCGAGGCGTGATCCCCCTGGACGCGCGTCACCCCGCGCCGTCCCAGGCAGTAACCGAAACAAGCGACGCTCCACCGTGCCCGGTCCGATGGCCGGGCACCGGAGCGCCACCCACGAGGAGAGAACGGCGCTATGCCGAAGAACAAGTCGCACAGCGGTGCCAGCAAGCGCTTCAAGGTCACCGGCTCCGGCAAGGTGCTCCGTGAGCGCGCCGGCAAGCGCCACCTGCTCGAGCACAAGTCGTCCCGACTGACGCGTCGCCTCACCGGCAACGCCGAGATGGCCCCGGGCGACGCCAAGAAGATCAAGAAGCTTCTCGGCAAGTGACGTCGGGCGCGGTGTGCGCCTGACCTCCGACCGGGACCCAATCGAATTCGGGCCGTGTGACGACCACCGCGGCCCCGCTACAAGGAGTTAAGAAGTGGCACGCGTCAAGCGGGCAGTCAACGCCCACAAGAAGCGCCGGGCGATCCTCGAGCAGGCCTCCGGCTACCGCGGTCAGCGTTCGCGCCTGTACCGCAAGGCCAAGGAGCAGGTCACCCACTCGCTGGTCTACAACTACAACGACCGCAAGAAGCGCAAGGGCGACTTCCGCCAGCTGTGGATCCAGCGCATCAACGCCGCGGCCCGCGCCAACGGCATCACGTACAACCGCTTCATCCAGGGTCTGAAGGCCGCCAACGTCGAGGTCGACCGCAAGATCCTCGCCGAGCTGGCCGTCAACGACCCGGGCGCGTTCGCCGCGCTGGTCGAGGTGGCGCAGAAGGCGCTGCCGAGCGACGTCAACGCGCCGAAGGCCGCGTGACACTGCGCTGGCTTTGAGCCGACGTGACTGGGCCCGCAGGTTTTGTCCTGCGGGTCCAGTCGTGTCGGGGTACGTAGTCGTGACGGTGCGGGTGGTCGGTGGCTGGTCGCGCAGGTCCCCGCGCCCCTAGGTGGGACGGCTTCCGCTCCCTCAGAAGTTGCCGAAGGTGAAACAGGACATGCCTGGCCCCGAGCTGATCTCCCCCCGCTCTCCTCGCGTCAGCGCCGCTCGGCGGCTCGCCAAGCGGAACTTCCGGGGGAAGGAGCGGCTGTTCCTCGCCGAGGGGCCGCAGGCGGTGCGGGAGGCGGCCGGGCAGCCGGACACGCTCGTCGAGCTGTTCGCCACCGTCGAGGCCGCGGAGCGGTACGCCGACATCATCGGCCGCGCCCGCGAGATCGGCGCCCGCGTCCACCTCGCCGCCGAGCAGGTGATCGCCGACATCTCGACCACCGTCACCCCGCAGGGGCTGGTCGGGGTCTGCCGGTTCCTGGACACGCCGTTCGAGGAGGTCCTCGCCGCCCGGCCCAAACTCGTCGCCGTGCTCGCGCATGTGCGTGACCCCGGCAACGCGGGCACCGTGCTGCGCTGCGCCGACGCCGCCGGTGCCGAGGCGGTCGTGCTGACCGACGCCTCCGTGGACCTCTACAACCCCAAGGCCGTACGGGCGTCCGTCGGTTCGCTGTTCCATCTGCCGGTCGCCGTCGGCGTACCCGTGGAGCGGGCCGTGGCCGGGCTGCGGGAGAGCGGGGTACGGGTGCTGGCCGCCGACGGGGCGGGCGACCGTGACCTCGACGACGAACTGGACAAGGGCACCATGGGCGGGCCGACCGCCTGGGTGTTCGGCAACGAGGCCTGGGGGCTTCCGGAGGAGACCCGCGCCCTCACCGACGCCGTCGTGCGCGTCCCCATCCACGGACAGGCCGAGAGTCTGAACCTGGCGACCGCCGCCGCCGTATGTCTCTACGCGTCGGCCCGTGCACAGCGCGCCCCCGGAGGCTGCCGCTCCGTCACCGAAGGCTAGTAGGGTGACCAGCTCGGGGGCCCACTGGACAAGCCGAGAGGTGGGGTACGGGGATGAGCGTCGGCACGAGCAGCGCACCGGGAGGGCACCGGGCGCGCCCGCCCGCCGACGCCGGTGATCCCGGCGGGCCCGGCTTGCACCCCGACGACCTGCCCGACGGACTCGTCGTCGCCGACGAGCGCGGCCGGGTGGTCTGCTTCAACGCCGCCGCCGAGCGCATCACCGCCGTCCCCGCCGCCGAGGCCCTCGGACAGCGGCTGGAGAAGGCGCTGCCGTTAGAGGACCTGGAGGGCAGGCGCTGGTGGCAGCTGACCGACCCGTACGGCGGCCTCGCCATCCGCGTGCGGCAGCCCGAGCGGAACCTGCTGCTGCCGGGCGGGCGGGAGGTGCTGGTCGCCGCCCGCTATGTGCGCGCCGCCCCCACCGGGCCGGTCCAGCGGGTCGTGGTCTCGCTGCGCGACACCGAGGCGCGGCGCCGCACCGAGCGCAGCCACGCCGAGCTGATCGCCACCGTCGCGCACGAGCTGCGCTCCCCGCTCACCTCGGTGAAGGGGTTCACGGCCACCCTGCTGGCGAAGTGGGAGCGGTTCACGGACGACCAGAAGCGGCTGATGCTGGAGACCGTCGACGCCGACGCCGACCGGGTCACCCGCCTCATCGCCGAGCTGCTCGACATCTCCCGCATCGACTCCGGACGCCTGGAGGTGCGCCGCCAGCCCGTCGACATCGGCGCCGCCGTCGGCCGCCACATCCAGGCCTACGTCGCCGCCGGGCAGTCCGCCGACCGGTTCCTGCTCCGCATCGAGCAGCCGCTGCCCGACCTGTGGGCCGACCCCGACAAGGTCGACCAGGTCCTGAGCAACCTGCTGGAAAATGCGGTGCGGCACGGCGAGGGGACCGTCACCATTGACATCACGGCCACGGCGTCACCCCGCGAGGGCGAGGACACCGGCACGTCGGTCACCGTGAGCGACGAGGGCCCAGGCATCCCGGAGGAGTCCATGAACCGCGTCTTCACCCGCTTCTGGCGGGGCAGCAAGCGCGGCGGCACCGGACTCGGGCTGTACATCGTCAAGGGCATCGTCGAGGCCCACGGCGGCACCATCACGGTCGGCCGCGCCCCCGGCGGCGGCGCCGAGTTCCGATTTACGTTGCCCGTGAGCGCTCCGGCCTATCTCGCCTGAGCGGCCCGCGGGCGCATTCGCCTGTCCCCACCCCGTTAGACTCGGCCAATGGCACCTTTGTGTCCTGCTCGCGGCCCTTCGAGTCGGTGACGGGGACTCCAGCCAGCCAATCGGAAGCACGGGAAGAGATGTCGGCACCCAATAAGTCGTACGACCCTGTCGAGGTCGAGACGTTGAAACCGGAAGAGATCGAGCGCATGCGGGACGAGGCGCTCGCCGCCTTCGCCGCCGCGGACTCCCTCGACGCACTCCACGAGGCCAAGGTCGCCCACACCGGCCCGGCCTCCCCGCTGGCCCTCGCCAACCGCGAGATCGGCGCCCTGCCGCCGCACGCCAAGGCCGACGCGGGCAAGCGGGTCGGCATGGCCCGCGGCGCCGTGAACAAGGCCCTCGCCGCCCGCCAGGCCGAGCTGGAGGCCGAGCGCGACGCGCGGGTGCTGGTCGAGGAGGACGTGGACGTCACGCTGCCCTACGACCGTGTCCCCGCGGGCGCCCGGCACCCGCTGACCACGCTGTCGGAGCGCATCGAGGACATCTTCGTGGCCATGGGCTACGAGGTCGCCGAGGGCCCCGAGGTCGAGGCCGAGTGGTTCAACTTCGACGCCCTGAACATCGGCCCGGACCACCCGGCCCGCGGCGAGGCGGACACCTTCTTCGTGCAGGGCCCCGAGGGCGGCACCGAGTCCGGTGTCGTGCTGCGCACCCACACCTCGCCGGTGCAGATCCGCTCCCTGCTCAGCCGTGAGCTGCCGGTCTACGTGATCTGCCCGGGGCGCGTCTACCGCACCGACGAGCTGGACGCCACCCACACCCCGGTCTTCCACCAGGTCGAGCTGCTCGCCGTCGACGAGGGCCTGACCATGGCGGACCTCAAGGGCACCCTGGACCACATGGTCCAGTCCCTGTTCGGCGAGGGCATGAAGACCCGGCTGCGGCCGAACTTCTTCCCGTTCACCGAGCCGTCCGCCGAGATGGACATGCTCTGCTACGTCTGCAAGGGCGCGTCCGTCGGCAACCCCGACCGGCCCTGCCGGACCTGCTCGTCCGAGGGCTGGATCGAGCTGGGCGGCTGCGGCATGGTCAACCCGCGGGTGCTGACCGCCTGCGGCGTCGACCCGGAGAAGTACAGCGGCTTCGCCTTCGGGTTCGGCATCGAGCGGATGCTGATGTTCCGCCACAACGTCGAGGACATGCGAGACATGGTCGAGGGTGACGTCCGGTTCACCCGGCCGTTCGGGATGGAGATCTGATGCGGGTCCCGCTTTCTTGGCTGCGGGAGTACGTCGACCTGCCGGAGACGGAAACCGGTCGGGACGTGCAGGCCAAGCTCATTTCGGCCGGTCTCGAGGTCGAGACCGTCGAGCAGCTCGGCGACGGGCTCAAGGGCCCGCTGGTCGTCGGCCAGGTGCTGACCATCGAGGAGCTGACGGAGTTCAAGAAGCCGATCCGCTTCTGCACCGTCGACGTCGGCCGGGCCAACGGCACCGGCGAGCCCCAGGAGCTGATCTGCGGCGCACGCAACTTCGCCGTCGGCGACAAGGTCGTCGTCGTGCTGCCGGGCGCGGTCCTCCCGGGCGGCTTCGCCATCTCCGCCCGCAAGACCTACGGCCGGACCTCCCACGGCATGATCTGCTCCAGCGACGAGCTGGGCATGGGCGACGACGGCAGCAAGGGCATCATCGTGCTGCCGCCGGAGACCGAGGTCGGCAAGGACGCCATCGAGCTGCTGGAACTGGTCGACGAGGTCCTCGACATCGCCGTCACGCCCGACCGCGGCTACTGCCTGTCGATCCGCGGCGTGGCCCGCGAGACCGCCACCGCCTACGGCCTGCCGCTGCGCGACCCCGCGCTGCTCGACGTGCCCGGTCCGAACGCGTTCGGCTACCCGGTCGCGGTCTCCGACCCGCTCGGCTGCGACCGCTTCACCGCCCGCACCGTCACCGGCCTCGACCCCGAGGCCCGCTCCCCGATCTGGCTCAGGCGCCGCCTCCAGAAGGCCGGCATGCGGCCGATCTCGCTCGCCGTCGACATCACCAACTACGTGATGCTCGAACTCGGCCAGCCGCTGCACGCCTACGACCGCGGCCTGGTCCAGGGCACCATCGGCGTGCGCCGCGCCGAGCCCGGTGAGAAGCTCACCACCCTCGACGGCGTCAAGCGCACCCTGGACGCCGAGGACCTGGTGATCACCGACGAGCGCGGCCCGATCGGGCTCGCGGGCGTCATGGGCGGCGCCAACACCGAGATCGCGGACCACGAGGACACGGAGAACGCCACTTCCGACGTGGTGATCGAGGCCGCCCACTTCGACCCGGTCGCCATCGCCCGCACCGCGCGCCGCCACAAGCTCTCCTCCGAGGCGTCCCGCCGCTTCGAGCGCGGCGTCGACCCGCAGGCCGCTGCCGCCGCCGCACAGCGCACCGTCGACCTGCTGGTCCTCCTCGCGGGCGGCACCGCCGAGGCCGGGGTCACCGAGGTCGTCACCCCGTCCGCGCCGCACACCATCACCATCCCCGCGGACCACCCCGACAAGGTCGCCGGTGTCGTCTACGGCCGGGAGACCGTCGTACGCCGTCTCCAGGAGGTCGGCTGCGACGTGTACGGGCAGGACGAGCTGCTCGTCACCGTGCCGTCCTGGCGGCCCGACCTGACCGACCCCAACGACCTCGCCGAAGAGGTCATCCGGCTGGAGGGCTACGAGAACCTGCCCTCCACGCTGCCCAAGCCGCCGTCCGGCCGTGGCCTGACCCACCGGCAGCGGCTGCACCGCCGGATCGGCCGGGCGCTCGCCGGTGCGGGCTGTGTGGAGGCGCCCAACTACCCCTTCGTCAGCGAGCAGGTCTTCGACCAGCTCGGCCTGGCGAAGGACGACCCGGCCCGCCGCGTCGTCAGGCTGACCAACCCGCTCAGCGACGAGGAGCCCGCGCTGCGCACGTCGCTGCTGCCGGGCCTGCTCGGCGCGCTGCGCCGCAACCACGGCCGCGGCAGCCACGACCTCGCCCTCTTCGAGACCGGGCTGGTCTTCCTGCCGCGCGAGGAGCAGCGGGTCGCCGCCGGGCTGCCCGTCGACCGGCGCCCCACCGACGAGGAGATCGCCGAACTCGGCGCCGCGCTGCCCGAGCAGCCGCGCCATGTCGCCGTCGTCCTCGCGGGCGCCCGTGAACAGGCCGGATGGTGGGGCAAGGGCCGTCCGGCGGACTGGGCCGACGCGGTCGAGGCCGCGCGGACCGTGGCAGCCGAGACCGGCGTCGAGCTGATCGTCCGCAAGGGCCAGTACGGGCCCTGGCACCCGGGCCGGTGCGCCGAGCTGGCGATCACCGTCGACGGTGCGCAGAAGGTCGTCGGCCACGCCGGAGAGCTGCACCCGCGCGTGGTGAAGGCCCTCGGCCTGCCCGAGCGCACCTGTGCGACGGAGCTGGACCTGGACGCCCTGGAGCGGGCCGCCGACGGCACCCCGCAGGCGCCGTCCATCTCCACCTTCCCGGTCGCCACGCAGGACGTCGCCCTGGTCGTCGACCGGCCGGTCCCACACACCGAGGTGGAGGCCGCGCTGCGCGAGGGCGCCGGTGAACTGCTGGAGTCCATCCGGCTGTTCGACGTCTACGAGAACGCGGAGCAGCTGGGTGAGGGACGCAAGTCGCTCGCCTACGCGCTGCGGTTCCGGGCGGCGGACCGGACACTGACGGTGGACGAGGCGTCGGCGGCTCGGGACGCGGCGGTTTCGCTGGCCGCTGAGAGGACGGGGGCGGTGTTGCGGGGCTAGGTGGTCCTGCCGGGTGCGGGTTGTCTGTGGCTGGTCGCGCAGTTCCCCGCGCCCCTTGTGGGGGGCGAGCCCCCCACACCCCCCGCACCATCCCCATCCCCTCTCATTTCACTCGTTCGGGTGGCAAGTCAGGGCGCTTGGCTTATCCGGGTCAAGTGGTCGACAGAATCAGACCGGCCTCTTCGGGGCCGGTCTGTGCTGTCCGGGCCTGATGGGGGGCCAATCGGCATGATGCGCATCGGTCTGGGGCGGCGGTTGCTCGCGCTCGGACTTCCCACGGCATGGGGCGCGGCGGCCATCGGCTACAAGCTGGCGTGTCCGCTCGCCGAGCAGAGCGGGCTCGGGGCGCGGATCGTCACCAGCGCCGTCTTCCTCGCCGTGGGTACCGGCCTCGTGCACCAGGTGCGGCGTGGTCCGCTGCGGGAGCTGAAGCGGGTCCGCAAGGTGGCGGGCGAGGCCCAGGACGCGCTGCTGCGTCCGCTGCCACCGCGGGTCGGCGGGCTGGACGTGGCCGCGGTGCGGCTCTCCGCGGACCGCGGTGCCGCGATGGGCGGCGATCTGTACGAGGTGGTCGCCACCGAGTACGGCGTCCGGGCCGTGGTGGGCGATGTGCGCGGGCACGGCATCGCCGCCTTCGGCACCGTCTCCGCGGTCCTCGGCAGTTTCCGTGAGGCCGCGCACGACGAGCCCGGCCTCGACCGGGTGCTGCGCCGACTGGACCGGGCCCTCGCCCGGCACCTGAGTGAGCAGGCCACCGAGGGGGAGGACTTCGTCACCGTCCTCCTGCTGGAGATCGGCCGCGACGGCCGGGTGCGCGCCCTCAACTGCGGCCACCCGTGGCCGTACCGGCTGCGGGGCACCGGGGTGGTGCCCCTCGCCCGGGCCGACCCGCTGCCGCCGCTGGGTCTCTTCCCGCTCCCCGACGACGAGCTGACCGCCGTGAGCTGTGGCCGTCTGCGGCCCGGCGAGGCGCTGTTCCTGTACACGGACGGTGCCGCGGACGCCCGGGACGGTCATGGCCGGTTCTTTCCCCTGGAGACGGTGCTGACGGAGGCGTTGCGGCAGCGTCCACCGACTCCGCAGATGCTCGTGGGCGCCGTCTTCACCCGCCTCCTGCGCCATACGGCGGGCCGCCCCGCCGATGACGTGGCCCTGCTGGTGCTGGCCGACGAGGGGCCGCGAAGACGTCGTACAGGGCCGCCGGACACCGCCCGAACAGCGGTGACCCGCCCACGGCCGCGGGTGCGCGGTTAGCCGTGGGGCCCGGGGACGCCGCCCCCCGCCACGGAGTGTCGGGCAGGCGACGGGGGGACGGCGTGTTTTCGGGCCGCCGCACTGTACGAGGGGGAGCCGGCGGCCCGGCCGGGCCTCTTGCGAGGCATTTCAGTCAACCGGCGGGAAACTCTCCGCAACAGCGCGCACACGGTACGGATTCGAGCACTCGGTTCACACCCCGTGTGAAACCGGATTCACTACGCTGTCGGCACCGAGCCACCTTGGGGGCATGGGATGCAGCCCAACACCCTGCTGGACGCGATCCTCGACGAGGCCGGAATCTCCCACGCCGGGCTGGCGGCGCACGTCAACCAGGCGGGACGGTCACGCGGACTGGCACTGCGCTACGAGCACACCGCGGTGGCCCGCTGGCTGAAGGGCCAGCGACCGCGCGGTCAGGTGCCCGACCTGATCTGCGAGGTCCTCGCCACCCGGCTGAGACGGCCGGTCACGCTCGACGACATCGGCCTCGGCGTACCGGGCGAACCGGGGACCCCGCACGGCACCTCGCTCTCCGGCTTCGTCGAACGGGCCACCGCGCTGTGGCGCTCCGACGAGCAGCAGCGCCCGCACCTCCTCGGCGCGCCCGCGGTCACCGGCACACCCGCCGTGATGCCGGTGTGGGAGTGGGAGAACCCGCCGGAGGACGTGGACGTCTCCCGGGGCGGACGGCACCGCGTGACCCCGGCCGACCTGGACCTGCTGCGCGCCGCCCGCGGCCACTACGAGCAGATGTACCGCAAGGCGGGCGGGGTGGCGACGCGCAGCCGGATCGTCGGGTTTCTCAACGCGGAGGCGGCCCCGCTGCTGCGCGGCGGCTACACCGACGCCACCGGCCGCCAACTGCACCGCGCCACGGGCGGGCTGGTGGCGATCGCGGGCATCTGCGCCTACGACTCCGACGCGCACGGTCTCGCCCAGCGCTACTTCCACCAGGCGCTGCGGCTGGCCAAGGCGAGCGGGGACCGGGGGCTCGGGGCGTATGTGATCGCGCTGCTGGTCAACCAGTCGCTGTTCATGAAGGAGTACCGCCAGGCCGTCGCGTTCGCCGAGGCGGCGCTGCGCACCGCGGGCAAGGACATCACCCCGGCGCTCGCCTCGGACCTGTACGCGATGCAGGCGAAGGCGTACGCGCACCTCGGCGACAGTACGAGCGCGCTGTCCTGCATCCGGCGGGCGGAGCAGGCCGCCGAACGCATCCGCCGTGGCTACGAACCCGATGAGACCGGCTATGTCCAGCCGGGCCTGGTCAACGTCCAGGTGGCGGAGGCGCTGCTGAGCCTCGGGGAGCTGGCGGCGGCGGGGGAGCACGCGGCGGCGGCGGTGGACAACCCGGCGCACGACCGGGGCCGGGTGCACCGGCTGGCCATGCTCAGCACGATCGAGTTGCGCCGGGGCAACGCCGACAAGGCGGTGGCCACGGCGGTGCAGATGGCCGAGCAGGCGCGGGGGATGGAGTCGCAGCGGCTGCGCGACAGACTCCGGGCGGTGCGCGACCATCTGGTGCGCAGCGGCGGCACGGGCACGGCGGAGGCGGCCGAACTCATCGACGGGGCGCTGCGCGTGCCGCTGTGACCCCCGCCCGCCGCCGGACGGCCTCGCGCCCGCGCCCGTGCCGCGGGTAGCTCCTCGTGCGCCTGCTGCCGACTCGTTCCTGCTGCGATATTGCCACTTACTCGTCGGAAGGTGGCAGAACCGTGCAGTGGACGAAACTGAACGAACGAACTGTGTATGCAAACCGCTGGTTCAGTGTCAATCTCGCCGATGTCGAGTTGCCGGACGGACGGCATCTCGACCACTTCCTGATCCGACTGCGGCCCGTCGCGGTGGCCACGGTGGTCAACGAGGCCAACGAGGTCCTGCTGCTGTGGCGCCATCGCTTCATCACCGACAGCTGGGGGTGGGAACTGGCGGCCGGAGTCGTCGAGGACGGCGAGGACATCGTGGCCGCGGCCGCCCGTGAACTGGAGGAGGAGACCGGATGGCGGCCGGGACCCCTGCGCCATCTGATGAGCGTGGAGCCGTCCAACGGGCTCACCGACGCCCGGCACCACATCTACTGGGCCGACGGCGGAGAGTACGTCGGACACCCCGTGGACGACTTCGAGTCGGACCGCAGGGAGTGGGTCCCCCTCAAACTCGTCCCCGACATGGTCGCCCGCGGCGAGGTCCCGGCCGCCAACATGGCGGCCGCACTGCTGTTGCTGCACCACCTCAGGCTCGGTCAGGACGTGCTGCCGTGAGGACGGCGGCCTAGCGTCCGACCGCCTGCCAGAGAGCCACGACCAGCGCGCCCACCGCGGTGACGGCCGCGATCGAGGGCAGCGGCCAGCGGGCGTGTTCCAGGGTGACGAGCCGGGTGTTCAGCTCGTCCACCTCCTTGGCGGTCTCCTTGGTGCGGTGGGTGAGCAGGGTGAGGCCACCCTCGACCTGGGCGTAGGCCACGTCCAGGCGGCGTCGTAACTCTGCGAGTTCTCCTTGGGCGACGGACTGCTCGGGATCGGCGGTCACGAACCGCTCCTTTCCGTAGTCGTTCCCTATCCCTTGCATGCGCATGATGAGTCAACTCGCCTGATGGGCCCATGGGGAGAGTGTGAGAGTGGCATATGCGTGCCCGGGGCGCACACGGTGTGTGAATGACACGGGCCCGGCACCGAAGAGGTGCCGGGCCCGGAGAAGTAGCGCTCGGTAATCAGCCGTAGGTGTAGAACCCGGAGCCGGTCTTGCGGCCGAGCCGGCCGGCGTCGACCATCCGCTGGAGCAGCGGCGGAGCGGCGTACAGCGGCTCCTTGAACTCCTCGTACATGCTCTGCGCCACCGAGGCGACCGTGTCCAGACCGATCAGGTCGGACAGCTTCAGCGGGCCCATCGGGTGGGCGCAGCCCATCTCCATGCCGTTGTCGATGTCCTCACGGCTGGCGATGCCCGTCTCGAACATCCGGATCGCGGAGAGGAGGTAGGGGATCAGCAGGGCGTTGACGACGAAGCCCGAGCGGTCCTGGGCGCGGATCGCGTGCTTGCCGAGCATCTTCTCGGCGAACAGCTGCGCCCGGCTGAGCGTGCCCTCGGAGGTGGTGAGCGCCGGGATCAGCTCGACGAGCTGCTGCACCGGGGCCGGGTTGAAGAAGTGGATGCCGACGACCTGGTCCGGCCGGGAGGTGGCGACCGCCAGCTTCACCAGCGGGATCGAGGAGGTGTTGGAGGCGAGGATCGCGTCCGGCCGGGTCACCACCTGGTCGAGCACCTGGAAGATCTCGGTCTTGACCTGCTCGTTCTCCACCACGGCCTCGATGACCAGATCGCGGTCGGCGAACTCGCCGAGGTCGGTGGTGAAGCTCAGCCGCTCCAGCGTGGCGTCCCGCTCGGCCTCACTGATCTTGCCGCGCTCGGCGGCCTTGGCGAGGGAGTTGAACAGCCGGGTACGGCCGATCTCCAGGGCCTCGCCGGTGGTCTCGGCGACCTTCACCTCCAGGCCGGAGCGGGCGCACACCTCGGCGATGCCCGCACCCATCTGACCGCAGCCCACCACTCCGACGCGCGTGATATCTCCCGAACTGACGGTCACATCGTCCCTTTCGCTGATCCGCGGCCGTGCCGTGCCACCGGGTCGCGGCGGCCACAGCCGACCCTGCTCCGATCGTGCACGTTACCCCCAAGTATCGATGATCGATCGGCGGGGTGGAGGCATGCTGGAGCCGCGGGACAATCAGTGATCGATCCAATCCGAAGCGTATGGGGGTCTTGTCATGCGACGGCTGTCACGGCGGGCGTTCGCCCTGGTCGCCCTGTCGACCCTGGCCACGACGGGAGCGTCCGCCGCACCGGTCCGCGGTGGCGACCCACGGGCCGCCACCGGGATGCGCGGCATGTGGCTGGCCACTGTGCAGAACCGCGACTGGCCGTCCGCCCCCGGGCTCTCCGCCGAGCGGCAGCGCGCCGAGCTGATCGCCCACCTGGACACCGCGGTCCGGCGCCGCCTCAACACGGTGATCTTCCAGGTGCGCCCCACGGCCGACGCGCTGTGGCCGTCGTCGTACGAGCCCTGGTCGCAGTACCTCACCGGCGTCCAGGGCCGGGACCCCGGCTGGGACCCGCTGGGCACCGCCATCACCGAGGCGCACGCCCGCGGGCTCCAGCTGCACGCCTGGTTCAACCCGCTGCGCGTCGCCGCCCACACCGACCCGTCCCGGCTCGTCGCCTCCCACCCGGCCCGGCGGCACCCCGACTGGGTCGTGGCGTACGGCGGGCAGCTCCACTACAACCCCGGGCTGCCGGAGGTCCGCGCCTTCGTGCGGGAGGCGATGCTGGACGCGGTGCGGAAGTACCCGGTCGACGCCGTCCACTTCGACGACTACTTCTACCCCTACCCGAAGCCCGGCCAGACCTTCGACGACGACGCCGCCTACGACGCCCACGGCGGCGCCTTCCCCGACCGGGCCGCATGGAGGCGCGACAACATCGACCGGCTGGTGCGTGACATGGCCGCCGGGATCAAGAAGGTCCGCCCGGCCGCCCGGTTCGGCATCAGCCCCTTCGGGGTGTGGCGCAACGCCGACAGCGACCCGCGCGGCTCGGACACCCAGGCCCTCCAGTCGTACGACGACCAGCACGCGGACACCCGCAAGTGGGTCAGGGAGAACTGGATCGACTACATCTGCCCGCAGCTGTACTGGCACATCGGCAACCGGGCCGCCGACTACGCCAAGCTGCTGCCCTGGTGGGCCGCGGTCGCCCGGGGCACGGGCACCGAGCTGTACGTGGGTGAGGCGCTGTACCGGGCCGGCGATCCCGCGCAGGCTGCGGCCTGGCAGGACCCGGCCGAGCTGTCCCGGCACCTCACCCTCGCCGGGGACCACCCGGAGGTGCGCGGTCATGTCTTCTTCGCCGCCCGGGAGGTGGCGGCTGACCCGGCCGGGGCGATGGCGCGGGTGGTGGCCGACCACTACGGGCAGCGGGCCACACTCCCGCGCTGAGTTCACTGCCCGGTGGTGGTCTCCCGGTGCCGGATCTCGGTGTCGGGGCCCGGCGAGCAGACGCCCTCATGGCCGTCCTCGAAGCGGACCCGGAACGGCGGGTTGCCCTCCTGGCCCATCACTTCGACGATCTCGCCGACCTTGTCGCTCTGTCCGACCACCCTGCCGTGCTGGACAAGCTGGTCGCCCACGCTTGCGCGCATCTTGGGGCCTCCTCCGTGTGCGGGAGCAGCGGTCCGTGGCCTTTCGAGTCTACGGCGCGGGGGTGCCGCCCGGGAGCGGTGCGCACGCCGTCAGCCGCGCGCCCGTTGCGTGACGGCGATGCAGACGAGCACCGCCGCGGCCGTCAGCGGGGCGGCCACCGTCAGGTGCTCGCCCAGCAGCAGCACCGACCACACCAGTGTGAGCAGCGGCTGGGCGAGCTGCAACTGGCTCGCCTTGGGGATGCCGATGGCCGCCATGCCCCGGTACCAGACGACCAGCCCCAGGAACTGCGAGCCCGCCGCGACCCACAGCACCCCGGCCACGCTGTGCGCGGTCAGCCGGACGGGTTCGTACGACAGCGCCACCGCGGCGGCGGGCACCGCGACCGGCAGGCACAGCACCAGCGCCCAGCCGATCACCTGCCAGCCCGGCATGATCCGGGCCAGCCGCCCGCCCTCGGTGTACCCGGCCGCGCACACCAGCAGCGCCCCGAAGAGGTAGACGTCGGCGGTGCTGAGGGCGCCGCCGCTCTGCTGCACGGTGAAGGCGGCCACCACGGCCGCGCCCGCCAGCGCCGCCGCCCAGAAGGTGCGCGAGGGCCGGGTGCCGGTGCGCAGCGCCGAGAACAGGGCGGTGGTCAGGGGGAGCAGGCCGACGACGACGGCCGCGTGCGCGGTGGTGGAGGTCTGGAGGGCGAGCGTGGTCAGCATCGGGAAGCCGACGACAACGCCGGCGGCCACCACCGCGAGGCCCGCCCAGTGCCTCCGCTCCGGCACCGGGACCCGCAGCGCGAGCAGACAGCCGCCCGCGATCAGGGCCGCCAGCACACTGCGCACCGCCACCAGCGACCAGGGCCCGAAGCCCTCCAGGCCCCAGGCGGTCGCCGGGAAGGTGAGGGAGAAGGCGGTGACGCCGAGGGCGGCCATGAGGGTGCCGGACGTCCTGCCGCGTCCCTGGGGCTCCGCGGTGCTGACCGCTATCCGGGTTGGCGCGATAGCGCTACTCTCTGCTCTCATGCAAGAGCGTAGCAGCGTGGCTGAACTGGCGGAACAGCTGAGGAGAGAGCTGAACCGCTATCCACCAGAAGGAAAGCTCCCGTCGAGCCGGGCCCTCGTCGAGCGGTTCCGGGTCAGCCCGGTGACGGTCTCCCGGGCCCTGGCGCAGCTCGCCGCCGAGGGACTGGTCGTCACCCGGCCCGGCGCCGGAGCCTTCCGCGCCCGCCCCCGCGCCACCGGGGCACCGGCCGCCGGGGACACCTCCTGGCAGGAGGTCGCGCTCAGCGCCGACGGCGCCGCCGACCTCGTACCCCGCTCGGTGGACGCCTCCGGCGTCCTGGTCTCGCTCGCCGCGCCCTCGCCCGGCGTCATCGAGTTCAACGGCGGCTATCTGCACCCCTCCCTCCAGCCCGAGCGGGCGATGGCGGCGGCGCTGTCCCGGGCGGGACGACGGCCCGGGGCCTGGGGACGACCGCCGATGGACGGACTGCCGGAACTGCGCGAGTGGTTCGCCCGGAGCATCGGCGGCGCCGTCACCGCCGCCGAGGTGCTGGTCACCGCGGGCGGCCAGTCCGCGCTCACCACCGCCCTGCGGGCCCTCGCCCCGCCCGGCGCGCCCGTCCTGGTGGAGTCGCCCACCTACCCCGGCATGCTCGCCATCGCCCGTGCGGCGGGCCTGCGCCCGGTGCCGGTCCCGGTGGACGCGGACGGCGTGCGGCCCGCCCTGCTCGCGGACGCCTTCCGGGCCACCGGCGCCCGGGTGTTCGTCTGCCAGCCGCTGTTCCAGAACCCGACCGGCGCCGTCCTCGCCCCCGACCGGCGCGCCGAGGTGCTGCGCATCGCCCACGGGGCCCGGGCGTTCGTCGTCGAGGACGACTTCGTACGACGGCTGGTGCACGAGGACGCCCCGCCGCTGCCGCGCCCGCTCGCCGCCGACGACCCGGACGGTGTCGTCGTCCACGTCGGCTCGCTCACCAAGGCGACCTCGCCCAGCTTCCGGGTCGCCGCCCTCGCCGCCCGCGGTCCCGTGCTGGAACGGCTGCGGGCCATCCAGGTCGTCGACACCTTCTTCGTCCCCCGCCCCCTCCAGGAGGCCGCCCTGGAACTCGTCGGCTCGCCCGCCTGGCCGCGTCATCTGCGGTCGGTCTCGGCCGAGTTGAGGGTCCGTCGGGACACCATGACCGCCGAGCTGCTCCGCGGTCTGCCCGAGCTGTCGCTGCCGTACGTCCCCTCGGGCGGCTACCACCTCTGGCCGCGGCTGCCCGACGGCGCCGACGACCTGGCGCTGACCGCCGCCGCGCTGCGCGCGGGCGTCGCCATCACCCCCGGCCGTCCCTACTTCAGTGCCGAACCCCCGGCCGCCCACATCCGGCTGAGCTTCGCCGCGGTGGCGTCGACCGGGGAGATCACGGAGGGCGTACGGCGGTTGCGGGCGGCCTGCGACGAGGTGCTCCCGCGCGCACGGTGACCGGGCGGGACCCGGGCGGTAATCCGCTCGACGCCCGCTCCCGTGAGTTGCGAGCATCCCCCCATGACCGACGTACCGCCCCTCGCTGAGGGCTATGAGATCTCCACCGACCCCGACCGCATCGACGCCGAGCGGGTGCACCGCTGGCTGTCCACCGACGCGTACTGGGCGCTCGGCCGGGCCCGGGCGAAGCAGGACAACGCGATCGCCGGGTCGCTCAACTTCGGGGTGTACGACACCGCCTCCGGCGCGCAGGTCGCCTACGCCCGGGTGGTGACCGACCGGGCGACCTTCGCCTGGCTCTGCGACGTGTACGTCGACCCGGCGGTGCGCGGCAAGGGGATCGGAACGGCGCTGGTGGTGGCGGTGCGCGAGGAGCTGCGGCCGTTCGGGCTGCGGCGGATCATGCTCGCCACGCATGACGCCCACGACGTCTACGCCAAGGTCGGCTTCGAGCCGCTGGAGCGGCCGGACCAGTGGCTGGCGCTGACCTTCGGGTAAGTTTTCGAGCACCCTCGGTAACTCCCAGGTAACACCTCTTGACCTGCGCACTTTCGAGGCTCACGATCCCCGCATGTCACTTCGGGTCACGTTCGTCGCCAGCGCGCGCAGCTCCCCCCTGCTCGCCGAGCGGTTCGAGGACGACCGGCCGCTGGACCAGGCGGGCTGGGAGGAGGTGCAGCACGTCGCCCGCGACCTGCTCCCGCTCGCCACGGCCGAGCTGCGCTACTGCTCACCGACCCCGCGCAGCCGCGCCACCGGGGACGCCCTCGGCTACCACCCGCTGGTGCAGCCCGCGCTGCGGGACTGCCACATGGGCCGCTGGCGCGGGCTGACCCTGGGGGAGGCGATGGCCCGCGAACCGGACCTCGTGGACGCCTGGCTGGCGGACCCCCGCTCGACGCCGCACGGCGGTGAGTCGCTGCTGTCGTTCATCTCCCGGATCGGCGGCTGGCTGAACACCCGGCCGGTCGAGGAGCACGGCTGGATCGTCGCCGTCGCCGAGCCGTCGGTGATCCGCGCCGCCCTGGTCTACGCGCTGAAGGCGCCGCCCTCGACGTACTGGAACATCGATGTCCGCCCGCTGTCGACGACCACCGTCACCGGCTGGGCGGGCCGCTGGCACCTGTGCCTGGACGGGGCACCGGCGCACACCTCATGCGCGTAGGCCCGCCGCCTCGCGGGTGTAGTCGGTGCTGATCACCAGGTCCTTCGCGGGACCCCGCACCCGCCACACCGTCCGCCAGCGGTCCCGGTCCCGGACGCTGAACTCGCCGCGGTAGAGGTCGGCGGAGCACGGGTGGTCGGCGGTGTGCCGTCCCGTGGTCAGATCGAGGTCGTGGAAGGCACGGCCGTCGGCGAAGCGCACGTCGGCCGTCCCGGGGGCGGGGCCGGGCAGGAAGCGCAGAGTGCGTTCGGCGGGGCGGGCGACGCCCTGCCAGACGAACGTGCCGGACTCGTGGTGGAGCAGTCCGGAGCCGTCGAGGTGGCGGAAATCCGTCGTACCCGTGAAGCGGCCTTCGTCGCCGGTCGTCAGATCCCGCACGGAACGCTCGACGCGCCAGCGTCCGGCCAGATACGCCATCACGTCCGGTACCGGCCAGAACTCGCCCATCGCCTGCCGCTCCCCGTCCCGTACGTCGCTGCGTGACCCATTGACGCGTACCCGCCCCCTCCCTATCTTGCCGTTCGAAGTGCTGACCAATGTCCGATATTTCGAACCAGTCCGTTCGAGTCCGTTCGGGTCCGTGCGTGGCCCGTTCGTGGCCCGTCCGGGCACAGAGCCGCGGAGTATCCATGTCACGCACCACCACGCGCCCCCGCGCCGCCCGCTCCCGCTGGAGACTCGGCCTCACCGCCACCGCCTGTCTGGTGGCCACCGCCGTGGTCGCCCCGGCGCCCGCGCACGCCGAGGCCGTCACCGACTACACGATCACCGTCGACCCGTCCGCCCGGGGCGCGGAGATCGACGACACGATGTACGGCGTCTTCTTCGAGGACATCAACCGGGCCGCCGACGGCGGTCTCTACGCCGAACTCGTGCAGAACCGGTCCTTCGAGTACTCCACCGCCGACAACGGCTCCTACACCCCGCTGACCTCCTGGACCGTCGACGGCACCGCGAAGGTCGTGGACGACGGCGGGCGGCTCAACGACCGCAACCGCAACTACCTCTTTCTGACCGCCGGTTCCTCCGTCGCCAACGCGGGCTACAACACCGGCATCCGCGTCGAGGCGGGCAAGCGCTACGACTTCTCCGTCTGGGCCCGCACCCCGGGCCCCGGCACGCTCACCGTCGCCCTGCGGGACGCCGCCGGCACCCTGGCGAGCACCCGCCAGGTCGCCGTCCGGGGCGACTGGACCAAGTACACCGCCACCTTCACCGCGACCCGCACCAGCAACCGAGGCCGCCTCGCCGTCGGCACCACCACCGACGCGGCGCTCGACATGGTCTCGCTCTTCCCGCGCGACACCTACAAGAACCAGTCCAACGGCCTGCGCAGGGACCTCGCGGAGAAGATCGAGGCGCTCGACCCCGCCTTCGTCCGCTTCCCCGGCGGCTGCCTGGTCAACACCGGCTCGATGGAGGACTACAGCGAGGCCTCCGGCTGGCAGCGCAAGCGCTCCTACCAGTGGAAGGACACCATCGGCCCCGTCGAGGAACGCGCCACCAACGCCAACTTCTGGGGCTACAACCAGAGCTACGGCCTCGGCTACTACGAGTACTTCCGCTTCGCCGAGGACATCGGCGCCATGCCGCTGCCCGTCGTCCCCGCCCTGGTCACCGGCTGCGGCCAGAACCGCGCCACCGACGACGAGGCCCTGCTCCAGCGCCACATCCAGGACACCCTCGACCTGATCGAGTTCGCGAACGGCCCGGCGACCTCGACCTGGGGCAAGGTGCGCGCCGAGATGGGCCACCCCAAGCCCTTCCGCCTCACCCACCTCGCCGTCGGCAACGAGGAGAACCTGCCCGACGCGTTCTTCGCCCGCTTCCAGAAGTTCCGCGCCGCGATCGAGGCCGAGTACCCGGACATCACGGTCGTCTCCAACTCCGGCCCCGACGACACCGGCACCACCTTCGACCGCCTCTGGCAGCTCAACCGGGACACCGGCGTGGAGATGGTCGACGAGCACTATTACAACAGCCCCCAGTGGTTCCTCCAGAACAACGACCGCTACGACGACTACGACCGCGGCGGCCCCCAGGTCTTCCTCGGCGAGTACGCCTCCCAGGGCAACGCCTTCAAGAACGCCCTCGCCGAAGCCGCCTTCATGACCGGCCTGGAACGCAACGCCGACGTCGTCAAGCTCGCCTCCTACGCCCCGCTGCTCGCCAACGAGGACTACGTGCAGTGGCGCCCCGACATGATCTGGTTCAACAACCGCGCCTCCTGGGGCTCGGCCAGCTACGAGGTCCAGAAGCTGTTCATGACCAACGTCGGCGACCGCGTCGTCCCGTCCACCGCGACCACCACCCCCGACGTCAGCGGCCCGGTCACCGGCGCGGTCGGCCTGTCCACCTGGGCGACCAGCGCGGCGTACGACGACGTGCGGGTCACCGCGGCGGACGGCACCCCCCTCCTCACCGACGACTTCTCCGGCGACGCCTCGCGGTGGACCCACACCGGCACCGGCAGCTGGACCGTCCGGGACGGTGAGTACGTCCAGACCGACACCGCCGCCGAGAACACCATGGTCACCGCGGGCGACCCCGCCTGGCACGACTACGACCTGCATGTGAGGGCCACCAAGAAGTCCGGCAACGAGGGCTTCCTCGTCGCCTTCGGCGTCAAGGACACCGGCAACTACTACTGGTGGAACCTCGGCGGCTGGAACAACACCCAGTCAGCCGTGGAACAGGCCGTGGACGGCGGGAAGTCCACCCTGCTCGCCAAGCCGCACTCCGTCGAGACCGGCCGCGCCTACGACATCGACATCCAGGTCCGCGGCCGTCAGGTCAGCCTCCACCTCGACGGCGAGCTGTGGGGCAGCTTCACCGACGACAAGCCCGCCGAGCCGTTCCGCCAGGTCGTCACCGAGGACGACCGCACCGGCGACCTGATCGTCAAGGTCGTCAACGCCCAGTCCGTCGCCGCGCGCACCGCCGTCGACCTGGGCGGCGCCAGGGTGGCCTCCCGGGCACGGGTCACCACCCTGGCCGCCGGGCCGGACGACGTGAACACCGAGACCGACACCCCGGTCACCCCGGTGACGTCCACGCTCACCGGCGTGGCGAAGAAGTTCACGTACACCTTCCCGGCGAACTCGGTGACCTTCCTCAGGATCGCCCGGCGATAGCCGCGGCGCCCGGAGGCACCCGCACGCCCGTGCGGGTGCCTCCGGGCGCGTCACCCCGGTTCGACGGGGAGCCACAGCTCGCAGGTGGCGGTGGTGAAGTCGGCCGCGCGGTCCAGGACCGCGACGATCGAGGGGCCCGGCCGCAGCCGCCACGGGTTGGAGGGGAACCACTCGGTCGCGGTCGCCGCCCAGGCCGTCTGCAGGGCCCGGGGGTGGGGTCCGCTGGTGCGGAAGACCGCCCACGTCCCGGCCCGTACGTCGATGACGTCGAGGTTGTCGGGGACCGGCGTGTCCCGGCCGAGGGCGACCCCGTGCAGATAGGTCAGTTCGGTGCCCTCCCGGGCGTCGGGGTCGACGTCGTCGCTGACCTGGAGCAGGCCCCGGGGTTCGGTATCGCCGAGGGCCTTCAGCCGCAGGTGCTCCTCCTGCGGCAGCGCGGCGATGTGCTCCTGGATGTGCGGGTTGACGCCCTCGTGGACGAGCGGGACCCGGGCAGCGTGTCCGGCCAGCCGGAACGCGGGGCGGTCGACGAGGCGGGTGTCCATGGGGATGCTCCCTTCGACGGTCAGGCGGAACCTGAGCTGCGGTTGTGTGCGCAAGGGGCCCCCGGCACGGCGCACCTCGCCGGGACCGGCGCCGTGGACCGACCGGAACGCGCGTCCGAACGCCTCGGCCGAGCCGTACCCGTACCGGACGGCGATGCCCAGCAGGTCCCCCTCGCCCCGGACGACGTCGGCGGCGGCGACGGTCATACGGCGCCGCCGCACGTACTCCGACAGCGGCATACCGGCCAGCGAGGAGAACATCCGGCGCAGGTGGTACTCGGTCGTGCCGAGCGCCCGGGCCAGCCCGTCGACGTCGAGTTCCTCGGTGAGGTGCTCCTCGACGAGATCGACGAGCCGGTTGAGTGCCGAGATCATGCGGCCTCCTTTCGGCTCCAACCCTGGCAGTGGGCGCCCCGGCGGTACCCGATCGCCGTGGTCCGATCCGGTCATGCGGATACATTGCATAAACGTGCAGCGATACGTATAGTCATGCCATCCAGGAGGAGGATTCTTCGATGACGGTACGTGCGGCAGTGGCCGGGGCGAGCGGATACGCGGGCGGTGAGCTGCTGCGTCTGCTCCTCGCGCACCCCGAGGTGGAGATCGGCGCCCTGACCGGCAACTCCAACGCCGGACAGCGGCTCGGCGCGCTCCAGCCGCACCTGCTGCCGCTGGCCGACCGGGTCCTTGAGGGGACCACCGCCGAGGTGCTCGCCGGGCACGACGTGGTCTTCCTCGCGCTGCCCCACGGACAGTCCGCCGCCGTCGCCGAGCAACTCGGACCGGACGTCCTCGTCGTCGACATGGGCGCCGACTTCCGCCTCGAGGACGCCTCCGACTGGGAGGCGTTCTACGGCTCCCCGCACGCCGGGACCTGGCCCTACGGGCTCCCCGAACTGCCGGGTGCCCGCGCCGCGCTGGAGGGGTCCAAGCGCGTCGCGGTACCCGGCTGCTACCCCACGGCCGTCTCCCTCGCCCTGTACCCGGCGTACACCGCGGGCCTGGCCGAGCCCGAGGCCGTGATCGTCGCCGCCTCCGGCACCTCCGGCGCGGGCAAGGCGCCCAAGCCGCACCTGCTCGGCAGCGAGGTCATGGGCTCCATGTCGCCGTACGGCGTCGGCGGCGGCCACCGGCACACGCCCGAGATGATCCAGAACCTCAGCGCGGCGGCGGGCCAGCGGGTCGCCGTCTCCTTCACCCCCACCCTCGCGCCGATGCCCCGCGGCATCCTCGCCACCTGCACGGCCGCCGCGAAGGAGGGCGTGACCGCCGGGACCGTACGCGCCGCCTACGACAAGGCCTACGCCGACGAGCCGTTCGTCCACCTCCTCCCCGAGGGACAGTGGCCCGCCACGGCGTCCGTCCACGGTTCCAACGCCGTTCAGGTGCAGGTCGCGTACGACGCCGCCACGCGTCGCATCATCGCGATCAGCGCCATCGACAACCTGACCAAGGGCACCGCCGGCGGTGCCGTGCAGAGCATGAACCTGGCCCTCGGCCTCCCCGAGGGACTGGGACTTTCCACGATCGGAGTCGCGCCGTGAGCGTTACGGCAGCACAGGGGTTCACGGCGGCCGGGGTCGCCGCCGGGATCAAGGAGAACGGCCAACCGGACCTGGCCCTCGTGGTCAACACCGGGCCCCGCCGCGCCGCCGCGGGCGTCTTCACCTCCAACCGTGTCAAGGCCGCACCCGTGCTGTGGTCCGAGCAGGTCCTCAAGAGCGGTGAGCTGACCGCCGTCGTCCTCAACTCCGGCGGCGCCAACGCCTGCACCGGCCCCAAGGGCTTCCAGGACACCCACGCCACCGCCGAGAAGGCCGCCGAGGTGCTGGACATCGGCGCGGGTGAGGTAGCCGTCTGCTCCACCGGCCTGATCGGCGTCCTGCTCCCCATGGACAAGCTGCTCCCCGGCGTCGAGACCGCCGCCGCCCAGCTCTCCGAGCACGGCGGTGCCCGGGCCGCCGTCGCCATCAAGACCACCGACACCGTCCACAAGACGGCCGTCGCCACCAGGGGCGGCTGGACCGTCGGCGGCATGGCCAAGGGCGCGGGCATGCTCGCCCCCGGCCTCGCCACCATGCTCGTCGTCCTCACCACCGATGCCGACCTTGACAGCGCCACCCTCGACCGGGCGCTGCGCGACGCCACCCGGGTCACCTTCGACCGCGTCGACTCCGACGGCTGCATGTCCACCAACGACACCGTGCTGCTGCTCGCCTCCGGCGCCTCCGGGGCCACCCCCGGGTACGCCGAGTTCGCCGACGCCGTACGGGAGGTCTGCGACGACCTCGGCCAGCAGCTGATCCGGGACGCCGAGGGCGCCAGCAAGGACATCAAGGTCGAGGTGGTGGGCGCCGCCACCGAGGACGACGCCGTCGAGGTGGGCCGCTCCATCGCCCGCAACAACCTCCTCAAGTGCGCCATCCACGGCGAGGACCCCAACTGGGGCCGGGTGCTGTCGGCCATCGGCACCACCAGAGCCGCCTTCGAGCCCGACCGGCTCAACGTCGCCATCAACGGCGTCTGGGTCTGCAAGAACGGCTCCGTGGGCGAGGACCGCGAGCGGGTCGACATGCGCTACCGCGAGGTGCACATCGTGGCCGACCTCGCCGCCGGGGAAGAAACCGCCACCATCTGGACCAACGACCTGACCGCCGACTACGTCCACGAGAACAGCGCCTACAGCTCATGAGCACTCCGACGCGGAAGCACACCGCGCTCCCCAAGGCCCAGATCCTCATCGAGGCGCTGCCGTGGCTCACCCGCCACCACGGCAGGACCGTCGTCATCAAGTTCGGCGGCAACGCCATGGTGAACGAGGAACTGAAGGCGGCCTTCGCCCAGGACGTCGTCTTCCTGCGGCACGCCGGGCTCAAGCCCGTCGTCGTGCACGGCGGCGGCCCGCAGATCAGCGCAGCCCTCGACCGGCACGGCATCGTCAGCGAGTTCAAGGCGGGCCTGCGCGTCACCACCGAGGACGCCATGGACGTCGTACGGATGGTGCTGGCCGGGCAGGTCCAGCGCGAACTGGTCGGGCTGCTCAACCAGCACGGCCCGCTCGCCGTCGGCCTCACCGGCGAGGACGCGCACACCATCACCGCCACCCGGCACCAGCCCGAGATCGACGGCGAGCTGATCGACATCGGCCGGGTCGGTGAGATCACCGAGATCGACACCGGCGCCATCGAGGCGCTGCTCGCCGACGGCCGTATCCCGGTCGTCTCCTCGATCGCCCGCTCCCAGGACGACGGACATGTCTACAACGTCAATGCTGATACGGCGGCTGCGGCACTCGCTGCTGCGCTGGGCGCCGAGATCCTCATGGTCCTCACCGACGTCGAGGGCCTCTACGAGGACTGGCCGCACAGCGACGAGGTGATCAGCCGCCTCACCGCCACCCAACTGGAGCGACTGCTGCCCGACCTGTCCTCGGGCATGGTGCCGAAGATGCAGGGCTGTCTGCACGCCGTACGCAACGGCGTCACTACCGCCCGCGTCATCGACGGCCGGGTCCAGCACTCGATCCTGCTGGAGATCTTCACGGACGAAGGGATCGGCACGATGGTCGTGCCGGACGAGAAACAGGGGGACCAGGCATGACCGCCAACCAGGAGCTGACCCAGCGGTGGCAGGGCGCGCTCATGAACAACTACGGCACCCCCCGGCTGCCCCTGGTCCGCGGCGCGGGCACCCGGCTGTGGGACGCCGACGGCAAGGAGTACCTCGACTACGTTGGCGGCATCGCCGTCAACGCGCTCGGCCACGCCCACCCGGCCGTCGTCGAGGCGGTCAGCAACCAGATCGCCTCCCTCGGCCATGTCTCCAACCTCTTCGTCGCCGAACCGCCCGTCGCCCTCGCCGAACGGCTCCTGGAACTCTTCGGCCGCGACGGCAAGGTGTACTTCTGCAACTCGGGCGCCGAGGCCAACGAGGGCGCCTTCAAGATCGGACGGCTGACCGGGCGGCCCCACATGGTCGCCACCCGGGGCGGCTTCCACGGCCGCACCATGGGCGCCCTCGCCCTGACCGGCCAGCCCGGCAAGCAGGAGCCGTTCCTGCCGCTGCCCGGTGACGTCACCCATGTGCCGTACGGCGACGCCAAGGCACTGGCGGCGGCGGTCACCGAGGAGACCGCGCTGGTGATCATCGAGCCGGTGCAGGGCGAGAACGGCGTCGTCGTGCCGCCCGCCGACTACCTCAAGGCAGCCCGCGCCATCACCGCGGCCACCGGCGCGCTGCTGGTCCTCGACGAGGTGCAGACCGGTGTCGGCCGGACCGGGCACTGGTTCGAGTACCAGGCGCACGAGGGTGTCCTGCCCGATGTCGTCACCCTCGCCAAGGGCCTCGGCGGCGGGCTGCCGCTGGGCGCCACGGTCGCCTTCGGGCGGGCCGCGGAACTGCTGGGGCCCGGCCACCACGGCACCACCTTCGGCGGCAACCCGGTCGCCTGCGCCGCCGGACTCGCCGTCCTCGACACCATCGCGAAGGACGGGCTGCTGGAGAACGTCAAGCGGCAGGGCGAGACGTTGCGCGACGGTATCGAGTCGCTGAACCATGCGTTGATCAGCCATGTCCGGGGCGCGGGTCTGCTCCTGGGTATCGTGCTCACCGAACCGCTCGCACCACAGGTGCAGCAGGCGGCTCAGGACGCCGGCCTCCTGGTGAACGCGCCCGCCCCCGATGTCGTACGGCTGATGCCACCGCTGAACCTCGGGGACGACGAAGTGGACGCGCTTCTTCAGGCGCTGCCCGGCATCCTCGACGCCGTGCACGGGGACGGACGATCCGGAGAATGAGACGACGATGAGCCAGGCGCAGGACCACGGGCCCGCCGTGCCACAGACCCGCACGGCACGCCACCGCCGGATCGTGGACATCCTCAACCGGCAACCGGTGCGCTCACAGAGCCAGTTGGCGAAACTCCTCGCCGACGACGGGCTGAGCGTCACCCAGGCGACGCTCTCCCGGGACCTCGACGAGCTGAACGCCGTCAAGATCCGCAACAACGACGGCGACCTCATCTACGCGGTCCCCAGCGAGGGTGGTTTCCGCACGCCCCGGGCGCCGCTGGGGGAGTCGGCGAAGGAGGAGCGGATGCGGCGGCTCTCGCAGGAGCTGCTGATCTCCGCCGAGGCGTCGGCCAACCTCGTGGTCCTGCGGACCCCTCCGGGGGCGGCGCAGTTCCTCGCCTCGGCGATCGACCAGGCGGAGCTGCACGACATCCTGGGGACGATCGCCGGTGACGACACGTTGCTGCTGATCAGCCGGGACCCGGGGGGTGGGCAGGCGCTGGCGGACCATCTGCTGCGGCTGGCTCAGAACGGGCACGGGCACTGAGGCTTTCGCCGTTGCCGGGTGCGGGGCGTCGTGGCTGGTCGCGCAGTTCCCCGCGCCCCTGGGCCGGGACGGTTACGCCTTCTGCGTGGCTCGGCCCAGGCGGACGGCCGAGATGAGGAAGAAGACGCCGCCCAGGAAGGCATAGCCCGCGAGGGAGGTCAGGGCGGCGTCGTCCTTGCCCGCCTGGGCGAAGAAGGACGCGCCGGCGAGGGTGGAGATGGCGCCGCTGGCGATCATCGCCCACTGGCCGCCCAGCCGGCGCCGGGCGAAGCCGACGACGAGCTGCACCAGGCCCGCGGTGACGGCCCAGACGCCCCAGACCCGCAGCACGGCCGGGATGCCGGAGGCGGCGGCGACGGCCAGGCCGACGCCGGTGGCGGCACTGAGCGCGATGTTGGCGTACAGGCCGCGGACCGGACCGCCGCTGACCTTGGCGGACCTGACGTCGACCACGGCGCAGGCCACGTCGAACAGCGGGTAGACCACCAGCAGCGTCGCGCTCAACGGGCCCAGGGACGAGGCGGTCGCGAAGAGCAGGGCGGCCCATCCGGCGGCGAACCCGAAGCGCACGAGGTAGAGCTTGCGCAGGGCTGCCGCCGCGGGGGCGCCGGTGGTGGGGGTGGTGGCGGCAAGGGTGTCCATGGGGTGCCTTCCAGCTGTGCGAAACGATGAGGGAGAACGTTCGGTCTACCTCGCATCCAAGGGGAGGCGGGTGTGCCCTGTCAAGACCGATCGTTCTCCCTCATGGTTCGGTAGCCTGGGCGCATGGGCCAGAGCACTAAGGGAAACAGCACGTCGGAAGCGCGATCGCGGCTGCTCGGCACGGCGACGAGGATCTTCTACGCGGAGGGCATCCACTCCGTCGGCGTCGACCGGATCATCGCCGAGGCGCAGGTCACCCGCGCCACCCTGTACCGCCACTTCACGGGCAAGGAAGAGCTGGTCCTCGCCTACCTCGGCCTCGCCGACCGGGAGATCCGCGCGCAGGTCGAGGCGGCCGAGGAGAGCGAGCGGTCGGCGGCCGACAAGGTCCGGGCCGTCAGCCGGTCCATCACCGCGGGCATCCGCTCCCCGGGATTCCGCGGCTGCGCCTTCCTCAACGCGGCGGCCGAATACCCCGACCCGGCCCACCCGATCCACCAGGCCGTCCTGGCCCACCGGCAGTGGTTCCAGGAGACCGTCACACGGTTGCTGGCCCGGGTCGGCGACGCACCGGCCGACGCCGACGGCCGCCACTACGTCATGCTCCGCGACGGTGCCATGGCCGCGGGCTGCCTCTCCGACCCCGAACTGGTCTCCGAGACCTTCCTGCGCGGCGTCGAGGGCATCCTGCGAGCGCGCACCGCCTCAGCGCCCGCGCCTGACGCCCGGGTGTGAACGGTCACCCGAGCCAGGCGGCCAGCCCCCGGGTGCAGCGCACCTCGTCGCCCGCGGTGATCAGCAGCGCCTCCACCCCGTCCAGCGACTCCAGCCAGGCGAGCCCCGCCCGCGAACCCATCGCGAAGGCCGCCGTGGCCCAGCAGTCCGCCCAGGTGAGCCGGGGCGCGACCACGGTCACGGCCACCAGGTCGGTCACCGCGGAGCGGCCCGTGCGCGGATCGACGACATGGGCGCCCCGCTCGGCGGACCCGGAGGTGGCGACGGCCAGTTCGCCGGCCCCGGCGGCGGAGACCACCGCCGCGAGACCGCCCGGCCGCAGCGGGTCCGCCACCCCGACCCGCCAGGGCCGCCGCACGCCGGGCGTGCCGAGCAGCTGGACGTCGCCGCCGCCGTTGAGGTTGACCCCGCTCGCCCCGCCCGCCGCCAGCTGCCGCGCCGCCCGTTCGACCGCCCAGCCCTTGACGATCCCGGTGGGGTCGAGCCGCCCCTCGAAGGACATGCTGAACCAGCCGTCGCTCACCCGTTCCGCCTCGGCGCCCAGCTCCAGCACCTCGCGGACCTCGGGAGCGCACTCCTCGACGGTCAGTTCACCGCGCGCCAGCCGGGACACCTGACTGTCCTCGCGGTAGGTGCTGAAGACGGCGTCGGCCTCGTGCAGCCCGGCGACCGCCGCGCTGAGGGCCGGGCGCAGGGCGCCGGGGTCCCCGCCGCGGACGTCGAAGGAGAAGACGGTCCCCATCGCCTCCTCCACGTGACGCACCGCGGCGGGAGCTGGTGCGGGCTCGGCCACCGGCTCAGCCACCGGCCTGGTCCACTGCCGATTGCAGGGATTCCTTGTATCCGCCGCTGGTGTAGGTGGCTCCTGACACGGCGTCGATGTCGGCGGTTCCGGCGGTGACGGCGGCCTGGTTGAGTTTGGGTACGGCGTCGGCGGTGACCTCGGTGCTCTTGCCGCCGCTGGGTGCCTGGACGGCTTCGGCCTGGATGATGCGTCCGCCCTCGACGGTGATGCGGACCTGCACGGGCCCGTACTGGGTCTTGGCCACGCTCCCGTCGATCGTGCGAGGACCCGTGGCCCCCGTGCCGCCCTGCGGTGACTGGGCGGCCGAGGTCTGCTGGGGCGCCGCGTCGTTCGCCGCGGACGCGGAGCCCGGATCGCCGCCCGGTTTCAGCGTCAGCAGCAGCACGATCCCGGACACGGTGGCGGCGGTGGTGAGCACGACACGCCGGATCGGGTGGCTCTTCCTCATCGTTGCTTGGCTCCTGGGTGCGCGAAGGGTGCGGGGGACGTCGTCGAGGGGTGCCCGTCGCTCACATCTCGAACGACTCGTGATGGATACGGCGGGCCGGGACACCGGCGCCGCGCAGGGCCTCGTACACCGACTGCGCGAAGCCGGGCGGCCCGCACAGGAAGACGTCGTGGCGTTCGACGTCGGGGATCTTCCGGCGCAGGGACTCCGCGGAGATGTCCGGGCGTTCCCCGTCCGGGCTGTTGACCGCGTACATCAGCCGGGCGCCCCGCTCGTCCGCGATCGCGGCCAGCTCGTCCCACAGGGCGAGGTCGTGGGTGCTGTTGGCGCGGTAGAGGAGGGTGATGTCACCGGAGGCGCCGGGCAGGGTCTCGAACAGGGCCCGCATCGGGGTGATGCCGACGCCGCCCGCGACCAGCAGCACCTTGCCGCGGCTGCGCCGGGCGGCGGTGAGCGCGCCGTAGGGGCCCTCGGCCCAGACCCGGGTGCCGGGCTCCAGGTCGCGCAGCCGGGTGCTGTGGTCGCCGATCGCCTTGACGGTGATCCGCAGCATGCCGGGGCGGGGCGCCGCCGACAGCGAGTACGGGTGGGAGCTGAACCGCATGCCCGGCGCGAGGAACCGCCATCGGAAGAACTGGCCCGCCTCCGCGCCCATCCGGTGCAGCTTCCGCCCGCTGATGAGCACCGACACGATCCCCGGCGTCTCCTCGATCACCGCCTCGACCCGCATCCGGTGGCGCAGGTTGAGCCGGAGCGGGGTGATGATCCGGTACCAGAGGACCAGCGCGGTGACCGTGCCGTACAGCCCGTACCAGAAGGTCTTCGCGAGGGGTTCGACGGCGAACTCGTTGCCGACGGCGATCTGGTGCCAGAACGTCAGGAACACCGCCGCGTACATGAGCACATGGATGTGGTACCAGGCGTCGTACGGCATCCTGCGGCGGATGCCGCCGATCGAGACCAGGCCGATGAACAGCAGCAGTGCGGTGCCGATCGCGGCCTTCCCCATGTCCGGGAACTGGGTCACCAGGTCGATGAACTGCTGCACCAGATAGCCGAGGTCCTTGCCCGCCTGGAGGGCGTAGGCCCAGGTGATGAGGAAGACGTGCGCGATGACCAGGCAGAGCGTGTAGCGGCCGGTCATCGCGTGCCAGCGGGCCACCCGGTCGGAGCCCACCCGCCGTTCCAGCGCGGGCACCCGGGCCATCTGGAGCACGACCAGCGCCATCAGGTACCCGGCGAGCAGTCCCGTGATCCGGCCGGCGCCCAGCACCTGCGCCGTCCGGTCGGCAACGGACGGGGTGTTGTGCCACCACAGCCACAACACCCCGCCCGCGCCGGTCCACAGGGCCAGCAGCAGCGGTACGGCGGGATTGCGGCGCGGGCGGATGCGGCGCATCGTCTGGCGCCGTGCGGCGCGGCCGCTGGCGAGCGTGGTGGTCACGGTTCCTCCGGGGCGGGGGACGGGGGGAGTGTCGTGGTCCCTCGGCCCAGAGATACGTGCGGGACGGCCCCGGTGTTCAGCGGCGCCGGTTCAGTAGCGGGTGATCGCGGTGGCGCCGTCGGCGGTGCCCACCGCGATGTGCGGCCGCCGCGCGGGCGTCACCCACGTGAGGACGCGGCGCATCGCCTCCGCGGGCACCGACACACAGCCGGCCGTCGCGCCGCGCCCGTCGACGTGCAGGAAGATCCCGGCGCCGCGCCCGCGCACCGGCTGGCGGTAGTTGAAGCCGATGACGAGGGCGTGCGCGTACTGGGTGCCGTAGGAGATGAGGTGCTCGGCCTCGGTGGCGCGGCAGTCCGCGGCGCGCGGCTCGGACCAGCGGTTGTAGGCGCGCGAGTCGTTGTCCTGGCACCACCAGGAGTTCTGCCGCACCGGCCGGTAGGGGTACGTGGTCCCCGGGGGCGCCTCCTTGATGCCGAAGGCGTACGGCAGGTCGTACAGGCCGGTGGGGGTGGTGTCGGTGCCCTGGCGCCGGGTGCCGCCCTCGGTGAGGCCGCCCGCGCCGAAGCGGGCCGGTGCGGAACCGGCCCGAGTCCAGCGTCCGTCGCGCAGGTCCCACCAGGTGAGCGTGCCCGTGGTGGCGCCCGTCGTCGGGGCCACGGCGGTGATCAGCTGGCTGCCGCCGCCGGTGTCGGCCATCCGGCCGGGCAGCGCGCCCCGGTCGGCGGGGGCGGCACCGAGGAGGGCGGCGCAGGTCAGCAGGGACGCGAGGGCGGCGGCGGTGCGCATGGCTCCGACGCTAACGGCCGGTGGCGGCCCCGCCAGCCCGGCTGCTCCGGACGGGCGGTGCGGGTGCTAGGACAGGTCGAGCGGCGGGAGCGGCAGGGGCACCCCGGGCAGGCCGTCCATGCTGGTGGCGATGTGTTCCTTCTTGGCGAAGTAGGCGCTCAGGGAAGTGTCGTCCTCGCGCGCGAAACGCTTGGCGTGCAGTTCGCGGTCGCTCTCGTACGCCATGTAGGGCACCGCGTAGCCGCAGCTGTCGCGGATGTGCTCGGCGGTGACGACGATGATCGCGCGCAGGCCGTGCGCGGCCGGGTCGATGTCGGGGAAGCGGGCGAGGAGGTCCGCGAAGCGCGGGTCGTCGCGGAAGACCGGCTCGCCGCGGCCGTGCACCCGGACGATGTTCGGGGGGCCCTGGAAGGCGCACCACATCAGCGTGATCCGCCCGTTCTCGCGCAGATGGGCCACGGTCTCGGAGTGGGAACCCGCGAAGTCCAGGTAGGCGACGGTGCGTTCGTCGAGCACGGCGAAGGAGCCCTTGAGGCCCTTGGGGGAGAGGTTGACGGTGCCGTCGGCGGTGAGCGGGGCGGTCGCGGTGAAGAAGAGGGGCTGCGCCTCGATGAAGTCGCGGAGTCTGCCGTCTATGCGCTCGTATGTCTTTCCCATGGTGAGGATTATTCGACATTTTCCTTTGTTTGTCTAAAGAAATATCCGGCGGGGATGGGCGTGAGGGGAGGGAGATTGACGAACCATGCGGACTCCTGCATACTCATGCATGTCAGCGAATGCAGTGTGAGGAGAAACCCGTGACCGAGCGCGTCGTACTCGCCTACTCAGGCGGTCTGGACACCTCCGTCGCCATCGGCTGGATCGCCGAGGAGACCGGCGCCGAGGTCATCGCCGTTGCCGTGGACGTCGGCCAGGGCGGCGAGGACCTGGACGTCATCCGCAAGCGCGCGCTCGCCTGCGGGGCCGTCGAGGCCGAGGTCGCCGACGCCAAGGACGAGTTCGCCGAGGAGTACTGCCTCCCCGCGATCAAGGCCAACGCCCTCTACATGGACCGCTACCCGCTGGTCTCCGCCCTCTCCCGGCCGACGATCGTCAAGCACCTCGTCGCCGCCGCCCAGAAGCACGGCGCCGGCACCGTCGCCCACGGCTGCACCGGCAAGGGCAACGACCAGGTCCGCTTCGAGGCGGGCATCGTCGCCCTCGCCCCCGACCTGAAGTGCATCGCCCCGGTCCGCGACTACGCCATGACCCGCGACAAGGCCATCGCCTTCTGCGAGGAGAAGGGCCTGCCGATCGCGACCACCAAGAAGTCTCCGTACTCGATCGACCAGAACGTCTTCGGCCGCGCCATCGAGACCGGCTTCCTGGAGGACATCTGGAACGCCCCGATCGAGGACATCTACGAGTACACCCAGAACCCGGCCGTCACCCGGGAGCCCGACGAGGTGGTCATCACCTTCAAGCAGGGCGTCCCGGTCGCCATCGACGGCAAGCCCGTCACCGTCCTCCAGGCCATCCAGCAGCTCAACGAGCGCGCGGGCGCCCAGGGCGTCGGCCGGATCGACATGGTCGAGGACCGCCTCGTCGGCATCAAGTCCCGCGAGGTCTACGAGGCCCCCGGCGCGATCGCCCTGATCACCGCCCACCAGGAGCTGGAGAACGTCACCGTCGAGCGCGAACTCGCCCGCTACAAGCGCGGCGTGGAGCAGCGCTGGAGCGAGCTGGTCTACGACGGCCAGTGGTTCTCCCCGCTCAAGCGCGCCCTGGACGGCTTCGTCGACGAGGCCAGCCAGCACGTCAACGGCGACATCCGGATGACCCTGCACGGCGGTCGCGCCGTCGTCACCGGCCGCCGCTCGGAGTCGTCGCTCTACGACTTCAACCTCGCCACCTACGACACCGGCGACACCTTCGACCAGGCCGCCGCCAAGGGCTTCATCGACATCTACAGCCTGTCGTCGAAGATCGCCGCGAAGCGGGACCTGGTCTGACGGGCCGGTCGCTCTGGCCGGGGAACCGCGGGTCCGCAGTGGCTGGTCGCGCCCACGCGGCGGAGCCGCATGTCGATACCGCCCCGCGCCCCTTTCGGGGCGCCTTCCATCACCACTCTCGAGGAGTACAGGCAGTGAGCAGCAACAGCGGTGACGTACGGCTCTGGGGCGGCCGTTTCGCCGACGGTCCCGCCGAGGCCCTGGCCAAGCTGTCCGCGTCCGTCCACTTCGACTGGCGGCTCGCTCCCTACGACATCGCCGGATCGCGTGCCCACGCGCGCGTGCTGCACACGGCGGGGCTGCTCACCGAGGACGAGCTGACCCGGATGATCGCCGGGCTCGACCAGCTCGAGGCGGACGTGGAGTCCGGGGAGTTCGTGGGCACCATCGCCGACGAGGACGTGCACACCGCCCTGGAGCGCGGCCTGCTGGAGCGGCTCGGCCCGGACCTCGGCGGCAAGCTGCGCGCGGGCCGCTCCCGCAACGACCAGGTCGCGACCCTCTTCCGGATGTACCTGCGGGACCACGCCCGCGTCATCGGCGGTCTGATCGCCGACCTCCAGGACGCCCTGGTCGGCCTCGCGGAGGCCCACCCGGACGTGGCCATGCCCGGCCGCACCCACCTCCAGCACGCCCAGCCGGTGCTCTTCGCCCACCACGTCCTCGCCCATGTGCAGTCCCTGTCCCGGGACGCCGAGCGGCTGCGCCAGTGGGACGAGCGCACGGCCGTGTCGCCCTACGGCTCGGGCGCGCTCGCGGGCTCCTCCCTCGGCCTGGACCCGGAGGCGGTGGCGAAGGACCTCGGCTTCGAGCACGGCTCCGCCGCCAACTCCATCGACGGCACGGCCTCCCGCGACTTCGTCGCCGAGTTCGCCTTCATCACCGCGATGATCGGAGTGAACGTCTCCCGGATCGCCGAGGAGGTCATCATCTGGAACACGAAGGAGTTCTCCTTCGTGACCCTGCACGACGCCTTCTCCACCGGCTCCTCGATCATGCCGCAGAAGAAGAACCCGGACATCGCGGAGCTGGCGCGCGGCAAGTCCGGCCGCCTGATCGGCAACCTGACCGGCCTGATGGCCACGCTCAAGGCGCTGCCGCTCGCCTACAACCGCGACCTCCAGGAGGACAAGGAGCCGGTCTTCGACTCCATCGACCAGCTGGAGGTCCTGCTGCCCGCCTTCACCGGCATGATGGCCACCCTCACCGTCCACCGCGAGCGCATGGAGGAGCTGGCCCCGGCCGGGTTCTCCCTCGCCACCGACATCGCCGAGTGGCTGGTCAGGCAGGGCGTGCCGTTCCGCGTCGCGCACGAGGTCGCGGGCGAGTGCGTCAAGGTCGCCGAGTCCGAGGACAAGGAGCTGGCCGACCTCACCGACGAGCAGTTCGCGAAGATCTCCGCCCACCTCACTCCCGAGGTGCGTACGGTCCTCAACGTGCCGGGGGCCCTGGCGTCCCGCGACGGCAGGGGCGGTACGGCACCCAGCGCGGTCGCCGTGCAACTGGCGGAGGTGAAGTCGGACGTGGCGGCCCAGCGCGAGTGGGCGACCGCGAAGAAGCGCCCCTGAGGGCAGCGCCCCCACGCTTCCGCACCCGCCACCCCACCGCACGAACCACCCCCTGAAGCGAACGTCATCGCGGGTTACTTTGGTCCCAGGCCGCAACCGAGCCGACCGAACGGAGCCCGCGATGCCCTTCGCCCGACTGGCCACTGCGACGACCCCCACCTGCCACATCGGCCTGGGCCTGGCGGCCGTCGGCCGCCCGGGCTACATCAACCTCGGCCGCGACCAGGACCTCGGGGAGAACCGCAGCGAGGACGCGCTGCGCACCCGCACCCACGACCTGCTCGACGCCGCCTACGCCCAGGGCGTGCGCTACTTCGACGCCGCCCGCTCCTACGGCCGTTCGGAGGAGTTCCTCGCCGACTGGCTGAAGGACCGCCCCGACGTCGACGACGTCGTCATCGGCAGCAAGTGGGGCTACACCTACACCGCCGACTGGACCACCGACGCCGAGCGGCACGAGGTCAAGGACCACAGCCTCGCGGCGTACGAGCGGCAGCGCGCCGAGAGCGTCGCGCTGCTCGGCGACCGGCTCGACCTGTACCAGATCCACTCGGTGACCCCGGACAGCCCCGCCCTCACCGACAAGGAACTGCACGCCCGCCTCGCCGACGCCGCCGCCTCCGGCCTGACCGTCGGCTTCTCCACCAGCGGCCCCGCGCAGGCCGAGGCGATCCGCGCCGCGCTGGAGGTGACGGTCGGCGGCGAACCCCTCTTCCGTACCGTCCAGTCGACCTACAACGCCCTGGAGACCTCCGCCGCCCCCGCCCTCGCCGAGGCGCACGACGCCGGGCTCACGGTGATCGTGAAGGAGGCCATGGCCAACGGGCGGCTCGCCGAACCACACGCCCCCGCCGCCCTGAGGTCGGTCGCGGAGGAGACCACCCTCGGCTGTGACGCCGTCGCGCTCGCCCTGGTCCTGCGGCAGCCCTGGGCCGGTGTGGTCCTGTCCGGCGCCGCCACCGTCACCCAGCTGGCCTCCAATCTGCACGCGCCGGTCGTCGACCTGGAGCAGGAGCAGCTGGCGCTGCTGGCCACGCTGGCTCAGGAGCCGGGGGCGTACTGGGAGCGACGCGGCCGGCTGCCCTGGCACTGAGCGACCCCACACCAGAACGGCCTGAGTCACGCATGCCCAGTGTGAGACATCTATGTCTCACCTGGGTTATGGTTGTCTCATGGCTGTCGATCGAGACCACGTACTGCGCAGCGCCGCGGCCCTGCTGACCCGCAGAGCCACCGCGACCATGGACGAGGTCGCCAAGGCCGCCGGGATCAGCCGCGCCACCCTGCACCGGCACTTCGCCGGACGGGACGCCCTGGTCCGCGCGCTGGAGGCGCTGGGCATCGCCGAGTGCGAGACCGCCCTGGACGCGGCCCGCCTGGACGAGGGCCCCGCCGGCGACGCCGTACGGCGACTGGTGCGCGAGATCGAACCCGCGGCCGGGCTGCTCGCCTTCCTCGTCACCGAGAACCAGCTCTTCGAGGGCGAGGAGCAGCACGAGGGCTGGGCCCGCCTCGACGCCCGGATCGCCGCGCTGTTCCGGCGCGGCCAGGAGAGCGGCGAGTTCCGCATCGACCTCACCCCGGCCTGGCTCACCGAGGCGCTCTACGGCCTCGTCGGCTCCGCGGCCTGGGCCGCCCTGGACGGCCGGATCGCCGCCAAGGACTTCCAGCACATGATCGTCGAGCTGTTGCTCGGCGGCGCACTCCGAAGAGAGGAACCATGACCAGCACCACGCGGCACGCCGACACGACCGAGGCGGTGACGCGCCCGGGCCGCTGGCTCGCGCTCGCCGTCCTCGTGCTCGCCGTGCTGCTGGTGGCCGTCGACGCCACCGTCCTCGGCCTCGCCACCCCGTACATCACCGAGGACCTCGCCCCGACCGGCACCCAGCTGCTGTGGATCGGCGACGTCTACTCGTTCGTGATCGCCGGACTGCTCGTCTCCATGGGCAGCCTCGGCGACCGGATCGGCCGCAAGCGCATCCTGCTGGTGGGCGCCACCGCGTTCGGCGCGCTCTCCGTCCTCAACGCCTACGCCACCACCCCCGAGCTGATGATCCTGGCCCGCGCCCTCCTCGGCGTCGCGGGCGCCACCCTGATGCCCGCCACCCTGGCGCTGATCCGCAACCTCTTCCACGACCCGCGCGAGCGCAGCCTCGCCGTCGGTATCTGGGGCGCCACCGCCTCCGCGGGTACCGCCGTGGGCCCGATCGTGGGCGGCCTGCTCCTGGAGCACTTCTGGTGGGGCTCGGTCTTCCTGATCAACCTGCCCGTGATGGCGGTCCTGGTCGTGGTCGGCGCCAGGCTGCTGCCCGAGTCCCGCAACCCCGGCCCCGGCCCCTGGGACCTGCGCAGCGTCGTCCTGTCCCTCGTCGGCATGGTCGGCCTGGTCTACGGCGTCAAGGAACTCGCCGCCCACGGCCCCGGTGCGGAACCGCTCGCCGCGGGCCTGCTGGGCGCGGCGGCCCTCTGGGGCTTCGTCCGGCGCCAGCTCACCCTGCCCACCCCGCTGCTGGACATGCGGCTGTTCCGGCACCGTGGCTTCAGCGGGGCGGTCCTCGCCGACCTGCTGACCATCCTCGGCATGTCCGGGCTGGTGTTCTTCCTGTCGCAGTACCTGCAACTCGTCCAGGGCAGGCGCCCCTTCGAGGCGGGCCTCGCCGAACTGCCCGCCGCCGTCGGCGCGGTGGCGGCCGGACTGGTCGCGGGCCACGCCGCCCGGCGCTACTCGGTTCGGGCCGTGGTCTCCGGCGGCCTCGCCGCGGTCGGCCTGGCGCTGGCCGCGCTGACCCTGCTCGACCAGCACACCGGTTACCCGCTGCTCGGTGCCGCGCTGCTCGTCGTCGGCGTCGGTTCCGGGTTCTCCTTCACCGTCACCGCCGACGTCATCCTGACCGCCGTACCGAAGGAACAGGCGGGCGCGGCGTCCGCCGTCTCGGAGACCGCCTACGAACTGGGCGCCGCCCTCGGCATCGCCCTGCTCGGCTCCGTCGTCACCGGCGTCTACCGGGGCTTCCCCGCCCCCCAGGGCACCCCGGCCGCCGCCCACGAGTCCCTGGGCGGCGCGGTCGAGGCGGCGGCGCAACTGCCCGCGCACACCTCCGCCACCATGCTCGACGCCGCCCGTGAGGCCTTCGTGGACGGCCTCACCCTGGCAGCGGGCGCAGGCGCGACGGTCCTGCTCATGGCGTCAGCGGCAGCATGGCGGCTACTACGTGACCAATGGCTGGACAACGCCCTTTAAGGGGCGCGGGGAACTGCGCGACCAGCCACGACGAACCCGCACCCGGCCGACAACCGAGCCCCCGCCCCTCACCCGCCCAACCGGCGGAGCCCTACGCCGCGTTCTTCGCCTTGGTCGCGTACATGTCCACATACTCCTGCCCGGACAGCCGCATCACCTCGGCCATCACCGAGTCCGTCACCGCCCGCAGCACATACCGGTCCCGGTCCATCCCGTCGTACCGGGAGAACTCCATCGGCTCGCCGAACCGCACCGTCACCCGCCCCGGCCGGGGAATCCCCGCCCCGCCCGGCTGCAACTTGTCCGTGCCGATCATCGCGAACGGCACCACCGGCGCCCCGGTCATCAGCGTGAGCCGGGCGATGCCGGTCCGCCCCCGGTAGAGGCGGCCGTCGGGGGAGCGCGTGCCCTCGGGGTAGATGCCGAACATCCGCCCCTCCTCCAGCACCCGACGCCCGGTCATCAGCGCGGCGACCCCGCCGCTCGCCCCGTCCCGGTCCACGGGGATCATGCCGACCCCGGTGAAGAACCACGCCATCAGCCGCCCCTTGAGGCCCTTGCCGGTGACGTACTCGTCCTTGCCGATGAAGAAGACCTGCCGCCTGGTCACCAGGGGCAGCACGATCGAGTCGATGAAGGTGAGGTGGTTGCCCGCGAGGATGACCGGGCCCTCGCCCGGGATGTGCTCCGCTCCCTCCACCCTCGGGCGGAACATCAGGCGCATGACCGGGCCGAGCACTGCCTTGATGAGCGCGAAGCGGGACAACGGGTCCTCCGGTGTCAACGGATCGATATGAGTCTGTGCAGGTGAGGACGATACTCGCGGCCCGGGCGCCGCGCACATCGAGGGCGTTCGGTTCACCGATGTCTTACTCACTGTTGACCCTGGTTTACCTGCGGTGGCGTGCCGTGCGCCGCCCGTAACGCGCCCGCGACGATGTGACGGACGTCGCGCCGGGCGGACCGCCGTCCGGGTACCCGGCACCGCCACCCCGAAGCCGACGCCCCGTCATCCCTTCGCCCTCAGACGACGCCCGCGACCTCATGCGACCCCATACGACATCCAGCGTCACCTCCGTGTTCCGGCGCGGGCCTCCCGCCCGTCACCACCGCACCCCTACCATCGGCGCGCATCGACCGGGCGCACGGCAGGAGGGGCACATGGCCAACCAGGAGTCGAACACCCAGGGCGGACAGGACGAGCGGACGGCCGCCACCGGGCGGCGGGCCCTGCTGGGCGCCGCCGTGCTCGGCGCGGGCGGAGCCGTGCTGGGGCTCTCCGGCACGGCGAGGGCCGCCGCGGGCGGCCAGGGCGGGCACGGCGGCCGGGGCGGCCGGGGGCTGAAGAGTCTGCCGGTGCCGACGATCATCGCCCACCGCGGCGCCAGCGGCTACCGCCCCGAGCACACCTTCGGCGCCTACGAACTGGCCCTGGACATGGGCGCGCACATCGTCGAGGCGGGTGACCTCGTGGTCACCAGGGACGGTCACCTCGTCTGCCGCCACGAGCCGGAGATCGGCGGCACCACGGACGTGGCGGACCACCCCGAGTTCGCCGACCGCAAGCGGACCAAGACCCTCGACGGGACCCCCGTCACCGGCTGGTTCACCGAGGACTTCACGCTCGCCGAGCTGAAGACGCTGCGCGCCGTCGAGCGCATCCCGGGCAACCGCCCGGACAACACCCTCTACGACGGCCGCTGGGAGATCCCCACCTTCGAGGAGGTGCTGCGCTGGCAGGACCAGCAGTCCCGCGAGCGCGGCAGGCAGGTGTGGATCTACCCCGAGCTGAAGCACCCCACCTACTTCCGCGGCCAGGGCCTGGCCCTGGAGGAGCGGGTGGCGAAGCTGCTGCGCAAGTACCGCAAGGACCGCTTCGACTCGCCGGTCATCCTCCAGTCCTTCGAGCCGACCAGCGTCCAGCGCCTCAACAAGCTGGTGGACACCCCGCTGGTGGTGCTGCTGTCCGGCCCGACGTCCCGCCCGTACGACTTCGTGGAGAACGGCGACCCGCGCACCGTCGCGGACCTCGTCAAGCCCGCGGGCCTGCGCGAGATCGCCTCCTACGCGCAGGGCATCGGCCCCACCCTCGACCTGGTCATCCCCAGGGACGCGGGCGGCCGTCTCACCCGGCCGACGACCCTGGTCGCCGACGCGCACAAGGTCGGTCTCCGGCTGCACCCCTGGACGATGCGCAACGAGAACCCCTTCCTGCCCGCCGACTTCCGCAAGGGCACCGACGCCGACGCCTACGGTGACGTCTTCGGCGCCTACCGGACCTACTTCGCCACCGGTATCGACGGTGTCTTCACCGACCACCCCGACACCGGTCTGCTGGCGCGTGAGGACTTCGTCAACGGCTGACGCCAGGCACCCCCGTTCGGGTGCAACCCACGGCCGCCCGGGCAACCCTCGCCGGGGCGGCCGAGTCGTCCGGCACATGACGGACGACCTGCTCTCCACCTGGCGCCCCCTGCTCGCCGCGGAGGCCTCCGCCGAGGCCCAGGCCGCCGGGACCGAGCCCGGCGACCTGGAACAGGCGGTCTGGGTGCGCCTGCTGGAACGGCTCGACACGGACGGCCCACCGCCCGACCCGCAGCGCTGGCTCCGCCGCGCCGTCCGCTCCGAGGCACGCCGCTGCCGCCGCACGACCCGCCTCGAAAGCCCGTACGACGGTGAGCCCGCCGCCGATCACGCGGCCGGCCCGGAGCAGCTCGCCCTCGCCGCCGCCCGCCGCCGAGCCCTGCGCGACGCGGTGCGCCGGCTGCCGGGCCGCTGCCCGCGCCTGATGACCGCGCTGCTGTCCCCGAAGGACCTCACATACCGGGAGATCGCGGGGGAGTTGGGTATCTCACAGGGCAGTCTCGGACCGGAACGCTCCAAATGCCTGGGATGTCTGCGGCGATTGCTCACAACGGAGGTTGCGGCACGGGGAGCACGGGGATAGGAGTGAGGGACCCAAGGCGACAGGTGAGCGGGAGGCGTGCACACATGGGCATGAGCGTGACCATCTCCGAGGCGACCGACCAGGACGCCGAGCAGATCTTCCGGCTTCAGTACCTGTGCTTCCAGAGCGAGGCCGCGCTGTACGGCAACTACCGCATCGACCCGCTCGTGCAGACCCTCGACTCGGTCCGCGCGGAGGTCGCCGAGGACTGCGTCTTCGTGGCCCGCCTCGGCGAGGAGGTCGTGGGCTCGGTCCGGGGCACCATCACCGAGGACGGCGCCGCCGCCATCGGCAAGCTCTGTGTCCACCCCCGCCTCCAGGGCCACGGCATCGGCGCCCGGCTGCTGCGCGCGGCCGAGTCCGCCCTCGCCGACCAGCGCGGCGCCAAGAGGTTCCGCCTGCACACCGGCCACCGCAGCGAGAGCAATCTCAACCTGTACCGCAAGGTCGGCTACGAGACGGTGGGCACCTCGCAGGGCGCCGACGGCGTACCGATGATCGTCCTGGAGAAGCAGGCCGGGAGGTACGCGGCCACCGCCTAGGCGTCCTGGCCGTCCTGGGCGTCTACGCCTCCTGGACGGCCTGCGCCGTGCGCGCCCTGCGCAGCCAGTACAGGGCGGAGAGCGGCAGGAGCACCGGGATGAACAGGTAGCCCATGCCGTAGTCGGACCACACCGTGGCGTCGGGGAACGCGGACGGGTCCGCGAGGGTCCAGGTGCCGACCACCAGGACGCCCACCAACTCGGCGGCGCAGCAGGCGACCGCGACCCGCCGGGCCGTCTCCCCGCCGCGCACCAGCGTGTAGGTGATGAAGCCGTAGACCAGCCCCGCCACCGCCGACAGCGAGTAGGCGAGCGGGGCCCGGTCGAACTCGGTGGCGATCTGGTAGACCGAGCGCGACACCGCGCCGACCACCATCACCCCGTACAGCCACACCAGCAGCAGCCCCGGCCCGCTGATCAGCCGGGTGCCGCCCCGCGCCGCGGACATCTCAGCCTCCCCAGATGTCGTAGAGCCGTACCTGGAGCACCGCCAGCACCACACCGGCGGCGGCGACCGTCACCGAACCCCAGCGGGTGCGCTCCGCCAGCGACAGGAACCCGGCCGCCGGGAGGCACAGGAACGAGCCCACCAGATACGACACGAAGATCGTCGTGCCCTGCTCCGGCTTCTCGCCGCGCGCCAACTGCACGATGCCGACCACCAGCTGGACCAGCGCCAGCAGGCTGACCACGGCCACCCCGATGAGGTGCCAGTCCTTCGTCGGCTGGTCACGGTAGGCCGCCCAGCCGCACCAGGCGGCGAGCAGCAGCGCGGCGACGGCCGTCACCACGGTCAGGGGTACGAACATGCAGCGACCTTATTACGGGCCCCGACACCCGCCGTGGCCGCCCCCGGGCACCGTGGCGTTGGCCACAGCGACCGGTTGGGCACGCCGGCTGCCCCCTTGTCCGCCCTGGTCACCGGAGGGGCGGCGGCCCCTGTGGATGTCCAGCAGTGTCCAGTATCCGGACGGGGATGTCCGGTCGGCGCAATACGTCTGCTTTACTGATCGCATGACCACGACGAGCTGCCGCACTTCTGCGACCGAGGCGACCATGACGCCCGGTGCTCGTTGTATGTGTCGAATGTGCGCCTTCTAGAGGGCCCCCGCACCACCCCTGAGCCTCGCGCCCCGAAGCGAGCCGCCGCAGCCCAGGCATGTCCGTACACCCCCAGCGCGTACGTGAGGCGTGCCGCCGCGCGCACTCAGGTCCTTCTCCCACGGCATTCCCCCGCACCCGGGCACACCCACGCCCGCGCACGCGACAGTCACGGATACGGATACCCACGTGATCACCACCTCCGGCCTGACGAAGGTCTATCGGTCCCACCGCTCCGGCGGTCGCGAGGTCACCGCCCTCGACGGCGTCGACCTGCATGTCCGCGAAGGCGAGGTGTACGGCGTCATCGGTCAGTCCGGCGCCGGGAAGTCCTCGCTCATCCGCTGCGTCAACCTCCTCGAACGCCCCACCTCCGGCACCGTGACCGTCGCCGGGCGCGACCTCACGGCGCTCGCCGGGCGCGGGCCCCGGGCCGGGCGGGAGCTGCGGCGGGCGCGCAGCAGGATCGGCATGGTCTTCCAGCACTTCAACCTGCTGTCCTCGCGGACCGTCCAGGACAACGTCGAACTCCCGCTGGAGATCCTCGGCAAGTCGGGGAAGGAACGTTCCCGCAAGGCGCTGGAACTGCTCGACCTCGTCGGACTCGCCGACAAGGCCAAGGCCTACCCCGCCCAGCTCTCCGGCGGCCAGAAGCAGCGCGTCGGCATCGCCCGCGCCCTCGCCGGCGACCCCGAGGTGCTCCTCTCCGACGAGGCCACCAGCGCCCTCGACCCCGAGACCACCCGCTCGATCCTGACCCTGCTGCGCGACCTCAACCGCCAGCTCGGCCTGACCGTCCTGCTCATCACGCACGAGATGGACGTCGTCAAGAGCATCTGCGACTCGGCCGCCCTGATGGAGAAGGGCCGCATCACCGAGTCCGGCACTGTCAGCGAACTCCTCGCCACCCCCGGTTCCGAACTGGCAGCCGCGCTCTTCCCGGTCGGCGGCGAGGCCACCGGCGCCGACCGCACCGTCCTCGACGTCACCTTCCACGGCGAGGCCGCCACCCAGCCGGTCGTCTCCCAGCTGGCGCGGACCTACAACATCGACATATCGATCCTCGGCGCCGCCATCGACACCGTCGGCGGCCTCCAGATCGGCCGGATGCGCCTGGAACTCCCCGGCCGCTACGAGGACAACGTCGTCCCCATCGGCTTCCTGCGCGAACAGGGGCTCCAGATAGACGTCGTGGGCGACGACGCGCCCGTACTGGTGAAGGACGGTGCCAAGTGACCTGGTCCGAGATGCAGCCCCTGCTGTCGCAGGCGGGGACCGAGACGCTGGTCATGGTCGGCTGGTCTACCCTGATCGCCGTCGCCGCGGGCCTGCCCATCGGTGTCCTGCTCGTCCTCACCGACCGCGGGGGACTGCTCCAGAACACCGTGGTGAACAAGGTCATCGGGCAGATCGTGAACATCGGCCGCTCGATGCCGTTCATCATCCTCATGGTGGCGCTGATGAACTTCACCCGCTGGATCACCGGCACCACCATCGGCAGCGAGGCCGCGATCGTGCCGCTCGCCATCGGCGGCATCCCGTTCTTCGCCCGCCTCGTCGAGACGGCCGTCCGCGAAGTGGACCAGGGGCTCGTCGAGGCCGTCCAGGCGATGGGCGGCAACACCTGGACCATCGTCCGCAAGGTCCTCGTCCCCGAGGCGCTGCCGTCCCTGATCGCCTCCACGACGACCACGGTCATCGCCCTCATCGGCTACTCCGCCATGGCGGGCACGGTCGGCGGCGGCGGCCTCGGCGACCTCGCCGTCCGCTACGGCTACCAGCGCTTCGAGACCGGTCTGATGTGGATCACCGTGGCGGTCCTCGCCGTGGCCATCGCCGTCATCCAGTTCGGCGGCGACTGGGCCGCCCGCTCCCTGCACCGCCGCGGCGCCCGCTCCGGCCCGGCCCCCGCCCTGCGCCTGCTGAAGGCGAAGGAGCCCGCGGCGGCCGACATCAGCAAGGTCGCCTGAGCGTCCCCCAGGGCCCACCCGCGACACCCCCGGACTCCCCGTCCACCCAAGACGGGGCCGCACCACCCATCAGGAAAGGCACTTTTCGTGCGTAACACCGCCAAGATCACCGCCGCTGTCCTCGCCGCCGGAGCCCTCACCCTCGGGCTCACCGCCTGCGGCTCGGAGCAGGACGCCGCCTCCGACACCTCCGGCCCGCTGGTCGTCGCCGCGACGCCCGTTCCGCACGCCGAGGTCCTCACCTACGTCAAGGACCACCTGGCCGAGAAGGCCGGTCTCGACCTGGAGGTGAAGGAGTTCACCGACTACGTCACGCCGAACACGGCGACCGAGGACGGGTCCGTGACCGCCAACTACTTCCAGACCGAGCCCTACCTGGCGGACTTCAACCAGAAGAACGGCACCCACCTGGTGTCCGTCGCCCCGGTCCACCTGGAGCCGCTCGGCCTGTACTCCGAGAAGACCGACAAGACCGACGGCCTCAAGGACGGCGCCACCATCGCCGTACCCAACGACACTGTCACCGAGGCCCGCGCCCTCCAGCTGCTCGCTGCCAACGGGCTCATCACCCTCAAGGACGGCGCCGGTACCTCGGCCACCACCGCCGACATCACCGACAACCCCAGGAACCTCAAGTTCAAGGAGCTGGAGGCGGCCCAGACGCCGCGTTCCCTGAAGGACGTCGACGCCGCGGTGATCAACGGCAACTACGCCCTCGAGGCCGACCTCAAGCCCGCCGAGGACGCCCTCGTCCTGGAGTCCCCGGAGAACAACCCGAACGTCAACCTCCTCGTGGTCAAGGAGGGCAGCGAGGACGACCCGCGGGTCAAGAAGCTCGCCGACCTGCTCACCTCCGACGAGGTCAGGAAGTTCATCGAGGACAACTACGACGGCTCCGTCATCCCGTCCTTCTGATCCACCTGCCGACGCACCGGGCCGACCCGGCCGGGCCCACGGGGTCCGCTCCCTCGAACGGAGCGGACCCCGTGGTGCGGTTCAGTGCTTTCATGCTGCATGCTGGGCAGTTCAGCAGGACCTGACGGTTACGAAGGTTACGGAGCGGCGCATGACGAGCACCTTCCCCAACATCTCCATCAGCACGGAGCGGTTGGTGCTGCGCCCCCTCGACGAGGACGACGTCCCCGCGCTCGCCGACATGATGAACGACGAGCAGGTCGTCGCCTGGACCGACGTCCCCCAGCCCTTCACCGAGGACGGCGCCCGCACCTGGATCAGCGCCTACGCGCCCGGCGAACGCGCCGCCGGGCGCGGACTCGCGCTCGCCGTCGCCGAGTTCCTCACCCAGCGCCTGGTCGGCCTCATCCAGCTCACCGCCACCGACTGGCACGTACGCGCCACCCAGCTGTCGTACGTCGTCGCCCCCTGGGCCCGCGGCGAGGGCTACGCCTCCGAAGCCGCCCTCGCCACCGCCGGATGGCTCTTCGGCGACCAGAAGTTCGAACGCGTCGAACTGCGCACGGCCGCCGACAACACCGCCTCCCAGCAGGTCGCCCAGAAGATCGGCTGCATCAGCGAGGGCGTCCTGCGCAACGCCTGCATAGCGCGCGCCCGCGCCCAGGACGGCTCCTGGGGCGAGGTGCGCACCGACTACATCGTGTGGAGCCTGCTCCCCGAGGACCTGGAGGGCACCGCCGACCCGGGCGGTTTCACCTCCTACTCCGACTGGAACTGATCCACGGGGCCCCGCGGCCCTCCGCCGACCACAGCCCCACCAGGTACCCTCAGGAGCCCGCACCCGCCGGGCGACCCACACCCCGACCTGCGCGAAACCCAGGAGACTGACGACGATGGCCGACCGGGTCACGGTGATCGGCTGGGACGGTTCGCCGCTGACCGCCGCGGCACGCGCCGCCCTCGGCGCCGCCACGCTGGTGGCAGGCGCCGCACACCACCTGGCGCTCCCCGAGGTGCCACCGAACGCCGAGCGCATCCGCCTCGGCAGCGTCGCCCTCGCCGCCCGCCGGATCGCCGCCCACCGCGGCACCGCCGTGGTCCTCGCCGACGGCGACCCCGGCTTCTTCGGTGTCGTACGCACCCTGCGCGCCCCCGACTTCGGCCTGGAGGTCGAGGTCGTCCCCGCGGTCTCCTCGGTCGCCGCCGCCTTCGCCCGCGCCGGAATGCCCTGGGACGACGCTCATGTGGTCGTGGCCCACAGGCGCACCCTGCGACGCGCGGTGAACGTATGCCGGGCCCATACGAAAGTGGCGGTTCTCACCTCACCCGGCGCAGGCCCCGCCGAACTCGGCCTGCTCCTCGACGGAGTCCACCGCACCTTCGTCATCTGCGAGGAACTCGGTACCCAGCGCGAGCAGGTGAGCGTCGTCACCTCCGACAAGGCCGCCGACCACACCTGGCGCGACCCCAACGTCGTCATCGTCATCGGTGGCGCCGTCACCCCGGGCGGCACCGCCGAGGGCGGCTGGATCGCCGGACGCGACCCCGGAACCGGCCCGCGCGGCTGGACCCTGCCCGCCGGGGAGTACGGCGGCGACCTCGGCGAAGGCGAGACCCAGTCCCTGCGCGCCGCCCAACTCGCCCGCCTCGGACCCCGGGTCGGCGACCTCGTCTGGGACATCGGCTGCGGCAGCGGCGCCTTCGCCACCGAGGCCGCGCGCGCCGGGGCCGCCGTCATCGCCGTCGACCGCGACCCCGACGCCTGCGCCCGCACCGTCGCCGCCGCCCGCCGCTTCGGCGTTCTGCTCCAGGCCGTCCACGGCACCGCCCCGCACGTCCTGGAGAACCTCCCCGAGCCCGATGTCGTCCGCATCGGCGGCGGGGGAGCGGCCGTGGTCTCCGCCGTGGCCGACCGCCGCCCCCAGCGCATCGTCACCCACGCCGCCACCCGCGACGCCGCCGAGATCGTCGGCCGCGACCTGAGCGAACACGGCTACGACGTCGAGTGCGCCCTGCTCCAGTCCGTCGAACTCGACACCAAGCTCTGGACGGAGAAGGAACGGAGCGTCGCCTTCCTGCTCAGCGGGGTGCTCCCGGACCGTCCGGACCGCTCCCCGTGATCCTGTTGTCGTACCGCGCGCGGTAGGCTGGCCGATCGTTGTACCCCACTCGGGCACCGGCGCTTCGTTGGCCAATGTCCGGAAAACACGCCCGTTTTGGGGTGGGTGTGGTACGGCAGAACCGTGAGGGCGCGCAACGTGGCGCAGTCCACAGCGGACCGTCGCGGATCAACCTGTCGCGACGGCGGAACGACCGCGACAATGCCACTCAATGGCTTTGTCGCCTTTTCCGGACGGGTCGTTCGTGCCGCGTGGCACGCACGCTCGTTCTTCACTACGGGACGGTCGGTGCGCCGTCCCGGGTGAGCAGGTCGTAGAGGCACTAACCGATGGGCGAGGGGTACGCATGACCGACACCGGCCAGGTCCCGGGCGAGGGGCTGCCGGAGAACGCAGGCACGGTGGAACAGCCGGGCGCCTCCGCGCACGGTGCGTATGCCTACCTCTCCGAGAGCCCCGCCGAGGACGAAGACCTCCTGCTGCCGGGCGCCCAGGGCGCCTGGGGCAACGAAGTGCCCCCGCCCGCCCCCGAGCCGGTGGTCGAGGCCGTCCACCAGCCGGGCCCGCACGAGATGTCCGGCCGCGACAGCGGCTCGGTGGACCTCGGCGGGGTGCGGGTGCACGAGGTGGTGCCGGGCGGTGCGGAGGCTGTGACTCCGGCTCCGGGTCCAGCTCCGGATGCGGCGGGGACCGCGGTTCCGGCTGAGGCTGTGGCTGGGGTTGCGGCTGCCGCGGACGTGCCGGGGCTGGTGGCTGAGGAGACGCCGGAGGTGGGGGCTCCGGTTTCGCTGGAGGTCGAGGGGGTCCCTGCGGCGCCCGTGGGCCCCGCGGCTCCCATGACTCCCGCGGTTGCCGAGGTCCCGGCCGGGGCCGGGGAGACCGCTGCCGCGCCCGCCGCTGCCGGTGAGGCCCCCGCCGAGGCTCCGGCCGCTCCGGTGACGGCCGAGACGCCGGTGGGCGCCACCCCGGTGGCACCCCTGGCCCAGGCGACCGCAGCCGCCGCGGCGCCCCGGCGTCCGCTGCACCTCGGTCCGCCGATCCCCGACGCCTCCGCGAGCCCGGTCCGTTCCCTGGCCGACCGCGGCCCGGCGGGCGCGCCCGTACGGCAGCCCTCCGGCCCCCAGACCGGCGGCCCCGAGTACCTGGACGTCCCGCGGCTGCGGGAGATGCCGCCGCAGGGCGCGGCGCCCTGGGGTGCGCAGGTGCAGGCCCCGGTCCAGCCTCAGGTTCAGGTCGGCGCCGGGGCGACGCCTGCGGAAACGGTTGTCCCGGCCGTGGGCGCGCCCGAGCCGGTCGGCGCCGCGCAGGCCGCGGTGACCCGGCTCGCCACGGAGGCCGCCGCCGCGCCGGCGCCGCAGGCCGACGCGCACGTCGACGCGCAGGCCGAGGTGCACGCTGACGCCCTGGCCGACGCACAGGCCGACCTGTCCGCCGCCCCCGAGCCGGGTACGCCCGACCCCGCCGCGGAACCGGCCCCCGTACCGGCGCCGGAGGTCCCTGCGGCACCGGAGCCGGCGCAGCTTCCCGACGCCGCCCAGCCCGCAGCCACCGCACCGGCCGCCGCGCAGGCCCAGGACCCGGCCGACGGCCAGGAGGCCGAGCCGACGGCACCCGATACCGCCCAGGCCCCGGAGACCGCGCCGGTCCCCGAGCCCGTACCGGCCCCGCACGCCAGCCTTCCGGACGCCGTCGCGGCGCCCGCCGACCCCTCCGCCGAGGTGCCCCAGGCCACTGAGCCTCCGGCCGCCGAGCCGTCGTCCGCCGAGCCGGAGCAGGCCGCCCCCTCCGCCCCGGAGCCCCAGGCCGCCGCCCCCGCCGAAACCCCGGCCGCGCCGCCCACGGACGCGCCCGCCATGGAAGACGTACCCGCGACGCACCTTCCCGTCGCGGACGTTCCCGCCGCCCCCGTTCAGCCGGTCCCGGAGCCCCTCTCCGGCCCCCAGATCGCGCCCCCGGCGGAGCAGGCGCAGGTCCTGCCCACCTCGCTGCCGGAGCAGCAGCCGGCGCCGGACGGAACCGCCGAACCGGCCGAGCACGTCGGCCAGTTCGTCCCCGTCGACGGCTCGGTGCCCACCACCCCGCACCTCGCCCCCACCCCGCCCCAGCCCCTCGTGCTGCCCACCCGGGAACAGCAGCCGGAATCCATGGCCACGGTCCCGGCCCCCCGTGAGGCCGACCAGCCCGTGGCGGCGGAGGCCGCGCAGAGCGCCGAGGACCTGGACACCCGGGCCGCCGACCAGGACGAGGGCACCGTGGAAGCGCGACGGCCCGTCGGACCGGCCGCGCCCCCCTACGACGACGCCGAGCGCGAGGCCGTACTGAAGGTCATGCGCGAGCGCCGCGACATCCGCAACGGCTTCCGCAGCGACCCCATCCCGCACGAGGTGCTGCTGCGCGTCCTGGAAGCCGCGCACACCGCGCCCTCCGTGGGCCACTCGCAGCCCTGGGACTTCGTCGTCATCCGCTCCGCCGACACCCGGCGCGCGATGCACGAACTGGCCATGCGCCAGCGCGAGGCCTACGCCAAGTCCCTGCCCAAGGGCCGCGCCAAGCAGTTCAAGGAACTGAAGATCGAGGCCATCCTCGACACCCCGGTGAACATCGTCGTCACCGCCGACCCGACGCGCGGCGGCCGTCACACCCTGGGCCGACACACACAGCCCCAGATGGCGCCGTACTCCTCCGCGCTCGCGGTCGAGAACCTGTGGCTCGCCGCCCGCGCCGAGGGCCTCGGCGTCGGCTGGGTCAGCTTCTTCGACGAGCGCGAGATGGTACGGGCGCTGGGGCTGCCGGAGCACCTGGAGGTCGTCGCGTACCTCTGCGTGGGATACGTCGACGAGTTCCCGGACGAGCCCGAGCTGATGCAGGCGGGCTGGTCCAAGCGGCGCCCGCTGTCGTGGGTCGTGCACGAGGAGACGTACGGCCGTCGTGCCCTGCCCGGCGAGGAGCCGCACGACCTGCTCGCGGAGACCGTCGCCCAGATCCGCCCGCTGGACGCCAAGGCGCTCGGCGAGGCCTGGGAGCGGCAGAAGCGCATGACGAAGCCCGCCGGGGCGCTCGGCATGCTGGAGATCATCTCCGCGCAGCTGTCCGGGCTGTCCCGGCAGTGCCCGCCGCCCATCCCGGAGCCCGCGGCCGTCGCCATCTTCGCGGGCGACCACGGGGTGCACGCCCAGGGCGTCACCCCCTGGCCGCAGGAGGTGACCGCCCAGATGGTCGCCAACTTCCTCGGCGGGGGAGCGGTCTGCAACGCCTTCGCCGGCCAGGTCGGCGCCGAGGTCTGCATCGTCGACGTCGGTGTCGCCTCCGACCTCCCGGCCACCCCGGGCCTGCTGCCCCGCAAGGTCCGCCCCGGCACGGCCGACATGACCACGGGACCGGCCCTCACCCGCGAGGAGGTCAAGCAGGCCATCGAGGTCGGCATCGACACCGCCCGCGACCTGGTGGCCGCCGGGAACAAGGCGCTGCTCACCGGTGAGATGGGCATCGCCAACACCACCGCGTCCGCCGCCCTGATCTCCGTGTTCACCGGCGCCGACCCGGCCGAGGTCACCGGCCGCGGCACCGGCATCAACGACGAGACGCTGGCCCGCAAGACCGAGGTCGTCCGCCGGGCCATCGAACTCCACCAGCCGGACCCCGCCGACCCCGTCGGCGTGCTCGCCGCGTTTGGCGGTCTGGAACACGCCGCGATGGTGGGTCTGCTGCTGGGCGGTGCCTCCCTGCGTACGCCGGTGATCCTCGACGGGGTCAGCGCCGGTGCCGCCGCGCTGGTCGCCCGCGCGATCGCCCCCGAGGTCCTCGCCGCCTGCATCGCCGGTCACCGCAGCGCCGAGCCCGGCCACGTGGCCGCCCTCAACAAGCTCGGCCTGCGCCCCCTGGTCGACCTCGACCTGCGGCTCGGCGAGGGCACGGGCGCGCTGCTGGCCCTGCCGCTGGTGCAGAGCACGGCGCGGGCGATGCACGAGGTGGCGACGTTCGATTCGGCGGGGGTAACGGAGAAGTAGGCCGGATCTATGCCCGGACCGCTGTGGGCAGTCGTTCCGCAGGGCGGAACGGTGGGCACAGCGGTCCCCCACCCGCACGTTCGGGGGTCCGGGGGCCCTGCCCCCGGTTTCGGGAAGGGGCGGGTTTGGGGAAAGGGAAACCCACCCAGCCCGGCCACTCCCCGGACCTGCGCATAAAATCCGCACGTCAGGGCCGCTTCAACGCCGCAGTGCGCCCACTGAACCACCGCTGTTCGAGGAGCCGCCCCCTCATGGCCGAACACCCCGCCTACCCCGTAGGCCTCCGCCTCACCGGCCGTCGCGTGGTCGTCCTCGGCGGCGGCCAGGTCGCCCAACGCCGCCTCCCCGCCCTGATCGCCGCGGGCGCCGACATCCACCTCGTCTCCCCGGAGGCGACCCCCTCCGTCGAGGCCATGGCGGACGCGGGCGAGATCGCCTGGTCCAGGCGCCCCTACGCCGAGGGTGACCTCGCGGACGCCTGGTACGCCCTGATCGCCACCGGTGACACGGAGGCCAACACCCTCGCCTCCGCCGAGGCGGAACGCCACCGTGTGTGGTGCGTCCGCTCCGACGACGCCGACGCGGCCACCGCCTGGACCCCGGCGACCGGCACCAGCGAGGGCGTGACCGTCGCCGTCCTCACCACCAGCGCCAAGAGCCGCGACCCCCGCCACACCGCCGCCATCCGCGACGCGGTCGTCGAGGGCCTGCGCGACGGCACCCTCGTCGCCCCGCACCACCGCACCCGCGCCCCCGGCGTCGCCCTCGTCGGCGGCGGCCCGGGCGACCCGGACCTGATCACGGTCCGCGGGCGCCGCCTCCTCGCCGAGGCGGACGTCGTCATCGCCGACCGGCTCGGCCCCCGCGACCTGCTCGCCGAACTCCCGCCGCACGTCGAGGTGATCGACGCGGCGAAGATCCCGTACGGCCGCTTCATGGCCCAGGAGGCCATCAACAACGCCCTGATCGAACACGCCAAGCAGGGCAAGTCGGTCGTACGGCTCAAGGGCGGCGACCCGTTCGTCTTCGGCCGCGGCATGGAGGAGGCGCAGGCGCTCGCCGAGGCGGGCATCGCGTGCACGGTCGTCCCCGGCATCTCCAGCTCGATCTCCGTACCCGGCGCGGCGGGCATCCCGGTCACCCACCGCGGGGTCGCCCATGAGTTCACCGTGGTCAGCGGGCATGTGGCGCCGGATGACGAGCGCTCCCTGGTCGACTGGGCCTCGCTCGCCAAGCTCACCGGCACGCTGGTCGTCCTGATGGGCGTCGACAAGATCGGCCGGATCGCCGAGACCCTGGTCGCGCACGGCAAGTCCCCCGACACACCGGTCGCCCTCGTCCAGGAGGGCACCACGGCGGCGCAGCGCCGGGTCGACGCGACCCTGGCGACGGTCGCGGAGACGGTGGTCGCGCAGGAGGTGAAGCCCCCGGCGGTCATCGTCATCGGCGAGGTCGTCGGCGTGGGGCCGGGGACGCCGGTGCTCCCCGTCGAGTAACCGCGGGTAACACGACCCGTACCGAGCCGTTGGCACCACACCCAGGACAAGGCAGTATCACTCTGTGGCCGATCTCATCACCGTCGAGGACCCCGACGACCCGCGCCTGCGCGACTACACGGGCCTGACCGACGTCGAACTGCGCCGCAAGCGCGAACCGGCCGAGGGCCTGTTCATCGCGGAGGGCGAGAAGGTCATCCGGCGCGCCAAGGACACCGGGTACGAGATGCGGTCGATGCTGCTCTCCGCCAAGTGGGTCGACGTCATGCGCGACGTCATCGACGAGCTTCCCGCCCCGGTCTACGCCGTCAGCCCGGAAGTCGCCGAACAGGTCACCGGCTACCACGTCCACCGCGGCGCCCTCGCCTCCATGGCGCGCAAACCGCTGCCCACCGCGGCCGACCTGCTGCACACCGCCCGCCGCGTGGTGATCATGGAGTCGGTCAACGACCACACCAACATCGGCGCCATCTTCCGCTCCGCGGCGGCGCTCGGCATGGACGCGGTCCTGCTGTCGCCCGACTGCGCCGACCCGCTGTACCGCCGTAGCGTCAAGGTCTCCATGGGCGCCGTCTTCTCCGTGCCCTACGCCCGGCTGGAGACCTGGCCCAAGGGCCTGGAGTCGGTACGCGAGGCGGGTTTCACCCTCCTCGCCCTCACGCCCGACGAGAAGGCCACCCCGCTCGACGTGGCCGCCCCGCACCGGATGGACCGTGTCGCGCTGATGCTCGGCGCGGAGGGCGACGGGCTGTCGACGCAGGCGCTGGTCGCCGCGGACGAGTGGGTGCGCATCCCGATGTCCCACGGCGTGGACTCGCTCAACGTGGGGGCGGCGGCAGCGGTGGCGTTCTACGCGGTCGCTACGGGGCGGCCGGGGCTGTGAACGGGCGGTTCTCTTCGGCCTGCACCGGCTGGGCGTGGGACTGGGACTGGCGGGCGGCCTGCGCCGGTGTGCCGTCGTCCAGGCCCCGGGTCGACTTCTGGCAGCCCTGGACCAGGGCGATGCCCAGTGCCACCAGCAGGGTCACTACGACGAACACGAACAGTCGCTGACGCAGCAGCCTGGGGTTGGCGGGCCTGCGGCCCGTGCCGGCGCCCGTCCCCGTGCCGGGGTTGCGGGGGCGGCTCGGGCCGCTCGAGCCGGTGCGGAGGGGCTTGGGGCGGCCGGTGGTGGCGGGACGGGCCGTGTTGCGGGCGGTGTTCCGGCCGGTGGGGGTGGGGCGGGGGCTTCGGGGGGTGCCGGGTGCGCTGGGTGTGCCGGTGCCGGTGCCGTTCCGGGACGGGCCGCGTGACGGGGTCGAGCCTCGGGGGGCGGGGGTGCCGGGTGCGCCCTGCGGGCGCCGTTGGCCGCGCTGCTCCGGGTAGCCGCGCTGCTGTTCCGGGTACGTGTCCGCGAAGCGGCTCGTGGGGCGGTCGGCCTCGGCGGAGCGCGGGGCCGGGGGGCGGCCGTCGAACAGGATCTGCGCCTCCCGTGCGGCGATCTCCTTCAGCCGCAGCGACAGGTCGAGGGTCGTCGGCCGGTCCTCGGGGTCCTTCGCCAGACAGGCCCGCACGAGCGGGGCGAGCGCGTCCGGTACGCCGTTCAGCTGCGGCTCCTCGTGCACGACTCGGTACAGCATCACCTCGGAGCTGCCGTGCCCGAAGGGGGAGTCGCCGGTGGAGGCGTAGGCGAGCGTGGCGCCCAGCGAGAACACGTCCGTCGCGGGGGTGACGGCGGCGCCACGGACCTGCTCGGGGGCGAGGAAGCCGGGGGAGCCGACCGCCGTGCCGACGTGGGTGAGCGTGGAGGCGCCGGTCGCCCAGGCGATGCCGAAGTCGATGATCCTCGGGCCCTTGGGGGAGAGCAGGATGTTGGACGGCTTCAGGTCCCGGTGCACGACCCCGGCCTCGTGGACGGCGACGAGCCCTTCCGACAGGGCGGCGCCGACGGCCGCTACGTCCGCTGCGACCAGAGGGCCGCCGTCGGCGACCTTGTCGTGCAGGGAGGGGCCGGGGACGTACTGGGTGGCGAACCACGGACGGTCGGCCTCCAGGTCGGCGGCGACGAGGCGGGCGGTGCAGCCGCCGCGGATCCGCCGCGCGGCGGACACCTCACGGGCGAACCGGGACCGGAACTCCTGGTCCTCCGCCAGGTCCGGCCGGATCACCTTGAGCGCGACCCGTTGCCCCTTCTTGTCGGAGCCCAGATAGACGACGCCCATCCCGCCCGCGCCCAGCCGTCTGTGCAGCCTGAACGAGCCGACGACGCGCGGGTCCTCGCGCCTCAGGCGCATCATCGCCATGTTCATCCCCGCTGCCCGGTCCGTGTGACGAGCCACAGCTTACGTTTCCACGGCCGCCCGCGCGCAGAGGCCGCGCCCTCTTCGGGCGATGGATTGTCAGTGGTGGGTGGGAGACTTGAAGGGTGGTCAGGGAGCTTGCGGGCAGGGCGGCTTGTGGGTGCGGATGAGCCCAACCGCTCGTCACAGGAGGGGGATTGGACCCACGAAGGGTGACCGGGTGGAGATAGTCGTGGACGCGGGGGACACCACGCGTACGTATGAGGTGGTGGCCAGCAGAGCGGGCCGCAGGGTGGAGACGGTGGTGCGGCGGGGGGTGGTGGAAGTGAGCGAAGTCACGCGGCGGGGGTCGGTGGTGCGGACGGCCCGCTTCATGGCGAACCGGGTGCTGGCGCTGGTCGAGCAGCCGGTGCCGCGCGAGGCCGCGGAGAAACCCCTCCGGGAAGACCCCGAGACGTAGGTCAAGGTCTCCACCCAGGGGAGTAGTCGAGGTGGGCCGGCTCATCCTCCGGGAGGCCCGGCATTCGGTACGAGGGCATGACGTCCGGGCGGCGGGCCCCGCCTAGATTTGAGGTCAAGCGGCGGGTGCAGCACTCGTCCCCCGAGGTCAGACACCCGCCGCTGCCAAGGACAGACAAGTCCGGAAACCGAGCAAGGTCAGGAGCGGGACCATGGCCCACACAGCGTCGCGGACGGTGATCCGAGCACGGGGTCGCCGCCACCCGCTGGTGGCGACACTCATGGCCCTTCCCCTGGCGGTCCTGCTCCTCGTCGTCTTCGACGGCTGGGAGACGGTGACCACACAGGCGTCGTCCGTGGGCGAGATGCTGGGGCGCTGAGCGGCGACCCCAGGCCCGGAAGAGCGGTCCGGGCGGGGACATCCACCCATAACCCCGTGGGGACGGGGGTGCGGCGGACGGCAACAATGCCAGGCGCAGCTGGGGAGCTGCGCCTGGCATTACCTTTTTCCGGCTACGGGTGCTGCCTATGCCTGCGGCGGCCCGTCGGCGTGGGGTGTGGCGTGCGTAGCGCCATCTGCCGGGTGGTGGGTCGGGGCCGCGGCGGGGGGTGTCCGTCCTCGGAACCGCGCGGTCTGCCAACTTGATTGGCTCCGGGGTTTTCCGCGCGAACCACTGCGGGCGGACACCCCCGACACGTCCCCTTCCGCCGTACGGCGCCCGCACCCCGTCGCCCGCTGCCGTCACCGCGTAGCTGCGGGGCTGGCTTCGCTTAGCTGCGGGCAGTCGTGCCGCTGGGGCGGCACGACCCACCCTGGCTGCGGGGCTGCCATCTGCCGTAGCTGCGGGCAGTCCCCGCATAGCTGCGGGACTGGCTTCGCGTAGCTGCGGGCAGTCGTGCCGCTGGGGCGGCACGGGTGGGCGCAGCGGCACCCCGTCGCGCCGGGCCGCGTGACCCACCCCCGGCCAGCACCCACGCCGGGCACCTGTCGACGCCGGGCCAGTTGTCCCACCGCGGCCGACACCCCCGTACCCTCCCCCCAGGCCGGAGGACAACCCAGGGAGCCCCGTGACACACACCCCGCCACTTTCGGGCGCGCTGACCGCGAGAGTCGCCACCGAGGCCCACACCAGGACCCCGTCCTGCCCCTGCACGGCCACCGCAACCCTCGCCCACCGCCCCGACGCCACGGTCATCCGCCACGGCGAGACCGTCGCCAAGGCCCACGCCCCCGGGGCCACGCCCGCAACCCTCACCCCCCGCCTCCACACGGCCGCCGCCCTCCCCGACCTCCTCCTCCCCCCGCTCGTCCCAACCCCCACCACCCTCCACAACCGCCTCGTCACCTTCTGGCCGTACGGCACCCCCGTGGACCCGGCCGACCCGGACGCCGCCCCCTGGGAGGCCGCCGCCACCCTCCTCGCCCGTCTCCACCGCATGCGGCCCCCCATCCCCCTGCCCCCCATGCGCGGCCCGGAGAAGGCGGCCAAGGCCGTTGCCCGGCTGGAGGAGACGCATGCCGAACACGCCGGCGCCGCCGACGTCATCCACGCCTGGTCCACCCTCCCCGCCTGGGCCCGCGCCCAGGCCCCGATGCCCGACACCACCACCCTCTGCCACGGCGACCTGCACCTGGGCCAGCTCGTCCGGCATCCCACCCCGGACGGCCCCTGGCGGCTGATAGACGTGGACGACCTCGGCGTCGGCGTCCCGGCCTGGGACCTCGCCCGCGCCGCCGCCTGGTACGCCTGCGGCATCCTCCTCCCGGAGGAGTGGGACCGCTTCCTGACCGCCTACCGCGCGGCGGGCGGCCCGGCCGTCCCGGCGGAGGGTGACCCCTGGCCCGCGCTGGACGTCCCCGCCCGAGCGGTCACCGTGCAGAGCGCGGCCCGGGCGATCACCAAGGCGGTACAGGAGGGGCGCCCACTGGACGAGGTCGAGCAGGCCGTGGTCGACGCCTGCGGCCGAATCGCCGCCTTCCCCCCAGCGTTGGCCCCGAACTGCGCGAAGTAGGGTGCAACCGACCGCAGCCGGACAGAGTCTGTCCTGGCGACATCCGAAGCAGGACCGACCGGCGAGGAGTTGAGCCCACCATGCAGTGCCCGAAATGCCATGGACAGATGCACACGTACAACCGCAACGGTGTGCAGATAGAGCAGTGCAACAACTGCCGGGGGATCTTCCTCGACTACGGCGAACTGGAGGCGCTGACCCGACTGGAGTCGCAGTGGGCCCAGCCCGCCCCGCCGCCCCCGGCCGCCCCGCAGGCGTATCCGGCTCCGCCCGCCCCCGCCTGGGGCGCCCCGCACGGTGGTCATCACTACGGCCGTCGGGGCAAGAAGGGCTTCGGGCACATGCTGTTCTCCAGCTGAGCCGGGCGGGAAGACGGAGAAGCCCTCGGCCGCTTCAGGCGGCCGAGGGCTTCGGTGTGTGGACGATACTGGGATTGAACCAGTGACCTCTTCCGTGTCAGGGAAGCGCTCTCCCGCTGAGCTAATCGTCCTCGGGGTCGTGATCGTCGATCACGGGTGCTGCGTGCGCGATACTGGGATTGAACCAGTGACCTCTTCCGTGTCAGGGAAGCGCTCTCCCGCTGAGCTAATCGCGCGAGGGATCCGAAGATCCAGTGGACGATACTGGGATTGAACCAGTGACCTCTTCCGTGTCAGGGAAGCGCTCTCCCGCTGAGCTAATCGTCCTTGGAGGTGGAGACGGGATTTGAACCCGTGTAGACGGCTTTGCAGGCCGTTGCCTCGCCTCTCGGCCACTCCACCAGGAGTGTAGGGGACCGGTCGGATCCCCTGCGTTCCTTCGAGCGGACGACGAGGCTCGAACTCGCGACCTCAACCTTGGCAAGGTTGCGCTCTACCAACTGAGCTACGTCCGCCTGTCGTTTCGGTTCGCTTGCGCGTCCCGGCGACGTGTTGAACTCTAGCGGATTCCGGTGCCAGTACAAAAACGCGTTTGTGCAGCGTGCTGCGTTGCACCTGCTGAGCGGCCCGGTCCGGGCACCCGGTGGGGGGCGCGCCCTAGACTCGACAGCGTGCTCGACCTCCCTCCCCTCGCCCGCTTCGGTGACCGTCTGGCCACCGGCCTCATCGATGTCACCGACGATCCCGCGGCCCTGGACTCCAGCGGTTTCTGGGCCGTCTGCGCCGACTTCGAGGGGCGTTTGACCTGCGCTCGTTTCGCCGAGGTACGGGGGGAAGCGGTACCCGCGCCGGTGCCTGGGGCGTGGCGCGGACCGGCCGCCGGTGACTGGACGTCGTCCCTCGATCGCGCCGCGTACACCGCGGGCGTCCGGCGCGTCCGGGAGCACATCGCGGCCGGCGAGGTCTATCAGGCGAACCTCTGCCGGGTGCTGTCGGCGCCCGTCGGACCCGGCGCCGACGTGGACGCGCTGACCGCGCTGCTCGCCCGCGGCAACCCGGCGCCGTACGCGGGAACGATTCGGCTGCCGGGGCACGGGGTGGAGATCGCCACCGCCTCGCCGGAGCTGTTCCTGCGGCGGAAGGGGCAGGTCGTGGAGTCCGGGCCGATCAAGGGCACCGGCCGGACCGAGGCGGATCTGCTGGAGAAGGACTACGCCGAGAACGTGATGATCGTTGACCTGGTACGGAACGACATCGGGCGGGTGTGTGCGACGGGCACGGTGAGCGTTCCGGACCTGTGTGCCGTGGAGAAGCATCCTGGGCTCGTGCATCTGGTCTCCACCGTGCGCGGGGAGCTGCGCGCCGATGCCGGGTGGCCGGAGTTGCTGGGCGCCGCCTTTCCGCCCGGTTCGGTCACCGGCGCGCCCAAGTCGAGCGCCCTGCGGATCATCGACGCCCTGGAGACCGCGCCGCGCGGCCCCTACTGCGGTGGCGTGGGCTGGGTGGACGCCGACCGGGGGGTGGGGGAGCTGGCGGTAGGCATACGGACGTTCTGGCTGGACCGGGCGGACGGGGTGCTGCGCTTCGGGACCGGTGCCGGGATCACCTGGGGGTCCGACCCCGAGGGGGAGTGGCGGGAGACCGAGCTGAAGGCGTCCCGGCTGCTCGCGGTAGCGTCGGGAGCGTTCGAGGACAGTGGAGAGGGACTGTGACGTGAAGATCTGGCTCGACGGTGGGCTCCAGGACATCGAATCCGCCCGTGTCTCCGTCTTCGACCACGGGCTGACCGTGGGCGACGGCATCTTCGAGACGGTGAAGGCGGTCGACGGACGGCCCTTCGCGCTCACCCGCCATCTCGACCGGCTGACCCGCTCCGCCCGCGGCCTCGGCCTGCCCGACCCCGACCACGACGAGGTCCGCGCGGCCTGCGCCGCCGTCATGGCCGCCAACCCGATGCCGCTGGGACGGCTGCGGATCACCTACACCGGTGGGCACGGGCCGCTCGGCTCCGACCGCGGTGAGCACGGGCCGACGCTGGTGGTGGCGCTCGGGGAGACCGTGCGAAGGCCTGACACCACGGCCGTGGTCACCGTGCCCTGGACGCGCAACGAGCGCGGCGCGCTGACCGGCCTCAAGACCACCTCGTACGCCGAGAACGTCGTCGCTCTCGCCCGCGCCCGTGAACAGGGCGCCTCGGAGGCGCTGTTCGGCAACACGGTGGGGCAGCTCTGCGAGGGGACCGGGTCGAACGTCTTCGTCGTCCTCGACGGCGAGATCCACACCCCGCCGGTCGCCTCCGGCTGTCTGCCCGGCATCACCCGCGCGCTCGTCGTGGCGTGGACCGGCGCCAGGGAGACCGATCTGCCGCTGGACGTCCTGGAGCGGGCCGAGGAGGTCTTCCTGACCTCCACGCTGCGGGACGTGCAGGCCGTGCACCGCGTCGACGGACGTGAGGTGGCGGGCGGCGCCCCCGGTGCCGTGACCGCCAAGGCCATGCGGGTCTTCGAGGAGCGGGCAGGGGAGGACCTCGATCCCTGACGGGCCGCGGTATTCGGCTGACGGGTCGATTGGCATCGGGTAGAACTCCCGGTGATGACCACGACCCTGCGGCCGACCGAGCCGCTTCAGCACGCCGCCGACGGGACCCGCTCGCGCCGCTACCAGGTGTGCGTGAACAGCCGTCCCGTCGGTGCTGTACACCTCGGCACCTCACCCGCGCTCGGCGACTCGGCGGCCCGGGTCCTCGCCCTGCACATCGACGAACCGGACCGCCGCCGGGGCCGGGGGACCGTGGCTGCGCTCGCGGCGGAGGAGGTGGCGCGCGGCTGGGGCTGCGGCCAGATCGAGGCCGCCGTCCCCGTGGACTCGGTCGCCGGGCTGAGGCTCTTCGAGGCCCTCGGCTACCTCCCCCGCAACCGCGGCATGGAGAAACGACTCGGCGCCACCCCGCCCGCACTGCCCGCCGGAAGCGCCGTCCGGCCCATGACCGCGGAGGAGTTCGCGGCCTGGCAGGTGTACGAGACCGAGCACTACGCCCGTGCCTGGATGGAGCGCGGGGTGCCCGAGGCCACCGCCCGAGCGAAGGCGCGGCGCGATCACGAGCAGACGCTGCCGCGGGGGCTCGCCAGCGAGAACATGCTGTTCAGCGTCCTGGAGCACGAGGGCGTACGGGTCGGCACGCTGTGGGTGGCCCTGCAAGAGGACAAGGCCTACGTCTTCGACGTGGAGGTCGAGGAGGCCCATCGGGGACGGGGGCACGGCCGCACGCTGATGCGGGTGGCGGAGGCGCAGGCCGTGGAGGCGGGGAAGGGTGTCCTCGGGCTCAATGTGTTCGCGGGCAACGCCCCGGCGGAGCGGCTGTACGAGTCGCTCGGATACGAGACCGTGGGGTACGTCCTCTACAAGCCGCTGATCTGAGGGCCGGGGCGGAGACGGTCCCGGCCCGTCGTCCCCGGGGCGGTGGTTCAGGCCCGCTGTGCGGCCAGCAGACGGTCGGCGATCTCCTCGATGCGCTCGCGCAGGCCCTCCTGGCTCTTGCCGCCGTCGAGGCGCTCGCCGTCGATCACGTACGTCGGTGTGCCGGTGACGCCGATCGCCTTGCCCTCGGCCTGGTCGGCGTCCACGACCAGGATGTGACGGCCGTCGATCAGCGCGGTGTCGAACTCCTCGGCGTCGAGGCCGAGTTCCCCGGCGATCTCGACCAGCAGGGGTTCTCCCCTACGGTCCAGCTCCTCGACCCGGCCCAGCACCGCCTCCACATACGCCCAGCCCTGCCCCTGCTCCGCGGCCTCCTCGGCGGCCTGCGCGGCGGCGAAGGCGTGCTTGTGCTTCTCCAGCGGGAAGTGCCGCAGCCGCAGCTCCAGCCGGTCGCCGTAGCGGGCGCGCAGGGCACGGACGTCGTCCAGGGCGGTACGGCAGTCCGGGCACTGGAGTTCGCACCACACCTCCAGGACGGGCGCGGTGACGGAAGGGGCGGGGGAGGACTCACTCATGAGCCCAGTCTTCCAGCCCGGCTCCTGCGCCCCAAACGCGGTCGCCGCGGGCCCGTGTGCGTTCCGTCGCCGCCTGGCTACGACGGTGACCGGCACCTGCGGAGGAGGTGACCCGGAGATGTCCCTGATGTCCGCCCGGAGCATGGCCTGGCGAGGGTCGGACGGTGCAGGATGGAAGGGGCGAAGCACCCGCTGCCCGACCGAGCCTGCCTGGAGGACCGGATGATTGCCGAGACAGTCTGTTCCGCCGTCGCCGCGGCAGGCCTGGGCATCGCCGCGGTCACGGCCTACCGCAAGCGATTCCTCGCGGCCGCCCGTATCGCCGCCTACTCCCTCGTCCCGCTGGGCCTTGTCATGACGGGGATCGTGGAGTGGGTCGCCGACACCGCGTTCAGCCCGGTGGCGTGGGCGGGCTTCGGGGTGCTCGGCGGCGCCTGGGCCCTGTTCGCGACCACTCGTGCCGTGGAGCGCCGCCGCGGTGGCACCCGCGAGGAGCGCAAGGCGGCCCGGGCCGCGGCCCGGCGCGGGGCCGTGGAGCCGAGCGCCTCGGCGCCGTCCCTGGGCGCGGGCTCCCGCCAGGGCACGCGGCCCCAGACGGCTCCCGGCTCCCGTGCGGACGCGGGCGCCGGGGACGACTTCAGCGACATCGAGGCCATCCTGAAGAAGCACGGCATATGACCCCGAGGACGCAGGGCACATAACACCCCCGCGCGTCACGGGTTTCGGCGAACTGCCGCCTCAGGTGGGCGTGTTGATCGCGCGGGGGGTCATGGTTGCGCCATGATCACCGCGAGATGCTGGACACGACCCAGAGCGATGCCGCGCCGCCGCAGGACGAGCCGCGCGGATGCCTCTTCGCCCTTTCCCAGCCACCGCTGATGATCTTCCTTGCGGTGATCGGGTGTCTGCTGCTCACGGCCGCGTTGCACGATCTGCTGTTGCTGTGAGCCGTACCCGCGGTCCCCGGCGCCACCCGCCGGGGACCGCGTCGACGGCCGTCGTCCGTCCCGGCGCGTCCCCGCCCGCTCAGCTGGCGGCTTCCTTGCGGCGGGCCCGGTAGGCGGCCACATGCAGACGGTTTCCGCAGGTGCGGCTGTCGCAGTAGCGGCGGGAGCGGTTGCGGGAGAGGTCGACGAAGGCGCGTCGGCAGTCCGGTGCCTCACAGCGCCGCAGCCGCTCGCGCTCCCCGGCGACCACGAAGAAGGCCAGAGCCATCCCGCAGTCGGCCGCCAGGTGGTCGGCGACGGAGGCGCCCGGTGCGAAGTAGTGCACATGCCAGTCGTAGCCGTCGTGGTCCGTGAGGCGGGGCGTGGTGCCCGCGGCGGCCACCAGCTCGTTGATCATCCCGGCCGCGGCGCGTGGGTCCGGAGCCGCGAAGATCCCGGCGAACCGGCCGCGGATCTTGCGGACCGCCGAGAGGTCGAACTCTGAGAGCACCCCGACATCACTGATTTCGTGCGTTCGTACGAACTCCTCCAGCGCCGCGACGTCCGGCAGCGCGTCCGGCGCGGAGTCGTCTTCCGGCGAGGTGTTCACCAGATCCACCACGGTGTCGAGGGCGCACCGGGTGTCGTGGGTGATCAGCACGTTTCGCTCCCTGGCCTGGTGGTCGGGCGGGCGCCCGCCGATGCTGGCCGATGGTAGTGGCTTCCGGACGCGCCGTACCTGGTGCGGGCCCGCCCCGGCCTGTGGTTGCCGTTACAACGCCAGGAAGGGGGCCCGGGTTCCCCGGGACCCGGCACGCACACCGGCGCCGTCGGCCGCGGTGGTCCGCGGCGCGACGGCGCCGGTGTGTGCCGTATGCGGTTGTCCGGGCCCGAGCCGTCTCCCCGAGTGGACGGCGCCGGGCGGCTTGGTGGGGGCTGTCCTAGCTTTCCGCCAGGATGTGCGACAGCTCCTGATCGAGATCGAAGTGCCGGTGTTCCGTGCCGGGGGGCACGGCGGCGTCGGTTCGCTTGAGGAACGACTCCAGGGCCCGCGCCGGGGCCTCGAGCAGGGCCTCGCCCTCCGGGGAGCTGAGGGCGATGCACACGACGCCCTGACCGTGGCTGCGCGACGGCCAGACGCGGACGTCGCCGGTGCCGGTGGGGCGGTGCAGCCCCTCGGCGAGGAGGTCGCGGGCGAACACCCACTCGACGGTCTCCTCGGCTCCGGTGTGGAAGGTGGCGTGCACGGCGTAGGGGTCGGCCGTGTCGTACCGCAGGCCTGCGGGGACAGGCAGGGAGGACTCGCTCGACACAACGAGGCGCAGGTGCAGCTCGCAGCTGACCGTGGTGTTCATAAGCGCCAGGGCCTTTCGCTCAGTGTGCGCTCGGGGATTCGCACGTCGGCGAAATCGACATGCCACCTACGGTGCCGTTGTAAACCCCTCTGAGGGTTTTGCGTGTGTTTACGTAACTCTTCCGGCGGAGAACCCGTTCGCCGGGTACGACCATTTCGGTGAGGGGATTCGGTCCGGTAGGGTTTGGCCGTATGAACACGGGGAGTCACGAGCCGGGCGAGGTCGCCGTGGCATCGGGAGAGATCAAAGTGGATCGTGCGCAGAGTGAGCGCGCACTGGGCTCACGGGCGCCCGCGTTCATCAAGCAGCGCCGTGTGCTGCACCTGAGCTGGCAGGTCGGCGTCTTCATCGTCGGCCTCGCGGTCGTGGCCACCGGAGTGGTCATGCTGCCGCTGCCCGGGCCGGGCTGGGTGGTGATCTTCGGTGGCATGGCGATCTGGGCGACCGAGTTCGTCTGGGCCCAGCTGGTGCTCCGCTGGACCAAGCGCAAGGTCACCGAGGCGGCCCAGCGTGCCCTCGATCCCAAGGTGCGGCGCCGGAACATCATCCTGACGACGATCGGCCTGGTGATCATGGCCGCGCTCGTCGCGGTCTATGTGTGGAAGTTCGGCTTCGAGATGCCGTGGAAGATCAAGGACCAGTGATCCGGGCGGTGCCGGTACCGCTGACGGCGCCGGTCACAGGCACCCGCTGACATGCGGTAATGTTCTTCTTGCGCCCGGGCGATTAGCTCAGTGGGAGAGCGCTTCGTTCACACCGAAGAGGTCACTGGTTCGAACCCAGTATCGCCCACCCGGAACACCGGCCCGCCTGCGAAAGTGCAGGCGGGCCGGTGTTGTGTTGCGGGGTGCGGTGCGCTGCCTCGCCCGGTGGGGGTGGCGGCAGTCCCTCCGTAGTCCTTCGGTGGTCCGTCGACGGTTGCGGAGCGGCCCGTGGGGCTGGTTCCGGCCTCCTGGCGACCCACGCCCCAAAGGGCCTGTTGGAGCCCCGGGGCGCCCGCTGCGGCGGCCCCTGGCGGCCCTGGCTCCCTACGGACGCCTCACAGGCCCCCGGACCCGGCCCTGTGCGACCCCCGCCCCGCAGAGGGGTCTTCTCGGCGGCGCCCCGCGAGCCGCTCCGCGCTGCCGAGAAG
>NZ_JAGPXL010000018.1 GCF_018070565.1 Streptomyces sp. B93
GGGGCCGCTGCCGTTGTGGCTACGGAATCTGCGCCGCTCGCGCCTCTCGGCGGTTGTCGCGGAAGTTGTTCACTCGGCGGGCCGTGGCGAACAGGGGGATGACCGCGCCGGTGACCAGCTGGAGCGCGCAGCCGGTCTGGAGGAGCAGCTGGCCGCTGGGGGCGCCGAAGGCCCAGGCGGAGAGCAGGCCCATCGACAGGACGATCCAGGCGAGCATGGCCACCGCGAGGCGGCCCCGCGGCTTGGGGTACTCGACGCGGCTCACCATCAGCCAGGCGGTGCCGATGATCGCCAGCAGGGTGGCGACGAAGGGCAGCTCGAGGAGGACGATGGCAACGACCGTCAGCGCGCCGAAGGGGCTCGGCATGCCCTGGAACATGCCGTTCGTCGGGGTCACGCAGGAGAATCTCGCCAGGCGGAGCACCACGGCCAGCAGCACGACGATCGCGCCCACCGCCGCCACCCGCTGGTGGGCGTCGTCCGCGACCATGCCGTAGACCAGGACGAAGTACGCCGGGGCCAGGCCGAAGCTGATCAGGTCCGAGAGGTTGTCCAGCTCGGCGCCCATGGGGGAGGAGCGCAGCTTGCGCGCCACGAGGCCGTCGAACAGGTCGAAGACCGCCGCGCAGAGCATGAGGATGACCGCCGTGGCCGCGCTGTGGCGGGCCATGCCGGTCTCCTGGCTGCCCGTGAGGTGCGGGATCAGGATGCCGGTGGTGGTGAAGTACACCGCCATGAAGCCGCAGGTGGCGTTGCCCAGGGTGAGGGTGTCCGCTATCGAGAGGCGCAGAGAGAGGGGCATCTCCTCCTCTTCGTCCTCGGCGACCTCCGGAACCCAGCCCGTCGGTGTCTCCGGGTCAGTCACGGTCAATGCGAGTCACCCCAGCCACGGTCTTCTGGCCGACCTCGACCGCGACCTCGACGCCCTCGGGCAGGTAGAGGTCGACGCGCGAGCCGAAGCGGATCAGGCCGATCCGCTCGCCCTGCTCGACCTTGGTGCCCTCGGGGAGGTAGGGGACGATGCGGCGGGCCACCGCGCCGGCGATCTGGATCATCTCGATGTCACCGAGTTCGGTGTCGAAGTGCCAGACGACGCGTTCGTTGTTCTCGCTCTCCTTGTTGAAAGCAGGAACGAATCCGCCGGGGACGTGCTCGACGGACGTGATGGTGCCGGACAGCGGCGCGCGGTTGACGTGCACGTTCAGCGGGCTCATGAAGATCGCGACGCGGGTGCGGCCGTCCTTCCACGGCATGATGCTCTGCACCACGCCGTCGGCGGGCGAGATGACCCTGCCCTGGGCGATCTCGCGCTCGGGGTCGCGGAAGAACCACAGCATCCCCGCCGCGAGCGCGGTGGCGGGGACGGCGACGGCCTTGGCGGCGCCCGAGCGGCGGGCGCGTACCAGGCTGAGGGCTGCGGTGGCGACGGTCGGGAGAAGCCACGGCGATGCTCCGCGCGCGAGGCGTACGCCGGCCAGGCTGTCGCGAGATGCAGAGGTTTGGCTGTGGGGCATGGATGACCTTCGTAGCGGATTACGCCGCGCTTCTGACGGGGGACGGCGGCTTTCCGGCGATCGTAGCGGCTAAGCGCCACAACTGGGTAAGCCAGGAAGCCGAGTCGACGGCCGAGGAGTGCCTACGGGGTGTGATCTTCTTCTCGGAGATAACACCCCGTATCCGGACATTCAGCCCTGGAATCGATACTCTTCGAGCAGTCGCCGTCCGATGATCATTTTCTGGATCTCGGCGGTACCCTCACCGATCAGCAGCATCGGTGCCTCCCGGTAGAGGCGCTCGATCTCGTACTCCTTGGAGAAGCCGTAGCCGCCGTGGATCCGGAAGGCATCCTCCACGACCTCCTTGCAGTACTCGGAGGCGAGGTACTTCGCCATCCCCGCTTCGAGGTCGTTTCGCTGTCCGGAGTCCTTTTTGCGTGCCGCGTTCACCATCATCGCATGCGCTGCCTCCACCTTGGTGGCCATCTCCGCGAGCTTGAACTGGATGGCCTGGTGCTGGGCGATCGCCTTGCCGAAAGTGTGACGCTGCTGGGCGTACTGGACACCCAGCTCGAAGGCACGCTGAGCGACGCCGCAGCCACGCGCCGCCACGTTCACGCGGCCCACCTCGACGCCGTCCATCATTTGGTAAAAACCTCGGCCGGTGACGCCGCCGAGCACCCGGTCGGCGGGAATCCGCAGGCCATCCATGATGAGTTCGGTGGTGTCCACCCCCTTGTAACCCATCTTGTCGATCTTGCCCGGAATGGTGAGGCCCGGGCGGACCTCTCCGAAGCCGGGCTCCTTCTCCACGAGGAAGGTCGTCATCGACTTGTGGGGCGCCGTGCCCTCAGGGTGTCCTTCGTCACTTCTGACCAGGACGGCCACGAGGGACGACGTACCGCCGTTCGTCAGCCACATCTTCTGGCCGTTCAGGACGTACTCGTCGCCGTCCTTCACAGCCTTCGACGTGATCGCCGACACGTCCGAGCCGAGGCCCGGCTCCGACATCGAGAAGGCGCCGCGGATGTCGCCCGCCGCCATCCGCGGCAGGAAGTGGTCCTTCTGCTCCTGGGTGCCGTGCTGCTTGAGCATGTACGCCACGATGAAGTGGGTGTTGATGATGCCCGAGACGGACATCCAGCCCCGGGCGATCTCCTCCACGCACAGCGCGTACGTCAGGAGCGACTCGCCCAGACCGCCGTACTCCTCCGGGATCATCAGGCCGAACAGGCCCAACTCCTTGAGGCCGTCGACGATCTGCTGCGGGTACTCGTCGCGGTGCTCCAGCTCGGTCGCGACCGGGATGATCTCCTTGTCCACGAAGTCGCGGACGGTGGAGAGGATCTCCTGCTGGACGTCGGTCAGACCGGCGGTCTGGGCGAGGCGGGCCATCGCTACTTCCCCTGTTCCTTCAGCTCGGGGCGGCCCGGCTGCTCGCCGCCGCGCTCCTTGATGTACGTCTCGGTCGGCACCATCACCTTGCGGCGGAAGACGCAGACCAGGGTGCCGTCCTGCTTGTAGCCCTTGGTCTCGACGTGGACGATGCCGCGGTCGTTCCTCGACTTCGACGGCGTCTTGTCGAGGACCGTCGTCTCGCCGTAGATCGTGTCGCCGTGGAAGGTCGGCGCCACGTGGCGCAGGGACTCGATCTCCAGGTTGGCGATCGCCTTGCCCGACACGTCCGGCACGGACATGCCCAGCAGCAGCGAGTAGATGTAGTTCCCCACGACGACGTTCTTGCCGAAGTCCGTCGTGTTCTCCGCATAGTTGGTGTCCATGTGGAGCGGGTGGTGGTTCATGGTGAGGAGGCAGAAGAGGTGGTCGTCGTACTCGGTGACCGTCTTGCCGGGCCAGTGCTTGTAGACCGCCCCGACCTCGAACTCCTCGTAGGTACGCCCGAACTGCATGGCCTTACGCCTCCGGAATCTCGAACGTGCTGGTGCGCCGCATCCCGGCCGCGCGTCCCTTGCCCGCGATGACCAGCGCCATCTTGCGGCTGGCCTCGTCGATCATCTCGTCGCCGAGCATCGCGGAACCCTTCTTGCCGCCCTGCTCGGACGTGTAGTAGTCGTACGCGTCCAGGATCAGCTCGGCGTGGTCGTAGTCCTCCTGGGACGGCGAGAAGATCTCGTTGGACGCCTCGACCTGGCCCGGGTGCAGCACCCACTTGCCGTCGAAGCCGAGCGCGGCGGCGCGCTGGGCGACCTCGCGGTAGCCGTCGACGTTGCGGATCTGGAGGTAGGGGCCGTCGATCGCCTGGAGGTTGTTGGCGCGGGCGGCCATCAGGATCTTCATCAGGATGTAGTGGTAGGCGTCCGCCGGGTAGCCGGGCGGCTGCTCGCCCACGACCAGCGACTTCATGTTGATGGACGCCATGAAGTCGGCCGGGCCGAAGATGATCGTCTCGATGCGCGGGCTGGCCTGCGCGATCTCGTTGACGTTGTTGAGGCCCTGCGCGTTCTCGATCTGCGCCTCGATGCCGATCCGGCCGACCTCGAAGCCCATCGTCTTCTCGATCTGGGTGAGCAGCAGGTCGAGGGCGACGATCTGCTGGGCGTCCTGGACCTTCGGCAGCATGATGCAGTCCAGGTTCGGGCCCGCGCCCTCGACGACGGTCACGACGTCGCGGTACGTCCACTCGGTCGTCCAGTCGTTGACGCGCACGACGCGGGTCTTGCCCGTCCAGTCACCCTCGTTGAGGAACTTGACGATGGTGTGCCGGGCCTCCGGCTTCGCGAGCGGAGCGCAGGCGTCCTCCAGGTCCAGGAAGACCTGGTCGGCGGCCAGGCCCTGGGCCTTCTCCAGGAAGCGCGGGTTCGAGCCCGGAACCGCCAGGCAGGAGCGCCGGGGGCGAAGGCGGTTGACCGTGGTCATGCGGGGACCTCCAGGGGGTCGAGCTTGTTGGCTGTGCGGATCTCGTCGACGATGCGGCCGATGATCCCGGTGATGTCGAAGTCCTTCGGGGTGAAGACCGCGGCCACTCCGGCGGCCCGCAGCGCTTCGGCGTCACCGTTCGGGATGATGCCACCGGCGATCACCGGGATATCTGTGGCGCCTGCCACACGCAGCCGTTCGAGTACGTCCGGCACCAGCTGGGCGTGCGAACCGGACAGGATGGACAGACCGACCGCGTGCACGTCCTCGGCGAGGGCGGCGTCGACGATCTGCTCCGGTGTGAGCCGGATGCCCTGGTAGACCACCTCGAAGCCCGCGTCCCGGGCGCGCACGGCGATCTGCTCGGCGCCGTTGGAGTGGCCGTCCAGGCCGGGCTTGCCGACCAGGAAGCGCAGCTTGCCCACCCCTAGGTCCTTCGCCGTCAGGTCCACCTTGCGGCGTACGAGAGCCATTCCCGTACCCTCCTCCGCGGTCACCGCGACCGGTGCGGAGGAGACGCCGGTGGGCGCCCGGAACTCGCCGAAGACCTCACGCAGGGCACCCGCCCACTCGCCGGTGGTCACCCCGGCGCGGGCGCACTCCAGGGTGGCCTCCATGAGGTTGTCGGTGCCCTTGGCGGCTTCCTTCAGCCGCTCCAGCGCCTTGCAGGGCCGGGGGTGGTTGAAGGGCGGCTGGTAGCGGGTGTCCCGCCACTGCTGGAGCGCGGCCACCACGCGGGCTTCCACCGCCGGGTCGACCGTCTGGATCGCGGTGTCCAGGTCGGCGGTGAGCGGGTTCGGCTCGGTGGTCTCGAAGACGTTGACGCCGACGATCTTCTCCTGGCCGGACTCGATCCGGGCCCGGCGCTCCGCGTGCGAGGCGACCAGCTGAGACTTGAGGTAGCCGGACTCGACGGCCGCCATCGCGCCGCCCATCTCCTGGATGCGGTCGATCTCGGCGGACGCCTGCGCGACCAGCTCCTCCACCTTGGCCTCGATCACCTTCGAGCCCTCGAAGATGTCGTCGTACTCCAGCAGGTCGCTCTCGTGCGCCAGCACCTGCTGGATGCGCAGGCTCCACTGCTGGTCCCAGGGGCGGGGCAGGCCGAGCGCCTCGTTCCACGCGGGCAGCTGCACGGCACGCGCGCGTGCGTCCTTGGAGAGGGTCACCGCCAGCATCTCCAGCACGATCCGCTGGACGTTGTTCTCCGGCTGCGCCTCGGTCAGTCCGAGGGAGTTGACCTGGACGCCGTAGCGGAAGCGGCGGTGCCTGGGGTTCTCGATGCCGTACCGCTCCTGGGTGACGCGGTCCCAGATGCGGCCGAAGGCGCGCATCTTGCACATCTCCTCGATGAAGCGGACGCCCGCGTTCACGAAGAAGGAGATACGGCCCACCACGTCGCCCATGCGCTCCTGCGGCACCTGCCCGGAGTCGCGTACGGCGTCCAGGACGGCGATCGCCGTGGACATCGCGTACGCGATCTCCTGGACCGGCGTCGCCCCCGCCTCCTGGAGGTGGTAGCTGCAGATGTTGATCGGGTTCCACTTGGGGAGGTGGGACACCGTGTACGCGATCATGTCGGTCGTCAGCCGGAGGGAGGGCCCCGGCGGGAAGACGTGCGTCCCCCGGGACAGGTACTCCTTGACGATGTCGTTCTGGGTGGTGCCCTGGAGCTTGGTGATGTCCGCGCCCTGCTCCTCCGCGACGACCTGGTAGAGCGCCAGCAGCCACATGGCGGTGGCGTTGATGGTCATCGAGGTGTTCATCTGTTCCAGGGGGATGTCCTGGAAGAGGCGGCGCATGTCACCGAGGTGCGCGACCGGCACCCCGACCCGGCCCACCTCGCCGCGGGCGAGGACGTGGTCGGAGTCGTAGCCGGTCTGGGTCGGCAGGTCGAAGGCGACCGACAGTCCCGTCTGCCCCTTGGCGAGGTTGCGCCGGTACAGCTCGTTGGACGCCTCCGCCGTCGAGTGGCCGGCGTACGTCCGCATCAGCCACGGACGATCCTTCTGACGCTCTGTCATCTACCGGCCCTCAGATGTTCCGGAAGCGGTTGATGGCGTCCAGGTGGGTGGCGCGCTTCTCCTGGTCGCGGACGCCCAGGCCCTCCTCGGGGGCGAGGCACAGCACGCCGACCTTGCCCTGGTGGGCGTTGCGGTGCACGTCGTGCGCGGCCTGGCCGGTCTCCTCCAGCGGGTAGACCTTGGACAGGGTCGGGTGGATCTTGCCCTTGGCGATCAGGCGGTTGGCCTCCCAGGCCTCGCGGTAGTTGGCGAAGTGGGAGCCGATGATGCGCTTCAGGGACATCCACAGGTACCGGTTGTCGTACTGGTGCAGATAGCCCGAGGTGGAGGCGCAGGTGGTGATGGTGCCGCCCTTGCGGGTGACGTAGACGCTCGCGCCGAAGGTCTCGCGGCCGGGGTGCTCGAAGACGATGTCGATGTCCTCGCCGCCGGTGAGTTCGCGGATGCGCTTGCCGAAGCGCTTCCACTCCTTGGGGTCCTGGGTGTTCTCGTCCTTCCAGAACTTGTATCCCTCGGCGGTGCGGTCGATGATCGCCTCGGCGCCCATCGAGCGGCAGATGTCCGCCTTCTGCGGCGAGGACACGACGCAGATCGGGTTGGCGCCGCCGGCCAGCGCGAACTGCGTGGCGTAGCTGCCGAGTCCGCCGCTGGCACCCCAGATCAGCACGTTGTCGCCCTGCTTCATGCCGGCGCCGTTGCGGGAGACCAGCTGGCGGTAGGCGGTGGAGTTGACCAGGCCCGGCGCGGCGGCCTCCTCCCAGGAGAGGTGGTCCGGCTTGGGCATCAGCTGGTTGGACTTGACCAGCGCGATCTCGGCGAGGCCGCCGAAGTTGGTCTCGAAGCCCCAGATGCGCTGCTCGGGGTCGAGCATGGTGTCGTTGTGCCCGTCGGAGGACTCCAGCTCGACGGAGAGGCAGTGCGCGACGACCTCGTCGCCGGGCCGCCAGGCGTTGACGCCGGGGCCGGTGCGCAGGACGACGCCCGCGAGGTCGGAGCCGATGATGTGGTACGGCAGGTCGTGGCGCTTGGTGAGTTCGCTGAGACGGCCGTAGCGCTCCAGGAACCCGAAGGTGGACAGCGGCTCGAAGATCGAGGTCCACACCGAGTTGTAGTTGACCGAGGAGGCCATGACGGCCACCAGGGCCTCGCCCGGGCCCAGTTCGGGCAGCGGCACCTCGTCGAGGTGGAGCGACTTGCGGGGGTCCTTGTCGCGGGTGGCGAGGCCCGCGAACATCTCGGTCTCGTCCTTGTGCACGGTGATCGCGCGGTACGACTCGGGGAGCGGCAGTGCGGCGAAGTCGGCCGAGGTGGAGTCGGGCGACTGGATCGCGGCCAGGATGTCCTTCATGGTCACGGTGTTGCCTCCGGCGATGAGCGCCCCGAGGGAAGGGCGCTGAGGGTTACGTCGGTGCTGCTGAGGGTTTGAAAGGGGATGCCGTCGGTCCGGCTGGTGGTGCTGTTCGGCAGCGCTTTGTGGCGCGGGAGGTTGCCTGTGACGCAGGCGTCCGGGTCGCGGTGGTGACCCGCGGGGACAGCCCGGACACCTTCAACGTATGGCACACCGTGTCACCTGGCAAGGCACTGAGTGCCAGAAACTGCTCTCAGATGAAATCTTTACGTAACAAATGAGCGATGATCGATCGAATCGGCCTCGAAGGTCGGTCGAAAACGGCTCGACAGACACCAAAACGGCCACCCCGAGGGGGTGGCCGTCATCACAGGGGCGGTCAGGCGCTCAGCGGGCCTTCAGCGCCTCCTCGATGGTCCGCATGACCTCGTCCAGCGGGGCGTCGGTGCGGGCCACCGTCACCAGCACCTCGCCGCTGGCGGCAGCCGTCGCCGCGGGCGAGGCGGCCCGGGGCGCGGTGGTGCGGCCGACACCGATGCCCGCGCCGAAGGTCTTGCGGACGATCGCGAAGGCGTGGTCGAGCTGCGCCTCCACATCGCCCTGGCCGCCCGCCCGCAGCCAGCGCCGCAGCACGTGGTTGTGGGCGGTGACCACGGCGGACGCGGCGACCTCCGCCAGCAGCGGGTCGTCGTTGGCGTCGTCGTCGTGGGCGTGCTCGTCGAAGTGGCCGAGCAGATAGCGGGTGAAGAGCCGCTCGTAGCGGGCCACCGAGGCGATCTCGGCCTCGCGCAGGGTGGGCACCTCGCGCGTGAGCTTGTAGCGGGCGACCGAGATCTCCGGCCGGGCCGCGTACATCTTCATGACTTCCTTGATGCCGCGGCACACCGTGTCGAGCGGGTGCTCGTGGGCGGGCGCCGCGTTCAGCACCGCCTCGGCCCGGACCAGGGTGTCGTCGTGGTCCGGGAAGATCGCCTCCTCCTTGGAGCGGAAGTGGCGGAAGAAGGTGCGGCGCGCGACCCCGGCCTGGGCCGCGATCTCGTCGACGGTGGTCGCCTCGTACCCCTTGGTGGCGAACAGCTCCATCGCAGCGGCCGCCAGTTCCCGGCGCATTTTCAGCCGCTGGGCGGCGGCGCGACTGCCTGCGGCACTCTCCGGCGGCTCGGGTGTGGCGGGGGTACGGGTGGACTTGGCGGGCTGGGACATGACCCGAACGTACTGCATGCGCGCGGCTCGATGCGCAGGCCCGGGGGGCTGCCCGCCCTCCGGGGACGGGTCGGTGCCGGGCCCGGCGGGGGCGGCACGGCTGCCCGGATCGAGCAGACCGCCCCACTCCGCTCCCGCACGGAACCAGTCGCCCGGCCGGTCAGCGCCGGGCATATTCGCGGAAACCACGGCCCGTCTTGCGGCCGAGGCAGCCCGCGGCCACCAGGTGCTCCAGCAGCGGCGCCGGGGCGAGGCCCGGGTCCCGGAACTCCCGGTGCAGCACCTTCTCGATGGCCAGCGAGACATCCAGGCCGACGACGTCCAGCAGTTCGAAGGGGCCCATCGGGTAGCCGCCGCCCAGCTTCATCGCGGCGTCGATGTCGTCGAGGGAGGCGTAGTGGTCCTGGACCATCTTGATGGCGTTGTTCAAGTAGGGGAACAGCAGCGCGTTCACGATGAACCCGGCCCGGTCGCCGCAGTCCACGGCGTGCTTGCGGATCCGGCCGCACACCTCGCGGACCGTGGCGTGCACGTCGTCACCGGTCAGCACCGTCCGCACGACCTCGACCAGCTTCATCGCCGGGGCCGGGTTGAAGAAGTGCATGCCGATCACGTCCTGCGGGCGTGAGGTGGCGCGGGCGCAGGCGATCACCGGCAGCGAGGAGGTGGTGGTGGCCAGCACCGCCCCCGGCTTGCACACCTTGTCCAGCGCCGCGAACAGCTGCCGCTTGACGTCCAGGTCCTCGGCGACCGCCTCCACGGCGAGGTCGACGTCGGCGAAGGCGTCGTAGGAGCCCGCCGGGGTGATCCGCTCCAGGGACCGGGCGGCGGCCTCCGCCGTCATCCGGCCCCGGTCGACGGAGCGCGTCAGCGACTTGCCGATACGGGCCTTCGCCGCCTGCGCCTTCTCCTCGCTGCGGGCGGCCAGCACCACGTCGTACCCGGCCTTGGCGAACACCTCGGCGATCCCCGACGCCATGGTCCCGGAACCGGCCACGCCGACCGAGCCCACCGGACGGCCCGTGGCCGGCCCGGCGCCCTCCAGCGGGGTCAGGGCGTCGCGCACCACGGTCGCGCTGCCGGGCGCCTCGTAGGTGTAGAAGCCGCGCCCCGACTTACGGCCCGTCAGGCCCGCCTCGCTGAGCTGCTTCAGGATCGGCGCGGGGGCGTGCAGCCGGTCCCGGGACTCGGCGTACATGGCCTCCAGGACGGTGCGCGCGGTGTCGACGCCGATCAGGTCGAGCAGGGCGAGGGGGCCCATCGGCAGTCCGCAGCCCAGCCGCATCGCGGCGTCGATGTCCTCGCGGGAGGCGTAGTTGGACTCGTACATCGCGGCCGCCTGGTTCAGGTAGCCGAACAGCAGCCCGTCGGCGACGAACCCGGGCCGGTCGCCGACCGCCACCGGCTCCTTGCCGAGCTGGACCGCGAGGTCGGTGACCGCGCTGACGGCGCCCGGCGCGGTCAGCACCGAGGACACCACCTCGACCAGCCGCATCGCCGGGGCCGGGTTGAAGAAGTGCAGCCCGAGGACGCGCTCGGGACGGGCCGACTCGGCCGCCAGCCGGGTCACCGACAGCGCGTTGGTGCCGGTCGCCAGGATGGTCTCCGGCCGCACGATCCCGTCCAGTTCACGGAAGATCTGCTGCTTGGTCTCGTACGACTCCGGCGCCACCTCGATGACGAGGTCGGCGTCGGCCGCGGCGGTCAGCTCGGTGGCGGTGCGGAAACGGGCGAGGGCCTCGGCGCGTTCCGGCTCGGTCAGCCGGCCGCGGGCCACGGCGCGGGCGGTGGAGGCCTCCAGGGCGGCGACACAGCGCACGGCCTGGGCCTCGCTGATGTCGATGCCGACGACCTCGCGACCGGCGCGGGCGAGCACCTCGGCGATGCCGGTGCCCATGGTGCCGAGGCCGACCACGGCGATCTTCATGAGGGGGGACAGCGGGGACTGCGCGTCGGACAGGGGAGAGACCATCGCGGACTCCAGGAATGAGGGTGACGACTGGGAACGCGCCGTGCGCCACGGGGCGCACGGCATGCGCACGAGTGCTGCGGGATGCGGGTGTGGCCGGGCTGCGAAGCGCACACGCCCGGTGTGAACCGCCACCACGGACGCGCACACGCCCGGGGAGACGGCGATGTCCGACCGGCCCTGTCCCGTGGCCTGGTCGTCCTGCGGTACACGGGGTACCGGACCGACTGCTCCCACAACGGCTGCGTCACCAGGCCGCTGTGAGGGGGTGCGGGTGGGTGACCCGCTCGTCTGAGCTTAACTTGCGGGTAACGAGCGCGCCAGCCCCGGGTTTCTGTGATCTGCGTCCCCTCGTACCTGTCCGTGATGCGGCCTACCGGGCGCCGAGATCGTTTGTAGTCTCGGCGTCATGGACGAAGAGTTGCGATCGCTCACGGAGCGCTTACGGCAGGAGAGCGGCGCCCCGCCGGAGTTCGCGGAACTGCGGGACACCGGGGACCACGACCGGCTCGCCGAGGTGCTCACCGCCGCCGGACAGCCCCTGTGGGCCCGGGAGTTGGCCGCGTTCCGGCTCGGCCTCGCGGGCGACCGGCGGGCCTTCGAGTCCCTCGTGCTGCTCCTGAACCACCGCGATCCGCAACGGTGCGCCTCCGCCGCGCACGCCCTGGCCCGGCTCGGTGACCCGCGGACCGCGCGTGCGGCGGCGGCGCTCGCGACCAACGAACTGCGCGTCGCCTACGCCCTGTACCCGGTACGGCTGCTGGCCGAGCTGCGGGCGCCCGAGTCCGTGCCCGCGCTGATCACCTGCCTCCAGCGGCGGCTGCGCCCGCACGATCCCTACCGCCGGGTCGCCGTCGCCTGTGTGGAAGGACTCGGCGCGCTCGGTGACGCGCGGGCCAGGCCCGTTCTGGAGGGCGCGCTCGCCCACCCGGCGCTCGCGGAGGCCGCGGTGCGCGCGCTGGCCCGGCTGCCCGGGGGCCGTCAGGGGAGCGGCCGTACGTAGCGCACCTCGGGCACCTCGACGCCGCCCGCCTCGAAGGGCTCCTCGGTGCCGTCCGCCCGGAAGCCCGAGCCTTCGTAGAAGCGGCGGGCGCCGGTGTTCCCCTTGAGCACCCACAGGAACATCCGCTCGTGCCCGGCCGCCGCGCAGCGCCGCAGCGACTCCCTGAGCAGGGCGCGGCCGATGCCCTCGCCGTAGTGGTCCGGCGCGACGTAGAGGGCGTACAGCTCGGCGCCCGGCGTACCGGCGTCGTCGCGGTACGGGCCGTGGCAGCCCCAGCCGACGATCTCGCCGGAGCGTTCGGCGACCAGGTTCAGCGCACTGCCGTCGCCCCCGGTCAGCCGGGCGCGGTGGCGCCGGGCGTCCTCGGTCACGCTAAGGGCGTCCAGATAGGGCCCCGGCATCATGCCCCGGTACGCGGCCCGCCAGCCGCCGATCCGGATCGCCGCCACCCGGTCGCAGTCGTCCAGGGACATCTCGCGTATGTGCGTCATGCGCCCATACTCGATCACCCAGCCCGGACAGTCCCTAGAGCAGGGTCAGCTGGACCGGGTCGGGCGCCTCGGCCACGGGTTCCGGCCGCTCGGTCCTGCGGGGCATGCCCGCGCGGGCGGGGCCGATGCCGTACTCGCGGGCGAGGTCGTGGACCTGACGGGTGATCCGGCGCTGGTACCACTTCGGCGCGTATGCGCCGTCCGCGTACAGCCGCCGGTAGCGGCCCACCAGGTACGGGTGGTGCCGGGCCAGCCAGGCCATGAACCACTCCCGGGCGCCCGGGCGCAGATGCAGCACCAGCGGTGTCACGGAGGTCGCCCCGCTGGCCGCGATCGCCCGCACGGTGGCGCGCAGCCGGTCCTCCTGGTCGCTGAGGAACGGGATCACCGGCGCCATCAGCACCCCGCAGCCGATCCCGCGCTCACCGAGCCGTCGTACGACGTCCAGGCGCCGTTCAGGGGAGGGGGTGCCCGGTTCGACGGTGCGCCACAGCTCGGGATCGGTGAAGCCGACCGAGACCGAGATGCCCACGTCGGTGACCTCGGCCGCCTCGGTCAGCAGGTCCAGGTCGCGCAGGATCAGGGTGCCCTTGGTCAGGATCGAGAAGGGGTTGGCGTGGTCGCGCAGGGCGCCGATGATGCCCGGCATCAGCCGGTAGCGGCCCTCCGCGCGCTGGTAGCAGTCCACGTTGGTGCCCATCGCGACGTGGTCGCCCTGCCAGCGGCGGGAGCCCAGCTGGCGGCGGAGCAGCTCGGGCGCGTTCACCTTGACCACGATCTGCGAGTCGAAGCCGAGGCCGGTGTCGAGGTCCAGGTAGCTGTGGGTCTTGCGGGCGAAGCAGTAGACGCACGCGTGCGTGCAGCCCCGATAGGGGTTGACCGTCCATTCGAACGGCATCCGTGAGGCGCCCGGCACCCGGTTGAGGATGGAGCGGGCCCGCACCTCGTGGAAGGTGATCCCGCGGAACTCCGGGGTGTCGAAGGTGCGGGTGACGACCGCGTCGGCGCCGAACAGCGCGGCGTCGGCCGCCCGGCCGTGTTCGGCGGGGCCCTCGCTCTCGCCGGATCCCGTCGTGAGGTTCTCCCAGCGCATGACGCCTCCTCGGTAGCACTGGGCCCAGAATAGAACATGTGTTCCCATGATCGTGTTCGGTCACTTTCGAAGCCCCCGATTTGGCGGCCGGGGACCGGGGTGGTTGGCTTGCCCCGACCCCGAGAACTCAGCTCCTGGAGGAAGTCGATGGCGCAGGTCGAGGCCAGCACGGAACGGGTCGTCGCGGCGGACCCGGAGACGGTGTTCGACACCCTCGCCGACTACAGCGGCACCCGCGCGAAGCTGCTGCCCGAGCACTTCAGCGAGTACGAGGTGCGCGAGGGCGGCGACGGCGAGGGCACCCTGGTCCACTGGAAGCTCCAGGCGACCAGCAAGCGCGTCCGCGACTGCCTGCTGGAGGTCACCGAACCCTCCGACGGCGAGCTGGTCGAGAAGGACCGCAACTCCTCCATGGTCACCACCTGGCGCGTCACCCCCGCCGGGGAGGGCAGCTCGCGGGTCGTCGTCACCACCACCTGGCAGGGCGCGGGCGGCATCGGCGGCTTCTTCGAGAAGACCTTCGCCCCCAAGGGCCTCGGCCGCATCTACGACGCCGTGCTCGCCAAGCTCGCCGCCGAGGTGGAGAAGTAGGCGGGAAGCAGGCAAAAGGTAAGCCCCCCGCGGCTGTTGGGGGGCTCACCGGTTCGAGTGGATCTCCCCGGAGGACCTCGGCCGCGCCGTAACTCGCCGCGCCCCCGCGCAGTTGCCGCTTCACGCGGGAACCGAGCGGCAGGCGCGACGAGGGGAGCGGTACGTGGGCGGGACCACAGTGGTGCAGGACGAAGCGGTCGCGGCACCCCCGCGGCCGCCCGCCGCCCAGACCGCCCCGCCCGCCGCCCTCAGCCCGCGCCGGGTGCGGCTGGTCTTCCTGGCGCTGATGCTGGCACTGCTGCTCGCCGCCCTGGAGCAGATGATCGTCGCCACCGCGCTGCCGAAGATCGTCGGCGAGCTGCACGGCCTGGACCGGATGTCCTGGGCGATCACCGCCTACCTCCTCACCGCCACCGTCACCCTGCCGGTCTACGGCAAGCTCGGTGACCTCCTCGGCCGCAAGGGCGTCTTCCAGTTCGCGATCGTCGTCTTCGTCATCGGCTCCGCCCTCGCCGGGCGGGCCCAGACCATGGACCAGCTCATCGCCTACCGGGCCGTCCAGGGCGTCGGCGCGGGCGGGCTCATGATCGGCGTGCAGGCGATCATCGCGGACATCGTGCCGCCCCGGCGGCGCGGCCGGTTCATGGGCCTGATCGGCGCCGCCTTCGGACTCGCCTCTGTCGCCGGACCCCTGCTCGGCGGCTACTTCACCGACCACCACTCCTGGCGCTGGTGCTTCTACGTCAACGTGCCCTTCGGACTGGTCACCATGGCCGTCGTCGCCGTCGTGCTGAAACTCCCCAAGCCGGCCGCCAAGGCCCGCTTCGACGTCCCCGGTGCGCTGCTGCTCACCGCCGCCTCCACCTGCCTGGTGCTGCTGACCAGTTGGGGCGGCACCGAGTACGCCTGGGACTCGCGGGTCGTCCTGGGCCTGGCCGCCGGAGCCCTCGCCGCCGTCCTGCTCTTCGCCGTCGCCGAACACCGCGCCGCCGAACCCCTCATCCCGCTGCGGCTGTTCCGCGACCCCGTCTTCAACGTCACCAGCCTCGTCGCCCTGGTGGCCGGCGTCGCCCTGTTCGGCGCCGCCAGCTATCTGCCGACCTTCCTCCAGATGGTCGACGGCGCCTCCGCCACCGAGTCCGGGCTGCTGATGCTGCCGATGATGGGCGGGATCGTCGGCGCCTCCATCGTCTCCGGCCAACTCGTCAGCCGCACCGGCCGCTACAAGATCCACCCCATCCTCGGCGGCGCCCTCAGCGTCACCGGGATGTGGCTGCTGTCCCGGCTGGAGGCCGGCACCCCCCGGCTGCACTACAGCGTCTGGATGGCCGTGCTCGGCGCCGGGATCGGCATGGTGATGCCGGTGCTGGTCCTCGCCGTGCAGAACAGCGTCCGCCCCGCCGACCTCGGCACGGCCACCAGCGCCAACAACTACTTCCGGCAGATCGGCGGCAGCGTCGGCGCCGCCGTCTTCGGCACCCTCTTCGGCGGCCGGCTCACCGACGGCCTCGCCGCCCGGCTCCCCGACCAACTCCCCGCGCACCCGGGCGGCGGCCTGCCCGACCTCGAGTCCATCACCCCGGACCTGGTGCGCACCCTGCCGCCCCCGCTGCGCGACGCCTACATCCAGGCCTACGCCGACGCCATGCCGAGGATCTTCCTCTACCTCGTGCCGGTGCTCGTCCTCGGCCTGCTCGCCGCCTTCTTCCTCAAGGAGAAACCGCTGGTGTCCTACCACGCCCCCACCACCACCGAGCCGGAGAGCGCGCCGGTACCCCAGGCGCGTTCGCCGTACGCGGCCGGGATCGCCGTCTGCGGCACCGTGCAGCACCCCGACGGCACCGTCGTGCCGCGCGCCGCGCTCACCCTGATCGACATCGCCGGACAGCAGATCGGGCGGGGCGCCAGCGGCGAGGACGGACGGTACGCGCTCGCCACGCCCGGCGCCGGGGCCTATGTGCTGATCGCCGCGGCCGGCGGCCACCAGCCGCAGGCGGTCTCCGTGACCGTCGGCGAGCGCCCCGTCGAACTCGACGTCGTCCTCGGCGGCGCCGGACGGCTGGCCGGGAGCGTGGTCACCGCCGACGGCACCCCCGTGCGGGACGCCACCGTCACCCTCACCAACGTGCACGGCGAGGTCGTCGCCACCACCCGCAGCGCACGCGAGGGCGGCTACGTCATGACCGAGCTGGTCGCCGGTGAGTACACCCTCGCCGCCAGCGCGCCCGCGTTCCGCCCCGCCGCGCTGCCGGTGACCGTGCAGGCCGCCCGGGAGACCCGGCAGGACATCGAACTCGCGGGCGGCGCCACCCTGCGCGGCACGGTCCGGGCCGGTGGCGGACGGCCCGTCGAGGACGCCCGCGTGACCCTGCTGGACGCCGCGGGCAACGTCGTCGACACCCTCACCACCGGCCCCGACGGCACCTTCCGCTTCGTCGACCTGGCCTCCGGCGAGTACACCGTCATCGCCGCCGGATACCCGCCCGTCGCCACCGTCCTCCAGGTGGCGGGCGGCGGCCGCACCGAACGGGACCTCCAGCTCGGGCACGAGGACTGAGCGTCCGGCGGGCGATGTCAATTCGCCCGTTGCCGCACATCGGAGGCGGTCACCGCCGTACGGTGGGGGCCGGGGGACAGATCTTGCGGAGCCGTGGGGAGAGAGGGCCTGGGCCATGGACCGTGGCACCGACCGGGAAGTGGACGACGGCCACGAGGCCGGGCGGGCCGCGGTGACGGGGAACGCCGCGGCCGGTCGCATCCCGCTGGCCGTGGTCGTCGTCGACCGGGAGGGCCTCGTCTCCCACTGGAGCGCGGGCGCCCGACGGCTGTTCGGCACCGCCAAGGAGGCGGCGATCGGCCGCCCGGTGGCCGACCTGCTGCCCGTCTCCGGTGCCCTGACCGAGGACGACACCCTGTCCTCGTACGGCGTGGACGACGGGCTCGGTCCCGACCTCGACGTCTCCCTCGGCGGGTGGCTGTCCTACCCGGCGGCGGGCTGCGCCCGGCTCACCGTGCCGGAGCGCGACCGGATCGACGTGCTGTGGTGGGCCTACCCGCTGGTCGGCCCCGGCCCGGAACGGCTGCTCGTGCTCGCCGCCGACGCGGCGCCGCTGCGACTGCGCGACCCCGACGACACCCTCGACGCCACGGACGCGCTCGTCGAGCGGATCGTGCCCGGATTCGCCCTGCACACCGACTTCCCCGGCGCCGAGGACCTCGCCCGCCGCCTCCCCGAGATCCTGCCCAGCATGAGCGTGGAGGAGAGCGCCCGGATCGTCGGACAGGTCCTCGAACTGGGCTATCCCGTGCTGGAGTTCAGCCAGAACGACCGGGTGCCGGTCACCCCCGACTGGGGCGTGCCCCGGCGGGCCGAGCGCAGGGCGCGCCGCGAACGGCTCGCGCGGGCCGTGGCGGCGGGCGATCCCGTGCCGCGGGAGCTGGGCGAGGAGGCCGACGACCTCGAGTACGCCGCCGTCCGGGAACGGCTGGAGTTCCTCAACGAGGTCAGCGGCCGGATCGGCACCTCGCTCGACCTCGCCGAGACCATCGTCGAGGTCAGCAAGGCCGTCGTCCCCCGCTTCACCGATGTCGCGGGCACCTATCTGCGCGAACAGGTCGTCGCCGGTGAGGGGTTCCCGGACGGTGTGCCGGACACCACCACCCTGTGGCACCGGGTCGCCGTCGAGCACACCGACGAACCCGGCCGCTGGGACGACGTGGTGCCGGTCGGCGAGGCGATGCCGTTCCCGGCGCACACCCCGTTCTTCCAGTGCATGACCACCGGTGAGCCCGTGCTGGTGCCGCGCATCAGCGAGGAGATGGGGCACGCCATCGCCGCGCAGTTCGAGAAGCGCGACATCCGGCCGCTGATCACCGGCCGCTCCATGCTGGTCGTCCCGCTCAAGGCCCGCACCGTCGTCCTCGGCTTCATGATCCTGCTGCGCCACCCCGAGCGGCCCGTCTTCAACGACATGGACCGGGTCACCGGCGCCGAACTCGCCGCCCGCGCGGGCCTCGTGCTCGACAACGCGCGCATGTACACCTACCAGGAGTCCGTCGCCGAGACCCTCCAGGACAGCATGCTGCCGCACATCCCGGCACGGATGGCGGGCTGCGACATCGCCACCCGCTATCTGCCCGGCACCCTGCTCGGCCGGGTCGGCGGCGACTGGTTCGACTCGGTGAAACTCCCCGGCGCCCGCACGGCGTTCGTCGTCGGGGACGTGATGGGCCACGGCCTGAACTCCGCGGCGATGATGGGTCAGTTGCGCACGGCCGTGCAGACCATGGCCGCCCTCGACCTGCCGCCCGCCCAGCTGCTGCGCAACCTCGACGACCTCGCCCAGCGGCTCGGCGACACCTACCTCGCGACCTGTCTGTACACGGTCTACGACCCCATCGCGGGCGAGCTGGGCATCGCCAACGCCGGGCACATCCCGCCCGTGCTGGTCCGCGCCGAGGACGGCCGCAGCGAACTGCTGGACCTGCCCACGGGCGCCCCGATCGGCGTCGGAGGGGTGCCGTTCGAGACGGTGCGGGTGCCGGTGCGGCCCGGCGACCGGCTGGTGATGTGCACCGACGGGCTGGTCGAGGTGCGCGGTGAGGACATCGGTGTCGGGCTGGCCACGCTGTGCGAGTCCGCCGCGCACCCGGCCGCCTCCATGGACGACGCCTGCGACACCATCATCCGGGCCCTCAACCCCCGGGGCGGCCGCAAGGACGACGTGGCCCTGCTGATGGCCCGGCTCGGCGGCATCGCACCGGACGACGTCGCGGAGTGGCGGCTGCCCCTCGACCCCGCCGAGGTGCGCCGGGCGCGCGCCGCGGTCCGCGAGCAGCTGCACGACTGGGGCCTGGCGCGGACCGCGGACACCGCCGAGCTGCTGGTCAGCGAACTCGTCAGCAACGCCGTACGGCACTCCCACCACCGTCCGGTCGGGCTGCGCCTGGTGCGCGGCGACACCCTGCTGTGCGAGGTGGACGACGACGACCACGAACTGCCCACCCTGCTCAGCGCCTCAGGCGGCGACGAGGCCGGACGGGGCCTCAGGGTGGTCAGCACCCTGGCCCGGGAGTGGGGCGCCAGCCGGACCGGGGCGGGCAAGACGGTCTGGTTCGAACTCACCCTGCCGCGCCGCTGAACCCGTCCGCGCCCCCGGCAGGGGCGCGCGGGTGGTGAAAGGGGCGCGCGATATCGGCGCTGTGTTCTTGTGGCCGTGACCTGGGCGCGATAGACCGTACTGGCCCCTCACCCGAGCGGGCCGCCGTCGCACCCTGGGGAGTTGGGCATGAGCGTGACGAGTCGGTACCGGGAGGCCTGGGAGGGGTTCTGGCGCGAGGCGCCTCAGGAAACCGGGGCCGTGTTCTGGGACGCGGAGCCCGCGCTGACCGCGGGCCGCCATCTGGCCCTGTTCGAGCCCCAGCTCACCGACCCGGCGCTGCCGCTGCTCGACGTCGGCTGCGGCAACGGCACCCAGACCCGCTTCCTCGCCGACCGCTTCCCGCACGTCATAGGCGTCGACCTGTCCGCCGCGGCCGTCGACCACGCCCGGCGCGCGGACCCCGCGGGGCAGGCCGCGTACCGGCTGCTGGACGCCGCAGAGAAGGACGAGGCGCAGACGCTGCACGCGGAGCTGGGCGACGCCAACGTCTATGTGCGGGGCGTGCTGCACCAGTGCGAGCCCGACGACCGCCAGCCCCTGGTCGACAGCCTGGCGACGCTCGCCGGTGAGCGCGGCCGGGTCTTCCTCGTCGAGCTTTCGGAGGCCGCCGGGGCCGTGCTGCGCGGCCTGGCGACGGGCCCCTCCGGTCCGCCCGCCAAGCTCGCCCCCGTGCTGCGGCACGGCATCGCGCCGGGCGAGGTCGCCGACGCGGCCGTCCCCGACCATCTGCGGGCGGCCGGGCTCACCGTCCTGGCGAGCGGTGAACTCCCGCTCGTCACCACGGAGTACACCGAGGACGGTACGCGGATCGAACTGCCGTCGGTCTGGCTGGTGGCGGGGCGCCGGGCGTGACGCCTGGGGAGCGAGCGGTCCGGGTCGGCGGCGGGCGCCCGGACGGGCCGTACCGCGTCCTGGCCCGTTCCGCCCGCGACGCGTAACGTTTCGCAGCATGAAGATCCTGATCAGCGCCGACATGGAGGGCGCCACGGGGGTGACCTGGCCCGCCGATGTGCTGCCGGGCACCCCGCAGTGGGAACGGTGCCGCTCCATGTTCACCTCGGACGTCAACGCCGCCGCCCTCGGCTTCTTCGACGGGGGAGCCGACGAGGTGCTCGTCAACGAGGCCCACTGGACCATGCGCAACCTGCTGCTGGAGCAACTGGACGAACGGGTGCAGATGCTCACCGGCCGGCACAAGTCGCTGTCCATGGTGGAGGGCGTGCAGCACGGCGACGTCGACGCGATCGCGTTCGTCGGCTACCACGCGGGCGCCGGGGCGGAGGGCGTGCTCGCGCACACCTACCTCGCCAACTCCATCACCGGGGTGTGGCTGAACGACGTACGCGCCAGCGAGGGCCTGCTGAACGCGCACGTGGTCGCCGAGTACGGGGTGCCGGTCATCCTGGTCACCGGGGACGACGTGGCCTGCGAGGACGCCCTCGGCTACGCGCCCGGGGCGCTGAAGGTGGCGGTCAAGGACCATGTCTCGCGGTACGCCGCCGTGTGCCGGACGCCCGCCCGCACCGCCGCCGACATCAGGGCCGCGGCCAAGGAGGCGGTGAGCCTGGCGGGGCGGCAGGATCCGGTCGCCGGCGGACCGTATACAGTCGCCGTCGAGTTCGACGCCGAGCATCTGGCCATGGCGGCGACCGTCGTACCGGGAGTGGAGCGGATCGGGGAGCGGAAGGTGGCCTACACCAGCGGGACCATGTTCGAGGGCATCCGCACCTTCAAGGCCGTCACCACCGTCGTCTCGTCCGCCGTGGAGGAGCAGTATGGCTGACCAGCGGGCAGCTCAGGGGACCGATCAGCAGGCGCTGGACGAGGTCGTGACCTTCACGTCCGACCTCATCCGCGTCGACACCACCAACCGCGGCGGCGGCGACTGCCGGGAGCGGCCCGCCGCCGAGTACGCCGCCGAGCGGCTCGCCGACACCGGCCTGGAGCCGGTGCTGCTGGAGCGCACCGAGGGCCGCACCAACGTCGTCGCCCGCATCGAGGGCACCGACCCCTCCGCCGACGCGCTGCTCGTCCACGGCCACCTGGACGTCGTACCCGCCGAGGCCGACGACTGGAGCGTGCACCCCTTCTCCGGGGAGGTCCGCGACGGTGTCGTCTGGGGCCGGGGCGCCGTCGACATGAAGAACATGGACGCGATGATCCTCTCCGTGGTGCGCGGCTGGGCCCGGCAGGGCGTCCGCCCCCGGCGGGACATCGTGGTCGCCTTCACCGCCGACGAGGAGGCCAGCGCCGAGGACGGCTCCGGCTTCCTCGCCGACCGGCACCCGGAGCTGTTCGAGGGCTGCACCGAGGGCATCAGCGAGTCGGGGGCGTTCACCTTCCACGACGGCTCCGGCCGCGAGATCTACCCCATCGCCGCCGGAGAGCGCGGCACGGCCTGGCTGAAGCTGACCGCGCGCGGACGCGCCGGGCACGGCTCCAAGGTGAACCGTGAGAACGCGGTGACCCGGCTGTCCGCCGCGATCGCCCGCATCGGCGACCACGAGTGGCCGCTCAGGCTCACCCCGACCGTCCGCGCCGCCCTCACCGAACTCGCCGCGGTCTACGGCATCGACAGCGACCTCACCGACGTGGACGCGCTGCTGGACAAGCTCGGTCCGGCCGCCAAGCTGGTCGAGGCGACCGTCCGCAACAGCGCCAACCCGACCATGCTGGACGCCGGTTACAAGGTCAACGTCATCCCCGGCGAGGCGGTCGCCCATGTCGACGGGCGTTATCTGCCGGGCGGCGAGGACGAGTTCCGCACCACCCTGGACCGGCTCACCGGCCCGGACGTGGACTGGGAGTTCGAGCACCACGAGGTCGCCCTCCAGGCGCCGGTGGACTCGCCGACGTTCGCCGGACTGCGCGCCGCCGTCCAGGAGTTCGCGCCGGAGGGGCACGTGGTGCCGTACTGCATGTCGGGCGGCACCGACGCCAAGCAGTTCTCGCGGCTCGGCATCACCGGCTACGGCTTCGCGCCGCTGAAGCTGCCGGAGGGGTTCGACTACCAGGCCCTGTTCCACGGGGTCGACGAGCGGGTGCCCGTCGAGGCGCTGCACTTCGGTGTCCGCGTCCTCGACCGCTTTCTGCGGACGGCCTGAGCGGGGCCGGGAGGGATGGAAAAGGTGCAGACCCTGCCATACGGTGCGTGGCCTTCGCCGATCGACGCGGCCGTGGCCGCCGCGCACGACGGGCACCCCGAGTTCGTCGGCTTCGTCGGCGACGAGGTCTGGTGGACGGAGCCGCGCCCCACCGAGGGCGGCCGTCGCACACTCGTACGACGCCACGGGGACGGCACGGAGGAGACCGTGCTGCCCGCCCCGTGGAACGTCCGCAGCCGGGTCATCGAGTACGGCGGCCGGCCCTGGGCCGGAGCCGTCGTGGACGGCACGCCCCTGGTGGTGTTCGTGGACTTCGGAGACCAGCGGCTGTACCGCTGGTCGCCCGGCGTCGAGCCGCAGCCGCTCACCCCGGTCTCGGCCGTCGGCGGCGGGCTGCGCTGGGCGGACCCGGTGATGCGGGTCGAGGACGGCGAGGTGTGGTGCGTCCTGGAGGAGTTCACCGGCGACGGCCCCACCGACGTACGGCGCGTACTGGCCGCCGTACCGCTGGACGGCTCGGCCGCCGGGGACCGGGCCGCGGTGCGCGAACTCACTGCCGAGCGGCACCGGTTCGTCACCGGCCCCCGGCTCTCCCCGGACGGGCGGCGGGCGGCCTGGATCGCCTGGGACCACCCCCGGATGCCCTGGGACGGCACCGAACTGCTGGTCGCGGACGTGACCGCGGACGGGACGCTCGGCACGCCGCGCACGGTCGCGGGCGGCCCCGAGGAGTCCGTCGCGCAGGCCGACTGGTCGGCCGACGGCGGTCTGCTGTACACCAGCGACCGCACCGGGTGGTGGAACCTCTACCGCGACGGCACCCCGTTGTGCCCCCGCGAGGAGGAGTTCGGCGGCCCGATGTGGCGCATCGGCTCCCGCTGGTTCGCCCCCCTGGACAGCGGCACCATCGCCGTCGTGCACGGCCGCGGCGCCACCGCCCTCGGCATACTCGACCCCGAGACCGGCGAGGTCGTCGACGCCGCCGGACCCTGGACCGAGTTCTCCGGCACCCTCGCCGTGCACGGCGAACGCGTTGTCGCCGTCGGCGCCAGCCCGCGCAGCGCCTGGGAGGTCGTCGAACTGGACACCCGCACCGGCCACGCCCGGGTGATGGGCGCCGCCCACGACGACGCCGTCGACCCCGCCCTCTACCCCGAGCCGCAGATCCGCACCTTCACCGGACCCGACGGACGCGACATCCACGCCCACGTCTACCCGCCGCACAACCCCGGCTGCGTGGCACCCGGCCCCGAACTGCCGCCGTACGTCGTCTGGGCGCACGGCGGGCCCACCGGGCGCTCCCCGCTCGTCCTCGACCTGGAGATCGCCTACTTCACCTCGCGCGGCATCGGCGTCGCCGAGGTCAACTACGGCGGCTCCACCGGGTACGGACGCGAGTACCGCGACCGGCTGCGGGAGCAGTGGGGCGTCGTCGACGTCGAGGACTGCGCGGCCGTCGCCCTCGCCCTCGCCGACGAGGGCACCGCCGACCGGGAGCGCCTCGCGATCCGGGGCGGCAGCGCGGGCGGCTGGACCTCCGCCGCCTCCCTCACCGCCACCGACGTCTATGCCTGCGGCACGATCATCTACCCCATCCTCGACCTCACCGGCTGGGCGACGGGGGAGACCCACGACTTCGAGTCGCGGTACCTGGAGAGCCTCGTCGGACCAATCGCCGAGGTGCCCGGCCGGTACGCCGAGCGCTCCCCGACCGAGCACGCCGACCGGATCACCGCGCCGTTCCTGCTGCTCCAGGGCCTGGACGACCCGATCTGCCCGCCCACCCAGTGCGAACGGTTCCTCGCCCGCATCGAGGGCGGCCGGGTGCCGCACGCCTACATCGCCTTCGAGGGCGAGGGGCACGGCTTCCGGCGGGCCGAGACCATGGTGCGCGCGCTGGAGGCCGAACTCTCCCTGTACGCCCAGGTGTTCGGGCTGCACCCGGCGGGCGTCCCGAAGCTGGAGCTGACCAAGTGAGGGAGCTGACCAGACCCGCCCGGCTCGCCCCCGGCGCCAGGGTCGCCGTCGTCGCGCCCAGCGGGCCGGTCCCCGAGGACCGGTTGCAGGCCGGGCTGGACATCCTGCGCGGCTGGGACCTCGACCCGGTGGTGGCACCCCACGTCCTGGACCGGCACGGCACCTTCGACTACCTGGCGGGCGCCGACGCCGACCGCGCCGCCGACCTCCAGGGCGCCTGGTGCGACCCGTCCGTGGACGCGGTGCTCTGCGCCCGCGGCGGCTACGGCGTCCAGCGGATGGTCGACCTGCTCGACTGGGAGGCGATGCGGGCCGCCGGACCGAAGGTGTTCGTCGGCTTCAGCGACATCACCGCCCTGCACGAGGCCTTCGCCACCCGGCTCGGCCTGGTCACCCTGCACGGGCCGATGGCCGCGGGCGTCGACCTCGTCAAGAACGCGCGGGCGCAGGACCACCTGCGGGCCACCCTGTTCGCACCGGAGACGGTACGGACCATCACCTCCGGCGGGCCCGCCCTCGTCCCCGGCCGGGCCCGCGGCGTCCTCCTCGGCGGCTGCCTCAGCCTGCTCGCCGCCGACCTCGGCACCCCGGGCGCCCGCCCCTCCGCGAGCGGCGGCCTGCTCTGCCTGGAGGACGTGGGGGAGGAGACGTACCGGCTCGACCGCTACCTCACCCAGCTGCTGCGCTCCGGCTGGCTGGACGGGGTGTGCGGGGTGCTGCTCGGGTCCTGGGCGCAGTGCGACCCCTACGACCGGGTGCGGGCGCTGCTCGCGGACCGGCTCGGCGGGCTCGGGGTGCCCGTGGTGGAGGAGTTCGGCTTCGGACACTGCGAGGGGGCGCTGACCGTGCCCTTCGGGGTGGCCGCCGAGCTGGACGCGGACCGCGCCACCCTGACGCTGGACGAACCGGCGCTGCGCTGAGCCCGTCGTCACCCGGTGGGCAGCTCTCGCCGCGCGTGCGGCCGGAACCGGCCGCACGCTGGTGTCATGAGCCGGAAGAAGACCTACCCGGGCGACACCGTCGGTGAGCGGGACGGCGGTGGGCGCGCTCCGATGACCGCCGGCCAGATCGCCGTGCTGGTGCTCGCCGTCCTCGCCCTGATCTTCATCTTCGAGAACACCCAGACCACCGACATCCGGCTGCTGGTGCCCGTGGTGTCCATGCCGCTGTGGGCGGCGCTGCTCGCGATGTGGCTCATCGGGGCGCTGTGCGGGGCGTACTTCGTCCGTCGGCGCAGGGCGCGCGCGAGGCCGTAGGGTGGCCGGGTGCCTCATCACACACCCCCTCGGCTGGCCGAGGGCCCCCGGGTGGGCATACGGCCCTTCACCCGGACGGACGGCGTCGAGTTCGTGGCGCGGGCCCGGGAGAGCCGTGAGCTGCACCGGCCCTGGCTGTTCCCGCCGCAGACCGTCGAGGAGTACGCCGGGTACGCGGGGCGGCTGATCGAGGACCCGACGAGGGCCGGGTTCCTGGTCTGCGACCGCGACGACGGGACCATCGCCGGGTTCATCAACATCAACAACATCGTCGGCGGCGTCTTCCAGAGCGGCGCCCTCGGCTACGGCGCCTTCGCGCACGCCGCCGGGCGGGGGCTGATGCGGGAGGGACTCGACCTGGTGGTGCGGTACGCGTTCGGGCCGATGGGGCTGCACCGCCTGGAGATCAACGTGCAGCCCGGCAACGCCGCCTCCATCGCCCTGGCCCGCGCCTGCGGCTTCCGCCTGGAGGGCTACTCGCCGGACATGCTGTACATCGACGGGGCCTGGCGCGACCACGAACGCTGGGCCGTCACCACCGAGATGATCAAGGACTGAGCGCCGACGCCACGGCGTTACCCACCGTCGACCGAGGGTACCCGGCCGCCATGAAGCGCCTCGATCATCTGGAACACCTGGACAGGCAACTGGTCGACGAACTGGCGCAGGTGACGCGCGAGACGGTGCGGGACGAACTGCACCGGCAGGCACGCCAGCAGCGGCGCAAGGCCGCCCTGTACGCCGCGTCCGGCGCCGTCGCCCTGTACGCGGGCGCGGCCCTCGCGCTGACCGTGGGACTCGCCCTCGCCGCCGGTCTGCCCGACTGGGCCGCCGCCCTGATCACCGCGGTGATCCTCGCCGCGATCGCCTACCTGCTGCGCGGCGCGGCCCGGCCACGGCCGGAGCACCCCGTGGACGCGGCCACCGGTGAGGACCGGGTGCACGGCGGCACCCCGCCCGTCGGCCCGCCCGGCGGCCTCGGCTCGGTGCCGTACCCCCCGATGCCGCCGACGGCACCCGGAGCGCCCCGCCCGGAGGAGACCGACCCGGAGAACCCGCACCACCGGGCCTGACCACCCAGCCGGGCGCCAGGCCCTGCGGGCGTCAGCCGGTGAGCTGCGGCAGCACCTTGGTGCGGTAGAAGTCGAAGAACGCCCGCTGCTCGGGCCCGATCTGGTTCACGTAGACCCGGTCGAAGCCGGCGTCGGCGAACGCGCTCAGGGCGGCGACGTGCTCGTCCACGTCGTCGCCGCACACCCGGCCCTCCCGCACCATCTCCTCCGTGACCAGCGGCTCCAACTGCTCGAAGTGGCGCGGCGAGGGCAGCACCTGGCCCATCTCGCCGGGCAGCAGCTCGTTGGCCCACAGCCGCCGCACGGTCCGTACGGCCTCGTCGCGGTCGGTGCCGTAGCAGACCTTGGTGCCTCCACTCACCGGCTTGGCGCCACCGCCCCCTTTGCGGAACTGCTCCACCATCGGCTCCTCGGGCATCATCGTGACGAACCCGTCGGCCACCCGTGCCGCGAGCGAGGTGGCCTTCGGCCCGAAGCCGGAGATGTCGATCGGGACGGGCTCGTCGGGGACCGTGTACAGGCGGGCGTTCTCCACCGTGTAGTGGGTGCCCCGATGACTGACCTCCTCGCCGCTGAACAGCCTGCGCATGATCTGCACGGCCTCCTCCAGCATCTCCAGCCGGATGTGCGCGGGCGGCCAGGGATCGCCGAGGATGTGCTCGTTCAGCGCCTCGCCGGTGCCCAGGCCCAGCCGGAAACGGCCCTGCGTCATCACCGCGCAGGTGGCCGCGGCCTGCGCCACCACCGCCGGGTGCGTGCGGACGGTCGGGCAGGTGACCGCCGTCTCAATCGGCAGCGACACCGCCTCGGAGAGCGCGCCGATCACCGACCACACGAACGGACTCTGGCCCTGGGCGTCGTTCCACGGGTGGAAGTGGTCGGAGATCCACAGCGCCTGGAAACCGGCCTGCTCGGCCATCCGCGCCTGCTCGACCAGCTCGGCGGGACCGTGCTCCTCACAGGACAGGAAGTAGCCGTACTCGGGCATGGGGGGTACCTCCGGGGGCGGCGGTTCGGGTCGCGTGGCCGAGTACCCGGGGCCCGGTCCGGGAACCACGGGCACGTTTGGCCGCCCTGGCCAGGGGGACGCGGAAGGCTCGGACGACACCGCACCGCGGAGGACCGGAGGAACCGTGAGTCGACCCCGCATCGTGATCGTCGGAGCCGGCTTCGCCGGGTACCGCACGGCCCGCGAGCTGTCGCGGATGGCCCGCGGCAAGGCCGAGATCACCTTGATCAACCCGACCGACTACTTTCTTTACCTGCCCCTGCTGCCCCAGGTGGCCGCCGGGATCCTGGAGCCGCGCCGGGTCACCGTCTCCCTCTCCGACACCCTGCCCGGGGTGCGCCTGCTGCTCGGCGAGGCGGACACCATCGACCTGGACGCCCGCACCGTGCACTACTCCGACCCCGAGGGCGACGCCGGGACGGTGGAGTACGACCGGCTGGTGCTGGCCGCGGGCAGCGTCAACAAGCTGCTGCCCATCCCCGGCGTCGCCGAGCACGCGCACGGCTTCCGCGGCCTGCCCGAGGCGCTCTACCTGCGCGACCACGTCACCCGGCAGGTGGAGCTGGCGGCCGCCACCGACGACCCCAAGAGCTGCGCCGCCCGCTGCACCTTCGTCGTGGTCGGCGCCGGGTACACCGGCACCGAGGTCGCCGCGCACGGGCAGCTGTTCACCGACGCACAGGTCCGCAGGCACCCGCTGCGGGCGGGCATGCGGCCCCGCTGGATGCTCCTGGACATCGCCGACCGCGTGATGCCCGAGATGGACGAACGGCTCTCCCGCACCGCCGACCGGGTGCTGCGCGAACGCGGCGTGGACGTGCGGATGGGCACCTCGGTGAAGGAGGCCACGCCCGGCGGGGTGCTGCTCACCGACGGCGAGTTCGTCGACACCCGCACCCTGGTGTGGTGCGTGGGCGTACGGCCCGACCCGCTCGCGGAGTCGCTGGGGCTGCCCATGGAGCGCGGACGGCTCCTCGTCGACCCGCACCTCCAGGTGCCGGGCCGCCCCGAGGTGTTCGCCTGCGGGGACGCCGCGGCCGTGCCCGACCTGGAGAACCCCGGCACCTACACGCCGATGACCGCCCAGCACGCCTGGCGGCAGGGCCGGACGTGCGCCCGCAACATCGCCGCGTCGCTGGGGGTGGGCGAGCGGAAGGCCTACCGCCACAGCGACCTGGGGTTCGTGGTCGACCTGGGCGGGGTGAAGGCCGCGGCCAACCCGCTGGGGGTGCCGCTGTCCGGGCCGCTCGCCGGGGCCGTCACCCGCGGCTACCACCTGGCCGCCATGCCCGGCAACCGGGTCCGGGTCGCCGCCGACTGGCTGCTGGACGCCGTACTGCCGCGCCAGGCCGTCCAGTTGGGTCTCGTACGGTCCTGGTCGGTCCCGCTGGACACGGCGTCGCCGGAGCTGGCGCGGGTGCCCGAGGGAGCCGAGGCGCGCGGTGGCGGGTCCGGCGAATCCGGTGGCTCCGGCGAATCCGGTGGCTCCGGCGACAAGAACGCGGAGGGCGAGATGAGGAAACAACAGGAACAGCGGCAGCAGCCGGGCGGTGAGCCCGCGAAGAACCAGCCGGGTGGCGAGCCCGCGAAGAACCAGCCGGGCGGTGAGCCCGCGAAGAACCAGCCGGGTGGCGAACCTGCGAAGAACCAGCCGGGCGGTGAGCCCGCCAAGAACCAGCCCGGCGGTGAGCCCGCGAAGCAGGGCCGTGGTGCCGCGCACCCCACGCCCGGACCGCCCCGGCGCACCGACACCGACATGGAGGGAGAGGCATGAACAGCGGTGAACTCACCGAGCTGGGACAGCAGTTGCGGGTGGACAGCGTACGGGCGGCCGCCGCCGCGGGCTCCGGACACCCCACGTCCTCGATGTCGGCGGCCGACCTGATGGCAGTCCTCCTGGCCAACCACCTCCGCTACGACTTCGACCGCCCGGCCCACCCCGGCAACGACCGGTTCATCCTCTCCAAGGGCCACGCCTCACCCCTGCTGTACGCGGCGTTCAAGGCGGCCGGAGCCATCGACGACGAGGAACTCCTCACCTTCCGAGAACTGGGCAGCAGGCTGGAGGGGCACCCCACGCCCCGGCGGCTGCCCTGGGTGGAGACGGCCACCGGCTCCCTCGGGCAGGGCCTGCCCGTCGCGGTCGGCGTCGCCCTGGCGGGCAAGCGGCTGGACCGCGACGACCACCGGGTCTGGGTGCTGTGCGGCGACAGCGAACTCGCCGAGGGCTCCGTGTGGGAGGCCGCCGAGCACGCCGCCTACGAGCACCTCGACAACCTCACCGCGATCATCGACGTCAACCGGCTCGGCCAGCGCGGACCCACCCGGCACGGCCACGACCTCGACGCCTACGCCCGCCGCTTCCAGGCCTTCGGCTGGCACACCGTCGAGGTCGACGGCCATGACGTCGACGCCGTCGACCGCGCCTACGGCGAGGCCCTGTCGACCAAGGGGCAGCCCACCGCGATCCTCGCCCGCACCCTGAAGGGCAAGGGCGTCGAGGCCGTCGAGGACCGCGAGGGACTGCACGGCAAGCCGCTGCCGGACGCCGACGAGGCGATCGCCGAACTCGGCGGCCCCCGTGACCTGCGGGTCGAGGTCCATGAACCGCCCACCACCCGCATGCTGCACGCCGTGCGCACCGGCCCCGTCGAACTGCCCCGCTGGGAGCGCGGCGAGGAGGTCGCCACCCGCGACGCCTACGGCCGCGCCCTCGCCGCGCTCGGCGACGGCCGCGGTGACGTGGTCGCCCTGGACGGCGAGGTCAGCGACTCCACCCGGGCCGAGTTCTTCGCCAAGGAACACCCCGAGCGGTTCTTCGAGTGCTACATCGCCGAGCAGCAGATGGTCGCGGCGGCGGTCGGCCTCGCCAGCCGCGGCTGGGTGCCGTACGCGTCGTCGTTCGCGGCCTTCCTCACCCGCGCCCACGACTTCGTCCGCATGGCCTCCGTCAGCGGAGCTGGTGTCAACCTGGTCGGCTCGCACGCGGGCGTCGCCATCGGGCAGGACGGGCCCTCCCAGATGGGCCTGGAGGACCTGGCGATGTTCCGCGCCGTGCACGACTCGACCGTGCTCTACCCCTGCGACGCCAACCAGACCGCCCAGCTGGTCGCGGCCATGGCGGGCCTGGATGGCATCCGCTACCTGCGCACCTCTCGCGGCAAGAGCCCGGTGATCTACGGTCCCGACGAGCGGTTCCCGGTCGGCGGCAGCAAGGTGCTGCGCTCCTCCGCCGAGGACCGGGTGACCCTGGTCGCCGCGGGCGTGACCGTGCCCGAGGCGCTGGCCGCAGCCGACGCCCTGGGCCGCGACGGCATCCGGGCGCGCGTCATCGACCTGTACTCCGTCAAGCCGGTCGACCGCGCCACCCTGCGGCAGGCCGCCGAGGACACCGGCTGTCTGCTGACCGTGGAGGACCACCACCAGGAGGGCGGCCTGGGCGACGCCGTCCTCGACGCCTTCCTCGACGGGCGCCCGGTGCCCCGCCTGGTCCGCCTCGCCGTCCGTACGATGCCGGGCTCGGCGAGCCCCGCCGAGCAGCTGCACGCCGCGGGCATCGACGCCGAGTCGATCGCCGCGTCCGTGGCACTGCTGGTGGAGCAGGCGGTCGTACGGTGAACCACGGCGCCGTGCGGACGGTGCGGGCCGGACGGCGCACGGTCGAGGTGCGGCGCGCCGACAAGGTGCTCTTCCCCGGCGGGCCGGGCCACCCCGCGTACACCAAGGGCGACCTCGTCGACTACTACCTGTCGGTGGCGCCGTACCTGCTGCCGCAGCTGCGGGGCCGCCCGCTGATGCTGGAGCGGTACCCGGACGGCGTGGACGGCGGCCGGTTCATGCAGAAGAACACCCCCGAGCACTACCCGGACTGGATCACCCGGGCCGAGGTCGCCAAGGAGGGCGGCACAGTCCGCCACACCGTCTGCGACGACACCGCCACCCTCGTCCACCTCGCCGACCAGGCCTGCCTCACCCTGCACCGGTGGCTGTCGCGCGTCGGCCGCCCGTACCACCCGGACCGGATGGTCTTCGACCTCGACCCGTCGGTGGAGGGCTTCGAGCCGGTGCGGGAGGCGGCCCGGCTGCTGGGCGGACTCCTCGACGAACTGCGCCTGCCCGCCGCGCTGATGACCACCGGCTCGCGGGGCCTGCACGTCGTCGTACCGCTCGACGGACGGCAGGACTTCGACGAGGTGCGCGAGTTCGCCAAGGACGTCGCCGACACCCTCGCCGCCGACCACCCCGACCGGCTCACCACCGCCGCCCGCAAGAAGGACCGCGGCGAACGTCTCTACCTCGACGTGCAGCGCAACGCCTACGCGCAGACCGCGGTCGCCCCGTTCACCGTGCGTGCCCGGCCCGGCGCGCCCGTCGCCGTGCCGATCGCCTGGGACCAGCTCGACGACCCCGGCCTCGGGCCCCGGCGCTGGAGCATCGCCGACGCCGTCGAGCAGGCCCGCAGCGACCCCTGGGCCGACGTGCCGCGCCGCGCCCGCGCGCTGGGCCCCGCCCGGCGGCGGCTGGACGCGTTGCGCGGCTGAGGTTTGGCCAACGGTCCTGCGGCCACCCGGCATTGGAGGTGGCCATGACTGACGGACAGCGCACATCCGATTCGAAGCAAGACTCGAAGCAAGAGAAGTCAACGGCGCAAGAGCGGCCGAACCCCATGCAGGTGCTGCGGCACGCACGGACCCAGCTCGCGGAGCTGACCGGTATGGCCGCCGAGACCGTCTCCTCCTTCGAGCAGACGGAGGACGGCTGGTCCCTGGAGATCGAGGTCATGGAACTCGCCCGGGTGCCCGACACGATGAGCCTGATGGCGAGCTACCAGGTCGACCTCGACCCGGACGGACAGCTCACCGGCTACCGGCGCCTTCGCCGTTACGAACGCGGGCGGGCCGACGCACACAGGCCCGGCGGCCGTTAGGCCGCCGACCCGCACCGCACACCACAGTCAGATCCCCGGACAAGACACACGAGACAGACACGACAGACGAGACAGACAAGGAGGCACGGTCGGTATGACCGTCGTCCCGGCACAGCAGACCGGCGGAGGGGGCGGCTCCAGCGGCCTGTACGACGTCCTGGAGCTGGTCCTCGACCGAGGGCTCGTCATCGACGCGTTCGTACGCGTCTCCCTCGTCGGCATCGAGATCCTGAAGATCGACGTCCGCGTCGTCGTCGCCAGCGTCGACACCTATCTGCGCTTCGCCGAGGCCTGCAACCGCCTCGACCTGGAGTCCGGCCCGAACAAGAGCCCCGGCCTGCCCGACGTCGTCGGCGAGATCACCGAGTCCGGCGCGCGCGGCAAGTCCAAGGGCGCCCTGTCCGGCGCCGCCCAGACCGTCTCCGACGCCTTCAAGCAGGCGCGCGAGGAGGGCGAGACCGAGTCCAGGCCGCGTGCCCGCAAGACGACGGCCGCGCGCAGGAAGGGGGAGCAGGAGTGAGCACGTACGTCTACGGCATCACCGCCGGTTCCCACCCCGCCCTCCCCGACGGGATGGGCGGCGTCGGCGACCCGGCACGGCCCGTGCGGATCCTCAAGGAGGGTGACCTCGCGGCGATCGTCAGCGACGCCCCCGAGGGGCTGCGGCCCAAGCGCAAGGACCTGATCGCCCACCAGAACGTGCTCGCGGAGGCCGGAGCGGCCGCCTGCGTCCTGCCCATGAGGTTCGGCAGCGTCGCCCAGGACGACGCCGCCGTCACCGGCGTGCTCGCCGAGCGCTCCGACCACTACAAGGAGCGGCTGCGGGCGCTGGAGGGGAAGGTCGAGTACAACATCAAGGCCTCCCACGTGGAGGAGGCCGTACTGCACCATGTGATGGCCCAGAACCAGGAGATCCGTGCCCTCGCCGAGGCCAACCGGCAGGCGGGCGGCGGCAGCTATGAGGAGCGGCTGCGGCTCGGCGAGCTGGTCGCCGCCGCGGTGCAGGCCAAGGAGGCGGAGGACGCGGCCGAGCTGCGACGGGTGCTGGAACCCGCCGCCGCGGCCGAGAGCGTGGGACCGGAGTCCACCGGCTGGCTGGTGAACGTGTCCTACCTGGTGGCCCGCGACACCGCCGAGTCGTTCCTGGCCGCCGTGGCACAGGCCCGCGAGGCCCATCCGCACCTGGACGTGCGGGTCAACGGCCCGCTGCCGCCGTACAGCTTCGTGGAGCCCGGCCCCGCCGAGCCCGCGGGCAGCGCCATCGGCGGTAGCGGCGGCATCGGGACCGGGACCGGGTAGCCCATGGGACTGATCGGAGAGGTCCTGCTGCTGCCGTTCGCCCCGGTGCGCGGCAGTGCGTGGGTCATCGGACAGGTGCTCCGCGAGGCGGAGCGCCAGTACTACGACCCGGGCGTCGTCCGAGCCGAACTCGCCCGCCTCGAGGAGCAGTTGGAGGCGGGCGAGATCGACGAGGAGGAGTTCGACCGCAGGGAGGACGAACTGCTGGACCGCCTGGAGACCGCCTCGCGCAGGGGCGTGCACACGAACGACGGGACGACACCATGAACAGAGTGGGACTTGGCCTCGCGGTTGGGGCCGGTTACGTCCTCGGACGGACCAAGAAGATGAAACTCGCCTTCGCCGTCGGCACGCTGGTGGCCGGGAAGCGGATGCGGCTCACGCCGCGGGCGCTCGCCGACCTGGTGGCCGGGCAGCTGCGGGACAACCCGCAGTTCAAGGAGATCGGGGACCAGCTGCGCGAGGACCTGCGCGGTGTCGGCTCCGCCGCCTCCGGGGCGATGGTCGAGCGGCAGCTCGACGCGCTCGCCGACCGGCTGCACAGCCGGACCGGCCAGGTCCGCGACCAGCTCGCCGGGGTGGTGCCGACCGGAGCGGCCGGGGAGCCGGAGGACGACGAGCCCGAGGGCCGCGAGCGCGAGGCCGAGGTGCCCGAGGCCGACGAGGCCGAGCCCGAGGCGCCCCGCGCGGCGAAGAAGGCGGCCCCCGCCAAGAAGGCCGCGGCCAAGAAGGCGGCGCCCGCGAAGAAGGCGGCCCCGGCAAAGAAGGCCGCCGCCAAGAAGGGCGCCGCGAAGAAGACCGCGGCGAAGAAGACGGCCCGCAAGGCCACCACGGCCGCCCGTGGGGCCCGGCTGCCGAAGGGAGGCGGTGAGCGATGAGCGAGCCCCTCACCAACGTCGCCCGCAGCGAGGCCGCCGAGCGGCTGAAGGCGGAGGCGCAGGAGTACCTGGCCGCCCAGGCGGAACGGATGCTGACCGGCCTCGGCCGCAAGCTCGGCGAGACCACCGGCCGGCTGAACGACATAGCCGACGGCAACAGCCCCGGCTTCGCCCGGCTCGCCCTCGACGGCGGCCGCAAGCTCGCCGAGGGCAAGGGCCCGCTGCGCACCGCGCTGGAGGTCGGCGCGTCCCGCGCCAAGGACAGCGTGACCGGCGCGCTGAAGAACCTCACCGGTTCCAAGGGCGGCGGGCGCAAGGGCGGCGCCGGGCACCGGCCCACCGTCATCATGGAGCACATCGATGTCGGGGTGCCGCTGCGCACGGCGTACGACCAGTGGACCCGCTACCAGGACTTCAGCACCTTCGCCAAGGGCGTCAAGAGCGCGAGCCGCGCCGACGACACCGACTCCGACTGGCAGCTGAAGGTCCTGTGGTCCAACCGCGGCTGGAAGGCGCACACCACCGAGCAGGTGCCGGACGACCGGATCGCCTGGACCTCGGAGGGCGCCAAGGGCACCACGAAGGGTGTCGTCTCCTTCCACCGGCTGGCCGACAACCTGACCCGCGTCCTGCTGGTGATCGAGTACTACCCGCAGGGCCTCTTCGAGAAGACCGGCAACATCTGGCGTGCCCAGGGCCGCCGGGCCCGCCTCGACCTGAAGCACTTCGCCCGGTTCATCACCCTGAAGGGGGAGACCGAGGAGGGCTGGCGGGGCGAGATCCGGGACGGCGAGGTCGTCGTGAGCCATGAGGATGCGGTCGCCGACGAGCAAGACGAGGAGGAGCCGGAAGAGGAACACGAGGAGCCCGAGGAGCGCGACGAGTACGACGAGGAACCCGAGGACGAGTTCGAGGACGAGCCGGAAGGCGAGCCCGAAGACGAGCCCGAGGACGAGTTCGACGAGGAACCCGAGGACGAGCCCGAGGACGAGGAGTACGCCGACGACAGGGACGGGAGGCGTGCATGACGACTCCCAGCCGGCTCCCCGAGTCCTACGGCCGTGACGGCGGCGCCAACCTCGCCGACATCCTGGAGCGGGTGCTCGACAAGGGCGTGGTGATCGCGGGCGACATCCGCATCAACCTGCTCGACATCGAACTGCTCACCATCAAGCTGCGACTCATCGTCGCCTCGGTGGACAAGGCCAAGGAGATGGGCATCGACTGGTGGGAGGACGACCCGGCGCTGTCCACCCGGGCCCGCCGTGACGAGCTGGCCCGGGAGAACGCCGAGCTGCGGGCCCGGCTGGCGGAACTCGAACCCGGCCGGGCCCAGGAGGAGGTCACATGACCGGACTGCGGTACGTGTACGCCGTCTGCCGCCCCTTCGGCACCCCGCTCCAGAGCCAGCTCGCGGGTGTGGCGGGCGACCCGCCCCGGCTGCTGCCGCACCACGGGCTGGTCGCCGTCGTCAGCCATGTGCCCGAGGCGGACTTCGCGGAGGAGCCGCTACGGGCCCATCTGGAGGACCTGGACTGGCTCACCGGGGTGGCCCGCGCCCACCAGGGCGTGATCGACGCGCTCACCACCGTCACCACCCCGCTGCCGCTGCGGCTCGCCACCGTCTTCCGGGACGACAGCGGCGTACGCACGATGATCGAGGCGCGCGAGGCGGACTTCCGGCACACCCTGGACCGGCTGGAGGGGCGGGTCGAGTGGGGCGTGAAGGTGTACCTCCCGGCCGACACCGAGAGCCGGTCCGCCCCGGAACCCCGCCGGGAGGCGTCGGCCGCGTCGGGCCGGGACTATCTGCGGCAGCGCAGCAGGCAGGCCCGCACCCGTGAGGACACCTGGCAGCGGGCCGAGGGCTTCGCGACCCGGCTGCACCGGACGCTCGCCGCACACGCCGAGGACTCCCGGCTGCACGCGCCGCAGAGCCCGGCGCTGTCGGGGGCCGCCGGACACAATGTGCTCAACGCCGCCTACCTGGTGCCGCGCGCCGATTCCGAGGAATTCGTGGAAATCGTGGACCGGACGAAGGACGAGACGGAGAACGGCGCCGCCGGAATTCGGGTGGAACTCACCGGACCGTGGGCGGCGTATTCCTTCGTCGAGCCGGGGGAGACGGGAGAATCCAGGAAGCCTGACGGAGAGGGGGAGGGCCGGACGTGACCGTCGTGGAACGCCGTGAGGTCGCCCTGGTGGACCTGCTGGACCGGCTGCTGGCCGGAGGCGTCGTCATCACCGGGGACGTCACCCTGCGCATCGCCGACGTGGACCTGGTCCGCATCGACCTGAACGCCCTGATCAGCTCGGTGAACGCGCGGGTCCCCGCGCCCTGGGGGGAGCGCACATGAGTACACCGCGCCGGGGCCGCCTGGACCTCGAACCGGACACCGTGGAGCGTGACCTGGTCAAACTCGTCCTCACGGTGGTGGAGCTGCTGCGCCAGCTGATGGAGCGGCAGGCGCTGCGCCGCTTTGACGAGGGGGACCTGACCGAGGAGCAGGAGGAGCGGATCGGGCTCACCCTGATGCTGCTCGACGACCGGATGACCGAACTGCGGGAGCGGTACGGACTGCGGCCCGAGGACCTCAATCTGGACCTCGGGCCGCTCGGACCGCTGCTGCCCCGGGACTGAGGTTCAGTCCCGGGGGTCGTTCACCACCTGTACCAGCGGCTGCGGCCTCCCGCCGCGCTGGTGCCCCGGAAGAGGAATCCCAGCAGCCATACGACGAGTACCGCCAGCGCTATCCACCAGAGCGCCTTCAACGCGAATCCGGCACCGAACAGAATGAGTGCCAGAAGGAGCACGATCAGGATGGGTACCATATTCTGTCAACCTCCTGCCGTACGGGTTTCCTGAATTTCGCTTCTCAGGCTTGTTTCCTGCACAGAATTTCCCCGTGGAGGACACCGAACCAGCCGTCCTCCCGCTCTCCCCACTCCCGCCACGCCGCCGACACGGCCCGCAGCTCCTCCTCGGTGGCGTGCCCGCCCCCGGTGGCCCGCTCGGCGTACGCCGACGCCAGGGTGCGGTCCGCCCACAGGCCGCTCCACCAGGCGCGCTCGGCGGGGGTGGCGAAGGTCCAGGTGGCGGAGGTGGCCGTGACGGCGTCGGCGGGGAAGCCCGCGGTCAGCGCCCAGGACCTCAGCCGTCGTCCGGCGTCCGGTTCACCGCCGTTGGCGCGGGAGACCCGGTGGTACAGGTCCAGCCACGCGTCGAGGCCCGGCGACGCGGGATACCAGGTCATCGCCGCGTAGTCGGCGTCCCGGACGGCGACGTACCCGCCGGGCTTCGTCACCCGCCGCATCTCGCGCAGCGCCCGCACCGGGTCGCCGACGTGCTGGAGCACCTGGTGGGCATGGACCACGCAGAACGTGTCGTCGGGGAAGTCCAGCGCGTGTACGTCGGCGACCGCGAAGTCCACGTTGGCCAGGCCCCGTTCGGCGGCGGTGGCCCGGGCCCGCTCCAGCACGCCGGGCGCGCGGTCGACCCCGGTGACGTGTCCCTCCGGGACCAGTTCGGCCAGGTCGGCGGTGATGGTGCCGGGCCCGCAGCCGATGTCGAGGACCCGCATGTCGGGCTTGAGCGAACCGAGGAGGTAGGCCGCCGAGTTGGCGGCGGTCCGCCAGGTGTGCGAGCGCAGCACGGACTCGTGGTGCCCGTGCGTGTAGACGGCGGTCTCCCGGGGTTTCGGCATGGCTGGGCGTCCCCTTCTCGTCCTGAGGTCTTCCCGTGGCGGAAGTGTGGGGCCACCGTACGCCCGTCGACCGAATGATGAGACCCCTGGTTTCGCCATATGGACTGACGCACCGTCAACTCCCGGGCAGCGGCCGGTACACCGTCAGCGCCTCGGGCAGCTTCTCCAGCGTCACCTCGCCCGCCACCTCGGTGACCTCGCCGTCGTAGGCGAGCAGTGTCCCGGGGGAGACGTCGGTCAGCCGCAGCCGGGGCACCGTCACGGCCGCGTGCGCCGGGGAGCGGGTGAGCGGCCCCGCGAGGGCGGCGGCCAGCAGACGCGGCGCGGGCCTGCGGCCACCGTGCACCACCCGGACGTCGAGCTGTCCGTCCGCCAGATCGAGCCGCCGCCCCGGCACCAGCCCCATCCGGTGGTAGGTGCCGTTGCCCGCGAACAGCAGCCACAGCGGCCGGCTGCCGCCGCCCACCCGGGCCTCCAGCGGATGCCGGTCGGTACGCAGCACCCGCAGCACCGCCAGCACCCCGGCGGGCCAGTTGCCGATCCGCCCAGACCAGCGGTCGCGCTCACGCACCAGCTCCGGGTAGACCCCGAGGCTGCACGTGTTCAGGAACACCCCGTGCCGGGAGCCGCAGCCGAACCGGCCCACGTCCACCCGTACCGCCTCACCGCCCCGCACGGCCCGGCCGAGCGCGCCGACGTCCTCCACGCCGATGTCCTGCGCGAAGTGGTTGAGGGTGCCGCCCGGCAGCACGGCCAGCGGCAGCGAGTGCCGCAGCGCGGCCCCGGCGGCCGCGTTGACCGTGCCGTCGCCTCCGCACACCCCGAGCACCCGGGCACGCGCGGCGGCCTTCTCCAGCTCGCCGGGCACCTCCTGGGGCTCGCACTCGACGACCTCCGCGCCCGGCAGCGCCGCCCGCAGCGCCCGCACCCGGTCCGCAGTGCCCGCGGCCGTGTTCGCCACCAGGACCAGGCCCTCGCCGTCGGGCAGCGCCGGAACCTCCGCGCGGGGCCGGGCGGGCGGCACCAGCTGCGCCCGGGTCGGCGCCATGCCCCGTACGGCGAACGCGGCGCCCACCCCGAGCGCGGCGCCCGCCAGCACGTCGGTGGGGAAGTGCGCCCCCGTGTAGATGCGGGACATCGCCACCGAGAACGCCACCGGCGCCACCACCGCGCCCCACCCCGGGGACTCCATGGCCACGCCCGCCGCGAAGGCCGCCGCCGACGCGGAGTGGCCGGACGGGAAGGAGGTGGTGACCGGCTGCCGCTTCAGGTGCCGTACCGCCGGGACCGGGTCGAGCAGCGGCCGGGGGCGGCGCACCGACCGTTTGCCGAGGGTGTTGATGGTGGCGGAGGCCAGGGCGAGGGAGGCCAGACCGCGGGCGGCGGCCCGGCGCCCGCGCGGGGTGCGGCTCGCGGCGATCGCGGCGGCCGTCGCGAACCACAGCACACCGTGGTTGGCGCTGTGGCTCAGCCGGGGCAGCACCCGCTGGCCGTACGGCCAGTGCCGGGCCGCGGCGAACTCGAACAGCCGGGCGTCCAGGCCCAGCAGCCGGGCGCGGAGGGAGTGCCCGCCCGGCTCGGGAACGGTGAGATCGACATCGGGACTCATGGGGGAGCGGGTACCCGTTACCGGCCGGTCGCTCCCGGCCACGCGGCGCCACGGTGATAACGGTTTGCCCCGGCACACCGGGCGCCCGGACAATCGCGCCCATGGGACACCTGGAAGCCGCGCACCTCGAATACCACCTCCCGGACGGGAGGACACTGCTCGGCGATGTCTCCTTCCGGGTGGGCGAGGGCGCCGTCGTCGCCCTCGTCGGCCCCAACGGCGCGGGCAAGACCACCCTGCTGCGGCTGCTCTCCGGCGAGCTGAGGCCGCACGGCGGGACCGTCACCGTCAGCGGTGGCCTCGGGGTGATGCGCCAGTTCGTCGGGTCCGTACGGGACGAGTCGACCGTACGCGACCTGCTGGTGTCGGTCGCGGCACCGCGGATCCGCGAGGCCGCGCGGACCGTCGACGCCGCCGAGCACGCCCTGATGACGGTCGACGACGAGGCCGCCCAGCTGGCGTACGCGCAGGCCCTCGCCGACTGGGCGGAGGCGCGCGGCTACGAGGCCGAGACACTGTGGGACATGTGCACCACGGCGGCGCTCGGCGTGCCCTACGAGAAGGCCCAGTGGCGGCAGGTGCGCACCCTCTCCGGCGGTGAGCAGAAGCGGCTCGTCCTGGAGGCGCTGCTGCGCGGCACCGACGAGGTGCTGCTGCTCGACGAGCCCGACAACTACCTCGACGTGCCCGGCAAGCGCTGGCTGGAGGAGCGGCTGAAGGAGACCCGCAAGACGGTGCTGTTCGTCTCCCACGACCGGGAACTCCTCGCCCGCGCCGCCGAGAAGATCGTCTCCGTGGAGCCGGGACCCGCCGGGGCCGACGCCTGGGTGCACGGCGGCGGCTTCGCCACCTACCACCAGGCCCGCCGCGAACGCTTCGCCCGCTTCGAGGAACTGCGCCGCCGCTGGGACGAGAAGCACGCCCAGCTGAAGAAGCTGGTGCTGAACCTGCGCCAGGCCGCCGCCAACAGCCCCGACATGGCCTCCCGCTACGCCGCCGCCCAGACCAGGCTCCGCAAGTTCGAGGAGGCCGGACCGCCGCCGGAGCCGCCGCGCGAGCAGGACATCCGGATGCGGCTGAAGGGCGGACGCACCGGCGTACGCGCCGTCACCTGCGCCGCACTGGAACTGACCGGCCTGATGAAACCGTTCGACCTGGAGGTCTTCTACGGCGAACGGGTCGCCGTCCTCGGCTCCAACGGCTCCGGCAAGTCCCACTTCCTGCGGCTGCTCGCCGGGGAGGACATCGCGCACACCGGACAGTGGAAGCTCGGCGCGCGCGTACTGCCCGGACACTTCGCGCAGACCCACGCCCACCCCGAACTCCAGGGCCGCTCCCTGCTCGACATCCTGTGGCGGGAGCACGCCCAGGACCGGGGCGCGGCCATGTCCCGGCTGCGCCGCTACGAGCTGACCGGCCAGGCCGAACAGAGCTTCGACCGGCTCTCCGGCGGCCAGCAGGCCCGCTTCCAGATCCTGCTGCTCGAACTGGAGGGCGTCACCGCGCTGCTGCTCGACGAGCCCACCGACAACCTCGACCTGGAGTCCGCGGAAGCCCTCCAGGAGGGCCTGGAGGCCTTCGACGGCACCGTCCTCGCGGTCACCCACGACCGCTGGTTCGCCCGCTCCTTCGACCGCTACCTGGTCTTCGGCGCCGACGGCCGGGTCCGGGAGACGCCGGAGCCGGTGTGGGACGAATGGCGCGTGGAGCGGGCCCGGTAGCCACCGCCGTACGTCCGCCCCGTCACGCCACCCTCACGTCCAGCGCAGCAGCGCGCCGAGGCCGCCCACCGGCACCTGTTCCTCCTCGGCCGCCGGGGACGGGGCCAGGGACAGCGCCGGGGCGTTCGTCGCCACCGCCGAGCGGATCAGGGCGTCGTCCGCGCGGGCCGCCCAGGAGTTCTGCTCGCCGAGCGTCTTCAGCTCGGTGCGGCGCACCGCCACCTGGTCCGGGTCCTCGCCGATCCACACCTCGCGGTGCGTGTCCGCGCCCTGCGGACGGACCAGCAGCTCGTCGACTCGGTGCTCGCGGGCCGCCTCGATCAGCGCGGGCACCCCCTCCACCGCCGCCGCGCGTCCCTCGGCGTCCGGTGCGCGGGCCGCCAGGAACCGCTCCAGCTCCGCCTCCGCCTGCTGCCGTACGTGCGCGGCGCGTACCTCCTCCACGTCCGCGTCCAGCAGCCGGCTGCCGGGGCCGTGCGGGGCCTCCACCGTACGGTCGTGCAGCCGCCGGGGCAGCCGCTCGTGCACCGAGCGCCGCTCGCGCTCGTCACCGACCAGGATCAGCAGGTCGGCCCGGGTCTCCTCCTGGCAGACCGCCAGCGCGTCCGCGATCTCGGCCGCGTTGTGCTCCCAGGTGTTCTCCACCCGCAGCTGGAAGTGGCGCTCCGACCAGTCGACGGTGCTGGTGCGGTGCACCGGCCACTGCCGTCCGGCGACCGTGCCCGCCTCCTCCCGGGCCAGCGCGCTGCGCAGCTCGAAGTCGGCGCCCCTGCGGTCGATGTATGCCACCACGCACACCGGGTCCTCACCGGCGAGGTCCAGCAGCGGCGCGGTACGCGGCAGCGGCGCCCACAGCGCCTGGTCGCGCTGCGGCGGGCGGGCCAGCGACGGATCGAGGACCACCTCACCCGCACGGGCGAACAGGGCCCGGCCGTGCGGCTCCGGCGAGTGCCGCAGCTCCTCCGCGGCGTCCCGCACGGCCCGGCAGGTCGCCTCGTCGGCGCCCTGCTCCGCGAGGTCCCGCGCCATGGCCTCGGCGGTCAGATGACGTTCGTGGGGGGTGTCCTCCGTATGCCGGGAGGTGTCGATGTACACGGAGGCCCAAGGGCCGGAATGTTCGTACAGTGGATGCAGAAAAGCGAGATCCATGGCTCCCTCCCGGATGCCGCTCGGGGGTAGTGCGTGCCGGGCGGGTACCCGTACCGCATGAACGAACACGACGAGCGGGGCACCACGATGACCGGAGTCGACCCGGGGCAGCTGGACGACCAGCAGCTCATGCAGGAGCTGGAGAGCATCCACCGCACGCGCCACGACACACTGCTGTACGGCTCGAACGACGCGCTGCGCGCCCACAACGAACGCATGGCCCAGCTGGAGGGCGAGTACCTGCGCCGCAACCCGTCCCGCTTCGTCGCGGCCTCCCGCACGAGGGAGGGCGCACGGGAACGCCCCGGCCTCTGAGAGGACCAGGGCGTACCGGGTGGCGGGCGGCCGTCGCCGCCGTCAGGCGGCCTCCTTGGCGAACACCTCCAGGAACGTCTCGCAGAACGCCTTCAGGTCATCCGGCTTACGACTGGTGACCAGCTGGTTGGGCCCGTCCCCACAGACCTTCACCTGCTCGTCCACCCAGGTGGCCCCCGCGTTGCCCAGGTCCGTTCGCAGGCTCGGCCAGGACGTCAGCGTCCGGCCCCGGACCACGTCCGCCTCCACCAGCGTCCACGGCGCGTGACAGATCGCCGCCACCGGACGCCCCCCGGTGAAGAAGTCCCGCACGAAGGCCACGGCCTCCGGGTCCATCCGCAGGAAGTCCGGGTTGGCCACCCCGCCGGGCAGCACCAGGGCGCCGAAGGAGTCCGCGGAGGTCTCGCCCACCACCTCGTCCACGGGGAACGTGTCCGCCTTGTCGAGGTGGTCGAAGGCCTGGATCTCCCCGGACTTCGTCGACACCAGCACCGGCTCGTGGCCCGCGTCGGACGCCGCCTTCCAGGGTTCGGTCAGTTCGACCTGTTCCACGCCCTCGGGCGCGGTGAGAAACGCGATACGCACGGTGAGGTCACCGTCCCTTCCTCGTGTCCGTCTCGTCCGGTGCTGCCCGGCTGATGTCGGCCAGCACGCTCTCCGGGTCCTGGGCCTCCGCCAGGTCACCGAGGGTGACCATGCCCACCGGCAGACCGTCCTCGACGACCGGCAGCCGCCGGACCGCCTTCTCGCGCATCAGCGCCACCGCCGTGGACACCGGGTCCTCCGGACCCACCAGATACGGGTCCGGGGTGCACACCGAGCGCGCGCTCACCGTCAGCGGATCGGCGCCCTCGGCCACCGCCCGCACCGCGATGTCACGGTCGGTGAGCACACCGACGACCTGCTGACCGTCGGCCACCACCACATCGCCGATGTCCTGGGCGCGCATCAGCTGCGCCGCCTCCACCAGCGAGGCGTCCGGGCGTACCGCGACCACGCCCGGCGTCATCACCTCGCGCACGAAATCCGCCATCACCGCGGCTCCTCCCGGGGGGTGTGTGCCGACCGCTCCGGCCCCGTCAGGGCCTCGGCCAGCTCCTGCACATTGCCGTAGCGGGCCTTGCGCGGCAGCCGCTCCAGCGGCTCGATCAGCGCGTCCGGGGCGTGGCTGCGGCGCAGTACGCCCATCAGCTCGACCGGTCCCGCCGGGAACGAGGTGCGGCCCAGCACCCGGGCCAGCTCCAGCCGGGTCTCCTCCATCGAGCCCATCGCAGGGCCGCCCGCCAGCCGGGGGTCGTCGTCGGCGCCGGGCTCGGGGTCGTGCCACTCCTCCGTACGGGTGGGGTGGCCCGACCTGAGCAGACCCTGGAGTTCGTGCTTCATCTCGTCGTCCCGGTGGACGCTCAGCCGGTCACTGCCTCGCTGCATGTCTCCTCCAGACCTTCGGGAGTGGGCACCGCGTACCCGCCGACGGGAGGCCGACACGGCCTCACGAGGTTTGTCCGGCCACGACCCGGAGACCCGGACCGCGCCCCCCACGTGGGCCATCCTTGGAGGACGGACACCATGGCGGTGCTCGCTGTGTTCATTCCGCTCCTGCTGCTCGGCGTCGTCCTGGCGCTGGGCCGCTACGAGGAGCTGGTACTGCCGGGAGAGCCGGTGGCGGACGAACGGGACGCCCCCAGGGCGCCTACCGCTCCGGCCGCTTCTTCTCCCGGCCCGGCAGGAACTCCTGCATCTTCGCCTTGAAGCCCTGCTTGATCACCGAGCCGCGGTCGGCGTCGCCCTTCAGGATCGACGCGGCCGTGGCCTCCATCTGCTCCCACGTGGCGTGCGGCGGCACCGGCGGCACGGCCGGATCGGTGAGGAACTCGACCACCGCGGGCCCGTCCGCCTCCAGGGCGGCCCGCCAGCCCGCCGCCACGTCCTCGGGCTTCTCCACCCGGATGCCGGTCAGGCCCAGCGAGCGGGCGAACGCGGCGTACTGCACGTCCGGCAGCTCCTGCGAGGGCAGGAACGACGGCGCCCCGCCCATGGCGCGCAGCTCCCACGTCACCTGGTTCAGGTCGTGGTTGTTCCACACCCCGATCACCAGCCGCCGGTCCGTCCAGCGGTCCTGGTACTTAGCCGCCGTGATCAGCTCCGCCAGCCCGTTCATCTGCATCGCGCCGTCCCCGACCAGCGCGACCACCGGCTGGTCCGGATGGGCGAACTTCGCGCCGATCGCGTACGGCACCCCGCAGCCCATCGTCGCCAGCGTCCCCGACAGCGACGCGCGCATCCCCGGCCGCATCGTCAGGTGCCGGGCGAACCAGTTCGCCGTGGAGCCCGAGTCGGAGGTGACGATCGCGTCGTCCGGCAGCAGCGGGTCGAGGGCCCGCGCCACCAGCTCGGGGTTGATCGGATCGGCCGACAGCTCCGCGCGCCGCTCCAGCACGTCCCGCCAGCGCGCCGTGTTCGCGCACACCGTGTCGAACCACTCGCGACCACGGTCGGTGTCCAGCAGCGGCATCAGCCGCTGCAACGTCTCCTTCGCGTCGCCGACCAGGTTCACCTCGTACGGGTATCGCATCCCGATCATGTGCGGGTCGATGTCGATCTGCACCCCGCGCGCCTTGCCGAACTCCGGCATGAACTGCGAGTACGGGAACGAGGAGCCGATCGTCAGCAGCGTGTCGCAGTCCCGCATCAGCTCGTACGACGGACGCGTGCCCAGCAGCCCGATCGCCCCGGTGACGTACGGCAGCTCGTCGCTGAGGACGTCCTTGCCGAGCAGCGCCTTCGCCACGCCCGCGCCCAGCAGCTCCGCGATCCGCTCCACCTCGTGCCGCGCCCCGGCGGCGCCCTGACCGACCAGGATCGCCACCTTGTCACCGGCGTTGAGCACCTCGGCGGCCCGCCGCAGGGAGTCGTCGGAGGGCACCGCCGTCCAGGAACCGGTGTCCAGGCTGGAGGGCACCATCTTGAACTCGTGCGTCGGCGGCGAGTAGTCCAGCTCCTGCACGTCGCCGGGGATGATCACCGCGGTCGGGCAGCGGCGCGCGTACGCGGTGCGCATCGCCCGGTCCAGCACGTTCGGCAACTGCTCGGGCACCGTCACCGTCTCCACGAACTCCGAGGCGACGTCCTTGAACAGGGTGTGCAGGTCCACCTCCTGCTGGTAGGAGCCGCCCATCGCGGTGCGGTGCGTCTGGCCGACGATCGCCACCACCGGCACGTGGTCCAGCTTGGCGTCGTACAGGCCGTTCAGCAGATGGATCGCGCCGGGCCCCGAGGTCGCCGCGCACACCCCGACCCGGCCGCTGAACTTGGCGTAGCCGACCGCCTGGAACGCGGACATCTCCTCGTGCCGGGACTGGATGAAACGTGGCTGGTCGTCCGCCCGGCCCCAGGCGGCGAGCAGGCCGTTGATGCCGTCGCCGGGGTAGCCGAAGACCTGCTCCACACCCCACTCGCGCAGCCGGTGCAGAACGTGGTCGGAGACCTTGGTGCTCATGGAGGAACCTCCAGGGAGAACGGCACGGGAAGCACCGTGACGAGTCACCCGGCGGACACGGACGGAAACCTCGGGGCGTTTGCGGGGCGGGGCGCCGGGCAGGCGCCCCCACAGTGCTTCGGACAGCAGGCACGTCCGTGGGAGCGGCCGTCGCGGCCCCGCGTGCGGCCGGTCCGGACGCCACGCACGCTCCCGCGGTGACCGTCCCCTTCCAGAGCACGGTTGCAAGGGAGTTGCCCGCCTCATGCGAAGCACCGGGAACACGAAGCACCAACCGCGTACGAAGCGCCACCCCCACGACGACGCCCCCGACACCGCCGAATCCTTCCGCCGCCTCGCCCAACTGCCCCCCGGCCCCGAACGCGACGCCCTCCGCGGCGAGGTCGTCGAGGCCTGGCTGCCCATGGCCGCACGCATCGCCGGACGCTTCCGCAGCCGCGGCGAATCCTACGACGACCTGCGCCAGGTGGCGGCCCTCGGCCTGGTCAAGGCCGTCGACCGCTACGACCCCGGGCGCGGCAACGCCTTCGAGAGCTACGCCGTACCCACCGTCACCGGCGAGATCAAACGGCACTTCCGCGACCACATGTGGACCCTGCATGTGCCGCGCCGCGTGCAGGAGTTGCGCAACCGGGTGCGGCACGCCATCCAGGAACTGACCCAGACCGTCCCCGGACGCGGGCCCACCGTCGCCGAGATCGCCGCGCACACCGACCTCGGCGAGGAGGACGTACGCGCCGGTCTGGAGGCGCTGGAGAGCTTCGGCGCGCTGTCGCTGGACGCGGAGCTGCCCGGCGGCGAGGACGGGTATTCGCTGGGCGACGTCCTCGGCGCGCCGGACCCGGCGCTGGACACGGTGGTCGACCGGGAGGCGGCGAAGCCGGGTCTCGCGGCGCTGCCGGAGCGGGAGCGGGAGATCCTCTACATGCGGTTCTTCGGGGACATGACGCAGCGGCGGATCGCGGAGCGGCTGGGAATCTCGCAGATGCATGTGTCGCGGCTGATCAGCCGGTGCGTCACGCGGGTGCGGGAGGACGCGCTGCGGGGCGGGTAGGGGGTGGTCGCCCTTTCGTCGCCTGGTGCGGGTGGTGTGGGGTTGCTAGCGCAGTTCCCCGCCCCCCCTTCGGGTGCGCTGTCACTCTGTTGGCTGCGTTGGTTCTGCCTGCTTCTTCGGGGCGGGGTGTGATGGCTGTGATCGTTGCGCACCGCTCGAAGGAGCCCCTCCCATGCGCCATACAGCCCGTGTCCTGTCCGTCGTCGCGTTCGCCGGTACGGCACTGACCTGCGCCATACCCGCCGTGTCCGCGGAGCCGACCGCGGAGGTGAGTCCCGCGACGGTGCGGCCGGGCGGGACCGTCACCGTCACCGTGTCCTGCGACCCCATCGGCGGGCCCGCGCCCCGCACCATCGACGCCACCTCGCAGGCGTTCGAGGAGGGCACCGTCGCCCTGCGGGCGCTTCCCGTCACCCTCGACACCAGAACCGGGCCCGCCTACGAGGGCACCGCGAAGATCGCGCCCGCCGGGAACTTCGAGGGCGGACCGGGCGCCGTCGGCCCGGACTCCGCCTGGACCGTCGACGGGACCTGCCCGGCGCCGCCCGGTGGCCAGGGCAAGCCGTGGAGCGCCACCTTCACGGTCACCCACGGAGGCGGCGGCCCCACCCACACCCCGCGGCCCTGCCCGTCACCGCGGCACCACGACTCCGACGCCTCCTGCCCCGGGACCGGCGTCCAGCACGGCGTGCACGCCGGTGAGGGCGGCACGTTCACCGACTCGGTGCCCGCGCTGGTCACCGGCGGTCTGCTGGTCACGGGCGCGCTCGGGGCCGCGGTGTACCGGGTGCGGCGCAAGGAGCCGACGGCGGACGCCTGACGCGGCACCGTCATGGGTACTCACAGCGCGAGAGCACGACCCGCCCCCCGCGGCCCACGGGCCCCACGACGGGCGGTCGCGCGACGGTGCCAGGGCAGCGGAGAGTGCGGAGGTGCGCATGCGGACGGAACCGCGAGGCCACGGCCCCGTCCGCTACGGGCCCACGCTGCCCGAGGACGGGCTGCCCGTGCCGCCCGAACTCGCCGCCGCCGTCGCCGGGGCCGCGTACCGCGCCGACAGTGAGCCCCTCGGCGGCGGTGGCGCCCTGCTGGAGGCGGCCTGCGGCTACTGGGAGCGGCGCGGACTGCCCACCGCCCCGACCGCCGCGGTGGCCGGACCGGGCGCCCCGCCGCTGCTGCTGGCGCTCACCGCGGCGCTCGGCGGCGACGTGCTGGTGCCCCGGCCCTGCGCCGCCTGGTGGGCTCCGTACGCCCGGCTGCTGGGCAGACCCGTCTTCCACGTGCCGACCCCGGCCGAGTGCGGCGGCGTCCCCGACCCGTACGCCCTGCTGGAGACCGTGCGCCGGGTGCGTGCCGAGGGCGGCGACCCGCGGCTGCTGGTGCTGTCGGTGGCCGACGACCCGACGGCCACGGTCGCCCCGCCCGAGCTGCTGCACGAGACCGTCGAGGCCGCCACCGGCGAGGGCCTGCACCTGGTCAGCGACGAAACCTGGCGGGACACCCTGCACGACCCGCACGACACGGTGTTGCTGAGCCCCGCCGAGATGCTGCCCGGGCGGGTCACCGTCGTCACCGACCTGGCCGGTGCGCTGCTGCCGCCCGGCTGGCCCGCCGCCGTCGCCCGCTTTCCCGCCGGTGACACCGGGGACGGCCTGCACGCACGCGTGCTGGACGTGCTCACCGCGCTCGACGCGCGTGTGGCCGCGCCGGTCGCCGCCGCGGCCGCCCTCGCGCTGTCCGAGCCGCCGCAGATCACCGGCCGGATCACCGCCGCCGTACGGCTGCACGCGCGCGTGGCCGCCGCCGCGCACCACACCGTCGTCGCCGCGGGCGCCCTCGCCCTGCCCCCGCGGGCGGGCCGCCACCTGTACGCCGACCTCGCCCCCCTGCGATCCGCGCTCGCCGCGCACGGCGTCGGCGACGCCCAGGAACTGGAGGACTTCCTCACCGCCCGGCTCGGCATGCCCGCACCCGGCGGCCACCGCTTCGGCGACGACCTCGGGGCGCTGCGCGTACGGCTGTCCACCGGCCCGCTGCTGGGGGCCACGGACACCGAGCGCGCCGCCTGCCTCGGCGCCCCCGAACCACTGGAAATGCCCCCTGTGCACCGTGCGTTGACCCATGTGAAGGCGGTCTTCGACGACCTCAGCGACGACGCTCAGCGACGGGAGTCTCCTCGATGACGCAGCAGTCCGAGTCGGCAGGCACCACGAGCACCCGGGAGACCGACGATGCGGAGGCGTCCCTCCCCACGCCGGTCGCGGCCCCCGCCCCACCGCTCGCCGAACCCCGCCCGCTCGGCGAGAACCGGGTGTGGCCGCGCACCTTCCACGACCGGCTGACCGCGCCGCTGCCCGGCCTGAAGGCGTTCGCCCGGTTCGCCCGCGAGGGCGCCGTACGCCCCGGCCGCGAGGGACTCGCCGACATTCCGCGGCTGCCCTACGCCCCCGCCCCGCTGCCCCGCGTCGACGCCCGCACCCTCGCCGTCACCTGGGCCGGACACGCCAGCTGGGTGCTGGGCGTCGGCGGGCTGACCGTCCTCACCGACCCCGTCTGGTCGCGCCGCATCCTCGGCACCCCGGCCCGCGTCACCCCCGTGGGCGTCCCCTGGGAGGACCTCCCGCGCGTCGACGCGGTCGTCATCAGCCACAACCACTACGACCACCTCGACGCCCCCACCCTGCGCCGCCTCCCGCGCGACACCCCCGTCTTCGTCCCGGCCGGGCTCGGCGGCTGGTTCCGGCGCCGCCGCTTCACCCACGTCACCGAGCTGGACTGGTGGGAGGGCGCCGTGCTGCGCGGCGTCCGCTTCGACTTCGTGCCCGCCCACCACTGGTCCAAGCGCACCCTCACCGACACCTGCCGCAGCCTGTGGGGCGGCTGGGTGCTCACCGCGCCCGACGGCCGGCGCGTCCACTTCGCGGGCGACACCGGCTACGGCCACTGGTTCTCCCGCATCGGGCAGCGCTACCCCGGAATCGACCTCGCCCTGCTCCCCATCGGCGCCTACGACCCCCGCTGGTGGCTCAGCGACGTCCACTGCGACCCCGAGGAGGCCGTCCGGGCCGCCCAGGACCTGGGCGCCAGCCGCATGGCCCCCATGCACTGGGGCACCTTTATTCTCTCGGCGGAACCGGTCCTGGAGCCGCTGCTACGGGTACGCAGGGCCTGGGAGAAGGCGGGCCTGGACCGAACGAACCTGTGGGACCTCCCCATCGGAGGCTCGCGCGTCCTGGCCGACGGGACTGCGACCCCCTAGGGGCGCGAGGCTGTATCGATATGCGGCTCCGCCGCGTGGGCGCGACCAGCCCCAACCCACCCGCAGACGGCAGTCAACGAGTGACAACCCCCCGCAGCCGCCGCCAGGCCCCCGGCGCCGCACTGATGACCACGGTCAGCACCACCGCCGCCACCACCCCCTCCCAGGGCTCCGGAAACAGCGACCCGCCCAGGACCCCGATCAGCTGATACGTCACCGCCCACGCCAGGCACGCCGGAAAGTTCCCCCGCACGAACCGCCGCACCGGCCACCGCGCCATCAGACACGCCAGCATCACCGGAATCCGCCCGGCGGGCACCAGCCGCGACAGCACCAGCACCGCCACCCCGTGCTCCGCCAGCTTCGCCTGCGCCTGAGTCAGCCGGTCCTCCGGCGCCCGCGCCCGGATCGCCTCCAGCCAGCGCGAGCCGTTCTTCGAGCCCATGCCGCGCCGCCCCAGCCAGTACAGCGTGGCGTCGCCGAGGAACGCGGCCAGGGACGCCGTCGCGAACACCAGCGCCATCGACAGCGGCGACGCCCGGTGGAACGCCACCACGGCCGCCGAACTCACCAGCGCGCCCGTCGGCACGACCGGCACCAGCGCCCCGATGAGGACCAGCAGGAACAGCGACGGATACCCGATCACCTGGGCGGAGTCCGGCGTCGTCGCCGCCGGTGCCGCCGCGAGCCAGCTCACCGCGCGACCTCCAGCCGGAGCCGCTCCCCGTGGCTGAGCCGGTGCACGGTCACCCCGGGCGCCCGCAGCGCCGCCAGGCGCGCGAACTCGTCGCCGGGGGTGTGGAACTCATGGGGGCGTATCGCGTCCATCCCGATCGGCCAGTACGTGCCGTAGTGCACCGGCACCGCGCTGCCGGGCGCCAGCCGGGCCAGCGCCTCGGCCGCCCGCCCGGGGTCCAGGTGGCCGTCGCCGAGGTACGGGCCCCAGCCGCCGACCGGCAGCAGCGCCACGTCGACGCGCCCGACGTCCTCGGCCATCGAGTCGAACAGTCCGGTGTCCCCGGCGAAGTAGGTGCGCGCCTCGCCCTCCACGACGAAGCCGAGCGCGGGGGAGCGGTGCGGGCCCACCGGCAGCCGTCGTCCGTCGTGCAGCGCGGGCACCGCCCGTATCGTCAGCGCGCCGACCGTCGTCTCGTCGCCGGGTGCCATCTCGGTCAGGGGCAGATGCGCGAGCCGGCGCAGTCCGGGCACGGCACGGGGCGCGCCCCGGGGCACGATCAGCCGGGTGCCGGGGGCGAGCCGGGCCAGCGACGGCACGTGCAGGTGGTCGGCGTGCAGATGGGAGACGAGGGCGGCGTCCGCGTGCCGGTCGGCGGGGGGTGGCAGCTCGCCGCGGCGGCGGCGCAGATGGGCCAGCCGCCGGGCGAACAGGGGGTCGGTCAAGAGGCGCACGTTCGAGTCCTCCACCGCACAGGTGGCGTGCCCCCACCAGGTGATCTCCACCGGCACCTCTTTGCCCCTTCCGTGCGACTCCCCGAAGCCTACGGGCAGGAGTAGGGTCTGCGGCGAAACCCGGAGGTGAGGGGACGCCATGGGACATGTGCCAGGTCCGGTGCGGGTCACGGCCATCGCCAGCCTGACCCCGCTCCAGGAGCTGGACGCGGACCCCTTCCTGGTGGACTCCCGCAGCCAGCACGCGATGTGCGCCCGCTGGGCCGCCGAGCACGGCTACGTCGTCGCCCGTGAGCTGCTGGTGCGGGGGCTGCGGTCGGACCACTGCGTGCTGTGGGACGGGGTGCGCCCGGGCACGGACGTGTTCGTGGCCCCCAGCCACCGGGTGCTGGAGAGCGCCCTCGCCGACGTGGCGGCCTTCACCGCGGAGTGTGCCCGCCGCGGCGTCCGCGTCGAGACCGTCGGTTCCGCCGAACCGTCCTACGACGCCCAGATGAAGGCCTGCGTCCACCGCCGCCTGTCGATGCCGACAGCGGGCTACGACGGCCGCTGACGCCTGGGCGTGCAGGGCGAGGGCCGGGACGGCGGGGAGGACGCGTACGGCGGGCGCGCACGCCGCCACGGCCACCGGCGCTCGGACGCGCGGCAGGGCGGACAGGGCCGCGGCCTGCCCGGACCGGGCGCCCGGCCGGTTTCCCGCGGGTGTGTGACACGCTGGGTACGGGCCCGCGTCGAGGACGGGCCGGGACGTGAGGTGTACGGGGCGTGCTGGGCGGGCGTTGGCGGCGGGTGGCCAGTCAGGTCGGGCGGAGCGTCACGGTGTGGGCCGTCTCCACGGTCACCATGCTCGTCCTCGCCGGGATCCTCCCGGACTTCCGGCTGCGCTCGGCCGACGGCGACAGCGCCACCGACATCGCCGTGACCGCCGCGTTCGGCGCCGGGGCGTTCGGTCTGCTGTCGGCGCTGGTCTGGCCGCTGCTGGTACGGCTGCTGCTGCTGGTGCCCGCCCTGGTGCTCGGCCTGCTGGTGTTCTTCCTCAACGGGGCGCTGCTGCTGGTCGCGCTGCGCCTCAACCCCACGCCCGGCGAACGCGGCGCCGCCGCCCCCGAGACCGCCGTGGTCGTCGCCGCGGTGATGTCCGCCGTCGCCTCCGCCACCGGCGCCGCCCTCGCCGTACGCGACGACGACGCCTACCGGCGGCGCCTGTACCGGCTCGCCGACCGCCGCCGCCGCGCCCTGCCGCCCGGCCCCGTCGCCCCGGGCACCGTCTTCCTCCAGTTCGATGGCGTCGGCCACGACGTCCTGCTGGACGCCATGGACAAGGGGCTGATGCCGACCGTCGCCCGCTGGCTGGCCGCCCCCCGGGCCACCCACCGGCTCACCCCCTGGCGCACCGACTGGTCCAGCCAGACCGGCGCCAGCCAGCTCGGCATCCTGCACGGCAGCAACCACGACGTCCCCGCCTTCCGCTGGTACGAGAAGGACACCCGGGAGGTCATGGTCTGCAACCGGCCCACCAGCGCCGCCGAACTCCAGCGCAGGGCCGTGCGGCGCACCGGCCACGGCGGGCTGCTCAGCGTCGACGGCGCCTCCCGCGGCAACCTGTTCAGCGGCGGCGCCGGAGAACAGGCCCTGGTGCTGTCCATCGCCACCCGGCGGCGCAGCCGCGAGAACCGCTCCCGCGCGGGCTACTTCGCCTACTTCTCCGACCCCGCCAACGCGGTCCGCACCGCCCTGTCCTTCTTCGCCGAGGTCGGCCGGGAGATCGGCCAGTCCACCCGGGCCCGCATCCGCAAGCAGCGCCCCCGGGTCTCCCGCGGCGGCCTCTACCCGTTCGTCCGCGCCTTCGCCACCGTCGTCGAACGCGACGTCGTCGTCGCCGCGGTGATGGGCGACATGCTCGCCGGGCGCACCTGCGTCTACGCCGACCTGGTGGCGTACGACGAGGTGGCGCACCATTCCGGACCGATGAGCCGGGACGCGGAGAAGGTCCTCCAGCGGCTGGACCGGGCGCTGGCTCTGGTCGAGAAGGTCGCCGAGCACGCCCCCCGCCCGTACCGGATCGTCGTCCTGTCCGACCACGGCCAGAGCCCCGGCGAGACCTTCCGTGCCCGCTACGGCCTCACCCTCGGCGATCTGGTGCGCGCCGGATGCGGGCTGCCGGTACCGCGAAAGGCGCGGCGCACCCGCAGCGGCGCCGAGGCGCGGGCCGCCGTCCGGGCCGCGCTGCGCATCCCCGTCGAGGAGGGCGGCGAGCAGTACCGTCCGGGCCGCCGCTCCGAGCCGATCGTGCTCGCCTCCGGCAACCTCGGCCTGGTCTCCTTCCCGGACGTGCCGCACCGGATGACCAAGGAGGAGATCGACGCCCGTCACCCGGCGCTGCTGACCACCCTCGCCAACCACCCCGGCATCGGGTTCCTGCTGGTCCGCAGCGAGGAGCACGGCGGGGTGGTGCTCGGCGCGTACGGCGCCGAGATCCCGGTGGCGGACCTCAGCGACGACCGTCCGGGCCCGCTCGCCCCCTTCGGGCCGGGCGCCGCCGACGCCGTACGCCGCACCCACTCCTTCCCGCACACCGCCGACATCATGGTCAACTCCTTCCACGACCCGGCCGACGGCGAGGTCCTCGCCTTCGAGGAGCAGATCGGCTCGCACGGCGGTCTCGGCGGCGCCCAGGGCAGGCCGTTCCTGCTCTCCCCGGTGGTCTTCTCCGCCCCGGCCCGCGACGGCGCCGAACCGGCCGGTGCCGAGGCCGTCCACCGGGTGCTGCGCCGCTGGCTGGAGGAGTCGACCGGCCCCCAGGTGCCGGTGGGGGAGGCCGAACCCGACCGCGAAGCCGCCTGACGGTCGGCCGGTGTGGTGCGTGTGTCGCGCCGTGATGTGATCGGATGGTGCCCGAACCCCGGTACCGGGGTCGGATCACCGGCATGCGAAAGGAAGAACCGTGGCCACCACGCGCTCCGCGCACACCGTCTGGGAAGGCAACCTGCTGGAGGGCAACGGGGCAGTCACCTTCGACTCCTCCGGCGCCATCGAGACGCAGCCCGTGACCTGGGCGTCGCGCGCCCAGGACGCCAACGGCAAGACCAGCCCCGAGGAGCTGATCGCCGCCGCGCACTCCAGCTGCTTCTCCATGGCGTTCTCCAACATCCTCACCAAGGGCGGCAACACGCCCACCAAGCTGGTCACCTCGGCGGACGTCACCTTCCAGCCGGGCGAGGGCATCACCGGCGTCCACCTCACCGTCGAGGGCACGGTGCCGGGCATGGACAGCGAGGCGTTCCTGCTCGCCGCCGAGGACGCCAAGGTCAACTGCCCGGTCAGCCAGGCCCTGAAGGCCGTACCGATCACGCTGACCGCGAAGCTGGCCTGACCCCCCGGGCCGGACCCCGCCCCGCCCGCGGCGGGGTCCGGCCCGCTCGGGTCCCCGCCCCCGTGTCGTCCGGGAGTTGACCGCGATGCCGCCCCGCCCCGCCGTCTCCGCCCACCGCGGCGGCTCCGAACGCTACGGCCCCGCGACCTGGCAGGCGTACGAGGACGCGGTCGCCTCCGGTGCCGAGTACGTCGAGTTCGACGTCCGCCGCACCGCCGACGGGGTCTTCGTCGTCCACCACGACCCCCGGGTACGGCACACCGGACCGCCGCTGTCCGGGATCACCCACGCCGAGCTGAGCGAGCGCGCCGGGTACCCGGTGCCGGTCGTCGACGAGGTCATGTCCCTGATCGCCGGGAAGGCGGTCGGCCACCTGGACCTGAAGGAGACCGGCTACGAGCGTGAGCTGATGGACCGGGCCGTCGCCCTGCTCGGAGCGGACGGCTTCGTGGCGACCACCCTGGAGGACCGCTCCGTCGCCGCGATCAGCCGGGCCTTCCCCCGGGTGCGCACCGCCCTGTCCCTGGGCCGGGACCGCGGGGAGATCACCGCCTCCCGGCTCACCGCGACCCGGCTGAGCGAGCTGTTCCCGATGCGCCGGGTCCGCGCCTGCGGCGCCCACGGCGTCGCCGTGCACCAGCGGCTGGCCCGCGCGAACGTGCTGCGCGAGGCGGCCCGGCACGGCCTCTACACCATGGTGTGGACCGTCAACGACGACACCGCCCTGCGCACCTTCCTCACCGACCCCCGGGTCGACGTCCTCGTCACCGACCGCCCCCGGCACGCCCTCACGCTCCAGGGCCTCCGCCCGCACCGGGGTACTCCTCTGTAGAGGAGCCATGGCCGCCCGGGAGCGGCCGGGGGTGGCCCGGACGCGCCATTGACAACAGGCCACTCAAGTTTTGTGCTGGAGGGAGTGGCGGACACTCCCTGACGCGGAAGGGGACTGCGATGGGACGCGCGGTCGGTATCGATCTGGGGACCACCAACTCGGTGGTCGCCGTCCTGGAGGGCGGCGAGCCCACCGTCGTCGCCAACGCGGAGGGCGCGAGGACCACACCGTCGGTCGTGGCCTTCGCCAAGAACGGTGAGGTGCTGGTCGGCGAGGTCGCCAAGCGGCAGGCGGTCACCAACGTCGAGCGCACCGCCCGCTCCGTGAAGCGGCACATGGGCGAGGCCGACTGGCGCTTCCCCGACCAGGGCTCCGTGGACGGCACCCGCTTCCGGGCCCAGGAGCTGTCCGCGCGCGTCCTGCAGAAGCTCAAGCGGGACGCCGAGTCCTACCTCGGCGAGGACGTCACCGACGCGGTGATCACCGTGCCCGCCTACTTCGACGACGCCCAGCGGCAGGCCACCAAGGAGGCCGGGGAGATCGCGGGCCTGAAGGTGCTGCGGATCATCAACGAACCGACCGCCGCCGCCCTCGCCTACGGCCTGGACCGCGGCGAGGAACAGACCGTCCTCGTCTTCGACCTCGGCGGCGGCACCTTCGACGTCTCCCTGCTGGAGATCGGCGACGGCGTCATCGAGGTCAAGGCCACCAACGGCGACACCCACCTCGGCGGCGACGACTGGGACATGCGGATCGTCGAATACCTGGTGAAGAAGTTCAAGGGCCAGTACGGCATCGACCTGGGGAACGACAAGATGGCCGTGCAGCGGCTGCGCGAGGGAGCCGAGAAGGCCAAGATCGAGCTGTCCTCGTCCTCCGAGACCTCGATCAACCTGCCCTACATCACCGCCTCCTCCGAAGGCCCCCTCCACCTGGAGGAGAAGCTCACCCGCGCCCAGTTCCAGGAACTCACCGCCGACCTCCTCGACCGCTGCAAGACCCCCTTCCACCAGGCCGTCAAGGACGCCGGGATCAAGCTCGCCGCGATCGACCACGTCATCCTCGTCGGCGGCTCCACCCGGATGCCCGCCGTCACCGAACTGGTCCGCGAACTGACCGGCAAGGACCCGCACAAGGGCGTCAACCCCGACGAGGTGGTCGCCGTCGGCGCCGCCCTCCAGGCCGGTGTCATCCGCGGCGACGTGAAGGACGTACTCCTCCTCGACGTCACCCCGCTGTCCCTGGGCATCGAGACCAAGGGCGGCATCATGACCAAGCTCATCGAGCGCAACACCACGATCCCGACCCGGCGTTCGGAGATCTTCACCACCGCCGCCGACAACCAGCCCTCCGTCGGCATCCAGGTCTACCAGGGCGAACGGGAGATCGCCGCGTACAACAAGAAGCTCGGCACCTTCGACCTCACCGGTCTGCCGCCCGCGCCGCGCGGCATCCCGCAGATCGAGGTCGCCTTCGACATCGACGCCAACGGGATCATGCACGTCTCCGCGAAGGACCTGGCCACCGGCCGGGAACAGAAGATGACCGTCACCGGCGGCTCCGCCCTGCCCAAGGACGACATCGACCGCATGATGCGGGAGGCCGAGCAGTACGCCGACGAGGACCGCAGGCGCCGGGAGGCCGCCGAGACCCGCAACCAGGCCGAGCAACTCGTCTACCAGACCGAGCGGTTCCTCGCCGAGAACGGCGACCGCGTCCCCGCCGACACCCGCGGCGAGGTCGAGTCCGCCGTCACCGAACTCAAGGGCCTGCTGGAGCGCCCCGGCGCGGAGACGGACACCGCGGCGCTGCGCGCGGGCGTGGAGAAGCTCGCCGCCGTCAGCCAGCGCATGGGACAGGCCATGTACGCCCATGCGGAGCAGCCGGCGGCGGGCGCCACCCAGGAGCAGGGCACGCCGCACACGCCGCAGGACGAGGAGGGCGTGGTGGACGCGGAGATCGTCGACGAGGAGCGCGACCAAAAGGGCGGCGCCGCCTGAGACGCGGGTGGGGCAGCCCACCCAGGGGCGCGGGGCTGTATCGACATGCGGCTCCGCCGCGCCGGCGCGACCAGCCACGACGCACCCGCAGACGAAATCCTCAGCGGGGCTGCGGCACCGGGTCCGTCAGATCGCCCGGGTGCGCGGGCGGCAGCGTCGCGCACACCGCGTCCAGGACACAGGCGTACGGCGTGCCCAGGCCGGTGAGGCGGGCCCGGAGCTGTTCCAGGGCGTCGCGGTGGCCGGTGAGCGGGTCGGTGTTGCCGGTGCGGGCGGTGAACTCCAGCACCGCGGGCAGGAAGTCCGGCCGCTCCTCGCCGGTGAACTCCAGACCGTGCGCGCGGTACAGGTCCGACAGCCGCGCCGGGGCGGCGGCACCACGCCCCCGGCCCAGGCGCAGCCCTTCCTCACCGTCCTCGCCGAAGACCCGCACGTAGTGCGCCGCCAGCTCCTCGGGCGCGGTGACCGCCGCGTGGTCGGTGAACTCCCGCAGCTGCGGCGCGGCTTCCCGCAGCAGCGGCAGCCGGGCCAGGAAGTCGTCGCCCGGATAGGTCAGACAGAGCGCCGCCGCCTGGTACAGCACCTCGAAACCGGGCATCGGGCCCGCCTCCCGCCTGTCGGTCGTGCTCGCTCGCCCCGTTCCCTCCGAACGTAGGCGCGAGCACGCCGACGCACCCCCCGACCGCACCCGTACGGGTCAGGCGGGCGCTAGACCCGCTCGCGGTACTCCCGCAGGATCTGCTTGGTGCGGGCCACCGACGCGGCGTGCGCCGACATGTGGTCCAGTACCTCCAGGTGGCCGGACACCTCCTCACGGGAGTCCAGGTACAGCGCCCCCGTCAGGTACTCGGTGAACACCATGTCGGGCAGCTCGGGCTCGGCGAAGCGGAAGAGCGAGAAGGGCGCGTACGTCCCCGGATGCGGGCCGTGGTCGAACTCGGCGACCTGGAGCGTCACCAGGTCGCTCTCGGTGGCCTCCAGCAGCCGGTCCACCTGGTCCCGCATCACCTCGGGCTTGGTGCTCACCGGACGCCGCAGCACCGTCTCGTCCAGGATCACCCACAGATGGGGCGGGTTCGGGCGCTTCCACAGCTCCTGCCGGGTCAGCCGCAGCTTCACGTGCCGCTCGATGGTCTCCGGCCCCGACTGGCCGATCGTGCCCGCCTCCAGCACGGCACGCGCGTACCCCTCGGTCTGGAGCAGTCCGGGCACGAAGTGCGGCTCGTAGCTGCGGATCATCCGCGCCGCGCCCTCCAGACTGACGAACATGCTGAACCAGTCGGGCAGCACATCGTGGAACCGCTGCCACCAGCCCGGCTGGTTCGCCTCCTCGGCCAGCGCGACGAACGCACTCACCTCCTCCTCGGGCACCCCGTACGTGGTCAGCAGCACCTGCACGTACGGGATCTTCAGCGCGACCTCGGCCGTCTCCATGCGCCGCACGGTCGCCGGGGCCACCCGGAGCACCCGTGCGGCCTCCTCACGGCTGAGGTTCGCCGTCTCCCGCAGTTCCTGAAGCCGTCTGCCGAGCACCACCTGCCCGACCGTGGGCGCGGGTCGTCGCTCACTCACGCCACGCCTCCCCTACGCGCCGAAAGCATGGGGGCAGTGTGTCATGTTCCCGCGGCAGTCTCACATGGCCGGTGGTGAGGCGCTCACCACGCGCGGTCACCAACACCGGTCCGGGAGCGGTGGGGTGAGCGGGCGTCACGCATTACCTCGCAGGTAATCGACCATGACCCCGGGTGCGCGGGATCGTGAGGTCACCGGGTTCCGGGCCGGCGCACTCCGGCCCGGGACCCGGGCCCCAGTGCAGCATCCGACCCCGACGGAGGGTGATCCGCCATGTCCGCAACCCACCTCGCCGCTCTCGCCCGCACCACCGAGCCGCAGACCATGCTGCGCCGCTTCCTCGCGCTGGACGCCGTGGTGACCGGGACGAACGGTGTCGCCTACCTCGCCGTCTCCGGCCTACTGGGCCGCCTCTTCGACGTCGACTCCACCCTGCTGCTGGTCCTCGGCGTCTTCCTCGTCCTGTACGGGGCGGCCGTCGGCCTGCTCGCCACCCGGCCCAGCCCGCCCGCGCTCGGGGTGCGGGCGGTCGTCGAGGCCAACCTGGCCTGGGCCGCGGTCAGTCTCGTCGCGCTCGGGCTGTGGCTGTCGCCGAGCACCGCGGGCGCCGTGTGGATCGTCCTCCAGGCGCTCACCGTCGCCGGTTTCGCCGCCCTCCAGTACGGCGCCCTGCGCACCCGTCAGGGCAGCAGCGAGTGAAGGTACTTGACCGTCGCCGGGTCGGCCGGGAGCAGTGTCTCGATGGCCAGCTCGGCGACGGTCACGTCCATCGGCGTGTTGAACGTGGAGATCGAGGAGACGAACGACAGCGTCCGGCCCTCGTGCTCGATCAGCAGCGGCAGCGCGAAGTACGGCACCGGGTCCACGGGTTCGGCGTCGGACGCCGACTCGGGCACCGGGTACGCCGCCACCTCGTCGTAGAGCGCCCGCAGCGCCTTTGACCGGCGCAGCGCGATCTGCCGCTCCATCTGCGCCAGCAGATGCCCGCGCCACTCGCGCAGATTGCGGATGCGCGGCGCCAGACCCTCCGGGTGCAGGGTGAGGCGCATCGCGTTCAGCGGCGGCCCGAGCAGTGACTCCGGTACCTCGGCCAGCAGCATCGTGATGCCCCGGTTGGCGGCCAGCACGTTGTACGTGGCGTCGACGACCAGCGCCGGATACGGCTCGTAGCCCTGTATCAGCCGCTCCATCCCGGCCCGTACCGCGTCCAGCGCGGGGTCGTCCAGCGGGGTCTCCGGGAAGCGGGGGGCGTAACCGGCCGCCAGCAGCAGGGCGTTGCGCTCCCGCACCGGCACGTCCAGGTGCTCGGCGAGCCGCAGCACCATCTCCTCGCTCGGCCGGGAACGGCCCGTCTCGATGAAGCTGATGTGCCGGGCGGAGGAGTCGGCGCGCAGCGCCAGCTCCAGCTGGCTGATCCGCCGCTGCTCCCGCCAGCCGCGCAGCAGTGGCCCGACCCCCTGGTCGGCGGGGGCTGCCGCGGAGGCGGCGCGGGCGGGCGTCGCAGTGCTCATGTCCACGACGGTAGCCGGACCGGGCCCCCGGAACGAGACACCCGGACGGTCCCGCATCGCACCGGGCCCGCTGTGGCAGGCTGAACAGGTACCCCGTACCCGCGCCCGTACCTGCAAGGGAGCGTCCCCATGCCCGTGGAACCGCTGTCGCAGAAGGAGATCGAGGCACACCTCTCGGAGCTGCCCGGCTGGTCCCTCGCCGGGGACCGGCTCACCCGCTCCTACCGGCTCGGGTCGCACATCGCGGCGGCGGCCATGGTCGTGCACATCGCCCAGGTCCAGGACGAGCTGGACCACCACTCCGACCTCACCCTCGGCTACCGGAGCGTCGAGCTGTCCGTGAACACCCACAGCGTGGGCGGCGCCGTCACCGGACTCGACGTCGAACTCGCCCGCCGCGTGGCGGCGCTGGCCCCGGCGCACGGGGCGGACTGAGCCGACGCGGCGCACGGCACGTAGATGACGTTGAACGCCGAACGTCGAAAGGGGGGAGCGGTCATGCTCGACTACGACAAGGAAGCCGAGGGCTACGACGCCTGGCGCGGCGGTGAGCCCAGGGCGGCGGCCGCCGCCGACGCCGTACTCGGACTGGTGCCGCCAGGGGCCCGCGCCCTGCTGGATCTCGCCTGCGGCACCGGCATCGTCACCCGGCGGCTCGCGGCGGCCCGCGACGGCCTGCGGGTGACCGGCGTGGACCGGTCGCCCGCGATGGCCCGGCAGGCCGCCGACCGGCTGCCGGGCGCCGTCGTCCTCGCCGACGCCCGCCGACTGCCGTTCCGGGACGGCGAGTTCGACGCCGTGACGAGTGTGTGGCTGCTGCACCTGGCGCCGACGGCCGAGGACGCGCGGGCCATCGTCGCGGAGTGCGCCCGGGTGCTGCGGCCCGGCGGGGTGTACGTCACGACCGTCGACAAGGGTGCCTCCCACAACGTCGGCAGTGACATCGATGCCGTGATGGCCGCCCGCCCCCGGGTCCCGGCCATGGACGCCCCGCACCTGGTGGAGTCGTACGCCGCCGAGTGCGGGCTGCGGGCCGCCGGACGGGCCCGCTTCCCGGGGCGGGGGCAGGGGCGCAGCCCGCGCCGTGCCATCGCGGACCTGCGCCGCGGATGGTTCGCCACGGTGCCGCCCGGCACTCCGCTGGCGGAGGAGTTCGTCGCGCGCCTGGCCGCCCTCCCCGACCAGGACCGGGACCGCCCGGACCCGGTGTTCACGCTGCGGGCGTTCCGCAAGGGCTGACGCGGGCACCCCGGCAACCGTTCCGGGAGCGGCGGCGACCGGTAGGCGGAACCCATCCGTCCTCCCGGGAGGTACCCCCGTGAAGCACCCGCACCAGCACCGCAGACGCCGTAGGCCCGCCGTCCTCGCGGCGGCCGTCGCCGCGACCGCGCTGGCGGGCGCCGGGCTGACCGCGCTCACCACCGACACCGCCCAGGCCGCGACCGCCCGTCAGGTAGAGCGGCTCGACCGCGGCGTGGTCAGCGTGTACACCGGCAGCGGCAACCTGGTCAGCTGGCGCTGGCTGGCCACCGACCCGAACGACGTCTCCTTCAACGTCTACCGGGCCGGTACGAAGGTCAACTCCACGCCGGTCACCGGCTCCACCAACTACTTCCACTCCGGCGCCCCGTCGCACGCCGACTACACCGTCCGCGCGGTCGTCAACGGCGTGGAGCAGGGCGACTCCGTGCACGCCGTGCAGTTCCGCGCCGGGTACAAGGACGTCCCGCTGAGCCCACCGGCCGGGGGCACCACCCCCGACGGCGTCGCCTACACCTACGAGGCCAACGACGCCTCCGTGGCCGACCTCGACGGCGACGGCGCCCTCGACTTCGTGCTGAAGTGGCAGCCCACCAACGCCAAGGACAACTCCCAGTCCGGCTACACCGGCAACACCGTCGTCGACGGCATCAAGCTCGACGGCACCCGGCTGTGGCGCGTCGACCTGGGCCGCAACATCCGCTCCGGCGCCCACTACACCCAGTTCCAGGCGTACGACTACGACGGCGACGGCAAGGCCGAGGTCGCCATGAAGACCGCCGACGGCACGGTCGACGGCACCGGCGCCGTCATCGGCAGCGCGTCGGCCGACCACCGCAACGCCAGCGGCTACGTCCTGTCCGGACCCGAGTACCTGACCATGTTCAACGGGCAGACCGGCAGGGCGATGGGCACCGTCGACTATGTCCCGGCCCGCGGCACGGTCTCCTCCTGGGGCGACTCCTACGGCAACCGCGTCGACCGCTTCCTCGCGGGCACCGCCTACCTGGACGGCGCCCGGCCCTCCCTGATCATGGCCCGCGGCTACTACACCCGGACCGTCATCGCCGCCTGGGACTGGCGGGGCGGCGCCTTCACCCGCCGCTGGACCTTCGACACCAACTCCTCCACCAACTCCGGCCGGGGCTACGACGGCCAGGGCTCGCACAGCCTGTCCGTGGGCGACGTCGACAACGACGGCCGCGACGAGATCGTCTACGGCTCGATGGCCGTCGACGACAACGGCAACGGTCTGTGGACCGCGCGGACCGGCCACGGCGACGCCCAGCACCTCGGCGACCTCGACCCGTCGACACCGGGCCTTGAGTACTTCAAGGTCTCCGAGTCCACCTCGCAGCCCGCCGAGCTGTATCTGAACCCCGCCAACGGCGCCGTCCGCTGGCAGCTCTCCCCCTGCTGCGACAACGGCCGCGGCGTCGCGGCCGACATCTACGCGGGCAACGACGGCGCCGAGGTGTGGTCGGCCTCCGACAGCTCCATCCGGGACGAGGCCGGTGCCACCAAGGGCCGCGAGCCGTCCTCGGTGAACTTCCTCGCCTGGTGGGACGGCGACGTGGTGCGTGAACTGCTCGACGGCACCCGCATCGACAAGTACGCCACCTCCGGCGAGACCCGGCTGCTGACCGGCTCCGGTGTCTCCTCCAACAACGGCACCAAGGCCACGCCCGCCCTCTCCGGCGACATCATCGGCGACTGGCGCGAGGAGGTCGTCTGGCGCACCGGCGACAACCGCAACCTGCGGATCTACTCCACGCCCCACGAGACGACGACCCGGATCACCACCCTGCTCCACGACACCATGTACCGCACGGGTCTCGCCTGGCAGAACACCGCCTACAACCAGCCCCCGCACCCGAGTTTCTTCCTCGGCAACAGGATGCCGACGGCGCCCCGGCCGACCGTGTACACGCCGTAGAGGGGGTAGGCGCTAGGGGGAGGGCCCCAAGGCCAGAGAGGAGCTGTGCCGTGCCGATCACCTTCCGCAAGAGCTTCCGGATCCTCCCCGGTGTCCGCGTCAACCTCAACCGCCGTTCCTTCTCCCTCACCTTCGGCCACCGGAACGGCCCCAAACGCACCTACTCGAGTTCCGGCCGCACCACTACCAGCCACGACCTGCCTGGGCCGTTCGGCTACCGCTCCACCCGCACCCGCGGTCGCCGTCGCTGACACCGCCCGGCACACCGAGGCCCCGCCCGTGACGCGGCGGGGCCTCGGTGCGCGGGCCGGAGGGGTCAGCCGACCGCGCAGGTCCGGTCACCCAGCCTGAACGCCGTGGGTTGCGGGTTGGACTGGCTCCAGTTGCCCGTGAAGCCGAAGCTCACCGAGGAACCGGCCGCCACGTTGGCGTTCCAGCCGACGTTCCGCGCCGTCACCGTCGCGCCCGACTGGGCGTGCTCGGCGTTCCACATCTGCGTGACCGTCTGGCCCTGCCCGAACGCCCAGCTCAGCGACCAGCCGGACCACGCCGTGGTTCCGGTGTTGGTGAGCCGTACGTCCGCCTGGAAGCCGCCCGACCACTGGTTGGTGATGTCGTACGTCACCGTGCAGGCGCCGGTCGGGCCGGGGTCCGGGTCGGGGTCGGGGTCCGTGCCGCCGGTGTCGGACGTGTCGCCGTAGATGATGCCCCGGCCGTTGGTCGCCACGTACACCCGTCCGTAGACGCGCGGGTCGCCGGTGATCGCGGCGCCGGTCCAGCCCCACTGGTGGGCGTCGTCGTTGACGCGGGTCCAGCTCGCGCCCCGGTCGGTGGAGCGGAAGATGCCGCGGACGCCGCCGATCTCGGCGCTGGTGTAGAGGGTCTGGTAGGAGGCGCCGGGGGCCGCCTTGCCGAAGCCGATGGTGTCGGCGGCGCCGACGTTCGGCAGCTTGGTGAAGCTGGCGCCGCGGTCCGTGGAGTGCCACAGCCCGTACGCGCCGTCCGGCTCACCGCCCGCCAGCCAGATCTCGCCCTCCGTGCCGGGCAGCGCCTTGAAGCGGACGCTGTCACCCGCGGGCAGCCCGGTCGCGGCGGACGCGGTGAAGGTGGCGCCGCCGTCCGTGCTGACGTAGAACCTCCCCGACTTGAAGCCGTAGAAGGTGCGCGGGTCGACCCGGTCGGACTCGACGACCGCGCCCGCCGGGATGCCGCTGGACGCCGACCAGGACGAGCCGAAGCCGGTGGTGTGGTGGACGCCCGCGCCCTCGGGGCTCCACACGAACCGGCTCCCGTCGGCCGCCGCCGCGACCGTGCCGCCGCCGCTGACGCCCGAGGGGTCGCTGCCCGGGAACCAGTTGGCGCCGTTGTCGGTGGAGAAGGCCACATGCGGACCGGAGTCGAGGTGGCCGACGCGGACGACGGTGTTCGGGTTGGACTCGGCGAAGTCCAGGCTGGTGGTGGAGGTGAAGTTGGGCTGGGTGTACATCATCGGCGGGACCTTGGTGAGGTCGGTGTGCCGGAAGCCGCCGATGTCACCGAGCGCGCTGAGCAGCGGCGCGCCGGACGGGGGAGAGGCCAGGTCGAGGACCGCCGTCTCCTCCAGGCCCTGCACCATCGGCTTGATGGTGAACTGGCTGCCCCTGTCCCAGTTGGTGAGGTTCTCGGTGCCGTAGATGGTGGCCCCGGTGCCGTACATCAGCCGGTCGGAGTCGAACGGGTCGATCTCCATCGCCTCGGTCATCCAGCCCAGCTTGGGCGTCTGCTCGGGCGGGGACGGGTTCGCCCCCCAGGTCAGCCAGGGGGAGGACGAGACGTCCATGGTGTAGCGGTCGGAGCGGTTCGGGTACGACGTGTACTCCCACGCCTGCGTCCAGGTGGCACCGCTGTCGGTGGAGCGGAAGATCTGGGTGTCCGGCCACCAGGAGCTGTACGCCGTCGCCATCACCGTGCCCGGGTCCTGCCGGTCGACGGTCAGCCCGCTGAAGCCGTAGTAGGTGTCGGCCTCCGCGACCGGGCTGACGTCGGTCCAGGTGCCGGTGGCCGTGGTGTACCGCCACAGCCGCCCCTTGCCGCCGTCGTAGGGGCCGCCCTTGTCGCTGTAGGCGATGTAGAGGTGGCCGTTCGCCGTGTCCAGGACACCCTTGTGCGGGAGGTGGCCGGTGGGCTGGCCCGCGATCCGTGACCAGGTCGCGCCCGCGTCCGTCGACCGGTACACGGCGTTGTCCTTGTCCGCCACACCGACGTAGATCGTCCGCGTGGCGTTTCCGGCCGTGCCCGTGGACTCGTCGAAGGTGACCCAGGCGATGCCCTGGTTGTCGGAGGCGTAGCCGCTGGTGTCACCCGGGTCCTGCACGTAGTTGCCGGGGTTGGGGAAGCTCGTCACCTCGGACCAGGTGACGCCCGAGTCCGTCGACCGCCACAGGCCCTTGCCGCTCGGCGCGCCCAGGTACAGCACGCTGCTCCGGTTCGGGTCGATCGCCAGGCGCTCGCCCATGCCCCGGCCGGGCATGTTGCCGCCCAGCTTGAACGGCAGCTCGGTCTTGCGCCAGGTCGCGCCCCGGTCCACGGAGCGCAGCACCGCCCCGTTCCCGGGGTCCCAGCTGTTGGTGTACGTGCCGACGGCCGCGTACACCCGGTCGGGGTCGACGGAGTCGGTGGCGATGCTCACCACGCCGGTGTGCCCCCAGTCGTCCCAGCCGACCGAGTCCAGCAGGGGCGTCCAGGTCTTCGTCGACTGCTGCCAGCGGTAGGCGCCGCCGATGTCGGTGCGGGCGTAGGCGAGGTCCTTCTCGGCGCGGTTGAAGACGATGCCGGGGACGAAACCGCCACCGTCGACTCGGGCGTTCTTCCAGGTGTAGGTGTCGGCGGCGAGCGCCGCCGTGGGCTGCGGCGCCTTCGCGGCGAGTGCGGGCGGGGTGCCCGCGAGCAGTCCGGCCGCCAGTGCCAGGACGGCCGTGAGGATGCGGGTTCTTCGCACGGTGGGGAGTCCTTCCTGTCCGGTCGTTCCGTTCAGGTGGTTTCCGTTGCGGTCGTTCCGTCAGCGGGCGTGCGACGGCCGGGCGGTCCCCAGTGCGGGTGGGGACCGCCCGGCCTTGGAGGGGACCCGCCGTCAGGTGGCGGGTCCCGGGTACACGGAGCCTTCAGCGGGGGCTATTCGAGGAGCTCCGCGTACGCGCCCATGGCCAGGGCGATGTCCGCCTGGGCCCAGAAGCGGTGGTACGTGAAGGTGGGCGCGGCACCGCCCGCCAGGTAGTTCTCGATCTTCGACCAGGCCGGGTCGTCCTCGTAGAAGGAACGGATCGAGGCGAAGGTCGAGCTGGAGTTGACCGGGTCGCCGTTCGGCATGGTGCCGGACCAGCCGCTCGGCACGTACACCGGGTCGTCGAACCGGCTGTAGTCGGTGCGGGTCTCCGGGACGGCGATGCCGAGCGCGTCCTGGTTGTGCTCCCACATGGCGTCCAGCAGCGCCTTCGCCACCCGGGCCGCCTCGGTGTCACCGGAGCGGTCCGCGTAGTGGATCAGGGTGTTGGCGTAGCTGCCCGCCACACCGACGTCGCTGCTGTAGTCGGTGACCGTGACGTGCAGGCCGTTGTTGGCACCCGGGCTGGACGCGTTCCAGGTGTCGGGCGCGCCCGACCACTGGAGTGTGGCGGGGATGCGGAAGGTGCCGTCCGGGTTGATCGTGGTCTCGGACAGCGCCCAGTCGACCCACTTGTCCAGGACCGTCTTGGCGGTGGCGTTGCCGGTCTGCTGGTACAGCTCGGCGACCCGCTGCATGGACCAGGCCTGGAAGCCGAACCACTGGTTGGACGGCGGGTCGTGGTACACCGGCTTCTCGTCGTAGTACATGCCGTAGAAGGTCGGTGTCCCGGCCGGGGGAGTGGCGTAGCGGCCCGCCCAGCTGTTGGTGGCGCCGCCCGCGATACCGCCCTCCGCCGACTGGAGCCAGCGGTAGAACTCGACCTGACGTTCCAGCGACTTGGCCCAGTCCGCCTGACCGGTCGCCGACTTCGGCTTCAGGTCGGGGTAGTTGGCGAGCGCGTAGGCGGCCATCGGGTTCTGGTAGCCGCCGTGCGCGTGGCTGGAGCCGATGCGCCAGGACCAGCCCGCCGAGGTGTCGGTGGCGCCGCCCCAGGCGTAGTACCAGGAGAGCAGGTAGTGCGAGGAGTCCTTGCCGGTGCCGGCCGGGCAGGTGGACGGCCCCACACAGTGGCCGATCTTCTTGAAGTACTTGTCGTAGGTGGCGTAGCGCAGGTAGTCGCCCATCTTCGCCGCCTTGGCGACGGTCCCGGCGATCTCCCCGCCCTTGCCCTGCTCCTCGGCCCACAGGTCCGCCCAGTACGCGGCCTGCACGGCGCGCGCGTCGGCGTCCGGGGCGTTGGTGAACTTCCACTGCTTCGCGTACGACGAGTCGCGGGTGAACAGGTCCAGGTACCCGTTCGGGCCGCCGTACTTGAAGGCGTCGCAGGTCGGCTGCGGAACCGTCTCCCACACCGACTCCTGCGGGCCGCGCTGGAAGGTGTTGATGTACGACGGTCCGGTGTCCGTCGGCCCCGCCTCGCACTTGCCGGGCGAGTTGCCGTAGCCGTAGACGTTGTCGACGTCCTGGAGCCAGTGCATGCCGTAGACGTCGTCCGTGCCGTAGGCCGACTTCAGCTCACCGGCGATCGGGTCCGGCCCCACCGAGACGCCGGTGTCCAGCGCCGAGGGGTACTGGCTGGGCTGGTCGTGCTCCGGCGCGTAGGTCGCGGGCTTGGACGGCGTGTAGAAGGAGTTCGTCGGCTGGTCCGCGTGCGTCGGGATCATGTACTTCTCCATGAGATCCCAGGCGCCGTTGAACTTGGTCCAGTCGCCGGTCACCTTGCCGTACATGGCCTGGAGCCAGATCAGATAGCTGTACGCCTCCGAGGTGGTCTCATGGCCGTGGTCCGGCGCCTCGACGAGCAGCGTCTCCACCGAGTGGTACGGGATGCCCTCGGGGGAGAAGTAGCCGTTCGCCGGGTCGGTGATCTTCCCGTACAGCTCCAGGAAGCGGGCGTCGTACTCCTTGGCCGCGGCGATCTGGGTGACCGTGACGGTCGCCTTGCCGTGGCCGGGCGCCGTCGACTCGAAGGTCGCCGCGCCGGTGCCGGAGGAGTCCGCGGTGACGGTCACCCGCTGCGGGGTGTTCCAGTTCGACGGGGTGAAGGTGAGCGAGCCGCCGCTGGTCACGGACAGGCCCGTGTTGCCGCCGGTGCGGGCGGTTGTCACCGTCACGTTCGCCGACGGCTGGGTCGACAGCCGTACCTCGAAGGTGCCGGTCTCGCCCTGGCGCACGGGCAGCTGCGCGGGGGTGGCGACCACGGCCGGACCGGAGGCGACCGTGATGCCGACGGGGGTGGAGTCACCGGTGGCGCCCAGGCTGTCGTACGCCTTCGCCACCAGAGAATGACTGCCCACGGTCAAGCTGGAGACCGAGAGCGAGTAGGGCGCGCTGGTGTCGGTGCCGAGCAGCGTGGTGTCGTCGTAGAACTCCACCTTGCTGATCGTGGCGTTGTCGGCCGCCGCGGCGGTGGCCGCCAGCGGGACCGCGTCACCCTGCGAGTACACCGCGCCCGGCGCCGGGCTGGTCAGCACGGTGATCGGCGGCTGGTGGGCACCGACGCAGGTGGTGCCGTTGACCGCGAAGGAGGTGGGGGCGGCGTTGCTGCCGCTGTAGGTGAACTGCGCGCCGGTCGAGACGGCCGCGCCGGCGGCGATCCGCCCGTTGTAGGACGCGTTGCGCACGGTGATCGTCTGGCCGGACTGGGACCATGTCCCGTTCCAGCCGTTGGTGAGCCGCTGGTTGCCCGAGTAGGAGTACGTCAGGTCCCAGCCGTCGATCACGTCCGTGCCGCGGTTGGTGATCGTCAGGTCCGCGGTGAAACCGGAACCCCAGTCGTTGGTCTTGTAGTCGACGCTGCACTGAACCGCCGCTGCCTGTGCGGGCGTTGGATTCGCGGCCAGCAGCGAGATCGGCACCGCGAAGGCCGCCACGACGGCGGTCCATAACCGCCGCGCGGTGCGGCGTCTGTTTCTGGGGGGCATGGTGCTGGTTCCTCCTTGCGGCTCGACGAAGTCAAGGCTTGAACCAGTGGGAGCGCTCCCATAGTGGGGATGGGGGTCTGACGGGTCAAGATGTGTGAACAGTCGAAAACGTTCGACAGTTCGGCTTCCAAAAAGTCAAGTAAGCCCTCTGTTCTTTACCGTCACTTGGCGCTACCTTCGCGTCACCAGTGGGAGCGGTTCCAATCAGTCGACGCGTCCGTCACGTCGCGCCGGTACTGCCAGGAGTCCGCTCATGTGGCACCCCCCGCGTTCAGGTCTTTTACTCGCGCAGCGGCACCGTGCCGCGCGTTCCGGCGCGCTCTCGACGGACCACCCCCACGAGAGGAAACCCGCACCGATGAGCCGTACCACCAGCACCAGAACAGCGCTGCTCGCCGCGCTGACCCTGGTCGCCGGCAGTGCCGGGACCGCCCTCGCGGCCGTCCCCGGCGACGTCGGTACCGCCGCCGTCCCCTGCACCGTCGCCTACCAGGTGCAGAACGACTGGGGCAGCGGTTTCACCGCCTCCGTCACGGTCACCAACAACGGCGCCGCCAAGAACGGCTGGTCCGTGAAGTGGTCGTACGCGGGCAACCAGCGCGTCACCAACGCGTGGAACGCACGCGTCACCCAGAGCGGCGCCGAGGTCACCGCCGCCAACGAGTCGTACAACGCCGCGCTGGCCACCGGCGGTTCGGCCACCTTCGGCTTCCAGGGCACCTACAGCGGCGGCAACGCCGTCCCCGCCACCTTCACCCTGGACGGTGTGACCTGCAACGTCGACGACGGCGGTGGCGGACCCGACCCGGACCCGGACCCGGGCGGCGGCACCGGTGACCGGGTCGACAACCCCTACACCGGCGCCAAGGTGTACGTGAACCCCGAGTGGTCCGAGAACGCCGCCGCCGAACCGGGCGGCAGCCGGATCGCCAACCAGCCGACCGGTGTCTGGCTGGACCGCATCGCGGCCATCAACGGCGTCAACGGCGGCATGGGCCTGCGCGACCACCTCGACGAGGCGCTGGTGCAGAAGGGCTCCGGCGAACTCGTCATCCAGCTGGTCATCTACAACCTGCCCGGCCGGGACTGCTCCGCCCTCGCCTCCAACGGTGAACTCGGCCCGACGGAGATCGACCGGTACAAGACCGAGTACATCGACCCGATCGCCGCGATCCTCGCCGATCCCAAGTACGCCGGCCTGCGGATCGTCACGACCGTCGAGATCGACTCGCTGCCCAACCTGGTCACCAACACGGGCAGCCGGGAGACGGCCACCCCCGAGTGCGACGTGATGAAGGCCAACGGCAACTACGTCAAGGGCGTGGGCTACGCGCTCAACAAGCTCGCGGACGCGGGCAACGTCTACAACTACGTCGACGCCGGGCACCACGGCTGGATCGGCTGGGACGACAACTTCGCGCCGTCCGCGCAGCTGTTCAAGGAGGCCGCGACCGCCGAGGGCGCGACCGTGAACGACGTGCACGGCTTCATCACCAACACGGCCAACTACAGCGCCCTGAAGGAGGAGAACTTCACGATCGACTCCACGGTGAACGGCACCTCCGTCCGCCAGTCCCAGTGGGTCGACTGGAACCGCTACGTGGACGAGCTGTCCTTCGCCCAGGGCTTCCGCAACCAGCTGGTCTCGGTCGGCTTCAACAGCAACATCGGCATGCTGATCGACACCTCCCGCAACGGCTGGGGCGGCAGCGCCCGGCCCTCCGGCCCCGGTGCGACGACCAGCGTGGACACCTACGTCGACGGCGGCCGCTACGACCGCCGGATCCACATCGGCAACTGGTGCAACCAGGCCGGTGCAGGGCTCGGCGAGCGTCCGCAGGCCAACCCGGAGCCCGGGATCGACGCCTACGTCTGGATGAAGCCCCCGGGCGAGTCCGACGGCTCCAGCCGTCAGATCGACAACGACGAGGGCAAGGGCTTCGACCGGATGTGCGACCCGGCGTTCACCGGTACCCCGCGCAACGGCTACAACCTCACGGGCGCCCTGGGTGACGCGCCGATCTCCGGGCACTGGTTCTCGGCCCAGTTCCAGGAGCTGATGAGGAACGCCTACCCGCCGCTGCCGTAACGCGGTGACGGTGCCGACCCGATCGTTTGCCGAGTCGGCAAGGCGAGTTGCCTCCTCCCGGTGTGCCGTCGCACGCTGACGGCACACCGGGAGAGAGGCTGGCCCCATGGCGCACGATCACGACCACGCCCACACCCACGACCACACCCACCACCACGGCGACCTCGACTGGACCGCCATGGCCCCGCACCTGGAGGCCGAGGCCGAGCTGTACACCCCGCTGTACGAGCGGGCCCTGGCCTGGCTCGGCAGGAAACAGACCGAGCCCGGTTTGATCGTCGACGCGGGCAGCGGTCCCGGCGTGGTCTCGGCGCTGCTCGCCGACGCCTTCCCCGGTGCCCGCGTCGTCGCCGTCGACGCCGCCGGGCCCCTGCTGGAGCGCGCCCGGGAGCGGGCGGAGCGGCGCGGGGTCGCCGACCGCTTCAGCACCCTCGCCGGTGAACTGCCCCGGATCCTCGACGACCTGGACTACCCGGCCGACCTGATCTGGGCCAGCAACAGCCTGCACCACCTCGGCGACCAGCGCGCCGCGCTCACCGCGTTCGCCGGGCGGCTCGCGCCGGGCGGCACCCTCGCACTGCTGGAGGGCGGACTGCCGGTCCGTTTCCTGCCGCGGGACATCGGCATCGGGCGGCCCGGTCTCCAGGCCCGGCTGGACGCGGCGCAGGCCGACTGGTTCGCCGAGATGCGCGCCGAACTGCCCGGCACCGTGGACGTGCCCGAGGACTGGCCCCAGCTGCTGGCCTCCGCGGGACTGCGGCCCACCGGCACCCGCAGCTTCCTGCTGGACGTGCCGCCCCCGGCCACCGACCGGGCCCGCTCCTGTCTGGTCACCACCCTCACCCGGGTCCGCGAGGCCTGCGCCGACCGCCTCGACGCCACCGACACCGCCACCCTCGACCGGCTCCTCGACCCCGACGACAGGGCGGGCCTGCTCCACCGGCGGGACGTGTTCTTCCTGACCGCGCGGACGGTGCACACGGCGGCCCGGATCGACGCCCCTCGATAAGCCCTTGACCTTGAGAGCGCTCCAAGTGATGGACTCCGGGCCTCACCACAACCAAGGGGGCATCATGACCGACTCTCCGTACTCTCCGGTGGCGCTCATCACCGGCGGCGGCAGCGGCATCGGCGCGGCGGTGGCACGACAGCTGCTGGACGCCGGGTACCGGGTCACCGTCACGGGGCGCGGCGAGGAGCGGTTGCGCGCCTTCGCCAAGGAACTCGGCGACCCGGACGGCCTGTTGACGATCACCGGCAACGCGGCCGACTACGGCGACGTGCGGTCGGCGGTCGACGCGACCCTGACGGCGTACGGCCGACTGGACACCGTCGTCGCCAACGCGGGCTTCGCCACCCATGACTCGGTCGCGGACGGGGACCCCGCCGGATGGCCGGAGATGGTGCTGACCAATGTGCTCGGCCCGGCCCTGCTGGTCCGCGCCTCCGTCGAGGCGCTGAAGGCGACCCGGGGCCGCATCGTGCTGGTCGGCAGCGTGGCCGGGTTCGTGCCCACACCGGGGAACATCTACGGCGCCACCAAGTGGGCGGTGACCGGGCTGGCCGAGAACACCCGGCGGCAGGTCACCGAATGGGGCGTCGGGGTGACCCTGATCGCGCCGGGCCGGGTAGAGACGCCGTTCTGGGACGGCTACGGCAGCCTGCCGCCCGGGAACCTGCTGACCTCCGAGCAGATCGCCGACTCGGTGGTCTGGGCGATCCGGCAGCCCGCGGGCGTCGACGTCAACACCGTCGTCGTACGGCCGGTCGGGCAGCCCAACTGACGCGCGCGCCCAGGGACCTCTGGTGGTCCCGGGGCGCGGGGGCGCTGGCGGGTCAGCCGAAGACGGCCGGGTCCGGGCCGATGCGGCGGTCCTCGTTGAGGGCGCTGATCGCGGCCAGGTCCTCGTCGTCCAGGCTGAAGTCGAACACGTCGATGTTCTCCCTGATCCGGGACGGCGTCACGGACTTCGGGATGACGACGTTCCCCAGCTGGAGGTGCCAGCGCAGCACGATCTGGGCCGGGGTGCGGCCGTGCTTGCGCGCGATGGCGACGATCGCCGGGACCTCCAGCAGCCCCTTGCCCTGACCGAGCGGCGACCACGCCTCCGTGGCGATGCCCTGCTCCGCGTGGTACTCGCGGGAGGCGTGCTGCTGGAGGTGCGGGTGCAGCTCGATCTGGTTGACGGCCGGGATGACCGAGGTCGCCTCGATCAGCTGCCGCAGGTGCTCGGGCAGGAAGTTGGAGACGCCGATGGCACGGATCCGGCCGTCCGCGTGGAGCTTCTCGAACGCCTTGTAGGTGTCGACGAAGGTGCCCTGGGACGGGATGGGCCAGTGGATGAGGTACAGGTCCAGATAGTCCAGGCCCAGCTTGCCGAGAGAGGTGTCGAAGGCGCGCAGGGTGGCGTCGTACCCCTGGTCGCTGTTCCAGAGCTTGGTGGTGACGAAGAGTTCCTCGCGGGGGATGCCCGATGCGGCGATGGCCCTGCCGGTGCCTTCTTCATTGCCGTAGATCGCCGCCGTGTCGATGCTGCGGTACCCGGCCTCCAGCGCGGTGCCCACCGCCTGCTGCGCCTCGTCGTCCGGCACCTGCCAGACGCCGAAGCCCAGCTGGGGCATCTCGACGCCGTTGTTGAGGATGATCGGGGGGACCTTGCTGCTCACTGGCTCGTGATCCTTACGGTTGTCGTCAGGTGGTGCTCCCATCGTCAACGATCACCGCCCCGAATGCATTCCGGACCGGCGATTTCAGGTCCGGTACAACGCCTCCACCACGTCCGCGAACGCCTTTTCGATCGCCTTGCGCTTCAGCTTCAGCGACGGTGTGAGCAGGCCGTGCTCCTCGGTGAAGGGCTGGGTGAGGATGCGGAAGGTGCGGATCTGTTCGGCCTGCGAGACCAGGGTGTTGGCGGCGACCACGGCGCGCCGCACCTCCATCTCCAGATCCGGGTCGCGCACCAGCTCGGTGTCCGGCGGGCGGGGCTTGGCACGCATCTGGAGCCAGTGGTCCACAGCCTCCTGGTCGAGGGTGACCAGGGCGGCCACGAAGGGGCGGTCGTTGCCGACGAGGACGCACTGGCTGACCAGGGGATGGTCCCGCACCCGCTCCTCCAGAGGCCCGGGGGAGACGCTCTTGCCGCCGGAGGTCACCAGGATCTCCTTCTTGCGGCCGGTGATGGTGAGATAGCCGTCCTCGTCGAGGAAGCCCAGGTCGCCGGTGGCCAGCCAGCCGTCGTGCAGGGTCTCGTCGGTGGCCTTGGGGTTGTTGAGGTAGCCCTGGAAGACATTGGGTCCGCGCAGCCAGATCTCGCTGTCGTCGGCGATGTGCACGGTCACGCCCGGCACGGGCTGTCCGACGGAGCCGTAGCGGGTGCGGTCGGGCGGGTTGGCGGTGGCGGCGGCGGTGGACTCGGTGAGGCCGTAGCCCTCGTAGATCTGTACGCCCGCGCCCGCGAAGAACAGGCCGAGGCGCCGGTCCATGGCGGAGCCGCCGGACATCGCGTTGCGGATCCGGCCGCCCATCGCGGCGCGCACCTTGGCGTAGACGAGCTTGTCGAACAGCTGGTGCTGGAGCCGCAGGGCCGCCGACGGCCCCGGACCGATGCCCCAGGCCCTGGCCTCCAGGGCCTCGGCGTACTTCACGGCGACGTCGACGGCCTTCTCGAAGGGCCCGGCCCGGCCCTCCTTCTCCGCCTTGCGGCGGGCCGCGGCGAACACCTTCTCGAAGATGTACGGCACCGCCAGGATGAACGTCGGCCGGAACGCGGCCAGGTCGGGCAGCAGCGCGGCGGCGTTCAGCTGCGGCTGGTGGCCGAAACGGACCCGGCCGCGGATCGCCGCCACCTCCACCATCCGCCCGAAGACATGGGCGAGCGGCAGGAAGAGCAGGGTGGCCGCCTCGTCGCCCCGGCGGGAGTGGAACACCGGCTCCCAGCGTTCGATGACGGTGTCCGCCTCCCACATGAAGTTGCCGTGCGAGATGACACAGCCCTTGGGGCGGCCGGTGGTGCCCGAGGTGTAGATGACGGTCGCGACCGAGTCGGGGGTGACGGCCCTGCGGTGCCGGTGCACCACCTCGTCGTCGAGGTGGGCGCCCGCGTCGTACAGCTCCCGCACCGCGCCAGAGTCCAGCTGCCACAGCTCGCGCAGCCGGGGCAGCCGGTCGATGACGGTGGCGATCGTCATGGCGTGGTCCTCGTGCTCCACCACCGCCGCCGTCACCTCGGCGTCGTAGAGCATCCAGAAGCACTGCTCGGCGGAGGACGTCGGGTAGACCGGCACCACCTGCGCGCCGATGCTCCACAGGGCGAAGTCGAACAGCGTCCACTCGTAGCGGGTGCGGGACATGATCGCGACCCGGTCGCCGAACCGTACGCCCCGCGCGAGCAGCCCCTTGGCCAGCGCGAGCACCTCGTCGCGGAACTCGCCGGAGGTGACGTCCCGCCACCGCCCGGCGTCGTCCTTGCGGCCGAGGGCGACGGCGCCCGGGTCGGTGTGGGCGTGTTCGAAGACGACGTCGGCCAGGCCGCCCACCGGTGGCGGCAGCTCCACCGGAGGATTGGTGAACTCACGCAAACCCGTACCGCCCCTTGCGACGCTGTGCTCGGTGCGCTGCAAGCTACCCCAGTAGTGACTGCGGAGTAAGTTCCCGCCGTGTGATCTGCACGGAATCTGTACGACCATGACCATGACGCGTACGACGTGGTCAGGGCCTCTGCAGCCGGTCGCCCGCCGCCAGGATCGCCGTGGACAGGGCGTCGGCGGCGCCCGCCGTGTCCTGGGCGGTGGGGCGGCGCGGGCCGTGCACCAGGACGAAGTCGACCTTGCCGAGTTCGGGGAGGCCGAAGCGGTCGGGGACCCGGACCAGGCCCGGCGGGATCAGCCCGCGCGAGTGCGCCATCACCCCGAGGCCCGCCCGTGCGGCGGCGATCAGCCCGTTGAGGCTGCCGCTGGTGCAGGCGATCCGCCAGGCCCGGCCCTGCCGCTGGAGGGCGTCGAGGGCGCGGGCGCGGGTGATGCCGGGCGGCGGGTAGACGATCAGCGGCACCGGGCGCTCGGAATCCAGCCGGAGGCGTTCCGCGCCGATCCAGACCAGCCGGTCGTGCCAGACCAGTTCGCCCCGGGCGTCCTGCGGCCGTCGCTTGGCGAGGACCAGGTCCAGCTTCCCGGAGGCCAGCCGCTCGTGCAGGGTGCCCGACAGCTCGACCGTCAGCTCCAGGTCGACCTCGGGGTGGTCGTGCCGGAAGCCCTCCAGGATCTCCGGCAGCCGGGTCAGCACGAAGTCCTCCGAGGCGCCGAAGCGCAGCCTGCCGCGCAGCCGGGTGCCGGTGAAGAACGCCGTGGCCTGCTCGTGCACCGCCAGGATGCGGCGGGCGAAGCCGAGCATGGCCTCGCCGTCCTCGGTCAGCTCCACCGAGTGCGTGTCCCGGCTGAACAGCTGCCGTCCGGTGGCGTCCTCCAGGCGGCGCACGTGCTGGCTGACCGTCGACTGGCGCAGACCGAGGCGCCGGGCGGCCCGGGTGAAACTCAGCGTCTGCGCCACCGCGAGGAAGGTGCGCAGCTGGGAGGGGTCGTACACCTCGCCCACGTTATCGCGGAACGTGATGGCAGTCAGAGTGGTATGCGGGATTCCCGATCGGTCGACGGAGGAGCAAGATGGAGCGGGGACGCCTTTGTCCGACCGTCCGCCGTCCTCCGTACCGTCCGAGTTCCGTGGAGCACCGTGAAACGCCTGCGCTGGCCGGCCCGGATGCCGGTCGACCCCTACATCCTGATGCTGCTCGGGACGGTGGGCCTCGCGGCGCTGGTACCGGCCCGCGGCACGGGTGCCGAGGTGGCGTCAGGGGCGTCCACGGCCGCGATCGCCGTCCTGTTCTTCCTCTACGGCATACGGCTGTCCACCCGGGAGGCGCTGGACGGACTCAAGCACTGGCGGCTCCATGTCACGGTGCTGGCCTGCACCTTCCTTGTCTTCCCCCTGCTCGGCCTGGCGGCGCGCGGATTCGTCCCGGTGCTGCTGACCGACCCGCTCTACCAGGGCCTGCTGTTCCTCACCCTCGTCCCCTCGACCATCCAGTCGTCGATCGCGTTCACCTCCATCGCCCGCGGCAACGTGCCCGCCGCCATCTGCGCGGGCTCCTTCTCCTCGCTGGCCGGGATCGTGCTCACCCCGCTGCTCGCGGCCTCGCTGCTGGGCGGCGCGGCGGGCGGCTTCGCCGCCGACTCCGTGCTCCAGATCGTGCTGCAACTGCTGGTGCCGTTCGTCGCCGGACAACTGCTGCGCCGCTGGCTCGGCGGCTTCGTCGCCCGGCACAAGAAGGTCCTCGGGTTCGTCGACCGCGGCTCGATCCTGCTGGTCGTCTACACCGCGTTCAGCGAGGGCATGGTGCACGGCGTCTGGCACCAGGTGAGCGCCGCCCGGCTGGCCGGGCTGCTGGCGGTGGAGGCCGTGCTGCTGGCCGTGATGCTCTCCCTGACCTGGTACGGCGCCAAGGCGCTGCGGTTCAGCCGCGAGGACCGGATCGCCATCCAGTTCGCCGGGTCGAAGAAGTCCCTCGCCGCCGGGCTGCCGATGGCGAGCGTCCTGTTCGGGGCGCAGGCCTCGCTCGCCGTGCTGCCGCTGATGCTGTTCCACCAGATGCAGCTGATGGTCTGCGCGGTGATCGCCAAGCGCCGCTCCCGTGACCCCGTGGAGGCGGAGGTCAGCGCTCCGGGGCCAGACGCAGGGTCACGAACCGTGGTCGGTAGCGGGACACGTTCCCGTTGATCTGCGCCGCCGCGTCCACGCCGGGCAGTGCGTTGACGTCGTGGCTGAGCACCAGCCGCCCGTCGCCGCTCAGCTCGGGATGGGTCTGCGGGTTGTACGCGGCGACCTCGCCGGCGGGCAGCGGTGGCCGCAGCTCCCGGCCGGGCCCGTGCCAGGGGCCGGTGGGGGAGCAGGCCCAGTACGACGTCACCGTGGTCAGCCCGGCGCCGCCCGCCGCCATCGTGAACAGCATGTACGTGCCCCCCGTGCGGACCACCGAGAACGCGCTGGCCACGCCGGTGCGCCGCTCGTCGCCGAGGACCGGGACCGCGCGCTCGGCGGCGCGGGTCCAGCCGGAGCCGGTCCAGTACCGCCAGGCCGCGTGGTCGGTCAGCCGCCCCTCGGGCACCCGGGCCAGGTACGCAGAGGAGGTCGCCCGCGAGGCCGCCCGGCCGTCGTCGCCGCCGAAGACGTACGTCCAGCCGTCCCGCTCGACCAGCGTCGTGCCGTAGAGCACCCGCCGGGACGGGTCGGGCAGCAGCCGCTGGCCGAGGACCTCGGAGACCGACTCGACGCGCAGGTCCGGCAGGGAGAGCGTGGCGACCTCGGTGGCGGTGGGCACGCCGTAGATCCACGGGGCCTGCCCCGCCGTACGCACCCACAGCAGGACCCGGACGACCCGCTCCGCCGAGCCGGGCTCGCGCGGCTCGACGCGGGCCGCGACCGGCCAGCGCCACTGGTCGGGCGCCGGGTCGGGGAACAGCGGCGCGGGCAGCGTACGCCGCAGCCGTCCCTCCTCCATCACGACCGCGGAGTTGCGCACCAGGGGCGCGGTCGGATCGCGCCAGGCGGCCGACTCGCCGGACGGGCCGGGCGGGGCGTGCACCCGGCCGAGGTAGGTGTCGGAGAACAGCCACAGCACCCTGCCGTCCGGCAGGGCCACGGAGTGGGTGCCGTCGCCGCCGGTCCAGTCGTCGGTGCGGGCCGCGTCGTCGCCGTAGCGGGCGAACTCGGCGGTGAGGGCGTCGGCGGGCGACCAGTCGGCGACGGTGTGCGGTGCGCAGTCGCCGCCGTCCCCGTCGTCGGGGAGCGCCGTGAGCAGCACGGCCGCGAGAGCCAGGGTCAGCAGCAGGCCGACCCCGGCTCCCGTGCGCTGTCGTGCTCGTACGGCGTCGGGCACGACAGCGGACGTTAGCCGCTGCCGGTCACCCGGTCCATGGGCAGCCAGGCCAGGGAGCCGAACAGTGGCGCGTTCCCGGTGCCGCGCAGGGCGCCGACCTCGCCGTCGCTCAGCGCGCGGTTCCAGACCCGTACGTCGTCGATGGCGCCGGTGAAGTGGGCGCGGCCGTCCATCCGCTGGCCGATGTGCACGCCGAACGGCGAGTTGCGGCTGACCGAGCCGGGCACGTCCGCCGTGCTGACCGGCTCGTCGTCCACGAACAGCGTCAGCTTGCCGCCGCCACGGCGCAGCACCGCGTGGTGCCACTCGCCGTCGTTGTGCGCGTCGGCGTGGCCCACATGGGCGGTGTGCACGGTCCGGGCGCCCTCACGGGTGGTGATCAGCCCGCGCACCTGGCCGCTCGCGGGCTCCCCGCGCAGCCACACCTGCGGCTGGCTGTTGCCGATGCCGCCCATCCACAGCAGTGGCTGCTCGCCCTGGTCCGCCGTGTACCGGAACCACAGGGAGGCCGTGAAGTCACCGCTGCCGAGGGCGAGTTCGGGGCGGTAGGGCAGGCGTACGGCGTCGTCGGTGCCGTCGAAGGAGAGCGCCTGTCCGATCACGCCCTTCGTCGGCGTGGCACCGCCGAGCACCGTGGCCCGGGGGGCGAGCAGACCGTGGTCGGCGGTGGTGGGGTCGGCGGCGCGGCGCGGGGCCAGCCGGTCTTCGGCGACCCGGACGAAGCGGATCTCGTCGCGCGCGTCGACCGCGCCGCCCTCGTACATCAGGCCGACGGTGTCGGTGTCGACGTCCACCAGGTCGGAGTAGCCCGCCCAGTCCCCGGCGATGACCGTGCCCCGGTCCACGCTGTCCCAGGTGCGGCCGCCGTCGTAGGAGGAGCGCAGCATCATGGTGCGGCGGCGGTCCGGGTCGCCGGGCGCCGACAGCAGGACCCGGTCGTCCAGGGTGAGCAGCGCGCCCTGCACCTCCGGCGTGTACAGGTCCGGCAGGCCCTGGAACGGGGTGGTGAAGGTCTCGCCGCCGTCGTTGCTGAGGGCCTGGGAGCGGTGGCCGAGGTCGCTGCCGTTCTCGTCGCGGCTGCTGACCAGCAGCCTGCCGTCGGGCAGTTCGGCCGGGGTGACCTCGGAGGGCTTCTGCCGGAAGGAGCCGTCGGCGGCGACCGGCCAGGAGTCGGTGGCGCCGATCCGCCAGTTCTCGCCGCCGTCGTCGCTGATCACCAGCGCGGCGTGGTTGTCGGTGACCCGGCCGCCGCTGTAGGTCTCGGCGTTGACGCCGAGGACGAGGCGGCCCGCGTGGGCGCCCCGGGTGAGCTGGACGCCGTGCACGGGGCCGGTGGCGAACCAGGAGTTCCAGTTCGGGGGGAGCAGTTCGGCGCTCAGGTCGCGCGGCTTGGACCAGGTGCGGCCGTCGTCGTCGCTGTACTGGAGCCAGGGCGCGCGGTCGCAGGGGATGGCGCAGTGCCCGCTGTCGGTGCGGCCCGTGTTGTAGGTCTGGGCCAGCACGATCCGGCCGGTCCTGCGGTCGACGACCGGGGCGGGGTTGCCGTGGGTGTCGCCGCCGCCTGCGTTGATCACCTGAAGCGGGCCCCAGGTGCGGCCGCCGTCCGTGGAGCGCTTGAGGACGATGTCGATGTCGGTCGCGTCACCGCAGTTGAGGACCCGGCCCTCGGCGAAGGCGAGCAGGGTGTTGGCGTTGGTGCGCACGATCGCGGGGATGCGGAAGCAGGCGTAGCCGCCGGGGTCGCGGTCGGCGCGGAAGAGGACCTGATGGTCGAAGGGGGCCGCCTGCGACCCGGTGGCGGGCCGGGCCTGCGCGGTGCCCGGCAGCATGCCCGCGGCGGCGACGACCGCGGCGGCGGTGAGAGTGGCTCTGAGACGGACGTGACGGCTTGACGGCCGGTGTGACCTGCCCTTCAGGGCTGGGCGACGCATCGACCGCACCTCCAGGAGTTCGTTGGGGATCCCAACGATTATCAGGCAATCATGGGTAAATCCAACGAATCCGGCCTAGAGTGTTGCTGTGTCCGCGATGTTCGCCATGTCCGCCCTGTCAGAAGCGCCGCCGCCCGCGATACGCGCCCTGCCCAGCTGGCTGCTCGCCCGGGCCGCCGCCCGAGGCCGCGCCCTGATGGCGGACGCGCTGGCCGCGGAGGGTCTGAAGGTGTGGCAGTACGTGGTGCTGCTGGCCGTGCGCGACCTCGCCCCCGTAGCCCAGGCCGACCTCGGCCGCCGGGTCCGCCTCGACCCGAAGGACCTGGTCGGTGTCCTGCACGACCTCCAGGCCGCAGGCCTCGTCTTCCGCGCCCCCGACCCCCACGACCGACGCAAGAACGCCGTCTCCCTCACCGAGGAGGGCGCCCGGCGGCTGGTCCGCTGCGAACACGCCGCCGCTCAGGCCAACGAGCGCCTGCTCGGCCCCCTCACGGCAGCCGAACGGGAACGCCTCACCGGGATGCTGGCCCGGATCGCGGGCACCGACGCGCCCTGACACCGCGGGCGTACGGGTGGGGTCAGAGACGGGGCCCCGGCGGCGCAGGGGGCGCTCCCCGCCGGTCGGGGCCCCGTCGCCGTGCCGCGGGGAACCCTCAGCCCTGGGTGGCCGCGGCCCGCAGGGCGATCCGGTCCTCGCCCGCGTACACGTTCATGGAGCTGCCCCGCAGGAAGCCCACCAGGGTCAGCCCGGTCTCCGCGGCCAGGTCGACCGCCAGCGACGAGGGCGCCGACACCGCCGCCAGCACCGGGATCCCCGCCATCACCGCCTTCTGCGCCAGCTCGAAGGAGGCCCGCCCCGACACCAGCAGCACCGTCCGGGACAGCGGCAGACCGCCGCTCTGCACGGCACGGCCCACCAGCTTGTCGACCGCGTTGTGGCGGCCCACGTCCTCGCGTACGTCGAGCAGCTCGCCGTCCGCGGAGAACAGCGCCGCCGCGTGCAGACCCCCGGTGCGGTCGAAGACCCGCTGGGCGGCGCGCAGCCGGTCGGGGAGGCTGGCCAGCAGCTCGGGTTCGAGCCGCACCGGGGGAGTGTCGGCGATGGGCCAGCGGGCCGTGGTCCGCACCGCGTCCAGGCTCGCCTTGCCGCACAGGCCGCAGGAGGAGGTGGTGTAGACGTTGCGTTCCAGGGTGATGTCGGGGATCACCACGCCGGGCGTCGTCCGCACGTCGACCACGTTGTACGTGTTCGACCCGTCGGCCGTCGCCCCGGCGCAGTAGACGATGTTCTGGAGGTCGGACGCCGCCGCCAGCACCCCCTCGCTCACCAGGAACCCGGCGGCGAGCGCGAAGTCGTCGCCCGGGGTGCGCATGGTGATGGCGAGGGGCCTGCCGTTCAGCCGGATCTCCAGGGGCTCCTCGGCGACGAGGGTGTCCGGGCGGGTGGAGACCGCGCCGTCCCGGATGCGGATCACCTTGCGTCGTTCCGTGACTCGTCCCATGTTCCCATCAGCCCCGATCAGTCCCGGTTCTGCACGTGCTGGTAGCCGAAGCGGCCCTTGATGCAGAGATTGCCATGGGTCACAGGATTGTCGTGCGGCGAGGTGACCTTGACGATCTCGTTCTCCTGGACGTGCAACGTAAGGTTGCAGCCCACCCCGCAGTACGCGCACACCGTGGTCGTCTCCGTCTGCTTCGACTCGTCCCACGTACCCGCCGCCCGCATGTCGAACTCCGACTTGAACGACAGCGCGCCCGTCGGGCACACCTCGATGCAGTTGCCGCAGTACACGCACGCCGAGTCGGTGAGCGGGGCATCGTGCTCCACCGCGATCCGGGCGTCGAAGCCGCGGCCCGCGACCGAGATGGCGAAGCTGTTCTGCCACTGTTCGCCGCAGGCGTCCACGCACTTGTAGCAGAGGATGCACTTGTCGTAGTCACGGACATAGAGGTCGTTGTCGATCCTCGGTTCCTCGCCCAGCCGGGCCGCGTCGGGGCCGAAGCGGTCCGGTTTCGCCTCGTACTCCTTCAGCCACCCGGCGACCTTCGGCGTCGTCGACAGGTCCACGGACGACGCCAGCAGCTCGAGGACGATCTTGCGGCTGTGCCGGGCGCGTTCGGTGCCGGTGCGCACCACCATGCCGGGCTCCGCCTTCCGGGAGCAGGCCGGGACCAGGGTGCGCGAGCCCTCCACCTCCACGACACAGACCCGGCAGGCGTTCTTGGGCCGCAGCGTGTCGCCCTCGCAGAGCGTCGGGAGGTCCGTCCCGGCACCCCGGCAGGCGTCGAGGATCGTCGCGCCCTCGGGGACCCGGACCTCCTGGTCGTCGATCGTGAACTCCAGCAGACGGCGCGGTATCCCCAGCGGTGTCACGGTCATTCGTACGCCCCCAGACGGTCGATGGCGGATTCCACGGCGTTCCACGCGGTCTGGCCCAGACCGCAGATGGAGGCGTCCCGCATGGCACGGCCGACCTCCCTGAGCAGCGCGATGTCGTCGGCGGCCGCCGCCCCCGTACGGTCGGCGATCCGGTGCAGCGCCTCCTGCTGGCGGACCGTGCCGACCCGGCAGGGCACGCACTGGCCGCACGACTCGTCGCGGAAGAACTCCGCGATGCGCAGCAGCAGCCGGGGCAGTGGCACCGTGCCGTCGAAGGCCATCACCACCCCCGAGCCGAGGGTGGTGCCCGCCTCCCGGGTGCCTTCGAAGGTGAGCGGGACGTCCAGTTCGTCGGCGCGTACGAAACCGCCCGCCGCGCCGCCGAGCAGCACCGCGCGCAGCCCGTCGCGCACCCCGGCGAGCGTGAGCAGTTCGCCGAGCGTGGCGCCGAACGGCAGTTCGTAGACGCCGGGGCGGTCCACGCTGCCGGAGACGCAGTACAGCTTGGGACCGGTGGACTTCGGGGTGCCGATCGCCGCGTACGCCGCGGCGCCCATGGTCAGGATTGGCACCACGTTGACCAGGGTCTCGACGTTGTTCTCCGCCGTCGGCCTGCCGAACAGGCCCTTCTCCACCGGGAACGGCGGCTTGGAGCGCGGCTCGCCCCGGTACCCCTCGATGGAGTTGAACAGCGCGGTCTCCTCACCGCAGATGTAGGCGCCCGCGCCCCGCCGGATCTCGATGTCGAAGGCGAACCCCTGGCCGAGAACGTCCTCGCCGAGCAGCCCACGCGCGCGTGCCTGCCCGATGGCGTGCTCCATGCGGTGGATCGCCCGCGGATACTCGCCGCGCAGATACAGGTAGCCCTGGTGCGCGCCGACCGCGTACGCCGCGATCGTCATCGCCTCCACCAGCGCGTACGGATCGCCCTCCATGATCACGCGGTCCTTGAAGGTGCCCGGCTCCGATTCGTCGGCGTTGCACACCAGGTAGTGCGGGTGGTCCGGCTGGGACGCCGTCGCCTGCCACTTGCGGCCGGTGGGGAAGGCGGCGCCGCCGCGTCCGACCAGCCCGGAGTCGGTGACCTCGCGGATCACCCCGGCCGGGCCCAGCTCGAAGGCCCGCCGCAGCGCGCCGTAGCCGCCGTGCGCGCGGTAGTCGTCCAGGGACGCCGGGTCGACCGCGCCGACCCGGCCGAGCAGCAGCAGCGAAGGGTCCCCGGCCTGCGGCACCGCCAGTACCGCCGGTGGCTCCTCCGGGGCCGAGCCGGGCGCGGTGGCGGTGCGTACGGCGGTGTCGACGGTGGCCGGTGCCGCCACCGCCGTACGCACCGGGTCCCCGGCCCGGATCGCCAGCGCCGCCGGGGCGCGTTCGCACAGGCCCAGGCAAGGGCTGCGCTCGACCCGCACCCCGCTGCCGGGGCCGAGCCGCGCCTCGACACCGGCGCACAGCTCCTCGGCGCCCGCCGCCGCGCACGCCAGGTCCGTGCACAGGTGCAGGACCGTCGCGGGGCGGGGGCGGACGGAGAACATGGCGTAGAAGGTGGCGACGCCGTACGCCTCCGCCGGGGGCACGGTCAGCCTCCGGCACAGGTAGTCCAGGGCGCCCTCGCTGATCCAGCCGATCCGGTCGTTGATCGCGTGCAGCCCCGGCAACAGCAGGTCGCGGCGGTCCCGGGCGGCCCGCCCGCCGCGCGCCCACCTCAGATCGTCCGTCCGCATCTCGTCGCGGGCGGCGCCCTCCCAGGAGGACTCCGGCGGGCCGAGCAGGGCGTCGACGGCCGCCCGTTCCTCGTCCGTCGGTTTGCTGTCACCGAAGTGCAGGTCCACTTGACGTCACCTCACGATGGTCGCGACGGGCAGCTTCTCGATCCGGATCGCCGACGCCTTGAACTCCGCCGTGCCCGCGATCGGGCAGTTCGCCTCGATCGTCAGCGCGTTGGTGTCCACCTCGTCGGGGAAGTGCATGGTCATGAACGCGAGCCCGGGCCGCAGCGCGGTGTCGACCCACACCGGCGCCACCACCGACCCGCGCCGCGAGGTCACCCGCACCTCCTCGCCGACGACGACGCCGTACCGCTCGGCGTCCTCCGGGCACAGTTCGACGTACTCCCCGCGCCTGAGCGGCGAGGCGAAACTGCCGCTCTGCACACCGGTGTTGTAGGAGTCCAGGCGCCGCCCGGTGGTGAGCCGGACCGGGTACTCCTCGTCGGTGAGGTCGACCGGCGGATCGTGCCGGACGATCCCGAACGGGGCGGGCCTGCCCCGCCGCCGCGGGTCCGGCTCCCACAACCGGCCGTGCAGGTAGGTCGGTTCGAGTCCGTCGGTGCTCGGGCAGGGCCACTGGATGCCCTGGTGCTCCTCCAGGCGCGCGTACGTCATGCCGTAGTGGTCCGGGGACACCGAGCGCAGCTCGTTCCAGACGGCCTCGGCGTCGGCGTACTTCCAGTCGTGGCCGAGCCGGGCGGCGAGGTCGCAGATGATGTCGATGTCCTCGCGGGCCTCACCGGGCGGGGTCACCGCCCGCCGCACCCGCTGCACCCGCCGTTCGCTGTTGGTGGTGGTGCCGTCGGTCTCGGCCCAGCCCGCGGTGGCGGGCAGCACGACGTCCGCGAGCTGCGCGGTCTTCGTCAGGAAGATGTCCTGGACGACGAGGAAGTCGAGGCCGCTGAGCCGCCGTACCGCCTGTTCGGTGTCGGCCTCGGACTGGGCCGGGTTCTCGCCGATGCAGTAGACCGCCCGCAGGGTGCCGTCCTCCATCGCCTCGAACATGTCGGTCAGGTTCAGCCCGTAGTGCGGCTGGATGACGGTGTCCCAGGCGGTCTCGAACTTCAGCCGGGTCTCGGGGTCGAGGATGTCCTGGAAGCCGGGCAGCCGGTTGGGGATGGCTCCCATGTCGCCGCCGCCCTGCACGTTGTTCTGGCCGCGCAGGGGCTGGAGCCCGCTGCCGTAGCGGCCGACGTGGCCGGTGAGCAGGGAGAGGTTGATCAGCGCGCGGACGTTGTCGGTGCCGTTGTGGTGCTCGGTGATGCCGAGGGTCCAGCACAACTGGGCGCGTTCGGCGCGGGCGTAGGCGTGCGCCAGCTCGCGGATCGCGGCGGCGGGCACCCCGGTCACCTTCTCGGCCAGGGAGAGGGTCCACGGCTCGACGAGTTCGCGGTACTCCTCGAAGCCGCTGGTCGCCCGCTCGATGAACGCCTCGTTGGCCAGGCCCGCGTGGATGATCTCCCGCCCGATCGCGTGCGCCATGGGGATGTCGGTGCCCACGTTCAGCCCGAGCCAGCTCTCCGCCCACTCGGCGGTGGAGGTCCGCCGCGGGTCCACCGCGTACATCCGGGCGCCGTTGTGGATGCCCTTGAGCACGTGCTGGAAGAAGATGGGGTGCGCGAAGCGGGCGTTGGAGCCCCACATCACGATGACGTCGGTGTGCTCGATCTCCTCGTACGAGGACGTCCCGCCGCCGGACCCGAAGGCGGCGCTCAGTCCGGCGACGCTCGGGGCGTGGCAGGTGCGGTTGCAGGAGTCGACGTTGTGGGTGCCCATCACCACGCGGGCGAACTTCTGTGCCACGTAGTTCATCTCGTTGGTGGCGCGGGCGCAGGAGAACATCCCGAACGCGCCGCGGTTGCGGTGCAGCCCGCGGGCCGCGCGGTCCAGTGCCTCGTCCCAGGTCGCCCGCCGGAAGGGCTCCTCGCGGGAGTCCCGGACGAGGGGGTGGGTGAGCCGGGTGTAGTTCGTCGGTCGGCGTTTGCTCATGCGGCACTCCTCATACGGCTGCTCATGCGGCGCTCCTCAGCGCGAGCAGGTCCGAGATGGCGTGCACGGTGCGCAGGGTGGGCACGTCCACGCCGGTGATCTCCGCCAGCTCGACGACCGCGGCGAGCAGCACGTCGAGTTCGAGCGGCTTGCCGCGCTCCAGGTCCTGGAGCGTGGAGGTGCGGTGGTCGCCGACGCGTTCGGCGCCCGCGAGACGGCGTTCGATGGAGACGCCGACCTCGCAGCCGAGCGCCTCGGCGACGGCGAGGGTCTCGGTCATCATGATCTCGATGACCTTCCGGGTGCCGCCGTGCAGGCACATCTGCCGCATGGTGGCGCGGGCCAGCGCGCTGATCGGGTTGAAGGAGATGTTGCCGAGCAGCTTGAGCCAGATGTCGTTGCGCAGGTCGGGCTCGACCGGGCACTTCAGCCCGCCCGCCCGCATGGCGTCGCTGAACGCCAGACAGCGCTCGGAGACACTGCGGTCGGGCTCCCCGATGGAGAACCGGGTGCCTTCCAGGTGGCGTACGACGCCCGGTCCTTCGAGTTCGGTGGCGGCGTAGACGACACAGCCGATGGCCCGTTCGGGCGCGAGCACGGCGCTGACGGTGCCGCCGGGGTCCACGCTCTCGACGCGGTGGCCGTCGTGGGGGCCGCCGTGCCGGTGGAAGTACCACCAGGGGATGCCGTTCTGGGCGGCGATCACCGCGGTGGTGTCGTGCAGCAGGGGCTCGATCAGCGGCCCGCACGCCGCGTACGAGTTGGCCTTGAGGCCGAGGAGGACGTAGTCGACCGGGCCGATCTCGGCCGGGTCGTCGGTGGCGGTGGGGTACGCGGTGAAGTCGCCGCGGGGGCTGAGCACCCGGACTCCGTGCTGCCTCATGGCCGCCAGATGCGGTCCACGGGCGATGAGGTGCACATCGGCACCGGCGCGTTCCAGCGCGGCACCGACGTAGGCGCCGATCGCACCGGCGCCGAGAACTGCGACTTTCACGGAAACGCTCCGTTCGGTTTGAGGGATACCGCGGAGGTGGTCGTGGCCGAAGGGTTGTCGGCAGAATGGTGTCGACGAAGGATGTCGACGAAATATTGTCTACAGTATGGAAGTGGGCGCAGCAAGGCTTCGGACAAGCGTCGATTTCCTGTCGGCTACCGCCAACCGCCCTCAGCAGATCCGCGGCAGCAGCTCCCCGAGCGGCATGTCCACCACCCGCCGGGCACCCACCAGCGTGCGCAGCGTGACCCGTCCCTCAGGGCCGCCCGCCGGCACCTCGCCGATCCGCACCGCCTCCCGCCCCTCGGGCAGCGCCCGCAGCGCGTCCAACGCCTCCCGCGCCGCCGACGGCGCCACGAACGCCACCATGCATCCCTCGTTGGCGACCACCAGCGGATCGAGCCCCAGCAGTTCGCACGCGGACCGCACCGCGTCCGGCACCGGCACCGAGCCCTCCTCGACCTCCACCGCCACGCCCGAGTCCCGCGCGATCTCGTTGAGCGCGGCGGCCAGCCCGCCCCGGGTCGGGTCCCGCAACGTGTGCACCCGCTCCCCGAGCGGCGCGAGCGCGGCCACCAGCCGGTGCAACGGGCGGCTGTCCGAGGCGATGTCGCTCTCGAAACCCAGGCCCTCACGCGTCGACAGCACCGTGGTGCCGTGCAGCCCGATCGGGCCGGACAGCAGCACGGCGTCCCCCGGCCGGGCCAGCGCCGCCGACGGCCGCAGCCCCGGGTGCCGCTGCCCGATACCGGTGGTGTTGACGAAGACCCGGTCCACCGCGCCGCGCCCCACCACCTTGGTGTCCCCGGTGACCACGGGCACCCCCGCCGCCCGCGCCGCCGCCCCCAACGACCCCGCCACCCGACGCAGTTCGGCGAGCGGCAGCCCCTCCTCCACGATCAGCGCCACCGACAGCGCCAGGGGCCGCGCCCCGCGCATGGCGACGTCGTTGACCGTGCCGTGCACCGCCAGGCTGCCGATGTCCCCGCCCGGGAAGAACAGCGGGCTGACCACGAAACTGTCCGTGCTGACCACCAGCTCCGGATGCCCCGGCAGCAGCGCGGCGTCCTCCAGCGGACCGCTCTGCCCGTCCAGCGCGGGCAGCACCAGGCCCTCCAGCAGCTCCGCGGTCAACTGCCCCCCGGCCCCGTGGCCGAGCAGGACGACCTCGTCCTCGTGGTGCGGGCCCGGGCATACGGCGGTCATGGCAACGGCACCTCCTTGCGGCGCCCGGCCGCGTGGAAGGCGGCGCAGGTGCCCTCGGCGGACACCATCGGGGCGCCCAGGGGATGGCGGGGCGTACAGCGGGTGCCGTAGGCCGGGCAGTCGGTCGGCAGCCGGGCGCCGGTCAGCACCGCACCGGCGATGCACACCGGGTCCTCCGCCGGGCGCAGACCGTCCACGGCGAAGCGCCGGGCGGCGTCGAAGCGGGCGTAGGGCGGGCGCAGTTCGAGCCCGCTGCCCGGCAGCTCGCCCAGTCCGCGCCAGGCCCGGTCGGTGACGCGGAAGACGGTGCGGACGGCGTCCCGCGCCGCGGTGTTGCCGGACCGGCGCACCGCCCGTACGTACTGGTTCTCCACCTCAAAGCGCCCCGACTCCAGCTGGCGGACGGCCATCAGGATGCCCTCCAGCAGATCCAGCGGCTCGAAGCCGGTGACCACGATCGGCACCCGGTAGCGGGCGGCGATCGGCTCGTACTCGTGCCAGCCCATCACCGCGCACACATGCCCCGCCGCGAGGAAGGCCTGCACCTCGCAGTCGGGGTCGTCGAGCAGCGCCGTCATCGCGGGCGGCACCAGGACATGGCTGACCAGCACGGAGAAGTTGGTGAGCCCGAGGCGGGCGGCGTGCAGCACCGCCATCGCGTTGGCGGGCGCGGTCGTCTCGAACCCGACGGCGAGGAACACCACCTCACGGTCCGGGCGGTCGGAGGCCAGCCGGACGGCGTCCATCGGCGTGTACACCACCCGTACGTCGGCGCCGCGCGCCCGCAGCGACAGCAGGTCGGTCTCGGTGCCCGGCACCCGCAGCATGTCGCCGAAGCTGGTGAGGATCACCTCGGGGCGCCCGGCGACGGCCATCGCCCGGTCCAGGGTCTCCAGCGGGGTCACGCACACCGGGCAGCCGGGCCCGTGGATCATCCGCATCCCGGCCGGGAGCAGTTCGTCGATGCCCTGCCGGACCAGGGTGTGGGTCTGGCCGCCGCACACCTCCATGATCCGCCACGGCCGTGTCGCGGTGGCGCGCAGCTCGTCCAGCAGCCGCCGGGCGAGCGCCGGATCACGGTATTCGTCGAGGTACTTCATGACGGCCCACCGGTGGTCAGGTGCGGACGACGGTCAGGTCGAGGAAGTGGGTGGCGCAGGAGATGCACGGATCGTGGTTGCGCACCGCCCGCTCGCACCGCCGCGCCAGCTCCGCGTCGCTCACCCCGCCCGCGGCGACGGCGGCCCGCGCGACCCGCAGCAGGTCGTCCTCGATGGCGCCCTGGTTCTGCGCCGTCGGCGGCACGATCCGGGCGTCGGTGACCGTGCCGTCGCCGTCCAGCCGGTAGCGGTGGTACAGCAGCCCGCGCGGCGCCTCCGTGGCGCCGTGCCCGGTCGCGGCGACCGGCGGCACCTCGACGTACGGCCGGGCCGGGGGCTCGTACCCCGCGATCAGCCGCAGCGCCTCGTCCACCGCGTACACCACCTCCACGGCCCGCACCAGGACCGACCGGTAGGGGTTGCGGCACACCGCGCCCCGCCGCGGATCGCCGAGCCCGGCCTCGTGCGCCGCCGCCAGCGCGGTCGCCGACAGCAGCCCTCCGCCGACCGCGAACCGGGCGAGCGGCCCGGTCAGATGGCGCCGCCCGTCGAGCCGGGAGTGCAGGGCGGTGGAGCGCGGCACCTGCTCCTCGCGGACGTGGTCGAGGAAGGCGGGCAGCGGGAAGGCGGCCCGCACGCCGTCGGTGCGCAGGACCGTCGGCGTGCCCCGCTCGACGGCGTACGTGCCCGGCGCGGCCAGCGCCAGGAAGTCGGCGTCGACGTCCGCGTCGGGGAAGTCGAAGCCCGCCACCCAGCGCGCCGTGTCCCAGGCGTCGTCGGCGGCCCGCCGCAACCGCTCGGCCAGCGGGCGCAGTTCGGCCCGGGTGGGCACCCGGTGGAAGCCGCCCAGCCGGACGTTCACCGGGTGGACGGCCCGGCCGCCGAGGAGTTCCATGACCGCGTTGCCCGCCTGTTTCAGCCGCAGCCCCCGCTCCACGGCGGCCCGCTGGGTGCGGGCCAGCTCGATCCCGCTCTCGCAGCCGAGGAAGTCCGGGGCGTGCAGCAGATGGATGTGCAGGGCGTGGCTCTCGATCCACTCACCGCAGTACAGCAGCCGCCGCAGCTCCCGCACCGGCCGCTCCACGGTGACACCGCAGGCGTCCTCGACGGCCTGGCAGGCGCTCATCTGGTAGGCCACCGGGCAGATACCGCAGACCCGGGCGGTGATGTCGGGCGGCTCGGTGTGCACCCGGCCGCGCAGGAACGCCTCGAAGAACCGGGGCGGTTCGTAGATGCTGAGCGACGCCTCCTCGACGCGGCCGTCCGCCATCCGCAGCACCAGGGTGCCCTCGCCCTCCACACGGGCGAGCGAGCCGACGCGCAGCACTCGGGAGCCCTGGTGGGTCATGTCCGCACCTCCTCGTCGTGGTCCTCGGCAAGCCGGTCGAACGCGGCGGCGTTGAAGGTGCGCAGCAGGCGTGCGACGTCACGGTCGTCGAGACCGTCGCGGCGCAGCAGCCCGAGCAGCGCGCGCAGGTTGGGGGAGGCCGACGGGCCGAAGCAGCCGTAGCAGCCGCGGCCGTACGCCGGGCAGATCGCCCCGCATCCGGCGTGCGTGACCGGGCCCAGGCAGGGGATGCCCCGGGCGACGGTGACACAGACGGCACCGCGCCGCTTGCACTCGAAGCACACGCTGTGGTCGGGCACGTCCGGCCGGCGTCCGGCGAGGAACGCGGTGACGACCTCCAGCAGCTGACGGCGGTCGATCGGGCAGCCGCGCAGCTCGAAGTCCACGTCGACGTGGGCCGAGACGGGGGTGGATTCGGCGAGGGTGTCGATGTAGTCGGGCCGCGCGTACACGGCGCGCGTGAACTCCTCCACGTCGGCGAAGTTGCGCAGCGCCTGGATGCCGCCGGCGGTGGCGCAGGCGCCGATCGTCACCAGCACCCGGCACTGGGCGCGGATCTCCCGGACCCGTTCGGCGTCGGCGGCGGTGGTAACGGACCCCTCCACCAGCCCGAGGTCGTACGGTCCGGGCTCCACCGCACCGGACGCCTCCAGGAAGTGCGCGATCCGCACCCGGCCCGCGAGGGCGAGCAGCTCGTCCTCGCAGTCCAGCAGGGTGAGCTGGCAGCCGTCGCAGGACGCCAGCTTGAACACGGCGAGTGTGGGGACGGTCGGCTCGGACACGATCGCACCTCCTTCGGCGGCGGGCCTCACAACTCCCGCACGGACAGCAGGCTCCCAGCCCGGTCCCACCCGATCACGGCACCGTCCCGGCACAGCAGCACCCCGCCGAGCTGGCAGTGGCCGCAGGTGCCGGTGGCGCAGCGCATGTTCCGCTCCAGCGACACCCGGATCCGGTCCGCGGGCACGTCCACGGCGCGCAGCGCACGGGCGGTGGCGCGGATCATCACCTCGGGGCCGCACACGTACGCCGTCGTGTTCGCCGGCGTGAACCGGGCGTCGTCGAGCAGCGCGGTGACCACCCCGACGCGGCCCGGCCAGCCGGGGGAGGGGCGGTCCACGGTGACCGCGCAGTTCAGTGGGCCGTGCGCGCTCGCCCAGGCCCGCAGCTGCCGGGCGTACAGCAGGTCCTCCGCGCTGCGGGCGCCGACCAGCAGGTTCAGCCGCCCGTAGGCGTGCGGGGCGGCGAGTACGGCGTCCAGCAGGGGGCGCAGCGGGGCGAGGCCGATGCCGCCCGCGACGACCAGGACGTCCCGGCCGCGGGCCCGGCCCAGGTCCCAGCCGGTGCCGAACGGGCCGCGCAGGCCCACCAGGTCGCCGGGGCGCAGCGCGCACAGCGCCGCCGAGACCGCGCCGACCGAGCGGACCGTGTGCGTCAGCTCGTGACGGTCGATCCGGGACACCGAGACCGGGATCTCGCCCACCCCGAAGGCGTACACCATCGCGAACTGCCCCGGAGCGAAGGGCGCGAGGACCGCGGCGCCCGCCGGGGCCAGCGCGACACTGACCGTGTCGGCGGCCTCGGGCCGTACCGCGGTCACCCGGTAGGGCAGCGGGACGCTCGTCATGACCGGCTCCCGCTGCCGTGCGGGGCGTACAGGTCGAGCAGCCGGATGCGGGAGGCGTGCAGCCGGTCGGCGACCACCCGGCCGACCCAGGTGGCGACCGCGCGGCCGAACTCGGCGTCCTCCTCGCACAGGGCCCGTACGGTGTTCGCGTCGAACTCCCAGGCCCGCACCGGGCTGAGCGCCTCGGCGCCCAGCTGCCACCAGTACGGCGGGAAATGCCAGGACCAGCCGACGAGTTCACCGTGGCCCAGCGACTCGATGACCGCGGGGCGGCGGCCGGGCACACTCAGGTCCAGCACGACGGTGCCGGTCCGCACGATCCAGAACCGGTCGGCGCGCTCGCCCTCCTCGAACAGGCGGGCGCCCGACGCGAAGGAGGCCTCGCGGGCGAACCGCATCAGCCGTGCGCGGTGTTCGGCGGGCAGGGCGGCGGCGAGGGTGGTGGTGGAGGTCATCGTCGCGTCTCCTCGTGGGTCTCGTGCCGGGACCGGGCGGCGCGCTCCTCGTCGAGCGCCGCGGCCTCCTCGGTGATGTCGATGCCGACGGGGCACCAGGTGATACAGCGCCCGCAGCCCACGCAGCCGGAGCTGCCGAACTGCTCGTACCAGGTGGAGAGTTTGTGGGTCAGCCACTGCCGGTAGCGGCTGCGGCCCAAGGACCGTACGGGGCCTTCGTGCAGACGGCTGAAGTCCAGGTCGAAGCAGGAGTCCCAGCGCTGCCACCGCTCGGCGTGCGTCCCGGTGAGGTCGGTGACCTCCTCGGTGGTCGTGCAGAAGCAGGTCGGGCACACCATGGTGCAGTTGCCGCAGGTCAGACAGCGCTCGGCGACATCGTCCCAGCGGTCCGCGGTCAGGCTCTCACCGAGCAGCGCGCGCAGGTCAACGGGCGGCATGGTCCGGCCCATTCGCTCCCGCGCCGCGGCCACGGCGTCCCGGGCGGCGGCGGACGTCCGCTCGTCGGCGCCGTGGTGCGGGACCTCGGCGAGGACGGCCTGGCCGGCCTCGCTCCCGACGCGGACGAGGAAGCGGTGACCCGCCTCGTCCACCACCTCGGTGAGCGCGAGGTCGAAGCCCTCGTCGGCACCCGGCCCGGCGCCCATGGAGACGCAGAAGCAGGTGGCGCCCGGCTCCGTGCACTCGACGGCCACCAGGAAGGCACCGGTGCGGCGGGCGGCGTAGCCGTCGTCCTGGTAGCGGCCCCCGGCCAGCACCCGGTCCTGGATCGCGATGGCCCGCAGGTCGCAGGGGCGCACGCCGAGGAAGGCGTACGACGGGTGCGCGGGCGGTTCCCCGGTCACCGACAGGTCCCCGTCCGCCGTACGGTCGGCGCTCCACAGCCGCTCCCGCTCGGGGTGCAGGAACGCCTTCCACGACTGCGGGCCGGTGGTGTGCGCGAAGGCCGCGCCGTCGGCGCGTGGCACCAGCCGGTAGCGGCCCGCCTCGACCTCGGTGCCCCAGCCGAACGGCAGTTCGTCGGCGGAGGTGATCTCCGCGAGGACCACGGCGGCGTCCCGCACGGTCGGTCCGACGACGGTGCGGCCCCGGCCGCGCAGCACCTGGACCAGGGCGTCGAGCCCGGTTAGGTCCAGGACGGCGGCGGTGCGACGGTCGGACATGAGACTTCCCCTCCGTGCGGAGGCCGTGGGGGCTACTCGTTCCAGCGTCCGCCCGGGCGCCGCCCGGCGCCACAGGCCGCCCGGACCCGATCCGAGGGCCCTTCGGCCCCCCTGGACGGTGTCCGGGCACGAAAGGACGGGAAGGACTCACCCGCTTCTCGCGGATCCGAATTGCGCGGTGAGCGGCCGGGGGAAACCGCTGCTCCGCGTCTGTGCCGGGTCCTTCCCGTCACCTCCAGTACACCGCGTCCGGCGCCCCGCCACCAGGGCCGTTCGGCCCTCTTCCGCACCACCGGTCACTTCAGTCCGCCCTCTCGCGGCGGGCGGGCAGCGGCTCGCCCAGCTCGCCCGTCACCGCGTCGGCCATGGCCCGCAGCACCTCCAGCGTGCGCTCGGCCTCGGCCTCGTCGACCCGGGCGATGGCGAACCCGACGTGGACGACGACGTACGCCCCCACCCCGGCGTCCGGCGTGTAGGCGAGGCACACCTCACGGCGCACCCCGCCGAAGTCGACCGTGCCGGTGCGCAGGCCCGCCTCCTCGCGGACGTCGACGATCCGGCCGGGGATGCCCAGGCACATCGCCCTCACCCCTCTCCCGCCAGTACGGCGGCCGCGACCGCCGACTGGCCGTAGCTGATGCCACCGTCGTTGACCGGCACGGCCCGCCCGGTGAGAACCCGCAGGCCGCGGGCGCGCAGCAGACCGGAGACCTCGGTCAGCAGCCGTGTGTTCTGGAAGCAGCCGCCGCCCAGGCACACGGTGCGCGGGGCGCCGTCGGCCACGGCCCGGCCGACCAGCGCCGCGGTGACCTCGGCGACGGCCGTGTGGAAGGCGGCGGCGAGCAGGGGAACCCGCACCCCGTCCGCGAGCCCCTCCAGGAGCGCGGTGAGCGTCGGCGCCGGGTCGTACACCCACAGGCCGTCCGCCCGTGCCAGCCGCCACGGCAGCGCGTCCGCCCGGTGGCCGCCCGCCGCGCTCTCCAGGGCGACGGCGGCCTGACCCTCGTACGACACGGTGTCGCCGAGGCCGAGCAGGCTCGCCGCCGCGTCGAACAGGCGGCCCGCGCTGGAGGCCGGTGGGCAGTTGACGCCGCGTTCCACCATGGCCCGGACGACCGCGGCCTCGCGGGTGTCGAGCCGGTCGGTGAACGGCCGCACGAGGTCCGGTCCGGGCCGGGGCCCGCCGAGCGGTTCGAGGCCGTGCAGGTAGCCGAGCGCCATCCGCGCCGGATGCCGGACGGCGGCCTCCCCGCCGGGCAGCGGAGCCCGCGCGAAGCGGCCCACCCGGCGGTAGCCCGCCAGCCCGGCGACCAGCACCTCCCCGCCCCACAGGGTGCCGTCGTCGCCCAGGCCGAGACCGTCGTAGGCGACCCCGGTGAACGGCCCGGTCAGGGCGTGCTCGGCGGCGACCGCGGCCACGTGCGCGTGATGGTGCTGGACGGCGATCCGCCGCTCGAAGCGCCGCCCCCCGGTCGCCCACCGGGTCGACAGATAGCCGGGGTGCAGGTCGTGGGCGACGACCCGGGGCGCGATGCCGGTGAGCCGGGTCAGATCGGCGTACGACGTCTCGAACGCCTCGTACGTCGACGCGTCGGCGAGGTCGCCGGTGTGGGTACCGAGATGGACGCGGCCCGCCCCGGCCAGCGCGAAGGTGTGCTTGAGCTGGGCACCGGCGCCCACCACGGGGACGGGCGCGGGCACCGGCAGGGCGAGCGGCGCGGGCGCGTAGCCGCGGGCCCGGCGCAGCAGCAGCACCGCGCCGTGGGCGGTGTGCACCACCGAGTCGTCGTAGCGCGCCCGGATGGGCCGGTCATGGGTCAGGGACCCGTCGGCGACCGTGCCGAGCGACCGGCGGGCCTCGCCGTCGTCGGTGGCGATGGGCTCGTCGGCGAGGTTGCCGCTGGTGACGACCAGCGGCCGGGCCAGCTCGCCCAGCAGCAGGTGGTGCAGGCCGGTGGTGGGCAGGAAGAGCCCCACCCGCCCGGTGCCGGGATGGACCCCGGCGGCGAGCGGCGTACCGCGGCGCCGGGCCCGGAGCAGGACGACCGGGCGCTGCGGCGAGGCCAGCACCGCCGCCTCGGTCCGGCCGACGTGCGCCAGCCGCCGGGCCCCGGCCAGGTCACCCACCATCACGGCGAACGGCTTGGCGGGCCTGCGCTTGCGCTCCCTGAGCCGGTCCACCGCCGCCGCGTCGGTGGCGTCGCACACCAGCTGGTAGCCGCCGAGCCCCTTCACCGCGACGATGCCGCCCGCGCCGACGGCCCGCACCGCCGCCCGCAGCGCCTCCTCGCCCCGCAGCCCGTCCCAGGCGAGCCGGGGACCGCACACCGGGCAGGCGAGCGGCTCGGCGTGGAAGCGCCGGTCGGCCGGGTCGGCGTACTCGGCCGCGCAGTCGGGGCAGAGCGGGAAGCGGCGCATCGTGGTGCGCTCGCGGTCGTACGGAAGCTCCTCGATCACGGTGGCCCGGGGTCCGCAGTCGGTGCAGTTGACGAACGGGTAGCGGTACCGCCGGTCCGCCGGGTCGGACAGCTCCGCCAGACACGCCTCGCAGATCGCCGCGTCCGGCGGGATCTCGCGGGGCGCGGCCGACGGGTCGGCCTGGCTCGCCACCACCGTGAACCCGGCATTGGGGGGCGCCCGGTCGCCGGGGACGTCCGTCACCTCGATCCGGCGTACGGCGGCCAGCGGCGGCGGCCGGTCACGCAGCCGTGCGACCAGTTCGCGCAGCCCGTCGGGGCCGCCGGAGACGGTCAGTTCCACATGGCCGTCGACATTGCGCACCCAGCCGTCCAGGCCCAGCGCGGTCGCGGTCCGGTGCACGTACGGCCGGAAGCCGACGCCCTGGACGCGGCCGAAGACCTCGATGTGCCGGGTGCGGCGCTCGCTCATGACGGCGCCCCCTTCCCGCCGGGGCGGGCGACGCCGCCGGGACGGGCGAGGCTGCCGGGCCGGACCCCCCGGCCGCCCGCACCGGTCGGCTTCCCCGGCCCGGCCGGACCAGCCGGGCCGTGGGCGTCGTCCGGTCCAGCCGGGCCGTGGGCGTCGTCCGGACCAGCCGGGCCGTGGGCGTCGTCCGGTCCAGCCGGGCCGTGGGCGTCGTCCGGTCCACCCGGACCGTGCCGCAGGTCCGCCTCCACCGCGTCCGCGACCTCCTCCACGCGGGCCGCCACGGCGGCGGACAGACCCCGGCCCTGCGAACGGTCGGCGCCCTCGACGGCGTACACCACCAGACGGCCCGGCAGCCGGTCCAGGACGCGGGACAGCTCCACCGCGTCCCCGAGGCCCAGCCCGTGCGAGCTGGTCGTCGTGGTGCGGGCGGTCCCCGTGCCGTCCAGGGTGAGCCGGTGGACGCGGCCCGGGTGCGGGGGGCGCGCGTGCGCGGCGTCGACGACGACCGCGAGGGCGGCGCCCTCCCACAGGCCCAGCAGCCTGGCCGGGTCGCCGTCGCAGTTCTCCAGGACGGTGCCCGGCGGCAGCGGCCGGGCGGCGGCGCGCTCCGCGAGCCGTGCCGTCACCGCCCAGCCGACACCGTCGTCGTGGCGGAACTCGTTGCCGACCCCGATGACGACGATCCGGCCGACGGACATCTCCCGCTCCTCACTCCGGGCCCTTCCGCCATGCTGCTCCCCACCGCGCCCCGGTGCCAGGGGCCGACCGGTCCCCGCCGGGCCCGAACAGCCCCTCCTGCCCGGCCGCCCCGGCTGCCACGGTGAGCATGGACCTGTACGCACCCTGCCCGACGACGAGGCGGTGGCAACGATGACGACGACGGAACTGCCCCTGCTCGTGGGCGTCGACGGATCGGACGGCAGTCTGACGGCGGTCGACTGGGCCGTCGACGAGGCCGCCCGCCACGGCGTGCCACTGCGGCTGGTGTACGCCTCCCTCTGGGAGCGCTACGAGGGCATCACCCTCTCCGGGGACCTGAAACGGCCCTCCGAGCAGGTGCTGTCCGAGCACATCGTCGCCTCCGCGGCCGAACGCGCCCGGCGCCGCGAGCCCGACGTGAAACTCTCCACGGCCGTGCACACCTCCGACCCGGTGGACGCGCTGCTGCGCGCCGCCGACCACGCCTTCGCCCTGGTCACCGGCTCCCGGGGGCGCGGCGAGCTGAAAGGGCTGCTGCTCGGCTCGGTGAGCCTGGCGGTCGCCGCCCGCGCGCACTGCCCGGTGATCGTCGTCCGCGGCGACCGGACCGGACTCACCGGCGGCCACGACCGCGTCCTGCTCGGCGCCGGGGAACCGGCCTCCGGCAGCGCGGCGGCCCGGTTCGCCGTCCGCGAGGCCGAGGTCCGCGGCGCCACCCTGGACGCGGTCCGCGCCTGGCGCTGCCCCGTCCACGAGAGCGCCGACACGGGCGCCCTCGCCCAGGAACCGGCCCGCCACCACGAGGAACGCGCCCTCACCCAGCTCGACGAACTGCTCGGCGGCCCGCTGGCCGACCACCCCGGCCTGCGGGTGCGCCGTACGACGGTGGAGGGCCCGGCACGCAAGGTGCTGGTGCGCCACTCCGCCGCCGCCGATCTCGTGGTCGTCGGCGCCCGGCGCCGTCAGGGCCACATCGGCCTCCAGCTCGGCAGGGTCGCCCACACACTGCTGCACCACGCGGAGTGCCCGGTCGCGGTCGTGCCGCAGCACGACTGAGCGGGCCCAGGTGCGCTGCCGGGGCCGAACGGCCCTTGGCGCTCGGGGCCCACGTGGCTCACGCTGGTGGTCGGAGGCCCCTCGTGTCTCCGGCAGCGCGGCCCGCCCCGGCCGCCCCGCACACCCACCGCATGACCAGGAGGTGACGGTCATGATCAGGCCAGTGGTTGCCGGTGTGGACGGCTCACGCGAGGGTTTCGCCGCCGCCGACTGGGCGGCCCGCGAGGCACTGCGCCGCGGACTCCCGCTCCGGCTCGTGCACGCCTGGGAGGCGGGCCTGCCGGAGGGCGCCGTCGAGGCCGCCGCCCTGCCCGAGCTGCGGGCCCCGCAGCAGCACGCCCGCCATGTGCTGCGCCATACGCTCGACCGGCTGGCGGAGCGGTACCCGCAGCTCACCGTCACCGCCGAGCAGGTGGCCAAACCGCCCGTGCCCGCCCTGCTCGCGGAGGGTGAGCACGCCGAACTGCTGGTGATCGGCAGCCAGGGACCGACCGGTCTCGGCGGGTTCGTCTCCGGGTCGGTCGCCATGGCGACCGTCGCCCGCTGCGCGCGCCCGATCGTGCTGGTGCGCGACGGCGCGGCGGCCGAGGACGAGCACGTGCCGGACGAGACCGGCGGCCCGTCGGTGCGCACCCCCTGCCGTGAGGTCGCCGTCGCCGTCGCCGTCGATGTCGACGAGCCCAGCGACGACGTCATCGCCTTCGCCTTCCGCGCAGCCGACCTGCGGCGGGCGCCGCTGCGCGCCGTGCACGCCTGGCACCTGCCGTTCGCCCGCGGCCTGCCGGACGCCGCCGAGCGGCGGGCGAGCGTGTGCCGGTCGGCGGAGCGTGAGCTGGCCGAGCTGCTGCTGCCGTGGCGCGAGAAGTACCCGGCCGTGTCCGTCTCGGAGGTCTGCCACGAGGGCCGCCCGGCCCATGTGCTGGTACCGGCCGCCGACGGGGCCGGCCTGCTGGTGGTGGGCCTGCGGCGGCGCGCCACGGTGACGGTCCCGCACACCGGGCCGGTCGCGCACGCCCTGATCCACCAGGTGCGGGGTCCGGTGGCACTGGTGCCGCACGACTGACCCCCCAGCCGCGGAATACCGCTCACCGCACACGGCATACCGCTCATCGCATACGGTCGACCCGAGGGTTCTCAACTCCCGTACCCGTTCCTATCGTCCGGGATCATGAGTCCCCCCGTCGCACCCCCGGGCTGGAGCCGTTGGCTCGTGCCACCCGCCGCTCTCTCCGTCCACCTCTCCATCGGCCAGGCCTACGCCTGGAGCGTGTTCAAGCCGCCCCTGGAATCCGCGCTCGGCCTCAGCGGCACCCAGAGCGCGCTGCCCTTCCAGCTCGGCATCGTGATGCTCGGCCTGTCGGCCGCGTTCGGCGGCACGCTCGTGGAGCGCAACGGGCCGCGCTGGGCGATGACCGTCGCCCTGGTGTGCTTCTCGTCCGGCTTCCTGCTCGCCGCGCTCGGCGCCGCCACCGAGCAGTACTGGCTGATCGTCTTCGGCTACGGCTTCGTCGGCGGCATCGGCCTCGGCATCGGCTACATCTCCCCGGTCTCCACTCTGATCAAGTGGTTCCCGGACCGGCCCGGCATGGCCACCGGCATCGCCATCATGGGCTTCGGCGGCGGCGCGCTGATCGCCTCGCCGTGGTCGGCGCGGATGCTGGAGTCGTTCGGTGCCGACAACTCCGGGATCGCCATGGCGTTCCTGGTCCACGGGCTGACGTACGCGGTGTTCATGCTGCTCGGTGTCCTGCTGGTGCGGGTGACGCGCGGTGAGCGGCCGGTGGCGTCCGCGCCGAGCACGGTGGACGGTGTGCAGGTCTCGGCCCGCAGCGCCGTGCGCACCCCGCAGTTCTGGTGCCTGTGGGTCGTGCTGTGCATGAACGTCACCGCGGGCATCGGCATCCTGGAGAAGGCCGCCCCCATGATCACGGACTTCTTCGCCGACACCCCGACCCCCGTGTCGGCCACGGCCGCCGCCGGCTTCGTCGCCCTGCTGTCCGCCGCCAACATGGCCGGACGGATCACCTGGTCGTCCACCTCAGACCTGATCGGCCGCAAGAACATCTACCGCGTCTACCTGGGCGCCGGAGCGCTGATGTACCTCCTCATCGCGCTGTTCGGTGACGCGAGCAAGCCGCTGTTCATCCTGTGCGCGCTGGTGATCCTCTCCTTCTACGGCGGCGGGTTCGCCACCGTCCCCGCCTATCTGACGGACCTCTTCGGCACCTACCAGGTCGGCGCCATCCACGGGCGGCTGCTCACCGCCTGGTCCACGGCGGGCGTCCTCGGCCCGCTGATCGTGAACTGGATAGCGGACCGGCAGGAGGAGGCGGGCAAGTCCGGATCCGCCCTGTACGGAACGTCGTTCGTCATCATGATCGGGCTGCTCGTCGTCGGCTTCGTCGCCAACGAGTTCGTCCGCCCCGTCGATCCCCGTCACCATGTCACCGCGCCGAGGGAGGCCGCCGATGTCCGAGGACAGCAGCCAGAGTCCGCCTGACCGGCGTGCGTTGATCGCCTTCGCCTGGCTGTGGGTGGGGGCGCCGCTCGGCTATGGGCTCTACGAGTTGGTCCGCAAGGCCACCCAACTCTTCACGGGGTGAGTGTCCGACAGGTGTTCGGGCGTCCGAGGGTCTGATGGAAGCCGACAACTCGGGCGCCCGATTCCTGTCGCCTTGCCTGCCGCCGTACCCGTGAGTCACTGATCACACTGGTGAATCCCGCTACCCAAGGCAACGAGGGGGATCCCACCCATGAACGGCTCGCGCATCGCCTCGCTAGGCCACTACCAGCCAGCCAAGGTGCTCACCAACGAGGACCTGGCGGACCTGGTCGACACCAGCGACGAGTGGATCAGAAGCCGGGTGGGCATCCGCACCCGCCATATCGCCGGGCCCGACGAACCGGTCGACGAGCTGGCCGCGCACGCCGCCGCCAAGGCGCTCGCCACGGCGGGCCTCACCCCCGGTGACATCGACCTGGTCGTGGTCGCCACCTCCACGGCCATCGACCGCTCCCCGAACACGGCCGCCCGGGTCGCCGCCCGGCTGGGGGTGCCCTCGCCCGCCGCCATGGACGTCAACGTGGTGTGCGCCGGGTTCACCCACGCCCTGGCCACCGCCGACCACGCCGTGCGGGCGGGCGCCGCGGCCCGGGCGCTGGTGATCGGCGCCGACAAGATGTCCGACGTCACCGACTGGACGGACCGTACGACCTGTGTGCTGGTCGGGGACGGGGCGGGCGCCGCCGTGGTCGAGGCGGCCGGTTCCGCGGACGCGGGCATCGGGCCGGTGCTGTGGGGCTCGGTGCCCGAGATGGGGCACGCGGTGCGCATCGAGGGCGTACCGGCGCGGTTCGCGCAGGAGGGGCAGAGCGTCTACCGCTGGGCGACCACCCAACTGCCCCCGATCGCCCGGCGGGCCTGCGAGCGGGCCGGTCTCGCCCCCGCCGACCTCGCCGCGGTCGTGCTGCACCAGGCCAACCTGCGGATCATCGAACCCCTCGCCGAGAAGATCGGCGCCGTCAACGCGGTGGTCGCCCGCGATGTCACCGAGTCGGGCAACACCTCGGCCGCGAGCATCCCGCTGGCCTTCTCCAAGCTCGTCGAACAGGGCGCGGTCACCACCGGCGACCCGGTGCTGCTGTTCGGCTTCGGCGGCAACCTGTCGTACGCCGGGCAGGTCGTCCGCTGCCCTTGAGCAGCGGCGCAACCGCACTTCGGGCGGGTGTGTGACGAGGTCGACTCACCCATGGGCTGGCACTTGTGCGCCGTAGACTGTAGACGAAAGACAATCGATACTGGCTACCAGTGCCGCAGGGACCGGCGCCACCGCGGGTCCCGCGCCCGCCGTGCACGGCCCGCCGAGGAGGGGGACCGATGTTGTCGACAGGACTGCCGCAGGGGGCGGTGCCCAAGCTCGAACGGCCCGGACCGCTGCGCGACCGGGTCTACGAGGCGCTCCTGGAACTCATCACCACCCGCGCCCTCCAGCCGGGCCAGCACCTCGTCGAGAGCGAACTCGCCGGTCACCTCGGGGTGTCGCGCCAGCCGGTGCGCGAGGCGCTGCAACGCCTCAACACCGAGGGCTGGGTCGATCTGCGGCCCGCCCAGGGCGCGTTCGTGCACGAGCCCACCGAGGAGGAGGCCGACCAGTTGCTGACCGTCCGTACGCTGCTGGAGGCCGAGGCCGCCCGGCTCGCCGCGGCCAACGCCACCAAGGACGGCATCGACGCGCTGGAGGCCCTGCTGCACGAGGGGCTGGAGGCCGTCGCCGACGACGACGTGGACGCCGCCGTGGCGCTCAACGCCCGCTTCCACGCCAAGATCATGGAGCTGGCCGGGAACGCGGTCCTCGCCGAACTCGCCGCCCAGGTCGACCGGCGCGTGCGCTGGTACTACACGCCGGTCGCCCGGCAGCGCGGCCACCAGTCCTGGGTGGAGCACCGGGACCTGATCGCGGCGATCGTGGCCCGCGACGAGCAGTCGGCCACCCGGCTGATGCGTGAACACACCGAGCACACCCGCCGCTCATATCACGCCCGGCAGCAGCCCTGACCCCACGCCTCAGAACCGGGCGCGCGCCCATGCCTTCAGCGCGGCGCGCGCCCTGAGTGTTGTCATTGCGCCCGTTGTGCACCCCGGCTTTGTCCTGCGAGTGGAAAAAGTCGTCGGTAATTCGTGCACGACTTCTTCCCAGTCATGGCAGCCGCTGCTACGTTCCCCTACCGAAGCAAGCCACAGCAGTGGCGGAAACCCGGCGCACACAGGCCGACAGAGGCGGGGAGGGGCTCGTGAGACGTATGACGGCGCGACCCGCTAACGCCCATCAGGCCAAACTGCTGAAGCTGCTGCGCGACGGCGGCCCCAACTCCCGGGCCCAGCTGGGCGACCAGGTCGATCTGTCCCGGTCCAAGCTGGCGGTGGAGGTGGACCGGCTGCTGGAGACCGGACTGGTGGTGGCCGACGGGCTCGCCGCCTCCCGCGGCGGCCGACGCTCCCACAACATCCGGCTCGCCCCCAATCTGCGGTTCCTCGGTGTCGACATCGGCGCGACCTCCATCGACGTCGCGGTCACCAACGCCGAACTGGAGATCCTGGGGCACATCACCCAGCCCATGGAGGTACGCGAAGGCCCGGTCGCGGTCTTCGAGCAGGTCCTCGCCATGGCGGCGAAACTGCGGGCATCGGGACTCGCGGAGGGCTTCGACGGCGCCGGCATCGGCGTCCCGGGCCCGGTGCGGTTCCCCGAGGGCGTCCCCGTGGCGCCCCCGATCATGCCCGGCTGGGACGGCTTCCCGGTGCGGGAGGCGCTCAGCCAGGAACTCGGCTGCCCGGTCATGGTCGACAACGACGTGAACCTCATGGCGATGGGGGAACAGCACGCCGGAGTCGCCCGGACCGTCAACGACTTCCTCTGCGTCAAGATCGGCACCGGTATCGGCTGCGGCATCGTCGTCGGCGGAGAGGTCTACCGCGGTACGACGGGCAGCGCGGGCGACATCGGGCACATCCAGGCCGTGCCCGACGGACGCCCGTGCGCCTGCGGCAACCGGGGCTGTCTCGAAGCCCACTTCAGCGGCGCCGCGCTCGCCCGCGACGCGCTGGAGGCGGCCCAGCAGGGCCACTCGGCCGAACTCGCCGCACGGCTGGAGGCGGGCGGCGGCCTCAGCGCCGTCGACGTCGCCGCCGCCGCTGCCGCGGGCGACGCCACCGCCCTGGACCTGATCCGCGAGGGCGGCAACCACTCCGGCAAGGTCATCGCCGGTCTGGTCAGCTTCTTCAACCCCGGCCTGGTGGTGATCGGCGGCGGGGTGACCGGCCTCGGCCACACCCTGCTCGCCGCGATCCGCACCCAGGTCTACCGCCAGTCGCTGCCGCTGGCGACCGGCAACCTCCCCATCGTCCTGGGCGAGTTGGGCCCCACCGCCGGAGTCATCGGCGCGGCCCGGCTCATCAGCGACCATCTGTTCTCACCGGCGTAACCGCGCAACCCCGCACCGCACCACGGCTCGTCAGGCACCACGCCCGGCACCACCCCTGCCCCGCCCTGCTCTGCCCTGCCCTGCCCCGCCACGTCCTGCCCAGCTCTGCCCTGCCCCGTTCCGCCCTGCCCTGAACCGGCCCGCACGCCCGCCAAGGGGAACCCACATGGCACCAGAACCACCGCTGCTCAGCATGTCCGGCATCACCAAGTCGTTCCCCGGAGTCCGCGCCCTGGACGGCGTCACCCTCGACGTCCAGGCGGGTGAAGTGCACTGCCTCCTCGGCCAGAACGGCGCCGGGAAGTCCACCCTGATCAAGGTCCTCGCGGGTGCCCACCAGCCCGACGGCGGCACCATCAGCTGGCGCGGCGAGGAGGTCACCCTCCGCTCGCCGATCGCCGCCATGCGCCTCGGCATCGCCACCATCTACCAGGAACTCGACCTGGTGGAGCACCTGTCCGTCGCCGAGAACGTCCACCTCGGCCATGAGCCGACGGCCGTCGGCTTCGTCGTACGGCGCGGCGCCGCCCGCTCCTCGACGGCCGCGCTGCTGAAACGGCTCGGCCACCCCGAGATCGATCCGGCACGGCTGGTGGGGGAGCTGTCGGCGGCGCAGCAGCAGATCGTGTCGATGGCGCGGGCCCTCTCCCACGACGTACGGCTCATCGTGATGGACGAGCCGTCCGCGGCGCTCGACCCGGACGAGGTCGACAACCTCTTCCGCATCGTCGGCGACCTGACCGCCGACGGGGTCGCCGTCGTCTACATCTCCCACCGGCTGGAGGAGATCCGCCGCATCGGCGACCGGGTGACCGTCCTCAAGGACGGCCGGGCGGTGGCGAACGGACTGCCCGCCAAGTCCACGCCCACCCGTGAGGTCGTGGCCCTGATGACCGGCCGCAACGTCGAGTACGTCTTCCCCGACCGGCCCACCGAGCCGCCCGCCCGCGAACCACTGCTCCAGGTGCGCGGCCTGGCCCGGGACGGCGAGTTCGAGCCGCTCGACCTGGAGGTCCGCCCCGGGGAGATCGTCGGCCTCGCCGGACTCGTCGGCTCCGGACGCTCCGAGATCCTGGAGACCGTCTACGGCGCCAGGAAGCCCACCGCCGGTGAAGTGCTGGTGGACGGGCGGCCGTTGCGGCCCGGGAGCGTACGGGCCGCCGTGCGCGCCGGGCTCGGGCTCGCCCCCGAGGAACGCAAGGCCCAGGCCCTTTTGATGCTGGAGTCGGTCACCCGGAACGTGTCCGTCTCCTCCATGTCCCGCTTCTCCCGCGGCGGCTGGATCGACCGCGGCGCCGAACTGGGCGCCGCCCGCGCCGCGACCCGGCAGCTGTCGCTGCGCCCCGACAACCCGTCCGTGCCGGTGCGCACCCTCTCCGGCGGCAACCAGCAGAAGGCGGTGCTCGCGCGCTGGCTGCTGCGCGGCTGCCGGGTGCTGCTGCTCGACGAACCGACGCGCGGCGTGGACGTGGGCGCGCGCGCCGAACTGTACGCGGTCGTCCGCCGCCTGGCCGACGAAGGCCTCGGCGTCCTGCTGGTCTCCAGCGAGGTGCCCGAGGTGCTCGGCCTCGCCGACCGTGTCCTGGTGCTCCGAGAGGGCCGCGTCGTCCACACCGCGCCCGCCCGCGACCTCGACGAACACCGCGTACTCGACCTCGTGATGGAAGGAAGCCCGGCGTCATGACGCAGCCCGTCTCCCCGCCGCGGGACAGCGCCGACAAGGTGCCGTCGGCGCCCCCGCCGCCCGCATGGCGCACCCTCGTGTTCCGCGCCGACGTCCGCACCCTGACCCTGCTGGGCGTGCTCGCCGCCCTCGTCGTCATCGGCGGGATCACCAAGCCGGACGAGTTCCTCGACACCCGCAACCTCCAACTCGTCCTCACCCAGGCCTCGGTCATCGGCGTCGTCACCGTCGGGATGACCTTCGTCATCACCTCCGGCGGCATCGACCTCTCCGTCGGCGCGATCGTCGCCCTCGCCTCCGTGTGGGCGACCACCGTCGCCACCCAGGAGTACGGCTTCGGCGGCATCCTGTTCACCGCCGTACTGGTCGGGGTCGGCTGCGGCCTGGTCAACGGACTGCTCATCGCCTACGGCGGGATGGTCCCGTTCATCGCCACCCTCGCCATGCTCGCCTCGGCGCGCGGCCTGGCCCTCCAGATCACCGACGGCCGCACCCAGATCGTCACCGTCGACAGCGTCCTCGACCTCGGCGAACGCGACGCCTACGTGCTCGGCATCCCGCCGCTCGTGCTGGTCTTCGCCTTCGTCACCATCGTCGGCTGGCTGGTGCTCAACCGCACCACCTTCGGCCGCCGCACCGTCGCCGTCGGCGGCAACCCCGAGGCCGCCCGCCTCGCCGGGATCGACGTCCGCCGCCAGCGCCTCTACCTGTACCTGCTGTCCGGACTGTGCTGCGGCATCGCCGCGTTCCTGCTGATCATCCTGTCCGGCTCCGGTCAGAACACCAACGGAAACCTCTACGAGCTCGACGCCATCGCCGCCGCGATCATCGGCGGCACCCTGCTCAGCGGGGGCCGCGGCACCATCGTCGGCTCCGTGCTCGGCGTCCTGATCTTCACCACCATCACCAACATCTTCGCCCTGAACAACCTTCAGAGCGACGTCCAGCAGATCGCCAAGGGCGCGATCATCGTCGCCGCCGTGCTGGTCCAGCGCCGTACCGCGAGCACGACCTGAGGAAAGGGTTCACCGACATGACACAGCTCCCCACACGCAGAGGACTGCTCTTCGGGACCGCCGCCGTCTCGGCCGGTGCCCTCCTCGCAGGTTGCACGAGTAACGAGTCCAGCGACGACAAGGACAAGGCGGACAACAACCAGCCCGCCGCCGACGACCAGCCCGGCAAGCAGGTCACCATCGGCTTCGCCGGTCCCCAGGCCGACCACGGCTGGCTCAACGCCATCAACGACAACGCCAAGAGCCGCGCCGGGAAGTACTCGGACGTCACCCTGGAGATCACCGAGGGCTCCAACGACACCGCCCAGCAGATCGGGCAGATCGAGACCCTCATCAACAAGAAGGTCGACGTCCTGGTGGTGCTGCCCGCCGACGGCAAGGCCCTCACCCAGGTCGGCCTCAAGGCGATGCGCGCGGGCATCCCCGTGATCAACCTCGACCGCATCTTCAACAGCCCGCAGGCCTACCGCTGCTGGATCGGCGGCGACAACTACGGCATGGGCCTCAACGCCGGGCACTACATCGGCGAGAAGCTCAAGGACAAGCCGAACGCCCGCGTCATCGAACTCGCCGGGCTCGACAACCTGGAACTCACCCAGCAGCGCACCCAGGGCTTCGACGACGCCCTGAAGAACTATCCCAACATCAAGAAGGTCGCCCGCCAGGCCGCCGAGTTCACGGTGGAGTCCGGGCAGGCCAAGATGGCCCAGCTGCTCCAGGCGCAGTCCAACTTCGACGCCCTGTGGAACCACGACGACGACCAGGGCGTGGGCGCCCTGCGCGCCATCGAACAGGCCGGACGCGACGACTTCCTGATGGTCGGCGGCGCCGGCGCGCTCTCCGCCTTCCAGGCCATCGAGGCGGGCAACAGCGTCCTGAAGGCCACCGTCCTCTACCCGCCGACCATGGCCGCCTCCGCGATCGACCTCGCCCGCGCCCTCGGCCAGGGCAAGGGCGTCGGCGGCATGGCCGAGTTCGAGATCCCCGCCTCCATCACGCTCTACTCGGCCGTCGTCGACAAGGACAACGTCGGTCAGTACATGTCCACCGGCTTCGAGTGAGGCGCCCCGTACCACGGGCCCGGCCCGCCGCCGACGGCGGGCCGGGCGCCACCCCCCACCGCGCCACGACGACGAGGAGGAGTCATCCAATGGGACAGCCGCAGCAGGCCGAGGGGCCGGACGACCGCAGCGGGGCAGCGGGGCCGCCGCCCCTGCGCGTCGGCATGGTCGGCTACGCCTTCATGGGCGCCGCCCACTCCCAGGGCTGGCGCACCGCGGGCCATGTCTTCGACCTGCCCATGCGGCCGGAGCTGACCGCGATCTGCGGACGGGACGCCACCGCCGTACGCGCCGCGGCCGACCGGCACGGCTGGGCCTCCGCCGAGACCGACTGGCGCGCCCTGGTCGCCCGCGACGACATCGACCTCGTCGACATCTGCACCCCCGGCGACAGCCACGCCGAGATTGCGCTGGCCGCCCTCGCCGCGGGCAAGCACGTCCTGTGCGAGAAGCCCCTCGCCAACACCGTGGAGGAGGCCGAGGCGATGTCGGCGGCGGCCGAATCCGCCTCCGCGCGGGGCCAGTTGGCGATGGTCGGCTTCAACTACCGCCGGGTGCCCGCCACCGCCCTCGCCCGCCGCATGGTCGCGGAGGGCCGCCTCGGTACCCTGCGGCACGTCCGGGTGACCTACCTCCAGGACTGGCTGACCGACCCGCGGTTCCCGCTGACCTGGCGGCTGCGCAAGGAGCACGCCGGGTCCGGCTCGCTCGGCGACCTGGGCGCGCACATCGTCGACCTCGCACAGCACCTGGCCGGAGAGCCGCTGGCCGGGGTCTCCGCGCTCACCGAGACGTTCGTACGGCACCGGCCGCTGCCCGGTGGACCCACCAGCGGGCTCGCCGCGGTGTCCGCCGACGGCACCGGCGAGGTCACCGTCGACGACGCCGCCCTGTTCACCGGCCGCTTCGCCTCCGGCGCCCTGGCCTCCTTCGAGGCCACCCGCTACGCCACCGGCCGCAAGAACGCCCTGCGCCTGGAACTCAACGGCGAACGCGGCTCCCTCGCCTTCGACCTGGAGCGGCTGAACGAACTCTGGTTCCACGACGGCACCGAACCGGACACCTACTCCGGTTTCCGCCGCATCCTCGTCACCGAACCCGACCACCCCTACCTGGAGGCCTGGTGGCCGCCCGGGCACGGGCTCGGCTACGAGCACACCTTCGTCCACCAGGTCCGCGACCTGGTGCACGCCGTCGCCGAGGGCCGCCGCCCCGAGCCGTCCTTCGCCGACGGCCTCCAGGTGCAGCGGGTGCTCGCCGCGGTGGAGGAGAGCGCCGAGAAGAACAGCGTCTACACGACCATCGCCGCCTGATCCATGCCCGACCACCGCGTGACCCATGCCTGACCGCCGCCTGACCGTCGTCTGAGGAGGACCGGACGGATGCCCCGCAACTTCACGCTCTTCACCGGCCAGTGGGCCGACCTGCCCCTGGAAGAGGTCTGCCGACTCGCCCGCGACTTCGGCTACGACGGCCTCGAACTCGCCTGCTGGGGCGACCACTTCGAGGTCGACAAGGCCCTCGCCGACCCCTCCTATCTGGACTCCCGGCGCGCGCTGCTCGACAAGTACGGCCTGAAGTGCTGGGCGATCTCCAACCACCTCGTCGGCCAGGCGGTCTGCGACGCCATCATCGACGAACGCCACCAGGCCATCCTGCCCGCCCGCATCTGGGGCGACGGCGAGGCCGAGGGCGTACGGCAGCGGGCCGCCGCCGAGATCGCGGACACCGCGCGCGCGGCGGCGGCGTTCGGCGTGGACACCGTCATCGGGTTCACCGGCTCCGCCATCTGGCACCTGGTCGCGATGTTCCCGCCCGCGCCCGAGTCGATGATCGAGCGCGGCTACCAGGACTTCGCCGACCGCTGGAACCCGATCCTGGACGTCTTCGACGCCGAGGGCGTGCGGTTCGCGCACGAGGTCCACCCCAGCGAGATCGCCTACGACTACTGGACGACCGTACGCGCGCTCGACGCGGTCGACCGCCGCCCGGCCTTCGGCCTCAACTTCGACCCCTCCCACTTCGTCTGGCAGGACCTCGACCCGGTCGGCTTCCTGTGGGACTTCCGCGACCGGATCTACCACGTGGACTGCAAGGAGGCCCGCAAGCGCCTCGACGGCCGCAACGGCCGCCTCGGCTCCCACCTGCCCTGGGGCGACCCGCGGCGCGGCTGGGACTTCGTCTCCGCCGGGCACGGCGACGTCCCCTGGGAGGACGTCTTCCGGATGCTCCGCTCCATCGACTACCGGGGTCCGGTCTCCGTGGAGTGGGAGGACGCGGGCATGGACCGCCTGCAAGGCGCCCCGGAGGCGCTGAAACGACTCAAGGCCTACGACTTCGAACCGCCGACGGCTTCCTTCGACGCCGCGTTCGGCAACTGACCACTCCCCACATCGCTCACCGGGGTGACGGCGCACCCCGGCGTTCGTAACCGCCCGTACAACCGGCCCCTTTCTGGAGGCACCCGTGCACGGGAACGACCGCACCAACCGCCCTGCCCCCCACCCGAAACACCCCCTCTTCCGCAGAGCCATCGCCCTGCTCAGCGGCGCCCTGCTGGCGGGCGCGTCCCTCACGCTCGCCGCACCCCAGGCCACCGCCGCCGACCCCGGCGCCGCCGTGGCCGCCGAGGACTTCCAGCAGGTCACCCTCGCCAAGGGCGAGGCGGAGGTCGGCGAGCCCATGTCGCTCGCCGTCCTCCCGGACCGCTCGGTCCTGCACACCTCCCGCGACGGTGAACTCCGGCTCACCGACGCCGCGGGCAACACCAAGCTCGCCGGGAAGCTCGACGTCTACTCCCACGACGAGGAGGGCCTCCAGGGCATCGGCGTCGACCCCGACTTCGAGAACAACCGTTTCATCTACCTCTATTACGCGCCCCCGCTGAACACCCCCGCGGGCGACGCCCCCGAGACCGGCACCGCCGCCGACTTCGCGCCCTTCGACGGCGTCAACCGCCTCTCCCGCTTCGTCCTCAACGAGGACGGCACCCTGGACAACGCCAGCGAGCAGCAGATCCTCGACGTCCCCGCCACCCGCGGCATCTGCTGCCACGTCGGCGGCGACATCGACTTCGACGCCGCGGGCAACCTGTACCTGTCGACCGGCGACGACTCCAACCCCTTCCAGTCCGACGGCTACACACCCATCGACGAGCGCGCCGACCGCAACCCCGCCTTCGACGCCCAGCGGACCTCCGGCAACACCAACGACCTGCGCGGCAAGATCCTGCGCATCAAGGTCAACGCGGACGGCTCCTACTCCGTCCCGGAGGGCAACCTCTTCGCCCCCGGCACGGACAAGACCCGCCCCGAGATCTACGCGATGGGCTTCCGCAACCCCTTCCGCTTCAGCGTCGACAAGGAGACCGGCATCCTCTACGTCGGTGACTACGGTCCCGACGCGGGCGCGGCCAGCCCCAGCCGCGGCCCCGCCGGCCAGGTCGAGTTCGCCCGCGTCACCGAGCCGGGCAACTTCGGCTGGCCGTACTGCACCGGCGACAACGACGCCTACGTCGACTACGACTTCGCCACCGGCACCTCCGGCGCGGCCTTCGACTGCTCCGCCCCGGTCAACAACTCGCCGCACAACACCGGCCTGACCGAGCTGCCCCCGGCGCAGGCCGCCTGGATCCCGTACGACGGCGGCTCCGTCCCCGAGTTCGGCAGCGGCTCCGAGTCCCCGATGGGCGGCCCGGTCTACCACTACGACCCCGCGCTCGACTCGCCGGTGAAGTTCCCCGAGGCCTACGACGGCGACTTCTTCGCCGGTGAGTTCGGCCGCCGCTGGATCAAGCGGATCAGCAGCGACGCCGACGGTACCGTGCAGTCCATCAACGACATCCCCTGGACCGGCACCCAGGTGATGGACATGGCCTTCGGACCCGACGGGGCCCTCTACGTCCTCGACTACGGCCTCGCCTGGTTCGGCGGCGACGAGAACTCCGCCCTGTACCGCATCGAGAACGCCACCGACGGCCACTCCCCGGTCGCCCAGGCCAGCGCCAGCCGGACCTCCGGACAGGCGCCACTGCGGGTGAGCTTCTCCTCCGCGGGCAGCACCGACCAGGACGGCGACGCCCTCACCTACCGCTGGGACTTCGGCGACGGCGCCACCTCCACCGCCGCCAACCCCACGCACCGCTACCGCCAGAACGGCACCTACACCGCCACCGTCACCGCCGAGGACCCCACCGGCCGCACCGGCAGCGCCAGCGTGCAGATCGTCGTCGGCAACACCGCGCCCACCGTGGTGCTGGAGACCCCCAAGGACGGGCAGCTGTTCAGCTTCGGTGACGCCATCCCGTTCAAGGTGAAGGTCACCGACCCCGAGGACGGCAAGACCATCGACTGCTCCAAGGTCACCGTCACCTTCATCCTCGGCCACGACACCCACGGTCACCCGCTCACCTCCGCCAAGGGCTGCTCCGGCACCCTCCAGACCAGCGCCGACGGCGGCCACGACGAGGACGCCAACATCTTCGGTGTCGTCGACGCCGAGTACACCGACAACGGGGGCGGCGGGCAGGCCCCGCTGACCACCCACGACCAGCACGTCACCCAGCCCAAGCACCGCCAGGCCGAGCACTTCGGCGACAGCTCCGGCGTCTCGGTGATCACCAAGGAGGCCGCGCACGGCGGCCGCACCGTCGGTGACATCAACAACGGCGACTGGATCTCCTTCACCCCGTACGCCCTGAACAACGCCAAGAGCGTCACCGCGCGAGTCTCCTCCGGCGGCGCGGGCGGCACCCTGGAGATCCGGGCGGGCTCCGCCACCGGCACCCTGCTCGGCAAGACCGCGGTGCCCGTGACCGGAGGCTGGGAGACCTTCCAGGACGTCAGCGCCGATCTGTCCCGCGCACCGCGCGGCACCACCACCCTGTTCCTCGTCTTCAAGGGCAGCGGCTCCGGAGCCCTGTTCGACGTGGACGACTTCACCTTCACCACCGGCTGAGGGAGGCGGCGATGACACGGACCAACGGCAGACTCCTCACCACCGCCGTGGGCACGGCCATGCTGCTCGGCTGCGTGGTCTCCACCCCGGCCCTCTCCCAGCCGGAAGAGGCGTCCAAGGACCCGCGGGTACTGGTCTTCTCCAAGACCGCGGGCTTCCGCCACGACTCCATCCCCGAGGGCGTCGCGGCCGTCCGGGAACTCGGCGACAGCGGCGGCTTCGCCGTCGACGCCACCGAGGACGCCGGCGCGTTCACCGCACGCAACCTGCGCAAGTACGACGCGGTCGTCTTCCTGTCGACCACCGGCGACGTGCTCAACCCCAGCCAGCAGCGCGCCTTCGAGGGCTACATCCGCAAGGGCGGCGGCTACGTCGGCATCCACGCCGCCGCCGACACCGAGTACGACTGGGCGTTCTACGGCGGCCTCGCGGGCGCCTACTTCCAGTCGCACCCACAGATCCAGCCCGCCACCGTCGAGGTCGAGGACCGCGCCCACCCCGCCACAGCGGGACTGGAGAAGGCCTGGAACCGCACCGACGAGTGGTACAACTACCGCTCCAACCCGCGCGAGCACGCCCATGTCCTCGCCTCCCTCGACGAGTCCTCCTACACCGGCGGCACCATGCAGGGCGACCACCCGATCGCCTGGTGCCAGAACTACCAGGGCGGCCGGGCCTTCTACACCGGCGGCGGCCACACCAAGGAGTCCTTCGCCGAACCCGCCTTCCGGCAGCACCTGCTGGGCGGCATCAGGTGGACCATCGGCGCCGCCCAGGCCGACTGCCGCCCCGAGACCGGCTACCGTCCGCTCTTCGACGGCACCGCCGCCTCCCTGGACGACTGGAAGCAGGCGGGCCCCGGCTCCTTCGAACTGAGCGCCGACGGCACGCTCACCACCACCGGCGGCATGGGCATGCTCTGGTACGCCGCCTCGGGCTTCGGCTCCTACTCGCTGAAGCTCGACTGGAAGATGGCCAGCGAGTCCGGCGACGACAACTCGGGCGTCTTCGTGGGCTTCCCGCCCTCGGACGACCCGTGGTCGGCGGTCAGCAACGGCTACGAGATCCAGATCGACGCCACCGACGCCCCGGAGAAGACCACCGGCGCCGTCTACGACTTCCAGTCCGCCGACCTCAGACAGCGCGACCGCGCGCTGAACCCGCCGGGGGAGTGGAACACGTACGAGATCAGGGTGGAGGGCGAACGCCTCCGCGTCTGGCTCAACGGCGTGCTGATCAACGACTTCACCAACACCGACCCCGCCCGGAGCCTCACCGACGGACACATCGGCATCCAGAACCACGGAGCCGCCGACAAGGTGTCCTTCCGCGATGTGCGGATCAAGGAACTGCCCCCGGCGGCCACCGCCGCCACCGCGGGCGACTGAGCGACGGCGGGCGGGAGACGCCGGACTCCCGCCCGCCGTCATCCACCGCACCCCTTCCCCACCCCCGGCTCCCACGCGGGCCACCGGCCCGCCGCCGGAGCCGGGTCCGGCGACCCACCAGGGTTCGCGCACGACAAGGAGGCTGCCCATGTCCGCGTCCCTTCCCCGACCGCGCGTCGGCGTCTGGCTGATCGGAGCCCGCGGCTCCGTCGCCACCACCGTCGTCGCGGGCTGCGCCGCCGTCACGGCGGGACTGCACCCGCCCACCGGCATGGTCACCGAGACCCCTCCCTTCACCGACACCGGACTCCCGCCCCTGTCCACCCTCGTCTTCGGCGGCCACGACACCGTCGACTGCCCCCTGCCCAAACGCGCCGAGGCCCTCGCCGCGGGCGGGGTGCTCCCCGCCGGACTGCCGTCCGCCGTCGCCTCCGAACTCGCCGCCGCCGACCGTGAGATCCGCCCCGGCGGCCCCGCCCCCGGCGACACCCGCACCCCCGACGACCTGATCACCGCCTTCGCCGCGGACATCGAGGACTTCGTACGACGCCACGAACTGACCCGGGCCGTGGTGGTGAACGTCGCCTCCACCGAGCCCAACCCCACCGACGGCACCCTGCCGCCCAGCTCCCTCTACGCCGCCGCCGCCCTGCGCGCGGGCTGCCCCTACGTCAACTTCACCCCCTCCACCGGCCTGCACCACCCGGCCCTCGCCGACCGGGCCACCGCGAGCGGACTGCCGTACGCGGGCCGCGACGGCAAGACCGGCCAGACCCTGCTGCGCGCCGCCCTCGGCCCGATGTTCACCCAGCGGGCCCTCGACGTGCGGGCCTGGTCCGGCACCAACCTGCTCGGCGGCGGCGACGGCGCGGCCCTCGCCGACCCGGCCGCCGCCGCGGCCAAGAACGCGGGCAAGGAACGCGTCCTCGCCGACACCCTCGGCGCCACCCCCGAGGGCGAGGTACACATCGACGACGTCCCCGCGCTCGGCGACTGGAAGACGGCCTGGGACCACATCGCCTTCGACGGCTTCCTCGGCACCCGCATGATCCTCCAGACCATCTGGCAGGGCTGCGACTCCGCCCTCGCCGCGCCCCTCGTCCTCGACCTGGCCCGGCTCATCCTGCGCGCCCACGAGGCGGGCCTGTCCGGACCCCTGTCCGAACTGGGCTTCTACTTCAAGGACCCGATGGGGGACGGGCCGTCCGCCCTCGCGGAGCAGTACACGGCACTGACCGCGTTCGCCGCCCGGCTCCGTGAGCCCCAGCACGGACGTGAGGAGGCGCGGTGACGGCGACCGTGACAGCACGGGCGGGCGGGGACCCGGCCCGCGCGGATGACCGGCGGGGCGACGGCCCCACCCGCCGCGTACCGCGCGCCCGCGGCCGGGCCTGGGCCGAACTCCTGCGCCTGCCCGCCCTGTTCACCGTCCCCGGCGACGCACTCGCCGGGGCCGCCGCCACCGCGCGGCGCCCCACCTCCCGCACCCTGCTCGCCATCGGCTCCTCCCTCTGCCTGTACTCCGCCGGAATGGCCCTCAACGACTGGGCGGACCGCGCGGAGGACGCCGCCGAACGCCCGCACCGCCCCCTGCCGTCCGGCCGCGTCCGCCCTGCCGCCGCCCTCACCGCGGCCTGCGCCCTCACCGGCGCCGGACTCGCCCTGGCGGCCCGCGCCGGACGCCCCGCCCTCACCGTCGCCGCCCCCCTGGCGGCCACGGTCTGGGCCTACGACCTGACCCTGAAACACACCCCCGCCGGTCCGGCGGCCATGGCCGCCGCCCGCGGCCTCGACCTCCTCCTCGGCGCGGCGGCCACCACCGGCCGCACCCGCGACGCCCTCCCGTCCGCCGCCCTCCTCGGCAGCCACACCCTCGCCGTCACCGCCGTCTCCCGTCGCGAGACCCAGGGCGGCTCCACCCTGGCCCCGCTCGCGGCCCTCGCCGCCACGACGGCCCTCACCGGGCTGCTGACCCGCGGCTCACCCAGTCCCCCGGCAGGCCGGAGGCCAGCAGCCACCTCCGGCCTGCCGGGCACCACGGGCGCGGCGACGCCGGGCGCGGCCCTCCTCGGCGCCGCCGCGCCGGGTACCGCGTCAGCGAGCCCGGCGGTGCGGCCCCGGGCTCGGCAGGGGAGCACGAAGCCCGCCGGCGGCGGCACCCTGCCCACCGCGCTCGGCGCGCTCTACGCCCTCACCGCCGCCCGCCCCTACGCGCACGCCGTCCTCAACCCCTCACCCCCGCTCACCCAACGGGCCGTCAGCGGCGGCATCCGCGCCACCATCCCCCTCCAGGCCGCCCTGTCCGCGCGCTCCGGCGCCTCCGTCACCGCCCTGTGCGTCGCCGCGCTCGCCCCGCTCGGCCGCAGGTACGCCAGGAAGGTGAGCGTCACATGAGCCCCCTGCGCTTCGGCTACGGCACCAACGGTCTCGCCGACCTCCGCCTCGACGACGCCCTGGCGCTGCTCGCCGACCTCGGCTACGACGGCGTCGGTCTGACCCTCGACCACATGCACCTGGACCCCCTGGCCCCGGACGCCGCCGCCCGCACCCGCCAGGTCGCCCACCGGCTGGCCGCCCTGGGACTGGGCGTCACCGTGGAGACCGGGGCCCGCTATGTGCTCGACCCGCGCCGCAAACACGGCCCCTCCCTCCTGGACCCGGACCCCGACGCCCGCGCCCGGCGTGTCGACCTGCTGATCAGGGCCGTCCGGATCGGCGCCGACCTCGGCGCCCACGCGGTGCACTGCTTCAGCGGGATCACCCCGGCCGGAACGGACGACGACACGGCCTGGAAACGCCTCACCCAATCCCTCACCCCCGTCCTGGACGCCGCCACCACGGCGGGCATCCCCCTGGCCGTCGAACCCGAGCCCGGCCATCTCCTCGCCACCCTCGCCGACTTCCACCGGCTGCGCACCGCCCTCGGCGACCCGAGCCAGCTCGGCCTCACCCTCGACATCGGCCACTGCCAGTGCCTCGAACCCCTTCCGCCCGCCGACTGCGTCCGCGCCGTCGCGCCCTGGCTGCGGCACGTCCAGATCGAGGACATGCGCCGCGGCGTCCATGAGCACCTCCCCTTCGGAGAGGGCGAGATCGACTTCCCGCCCGTCCTGGCGGCCCTCGCCGCCACCGGCTACCAGGGCCTGACCGTCGTCGAACTGCCCCGCCACTCCCACGCGGGCCCCCACTACGCCGAACTCTCCCTCCCCTTCCTCCACCGCGCGGCAGCCTCCGCCACCGCGGAGACCCCGCTCGACGCGCCACCCCACGGCGAGCCCTCCGCCACCCCAGAAGGGAGCAGCGCCCGATGACCCACCGCCCCGCCGCACCGGACACCCCGGCAGCGAGCAGCACGGGCAGCGACGACACCGAAGCCGCCCACCACAGCACCACCAGCCACACCACCCGCCCCACCGCTCCCCCTCCGCTCGCCGTCACCCCACCGCACCAGCTCCGCACCCACCTCGGCGTGAGCCTCGGCGGAGCCGCCCGCGCCTGGCTCGACCAGGCCCTCGACGAGGCCGCCGCCCACCCCGGCGGCCACGGGCCGATCTCCGTGTGGGAGCTACGGCTCGCCGAGGCCGGACGCCGCTGCGGCACCGAACATGCCGACGCCGCACGCGTCCTGATCCTGCACGCGGCCCGCGCCGACACCGCCGCGCTCGACCGCGTCTACCGCCAGGGCACCGCCGACGAACGCCGCGCGGTCCTGCACGCCCTGCCCCACCTCGTCACCGGCCCCCACGCGCTCCCGCTCGTCGAGGACGCCCTGCGCACCAATGACACCCGGCTGCTCGCCGCCGCCGTCGGCCCCTACGCGGCCCGGCACCTCGACGCGCACAACTGGCGCCACGCCGTGCTGAAGTGCCTGTTCACCGGGGTGCCCGTGGACCAGGTGGCCGACCTGGAGCGCCGCGCCCACGGCGACGCCGAACTCGCCCGCATGCTCGGCGACTACGCCGCCGAACGCACCGCCGCGGGCCGCCCGGTCCCCGGGGACCTGCACCACGTCCTGGCCCTGACCGAGTCGGCACCGCCCTCGCCCGGCACGGACACCCCCCACGGCAAGGAGTCCTGATGCGTATCTTCGACCCCCACATCCACATGACGTCCAGGACCACCGACGACTACGAGGCCATGTATGCCGCGGGCGTCCGCGCCGTCGTCGAACCCTCCTTCTGGCTCGGCCAGCCCCGCACCTCCCCGGCCACCTTCCTCGACTACTTCGACTCCCTCCTCGGCTGGGAACCCTTCCGCGCCGCCCAGTACGGCATCGCCCACCACTGCACGCTCGCCCTCAACCCCAAGGAGGCCAACGACCCGCGCTGCGCGCCCGTCCTCGACGAACTTCCCCGGTACCTCGTCAAGGACCAGGTCGTCGCCGTCGGCGAGATCGGCTACGACTCGATGACGCCCGCCGAGGACACGGCCCTCGCCGCCCAGCTCCAGCTCGCCGCCGACCACGGGCTCCCCGCGCTGGTGCACACCCCGCACCGCGACAAGCTCGCCGGTCTGCGCCGCACCCTCGACGTCGTCAGGGAATCCGCCCTGCCCATGGACCGCGTCCTGGTCGACCACCTCAACGAGACCACCGTCAAGGAGGCCAAGGACAGCGGCTGCTGGCTGGGCTTCTCCGTCTATCCGGACACCAAGATGGACGAGGAGCGGATGGTCGCGATCCTGCGCGCCCACGGCCCCGAGCAGGTCCTGGTGAACTCCGCCGCCGACTGGGGCCGCAGCGACCCCCTGAAGACCCGCAAGGTCGGCGACCTGATGCTCGCCGAGGGCTTCACCGAGGACGACGTCGACCGCGTGCTGTGGCGCAACCCGGTGGCCTTCTACGGGCTCAGCGGACGCCTCCACCTCGATGTCGCCGCCACCGACGCCACCCACGAGGGCAACTCCATCCTGCGCGGCGGGGAGTGAGGCATGCGCTTCCGCCACCCGGACGGCTCCACCGTCCACCTCGCCTACTGCACCAACGTCCATCCCGCCGAGACCCTCGACGGTGTCCTCGCCCAGCTCCGCGACCACTGCGAACCGGTGCGCCGCAGGCTCGGCCGGGACCGGCTCGGCATCGGCCTGTGGCTGGCCAAGGACGCCGCCCACGCCCTGGTCACCGACCCCTCGGCGCTGCGCGGACTGCGCTGCGAACTCGACCGGCGCGGCCTGGAGGTGGTCACCCTCAACGGCTTCCCCTATGAGGGGTTCGGCGCCGAAGAGGTCAAGTACCGCGTGTACAAGCCGGACTGGACCGACCCCGAACGGCTCGAGCACACCACCGCCCTGGCCCGGGTCCTCGCCGCGCTGCTGCCCGACGACGTCACCGAGGGCAGCATCTCCACCCTGCCCCTCGCCTGGCGCACCCCGCTCCCGCAGCCGACCACCCCGCCCGAGCGGACCGGGGCCGCCACCGACGAACGCGACCGGGCGGCCCGCACCGCCCTGCTGGCCCTCGCCCAGCGCCTGGACGCCCTCAGGGAACTCACCGGCCGCTCCATCCGCCTCGGCCTGGAACCCGAACCCGGCTGCGTCGTCGAGACCACCGGCGACGCCATCGCCCCGCTCACCGCGATCGCCCACGACCGCATCGGCATCTGCGTCGACACCTGCCACCTCGCCACCTCCTTCGAAGATCCGCACACCGCCCTGGACGCCCTCAGCGCGGCCGGTGTCCCCATCGTCAAGTCCCAGCTCTCCGCCGCCCTGCACGCCGAACACCCCCATCTCCCCGAGGTCCGCGCCGCCCTCGCCGCCTTCGACGAACCCCGCTTCCTGCACCAGACCCGCACGTCCACCGCCGCCGGACTGCGCGGCACCGACGACCTCGGTGAGGCCCTGAAGGGTGAGGCCCTGCCCGACGCCGCCCCCTGGCGCGCCCACTTCCACGTCCCCCTGCACGCGGCCCCCGCCGCGCCCCTCACCTCCACGCTTCCCGTCCTGACCACCGCACTGGCCCGCCTGGTCGGCGGCCCGCGCCCGCTGACCCACCACCTCGAGGTCGAGACCTACACCTGGCAGGCCCTCCCGCCCGAGCTGCGCCCCCGCGGCCGTACCCAGCTCGCCGACGGCATCGCCGCCGAACTCACCCTCGCGCGCGACCTGCTGACCGACCTCGGCCTGAAGGAGCTGCCATGAGCGCCCCCACCCCGCTCCTCGTCCTCGACGTCGTCGGCCTCACCCCCCGTCTCCTCCACCACATGCCCCACCTGAAATCCCTCGCCCAGTCTGGCTCCCAGGCACCGCTGGGCACCGTCCTGCCCGCCGTGACCTGCGCGGCGCAGTCCACCTTCCTCACCGGCACCCTCCCGTCGGAGCACGGCATCGTCGGCAACGGCTGGTACTTCCGCGAACTCGGCGACGTACTGCTGTGGCGCCAGCACAACGGACTCGTCGCCGGCGACAAGCTCTGGGACGCCGCCCGCCGTGCCCACCCCGGCTACACCGTCGCCAACATCTGCTGGTGGTACGCCATGGGCGCCGACACCGACATCACCGTCACCCCCCGCCCCGTCTACTACGCCGACGGCCGCAAGGAACCCGACTGCTACACCCGGCCCCCGGCCCTGCACGACGAACTCACCGACAAACTCGGCACCTTCCCCCTCTTCCACTTCTGGGGACCCGGCGCTGACCTGGTCTCCAGCCAGTGGATCATCGACGCCACCCGCCACATCCTGGACACCCGCAGCCCCGACCTGGCGCTCTGCTACCTCCCCCACCTCGACTACGATCTCCAGCGCTTCGGGCCCGACGACCCGCGCTCGCTGAAGGCCGCCGCCGACCTCGACGCGGCCCTGGCACCCCTGCTGGACGACGCCCGCGCCGAGGGCCGCACCGTCGTCGCGCTCTCCGAGTACGGCATCACCCGGGTCAGCCGCACCGTCGACATCAACCGCGCCCTGCGCCGGGCCGGACTGCTCGAGGTGCACACTCAGGACGGCATGGAGTACCTCGACCCGATGGCGTCCCGCGCCTTCGCCGTCGCCGACCACCAGATCGCCCATGTCTACGTCCGGCGGCCCGAGGACCTCGACGCGGCCCGCGCCGCCCTCGACGGGCTGCCCGGCATCGACCGACTCCTCGACGACGAGGGCAAGAAGACCCACCACCTCGACCATCCGCGCTCCGGCGACCTCGTCGCCGTGGCGGAGCCGGACGCCTGGTTCACGTACTACTACTGGCTCGACGACGACCGCGCGCCCGACTTCGCACAGCTCGTCGAGATCCACCGCAAACCCGGCTACGACCCGGTCGAACTCTTCATGGACCCCCTCGACCCCTACGTCAAGGTGAAGGCGGCCACCGCGCTGGCCCGCAAGAAGCTCGGCATGCGCTACCGCATGGCGGTGGTGCCCCTGGACCCCTCACCTATTCGCGGCAGCCACGGCCGCCTCCCCGCGAGCGACGACGAAGGTCCGCTCATCATCTGCTCCACCCCCCGGTCGGTCGGTGACCGCGTCGCGGCCACCGACGTGAAAGCCCTGCTGCTCCACCTCGCCGGTCTCGGCACCTGACCGGCCACTTCCTACTGGTCACCAGTGAAGCACTCACCACTGACAACGCACTGCCACCCGGAGGAGTTCCGCATGAGCCGCACCCCCCGCACCAGCCGCTGGAGCAAGGCCGACGACCCCGAACTGGCCCACCGCCTCAGCAGGAGGAACATGCTCGGCGTGGCCGCGGGCGCCACCGCCGCCGCACTGCTCGGCGCCGCCGCCCCCGCCCAGGCGAGCACCCCCGCCGCTGCGACCGCCGCGGGCCGCGGCCGTCCGGTGCTGCCGCCCGGCCGCCTCGGCATCCAGCTCTACAGCCTGCGCGACAAGGTCTCCACCCTCGGCTTCGCCCCCGTCTTCGCGGAACTCCAGAAGTACGGCTACGACGAGGTCGAGTTCGCCGGGTACACCCAGGGCTCGGCCGGTCCCATCACCCTCGCCCAGCTCAAGCGGCTGGCGCGCAACCACGGCCTGAACCCCATCGGCAGCCACGTCGGCTACTACTCCGACGACCCGAACGCCTACACCTTCGCGCAGAACCTCACCAAGGTCCTCGACGACGCCCAGGCCCTCGGCCTGAAGCACATCGGCACCGCCTCCGGCCCGTTCCGCTACGGCTCCACCGTCGACGCCTGGAAGCGGGCCGCCGAGGAGTTCAACACCTACGGCGCCGCCGCCAAGGCCCGCGGCATGAAGTTCTACCAGCACAACCACTCGGAGGAGTTCTCCTTCGCCACCGACCGGCCCGACGTGCGCCTCTACGACGTCCTGCTCGCCGAGACCGACCCGGACCTGGTCTACCTGGAGATGGACATCTACTGGGCGTACGTCGGCCAGTTCCGCTTCTCCCGGCGCCCGGACGGCACCCCCGCCCCCTTCGAACCGCTCGACTACGTCCTGGACCAGCCCGACCGCTACCCGCTCTTCCACGTCAAGGACGGCGTGAGCGACCCGTCGGTAGAGCACGGCTACCGCATGGCCGACGTCGGCGACGGTGACATCGACTACCAGCGCTTCATCTCCGGGGTGACCAGGCTGCGCGGCCACCGGCTGGCCCACCACTGGCAGGCGGAGCACGACAACCCGGCCGAGTCCTTCGCCTTCGCCCGCAAGTCCAGCGCGCACCTGCACTCCCTGCGCGAGAAGTGCTGACGGCCGTACACGCGTGAGGAGGTCCTCCCCGGGAGCGGGGAGGACCTCCTCACACACGGGCCCGGTCAGCCCACGGACCCGTACGGGAAGTCGGTGACGGCCATCACGGCACGGCGGGGACGGTGCGCGGCGTCGGGTCGGGTCAGGGTCATGCCGTCTCGTCGCCGAGCGGCTGCGGATTGGGAGTGATACGGCGCTTGTTCCGGTTGCCTCCCGGCGGGGTGAGGAACAGGGCCACGAAGCCGGCGAAGATCGAGATGCAGCCCGCCAGGGTGAAGGCGCCGTTGTACCCCCAGGCGCCCACGACCACGGAACCCATGCCAGCGCCGAGGCCGGAGACGAGCTTGGAGCTGTAGACCATTCCGTAGTTGGTGGCGTTGTTGTTCTCGCCGAAGTAGTCCGCCGTCATCGCCGCGAACATGGGGAAGATGGCGCCGCCGCCGAAGCCGGAGACGGCGGAGAAGATCAGGAACAGCGGCAGGTTCTTGATCTCGGCGGACCAGATGATGCCGAACTGGGCGAGGCCCAGGATGGCGCACACGTAGAGCAGGCACTGCTTGCGGCCGTAGAGGTCGGAGAGCCAGCCGATGACACCGCGCCCGGTGCCGTTGACGATCGCCTTCAGCGACATCGCGGTGGCCACGATCCCGGCCGCGAAGCCCGCGTCCTCACCGATGTCGACCTGGAAGGCGATGCCGAAGATGTTCACGCCGGAGGTGCAGGCGAGACAGAACCACATCAGCGCCACCCGGCCGGTCTTCCACGCCTCCATCGGGGAGTACTGCTTGTCGGCCGGGGGGTTCTTCTCCAGGGAACGCCGGGCCCGCGGGTCCTCCGGCGGGTTCAGCGGGTCGACGCTCGCGGGCCACCAGTTCTTCGGCGGGTCCCGGAAGTAGAAGCCGGCGACCGCCACCACTCCGGCGAGGAACACACCGACGGAGACCAGCACCCAGCGGAAGTTGGAGCCGTCCATGAAGCCGGTGAAGATGAAGACGAACGGCACCGAGCCGTAGGCGAAACCGCCGTTGACGAAGCCGGTCTTGCCGCCCTTGCGCTCCGGATACCACTTGCCGACCATGTTGACGCAGGTGGCGTACACCATGCCCGCGCCGATGCCGCTGAACACGCCGAAACCGAAGAAGGCGACCATGACATGCGGCGCGTACGCCAGGGACAGATAGCCGAGCAGTGTGCCGAGGGAGCCCAGCATCATCGCCCAGCGCGCCGGAAGCCTGCCGCTCTCGCGCAGCCGTCCCGCCGGGAACGCGACCGCGGCCTGGCAGAACACCCAGACCGTCATCATCCAGTAGATGCTGCCGCTGGACCAGTGGTGCGCCTCGTGGAGGGTGTCCTCGGCGGACGCGAACGCGTACTCCGCCGAGGAGATGCCCATCATGCCGACCCAGGGCAGGATCACCATCCACTTGCGCTTGCGGCCCATGATGTCGATGTCGGACTCGCCCACGCGGTAGACGCGTCCGTTCCTGTCGGTCACCTCCCGATAGGTGGCGACCCTTGTCACGTCGGTAGTAGTCACGTTGATTGCACCCCTTGCGTCGAAAGTTCTGGCCAGCGCCCCCTGTCCAATGCCTTTCGTGCGCGCGGGGGTCCGGGGGCCGGCCGCCGCGCACCGGCGGCCGGCCCCCCGCTGCCTCACGTCATGAACCGCCCCCCAACAGCCCCGCCGCCCGGGCCCAGCGGTACTTCGCGCCGAGCACCGCCACCGGCTTCTCGGTCGTGTACGGGTACGCCACGACCCCCCGCTCGAAGAGGTACTGGCACGCCTCCTCGACCTCGACGTCGCCGGCGAGGGAGGCCACCACGGGCTTGGAGACCCCCCGTTCGCGGTACTCGGCGACCACCCGCGCGGTCAGTTCGGCGAAGACCATCGGGGGAGTGACGATGGTGTGCCAGTAGCCGAGGACGAGCGCGTGGATGCGCGGGTCCTCCAACCCCAGACGGATCGTCGCCTCGTACGTCGACGGGGGCTCGCCCCCGGTGATGTCCACCGGGTTGCCCGCCGCTCCGAACGGCGGGATGAACTCCCGGAACGACGCGTCCAGGTCCGGCGGGATCTCCATCAGGGTCAGGCCGTTGTCCGTCACCGCGTCGGACAGCAGCACCCCGCTCCCACCGGCCCCGGTGATGATCACCACGTTGTCCCCCAGAGGGGCGGGGAGCACCGGCAACGCGCGCGCGTACTCCAGCATGTCGTTCAGGCCCGGCGCCCGGATGACCCCGGCCTGACGCAGGATGTCGTCGTACACGGCGTCGTCGCCCGCGAGGGCTCCGGTGTGCGATCCGGCGGCCTTCGCACCCGCCGCCGTACGGCCCGCCTTCAGCACGACGACGGGCTTCCGCGGCACGGTCGCGCGAGCGGCCTCCACGAAGGCCCGGCCGTCCTTGAGGTCCTCCAGGTGCATGGCGATGCAGTCGGTGTGCGGGTCCTCACCGAACCAGGTCAGCAGGTCGTCCTCGTCCAGGTCCGACTTGTTGCCGAGCCCCACGATCGCCGACACCCCGGTCCTGGTGGTCCGCGCGAAGCCCAGGATGGCCATCCCGATGCCCCCGGACTGCGAGGTCAGCGCGACGCCGCCCTTGACGTCGTAGGGCGTGCAGAACGTGGCGCACAGGTCCTGCCAGGTGGAGTAGTAGCCGTAGATGTTCGGCCCGAGCAGCCGGACGCCGTGGCGCTCGGCGATGGTGACGATCTCGGCCTGGAGTTCGTGTTCGCCGGTCTCGGCGAACCCGGAGGGGATGAGGACGGCGTTGGGGATGCCCTTGCGTCCCACCTCCTCCAGAGCCCTGGCCACGAACTTGGCGGGAATGGCGAAGACGGCCACATCCACCTCACCGGGAACGTCCGTGACACTCTTGTACGCCTTGCGGCCCAGAATGTCATCGGCTTTGGGGTTCACCGGGTGGATCTCCCCGGAGAAGCCCCCGTCGACGAGGTTGCGCATCACCGAGTTGCCGATCTTGCCCGCCTCGTTGGAGGCGCCGATCACGGCCACCGACGACGGCTGCATCAGCCGCCGCATGGAGGTCAGGATCTCCTCGCGCGAGTACGTCCGGCGAGGCGTCGGCAGCGACTCGGCGAGGATGACCCGGATGTCCGCGGCGACCGCGCCCTCGGCCGTGGCGATCACCGGGTTGAGGTCGACCTCGGCGATCTCCGGGAAGTCCGCGACGAGCTGGGACACGCGGCGGATCTGCTCGGCGACCGCCCACCGGTCCACCCCCGCCTGCCCCCGCACCCCGCGCAGGATCTCCGCCGACCGGATCGAGTCCAGCATGGACAACGCCTCGTCGGCGTCCACGGGCGCGAGCCGGAACGTGACGTCCTTCAGCACCTCGACCAGCACCCCGCCGAGCCCGAACGCCACCACCTTGCCGAACGTCGGGTCCGTCACCGCGCCGACGATGACCTCCTGCCCCTGCGGCAGCAACTCCTGCACCTGTACGCCGTCGATCCGGGCGCCGGGATCGTACGCGCGCGCGTTGTCGACGATCCGGTGGAAGGCCGCCCGCACGTCAGCGGCCCCCTCGACACCGACGATCACACCGCCCGCGTCGGTCTTGTGCAGGATGTCCGGGGAGACGATCTTCAGCACCACGGGCCCGCCGAAGCGCGCCGCGTACGCCACGGCCTCGTCGACGTCGGTCGCCAGCTCCTCACCGGGTACGGCGATCCCGTACGCGTCGGCGACCACCTTGCCCTCGGGCGCGGTGAGCGCGGTACGTCCCTCGGCCCGCACGGAGTCGAGGAGCGCGCGCACCCGCAGCACCCGGTCTTCGGCCATCACGTCAGATCACTCCGTTCGACTTGAGCAGGCGCAGCTCCTCGTCGCCGAGGCCCAGCTCGCCGACGTAGACCTCTTCGTTGTGCTCGCCCAGCAGCGGTGAACTGGTCACGTCCACGGGGGAGTCGGAGAGCTTCAGCGGGCTGCCCACGGTCACGAACTCGCCGCGCTGCGGGTGCGGTACGCGCACCACCATCTCGTTGGCGACCAGCGAGGAGTCCTCGATGATCTCCTTGGTCGACAGGATCGGCCCGCAGGGGATGTTGTGGGCGTTCAGCCGCTCCAGCACCTCCCACTTGGGCAGCGTCGAGGACCACTCCTCGATCAGCTGGAACATCTTGTTCAGCTTCGGCAGCCGGGCCTCCGGCGTCGCCCACTCGGGGTCCTCGGCCAGCTCCGGCCGCCCGATCAGCTCACTGATCGGCTTCCAGCCGACGGGCTGCACGATGACGTACACGTAGTCGTTGGGGCCGCCCGGCGCGCACTTGACCGCCCAGCCGGGCTGACCGCCGCCGGAGGCGTTGCCGGACCTGGGAACCTCGTCGCCGAAGTCCTCGTTGGGATATTCGGCGAGTGGACCATGGGTCAGGCGCTGCTGGTCGCGCAGCTTCACCCGGCAGAGGTTGAGCACCGCGTGCTGCATGGCCACGTTCACCCGCTGCCCGCGCCCGGTGCGCTCCCGCTGGTACAGCGCCGCGAGGATGCCCGCCACGGCGTGGACGCCCGTGCCCGAGTCCCCGATCTGGGCGCCCGTCGCCAGCGGCGGCCCGTCCTCGAAACCGGTGGTCGACATCGAACCGCCCATGGCCTGCGCGACGACCTCGTACGCCTTGAAGTTGGTGTACGGGCCGTCGCCGAACCCCTTGATGGAGGCGTAGACGATCCGAGGATTGATCTCCTGGATGCGGTCCCAGGTGAAGCCCATGCGGTCGACCGCGCCCGGCCCGAAGTTCTCGACCATGACGTCCGAGCGCCGGATCAGCTGGGTGAGGAGTTCCTTGCCGCGCTCGGTCTTGGTGTTGAGGGTGATGCTCCGCTTGTTGCAGTTGAGCATCGTGAAGTAGAGGGAGTCGACGTCCGGGAGGTCGCGCAGCTGCTTGCGCGTGATGTCACCGGTCGGCGCCTCCAGCTTGACGACGTCCGCGCCGAGCCAGGCCAGCAGCTGGGTGGCGGAGGGCCCCGACTGGACGTGGGTCATGTCCAGGACGCGGATGCCTTCAAGAGCCTTGGTCATGAAAGCGCTCCTCACTTGTACATGGTCTGGTTCATGGTTCCGGGGGCGTACGCGTCCGGGTCGACCCAGACGTTGATCAGCGACGGCTTGCCCGACTCCCGGGCGCGCCGCAGCGCCGGGCCGATCTCGGCGGGGTCGCGGACCTCCTCGCCGTGTCCGCCCAGCATCCGGGCGAACTCGTCGTAGTGGACGTCGCCGAGGGTGTTGCCGACCCGCTCGCGCTCGGTGCCGTACTTGGCGGCCTGGCCGTAGCGGATCTGGTTCATGGAGGAGTTGTTGCCGACGATGCCGACGAAGGGGAGGTCGTAGCGGACGAGGGTCTCGAAGTCCCAGCCGGTGAGGGAGAAGGCGCCGTCGCCGAAGAGGGCGACGACCTCCTTGTCGGGCCGCGCCTGCTTGGCCGCCAGCACGAAGGGGACGCCGACGCCGAGCGTGCCCAGCGGGCCCGGGTCCATCCAGTGGCCCGGCGACTTGGGCTGTACGACCTGCCCGGAGAAGGTGACGATGTCGCCGCCGTCGCCGATGTAGATCGAGTCCTCGGTGAGGAAGTCGTTGATCTCGCTGACCAGCCGGTACGGGTGGATGGGTGAGGCGTCCGACCTGAGCTGCGGCAGCCGCTTCTCCAGCGCCGTCTGCTCGGCGGCGCGCAGCTCGTCGAGCCACTCCTTGCGCTTCGACGCGCCCCCGTTGACGCGACCGGAGGCGGCCTCCGTCACCGACTTCAGCACCAGCCCCGCGTCGCCGACGATGCCGAGGCCGATGTCGCGGTTCTTGCCTACGGTGCGGTAGTCGAGGTCGATCTGGACGACGGTGGCGTCCGGCGACAGCCGCTTGCCGTAGCCCATGCGGAAGTCGAAGGGGGTACCGACGATCACGATGACATCCGCGTTGGAGAAGGCGTACCGGCGGGAGAGCTGGAAGTGGTGCGGGTCGCCGGGCGGCAGCGTGCCGCGCCCCGCGCCGTTCATGTAGGCGGGGATGTTCAGCGTCCGCACCAGCTCGATGGCCGCCTCGGTGCCGCGGGTCGTCCACACCTGGCTGCCCAGCAGGATCGCGGGCTTCTCGGCGTGCACCAGCAGGTCGGCGAGCCTCTCGACGGCCTCGGGGTCCCCGGCCGAGCGGGTGGAGGCCCGGTAGGCGCCCGCCTTCGGCACCCGTGCCTTCTCCACCGGCACCTTGGCGTCGAGGACGTCGCGCGGGATCTCCAGGAAGGAGGGCCCGGGCGCGCCGTGGTAGCACTCGCGGAACGCCATCGACACCATGTCCGCCGCGCGAGCCGTGTCCGGGACGGTCGCCGCGAACTTGGTGATCGGCGCCATCATGTCGACGTGCGGCAGGTCCTGGAGGGACCCCATCTTGTGCTGGGTGAGCGCGCCCTGACCGCCGATCAGCAGCATCGGGGACTCCGCGCGGAAGGCGTTGGCGACACCGGTGACGGCGTCCGTGGTCCCGGGTCCGGCGGTGACGACCGCGCAGCCGGGCTTGCCGGTGATGCGCGCGTACCCGTCGGCGGCGTGCGCGGCCACCTGCTCGTGACGGACGTCGACGACTTCGATGCCCTCGTCGACGCAGCCGTCGTAGATGTCGATGATGTGCCCGCCGCACAAGGTGTAGATGACGTCCACACCTTCCGCTTTGAGCGCCTTGGCGACGAGATGCCCACCCGAGATGAGCTGTTCGTCCTGGTCGCGGCTGTCGTCAGGCATGGCGAAGTCCTGTCCCTTCGTAGGGGGTTGGAAGGCTCTCGCGGTGGATTCCGTAGATTGCATACAGTCGACGAATACTGTATGAAGCTTGTTATCCCGCATCCGGTGGGTGGTGTCCAGGGGGCGTGCGGCACTTTTAAGTCAGGAGCCGAGATGGACCTGTTCGAACACCAGGCAAGGCAACTCTTCGAAGAACACGGCATCGTGGTGCCGAGGGCCGAGATCACCGACTCGCCCAAGGAGGCACGCGAGATCGCCCGCAGGCTCGGTGGCAGGGTCGTCGTCAAAGCGCAGGTCAAGACGGGTGGACGGGGCAAGGCGGGCGGCGTGAAGCTCGCCGCCGACCCGGCCGCCGCCGAGCTGACGGCACGACAGATCCTCGGCATGGACATCAAGGGCCACACCGTCGGCACCGTGATGCTGGCCCAACCCGTCGACATAGAGAGCGAGTTCTATGTCTCCTACGTCCTCGACCGCGCGGCCGGGCGCTTCCTCGCGATCGCCTCCGCCGAGGGCGGCATGGACATCGAGGAGGTCGCGGCGACCAGACCCGAGGCCGTCGCCCGGATCCCCGTCGACCCGGCCGAGGGCGTCACCTCCGCCAAGGCGGGCGAGATCGCCGCCGCGGCCGGACTGCCGCCGCGGACCGCCGACGTCCTCGTCCGGCTCTGGCAGGTACTGGTCCGCGAGGACGCCCTGCTGGTCGAGGTCAACCCGCTCGTCCGCACCACCCAGGGCCGGATCCTCGCCCTCGACGGCAAGGTCACCCTCGACGACAACGCCGGCTTCCGGCAGACCCGTTGGGGCGCCGAGCACGAGGACCGCGACGACCCGCTGGAGACCGCGGCCGCCGCCAAGGGCCTCAACTACGTCAAGCTCGACGGCTCCGTCGGCATCATCGGCAACGGCGCCGGACTCGTGATGTCGACCCTCGACGTGGTCGCCGGATGCGGCGCCCGCCCCGCCAACTTCCTCGACATCGGCGGCGGCGCCTCCGCCCGCGTCATGGCGGACGGCCTGTCGGTCATCCTCTCCGACCCCGCCGTGAAGTCGGTCTTCGTCAACGTCTTCGGCGGCATCACCGCCTGCGACGCGGTCGCCGAGGGCATCGTGCAGGCCCTGGACACCGTACGGCTCACCAAACCGCTGGTCGTCCGGCTCGACGGCAACAACGCCGCCCGCGGCCGCGCCATCCTCGACGAGCACGCCCACCCGCTGGTCCAGCAGGCCACCACCATGGACGGCGCCGCCCGCCGCGCCGCCGAACTCGCCACCACCGCCGCATGAGGAGCCCGGACGCCATGGCCATCTACCTCACCACGGAGAGCAAGGTCCTCGTCCAGGGCATGACCGGCGGCGAGGGCATGAAGCACACCCGCCGCATGCTCGCGGCGGGCACGAATGTCGTCGGCGGCGTCAACCCGCGCAAGGCGGGCCGCACCGTCGACCTCGACGACCGAGCCGTCCCCGTCTTCGGCTCCGTTGCCGAGGGCATGGCGGAGACCGGCGCCGACGTCACCGTCGTCTTCGTGCCGCCCGCCTTCGCCAAGGCCGCCGTCACCGAGGCCGCCGACGCGGGCATCGGACTGGCGGTCGTCATCACCGAGGGCATCCCCGTCCACGACACCGTCGCCTTCACCACCCACGCCGCACACCGCGGCACCCGCGTCATCGGCCCCAACTGCCCCGGCCTCATCACCCCCGGCCAGGCCAACGCGGGCATCATCCCCGCCGACATCACCAAACCCGGCCGGATCGGCCTGGTCTCCAAGTCCGGCACCCTCACCTACCAGCTCATGTACGAGCTGCGCGACACCGGCTTCTCCACCTGCGTCGGCATCGGCGGCGACCCCGTCGTCGGCACCACCCACATCGACTGCCTCGCCGCCTTCCAGGACGACCCCGACACCGAACTCATCGTCCTCATCGGCGAGATCGGCGGTGACGCCGAGGAACGCGCCGCCGCCTACATCCGCGACCACGTCACCAAGCCGGTCGTCGGCTACATCGCCGGTTTCACCGCGCCCGAGGGCAAGACCATGGGCCACGCGGGCGCCATCGTCTCCGGCTCCACGGGCACGGCCCGTGCGAAGCAGGAGGCGCTGGAGGCGGTCGGCGTGCGGGTGGGGGACACACCGACGCGGACGGCGCGGCTGGCGCAGGCGGTGCTGGACGGCGGGGGTTGAGAGGCGGGGCGCGCCCGCGTCGGTGCCGGTCCGGGCGCGCGACGGTCTGGGCCCCACGGCACCGGGTACCGCGTGACGGTGCGGCCGTATCCGTCTCGGCACCGGTACGCGACCGGTGCGGGCGTATCCGCCTCGGCACCCGTACGCCGACCGGTGCGGGCGGTGCGGCCCGCACCAGGGCCGCGCGACCGGTGCGGGTCGTGCTCGACGTCAAGGACGGAGAGCCCTCGTCCGCACCCGCACCCGCACTTACACCCACCCCCGCCCTCACCCCCACCCCCACCCTCTCC